>CAZXMG010000090.1:0-27677 GCA_964641275.1 uncultured Polyangiaceae bacterium
AGCTGATCGAGATCGTCGAGATCGGCAAGCAGCTCCTGATGACGCGCGGCGCGCTGACCACCTTCAGCATCGCCAACGACGTCGCCAAGTACTTCGCCATCATCCCGGCGGCGTTTGGCGCGACCTATCCCTCCCTGCAGGCCCTGAATCTGATGCGGCTGACCTCGCCGAGCAGCGCCATTCTCTCCGCGGTGATCTTCAACGCGCTCATCATCTTGGCCCTCATCCCGCTCGCGCTGCGCGGCATCGCCTACAAGCCCGGGCCGGCTCCGGAGATCCTGCGCCGCAACATCCTGATCTATGGGCTCGGCGGGGTGGTGCTGCCGTTCCCGTGCATCAAGGCCATCGACGTCCTGCTGACCGCCCTCCGCCTCGTCTGAAAGAACTCGCCATGCTCTCGCTCCTTCGTCCCGCGCTCGTGTTCCTCGCGTCGTTCACCGTGCTGTGCGGGGTGATCTATCCCGCGGCCGTCACGGGTGCCGCGCAGGCCGTGTTCCCGCAAGAGGCCAACGGCAGCCTGATCCAGCGTGACGGCCGGGTGTTGGGCTCCCGCCTCATTGGCCAGCCCTTCAGCGACGCCGGCTACTTCTGGAGCCGGCCCTCCGCCACCGGGCCGTTCGCCAACAACGCGGGCGCCTCGTCTGGCTCGAACCTCGGACCGACCAACCCGGCGCTCGCGGACGCGGTCAAAGCCCGCATCGAGGCGCTGCGCGAGGCGGACCCTGGCAACACCGCGCCCATCCCGATCGACCTCGTCACCGCCTCCGGCAGCGGCCTGGACCCGCACGTCTCGCCTGCGGCTGCCCAGTACCAGGTGGCGCGGGTCGCCCGCACCAGAGGTCTCCCGATCGAGACGGTCCAGGCCCTGGTCGACCAGCACACCCAGGCTCGCTTCCTCGGCCTGCTCGGCGAGCCCACCGTGAACGTGCTCCAGCTCAACCT
This sequence comes from uncultured Polyangiaceae bacterium, assembly GCA_964641275.1. GTDB lineage: Bacteria > Myxococcota_A > Polyangia > Polyangiales > Polyangiaceae > Xiheicaenibacterium. The sequence goes on from CAZXMG010000090.1 coordinate 943, forward strand.
CGCGCTCGACGCCGGAAGCGATCCGCCTACACTGTAGTACGGGCCTTGGTTCCCCCGGTGCGGCGTTGATCCGGGCCCGACCCCAGGGTGATCCATGCGACCATCCCACAAGACGCTACTTTCCGTGGATTTGGGGGGACCGGGTGTTGGCCTGGCCCGTGCTTGGAGGTGACTCGTGGACGCGAAGCAAAGCAACGTCGACTGGGTCAAGTGCTACTACGACGCCTTCAACCGGCGTGACTGGGAGTGGATCTCAGCCATGTTGGCCCCGGAGGTGGAGTGGTTCCACGCCGCGCGTGACGAGCGTGTTCGCGGCATCCACGCGGTGATCGCGTCGTTCCGCAGCATGATGGATGGCACCCTCACCGCCATCATCGAGCCGCGCACCGTGCATGACGCCGGGCTGGTGGTCGTCGCCGAGTGCGGCATCCGGCACCCGCGCAAGAGCGTGCCGCCGCTCTCTCGCTCCAGCTCTTCACGCCCGCCGCCGATCCAGCCCGCCACCTTCTGCGAGGTGTTCGAGCTGCGGGGCGGTCGCTGCGCGCGTGGCAGCACCTACGCCGACTCGGTGCGCATGCTGCTCGACATCAACCAGTCCGCGGTCGTGGCTGCCTGACGGGCGCGCGTCACTGACATCCGGAGGCGTCGACGCAGGCCTGCAGCGAGGCGAGCGCGGGCACCGCCTCGCATCCTTGCTGCAGGACGCCGAGCATGCACGGCATACATCGAGGCGCGCGCTGACACGCCAGCTGCGCGTCGCAGCAGCCCGCACCCAGCAGGCAGTCCTGGAGCACCTCGTTGGTGCCGCCTGCACCGTCGGGGATGCGATAGCCGGAGCCACACACACCATCCGTGGTGTCCCATGAGGCCTGGGCGAGGTGGAGGCATGCGTCTCCGCGCGCATGACCGTCCTCGCCCACCTCGCGCAGCACGACATCGTCGAGCCGCCCACGGGATGCTCCCAGCACCGCGAAGTCTCGTTCGTGGATCGTGAGTGTGCCTGACACCGCCGCGAACAGCTGCCCGTAGCCGCTCGAACGCGGATCGCCGTCCACGCCAACGAACACCGCGGGAGAGGCGACCTCGAGGCCGAACGGTGCGACGGCGAGGTCGTAACGCCCGGGAGCGAGGTTGTCGGCTGCACGGTACTTGAAGCCGATCTCGTCCGGGCCGGGTCCACCCAACGGCGAGACCAGCGGCGCTGTCAGCACCGCGAGCCTGCCGTTGCTCAAGAACGACCCCGAGAAGCCCGCGTCCCCGATCCTCAGGCTGGGGCAGTCGCCCACCGCCTCGGCTTCGCGGCGCTGAAGCACCAGCACGCCGTCACCCAGCCACGCCACGCGGTGGGTCGCACGCAGATCGAGCCCAACCGTGGCGAAATGCGCAACGAGCTGCGGCGTCAGCAACAGCGCAGCCGGTCGATGCTGCGCGATCTCTTTCGCCATGCGCCGCCACTGAGGCTCGGTGTAATAGCCCGGCGGCTGCGGCAGGTACGTGAAGGAGATGGCCGAAGCGGGCCCATACAAGTGTGTGAAGCCGCCGCCGAGCGCGAGCACAGCGGTGTCCCCGGGCGGGACCAGCTCGAGGATGTCACGAGAGTTGGCTGTCGCGGCCTCGCGCCAGTCGGTCGTGGGCGGCGCGTCGATGGTGGTGACGAGCTTGAAGCCATACACCGGGACGGTGGCCGCGAGCATCGCGATGCCGACGATCCTCGCGCTACGCGCGAGCGCGACATGTGTGGCGAACGCGACCGGAAGCGACAGCCCGGCGACGAACGCCACGTGCGTGACGTCGGGGCGCGTCACGCCGAGCCAGAGCGGAACGATAGCGGCCAGCGCCACCAGCGACAACGACAGCGGCGCTTGGGCGGAGCGTTCGCCGGCGCGCAGGGCGCGCAGGGCGCGCACCGCGGTCGGGAGGGTCGCAAACGGCAGCGCGAGCAGGACGCCCCAGGCGAGGATGGCCAGCAAGAACAACGGCGCCGGCATGGCTTTGTGGGCATCGAGCAAGGCGCCGAAGTGCGCGCCATAGTGCCTCGCGTCGGTCTGCATCAAGCCGTAGTGCGTCGATGGCCACACCAGGGTGTCGTAGATCCACTGGTCGAGGGCTCCGGTAGCGGCGAAGTACGCTGCGGCGATCCCAACGGGGACGAGCGCGCCGGCGACGATGGGCAGCGCCGCCCGCCCCGCGTCGGAGACCCGGCGCTCCGATAGAGGCACGAGCGCGGCCGCGGCGACCGCCGCCACGAGACACGGTCCGCCCAGCGACTGAATGGTGAGCGCAGCCAGCCCAAAGCAGAGCCCGGCGGCGCCCAGCCGCAGAGAGCGCGGCGCCGCGTCGAGCTGCAGTGCGACGCCCAAGAGGACGAACGTCTCGGCGTACCAGTGCGGATACGCGTGCGGCCACATCGGCACGAGCACGAGCGCATGAAACGCGCCCGCGCCAGCCCCTGCCCAACGGCCTCCCACACGCGTCGCCAACGACGCGATCACGCCGGTGCTGATCGCGCTCGAGGCGACGAACAGCACGCGAGCGGCGAGCACGCTCGCACCGGTAGCGGCGAACAGCAGCGCGTGGAGGTAGTAGAAGACCGGACCTTGGAACTCGAAGAAGTCGCGGTACATGACCGCACCGCGGGTGATCCGCAGGGAGTCGTACAGCACGGTGCCCTCGTCGATGGCGAGCGCGCGCGCGCTCAGGCTGTGACCATCTGGGCCTCCTGGCCAAAGGTAGACGAGGTGAAGCGCGATCGCGACGAGCACGAGCGGCGCCGGCCAACGGAGCCAACTCACCACCGCGCGGGGTGCCATCGCGGCCACCTTACACCAACTCCGAGCCACCCGACGGTGCACTGAGCGGCTCGGCGCCCACCTCCGAAAGCATCGTTGCGAGCGCGTTCACGCGCACGATCAACCCCACGTCCCCCGCCTCCTGCGCGAAATCCATCAGCGCGAAGAGCTGGCTGGGATGTTGCGCGATCTCGCGCGGATCGCGTTCGAATCGCTCCAGATAGAAGCGCACCACTGGCACCGGATCGAGCTTGAGCGCGCGCTCGAGCGCGGCGCGCACGGTGGCGTGGAGGGCGAAGCTGCGCGGCGCTGGCTCCTGCACCAGCCGGACCTCGCGCAGCGAGGCGAGCGCCGACGGACCGCGCGCGCCTCCCCGCGCGATCGTGATCAGCGCCTGCTCACCGATGGCGTCTCCGCGAGACGAAGCCAGAACGGCGAGCAGCCGCCTCTCCATCGAGCCCAGGAGCGAGAGGGCGAACAGCACGACCGCGCGCACCTCGGGCACGTCGTCCTCGTGGGCCATCGCTGTAATGCGATCCACCCGAGCGCGGACCAGCGCGCCCTGCAGATCGTCCAGCGTCGCCCGGCCGCTCGCCACCAGGCCATCGGCGATGTCGAGCGCGACCGCGTTCCAGCGCAACTTGCGCGTCAGCTTCGCCACCCGCGGAAACAGGATCTCGCGCCGCTCGATCAGCGGCGGCACCACCGGAAAGATCGTCACCCCTCCCAGCAGGCAGCGCCGCGCAGTCAGGATCCACGTGACGGGCACGCCGCGCAATTTGCCGAGCACCGCCGCCGTGGCGACGTCGCTCTCGTGGTTGTCGAGCACGATCAACATCTGCGTCTTGCCCAACGCGCGGCGAACGGTGCGTGCCGGGTCCTCGCCGGGTGCGTGCCCGAGGCCGAGCGCGATCATCTCCAGCACCGTGCGCGGATCCCACGCGCCGATGCGTATCCACGCGATGCGACCGTCGAAATGGCGCCGAAGACGGTGGCCGAGCGCGGCGGCGAGCGTGCTCTTGCCGCTGCCTCCGCCACCAACCAGCGCCAGCGCGGTGGGGTGATCGCGACGGATGAGCGCGGTCAACGTGGCGAGCTCGCGAGCCCGCCCGCGCAAGCTGGGTGGCAGCGGAGGGAATCTCCCGTGCCAGTCGGCACGAGAAGGAGCCTTCGGCGCTGATGGTTCAGAGGGCACGGGAGAATCCTGCTGTCTGGTGCACCCGGCAAGCCAGGTGAAATCGAAAGGGGCTGGGAGGGCTCATCGGCGGTTGCGGGCTGCTCACGATAACGCAATCCTCTTCATCGCCGGCCGCCATGTCCGACCTCCGCATCCGCGCGCTCAGCGCGATCGACCCCACGCGAGTGCCGTTGCCACACGGCACCGAGGTGACCACGCGGGCGGTGACGCTGGTCGGCGAGCGCGAGCTGCCCATGGGAGCGGTGGGGCGCGTGACGCGGGTGGAGGGCGAGCGCGTGTGGGTCGACCTGGTGGGCGTCGGCGTGGCGGAGCTCGCGCGCCAAGACGTGTTGGTCCGCAAGATGGGTCAAGCGCGCTACGCGACGCGCCGCTTCGCTGCGTGGGAGGCGCTCCACGGCACGATCGTGCTGCGCACCACCGTCGGCTCGCGCGCGTGGGGCTTGGCCGACGAGGGCTCGGACACCGACGAGCGCGGCGTGTTCGCCTGGCCGCTGAGCTTCAGCGTTGGCCTCACCGAGCCCATCGAGGACCTGGTCAGCCTGGACGGCAGCGCCACGTTCTGGGAGATCGAAAAGACCATTCGCCAGGCCCTGCGCGCGGATCCCAACACGCTCGAGACCTTGTTCGTGCCCAACGCGCGCGCGCTCGACCCGGTCGGCGAGTGGCTGCTCGCAGAGCGCGACGCGTTCGTGTCGCGCGACGTGTACGGCAGCTTCGCGAGGTACGCTGTGTCGCAGCTGCGCCGGCTCGAGCAAGCCGCGCGGCTCGCCGAGCACCGCGCCGTCGTGCTGGCGTGGCTGCGAGCGGACGGGTCCCTGAGCTTGGATCAGGTGGCCGACAAGCTCGCCAGCGCCACCCTGCCCCCGGACACGCCCGCGCCCGAGGCGCGTCATCGCACCAGGGAGTATGTGAAGCAGCTGTACCGCTCGATGCACGATCAGGGGCTCCTCCCCGCGTGCGACTTCGCGTCGCTGGTCGGGTTCGCGCGCGATGGAGACACGAGCTTCGAGCCACCACGGGAGCTCCGGCCGAAGAACGCCTACAACCTGCTGCGCCTTTTGTATTTGGCCCAAGATTGGCTCTCGCACGGCGAGCCCTGCTTCGAGGCCACCGGCGCGCGCAAGGAGCGCCTGCTCGCCATCAAGCGCGCTCAAGTGCCGCTCGTCGACGTGCTGCGAGAGGCAGAGGAGATGCTGCCGGAGCTGGAGCACGCGCGCGCGCACACGCGGCTGCCGCACCACCCCGACGTCACCCGTGCAGATCGCTTGCTCCGCCGCGTCAGGCTGGAGCTCGCTCGCCGGTCGGTGGCGGGCGAGCCGGGGCCTTGGGGGCGTGACGCGCCCCCCGCGCCCGAGGCCACCTGGGAAGAGGAGCCATGAAGGGCCGCGAGCTGCTCGATCAACATCAACTGCGCGTCGTCGACGCCGTGCTCGCCGAGGCGGGCCGCGAGCACCTCGTGGTCTACCTCAGCGGCGCCCACGCCTATGGCTTCCCGTCGCCGGACAGCGACATCGACATGAAGGCCATCCACGTCGAAGACACTGCGCGTCTGCTCGGCCTCGCCGAGCCGCGGCTCACCTTCGATCGGGCAGAGACCATCGAGGGCGTGGAGATCGACTACACCTCCAACGAGCTCGGCATGCTGCTGTCGGGCCTCCTGAGCGGCAACGGCAACTACCTGGAGCGCGTGCTCGGCACCAGCACGCTGGTCGAGCACCCCTTGCTCGACGAGCTGCGGCCGCTCGTGCGCCGCTCGCTGTCGCGCCGCTACCACCACCACTACCGCGGCTTTGCCACCAGTCAGCGCCAGGCGCTCGCGCAGAAGCCCAGCGCCAAGAAGGCGCTGTACGTGCTGCGCACCGCGCTCACCGGCGCGCACCTGCTCAGCACCGGGGAGCTCGTCGCCGATGTGCGCGAGCTGCTCGCGCCCTACGGCTTTCAGGCCGCCTCCGAGCTGATCGAAATCAAGCAACGCGCCGAGCGCACCGAGCTCTCCCAAGCCGACGTCGCGCGCTGGAGCGCCGAGATCGATCGCGCGTTCGGGCTACTCGACCGTGCCGAACAGAGCTCGCCGCTGCCCGCACAAGCGCCGAACGCCGCCGAGCTCGAGGCGTGGTTGATCGCGACCCGCCGCGCCCGCTGGGGCTGACCAAGCGCCCCGGCGACGGTCGACTGAAGGATGATGACCGCCGAGCGGAAACAACGACAGCGGGGCGCTGACGGTCGCCGACATGACGACCGTGGTGAACTTGATCTGCGAGTGAGCGACCACCCGACTTGATGTCCGGTACCGCGCGACAGCCCCTCGTGACTGCGATCTGCAGCCATATTCCGGCGCCCACGGCGGGCGCATGCGCAAATTCGCAGAGCAACGACCGGCGGTCCGCGACATGGGTCGGCGCACTGTGTCCGATGGGGTATGGGCGTTGATCCATGAGGCTTCCGTTCGCGGCGGTGGTTGGCTGTCTCGTGCTCGCGACGAGCGAGGCTCACCCGTTTCAGTTCGTCGAGCCCGGGAGGCTCTCGCTGACGCTCCAGCCGGCGGCCGAGGAGCGGCTCTGCGTGCAATGGCCGCAAGGCCATCGCACGGAAGCCTGCGAAGGGCTCGACTTCGCCGCGTTGGACCAAATCTCAGACGCCAAGCGAACGGTCGCGATGGGGGTCCTGCGGCGCGGCGAAAAGGCTTTGATCGTTCACCTACGGCGTATCGAGCAGCGCGTGAGCCTGGATGATGCCGGCGGGACGGTTCGAACCATCATCGATGGCGCACTGGGCAGTCGTCCCGGCGCCACGCTGGAGCGAAGCTCCCATCGGATGACGCAGATCTCCGGTCGAGACGCGCTCGAAGTCCGCTTCGCGTTGACCGTCCCCGACGCAGACGGTTCTCTCACCGCTTTCGTCACGTACGTCCTTCCGGTGGGCGAGATGACCTACACGCTCGCGCAGAGCTTCCAGCGCGGTGAGGAGGCTTGGGCAGACGACGTGGCGCGCCGAATCCTCCCGACCGTTGTGATCGAAGGACACGAGGCCTCTCCCGTGCGGTCTGCCCAATCCGAGGCAACCCGGGAGCCACGCGCCCGTGATGGCAAAGACGGACATTCAACTCGCTGGCTCGATCTCGCCGGCCGGTTGACCGTGACGGTCGGACTGCCGGCCCTCATCCTCTACTCCCTCTTCCGCAGAAAACGGCCGAGGTGAGCCCTGGCGTGGCGCCTCGGGGCCATGGTGCGCAAGGAGTGAACCTCCGCCGCCCGAGCCCGAGGGCGCGCAGCAAGTGGACGGCGGAGTGGCAAAGGGCGGAAACCACTAGCCCTGATCGATCGAGGCGATCATCCAGGCATCCTCGATCCACTCGACCAGCAGCGGCGACAGCACCGGCTTGCCAGGATTGCCGCTGCGCACCGACTCGATCGTCTCGACCAGCGAACGCGCGAGGCGCGCGACGTCGACCTCGAAGCGAGCAAGCACCAGCCCCACGTCCGAGTCGACGGCGTCGAGCAGCTGCTGCAAGACGTGCTCGACCGTCACCTCGTATTGGCCGCGCGCCACGCATGCCCGCCGCAGCGCCTTCGACGGCGCGCAAGCAAGTCGGGCTCAAGTGTGCCAGCAGCGGCTTAGCTCGACGGAGACCGTCCTTGGAGCGGCAGGAGCTTATCAGCGAAACGATCCACGCGAGCCCAGATTGACCGTGCACAAGGCGGAAACGCACGCCGAGCCCGAGGGCCCAGCGTGCGTCTTCGTGCTTCTGGTTACTGTTCAGGCCGCGCGGCGGCGCCGGCGAGCCGCCAGCCCCAAGCCCAACATCAGCGCCCAGGGCGCGAACGGCGAGCTGTCGCGTCCCGCGGTGGCGCAATCGCAGCCGCCACCGTCATCCGTCGCACCATCGTCGCCGCCGCCGCTACCGTTGCCGCCGATGGTGTCTCCGCCGGTGCCGTTGCCACCGGTGCCGTTGCCGCCCGTGGCGCCGCCGCCGACGTTGCCGCCGCCGACATTGCCGCCACCTGCGCCGCCGCCGCCGCCGACGTTGCCGCCGCCAGCGCCGCCGCCGCCCATGCCGCCCTCGTCCAGGCAGCTCGAGTCGCAGCCGTCACCATCGGTGGTGTTGCCGTCGTCGCACTCCTCACCCGCAGCCGCGTTGACGTGATCGTCGCCGCAGCTGGCCGTGGTGCAGTCGTCGTCGCAGGCGGCCGTCTCTGCGCCGTCGTCGCACTCCTCGTTGGCGGTGGTGTTCACCACCATGTCGCCGCACATCGAGTCGGTGCAGTCGGTGTCGCAGGCGAGGGTCTCGCCGCCGTTGCCAGCGCCGTCGCCGTCGCACTCCTCGCCGTCGGTCATGTTGACATGACCGTCGCCGCAGCTCACCGCGGTGCAGTCGCTGTCGCAGGTCGTCGTGCGCATGCCGTCGTCGCAGGTCTCGCCGGCCGTGTTGTTCACGGTCAGGTCGCCACACATCGCCGTGGTGCAGTCGACGTTGCAGGTCGCCGACTCGCCGCCGTCGTCGCAGGCCTCGCCAGCGGTGCCATTGAGCGTCCCGTCGCCGCACGAGGGCGCGGTGCAATCCGCGTCGCAAGACATGGACTCGCCCGCGGTGTCGCACACCTCGGGCACGGGGGCCGTCAAGTGCAGGAAGCCGTCGCCACAGGTCGCTGGCTGGCAGTTCGTGGGGCAGTCGTCGCTGGGGATCAGGTTGCCGTCGTCACAGTTCTCGCCCGCGAGCAGGTTGAGGACGCCGTCGCCGCAGAGCGGCGCGGTGCAGTCGGCGTCGCAGGTCGCCGAGGCCACGCCCGTGTCACACGGCTCGGGGAAGGTCACCACGTTGTCGCCGCAGGTCGGGCACAGGTTCAGGTTCAGCGGGCTGTCGTTGCCAGTCGCCGGATCCGGCGCCGCGATCACCCAGGGCCCCGTCAGGTCGATGCAACGTTGGATGTGGAACGCTGACGCGGTGCCGTCCGGACCCACCTGCGCCGTCGCGTAGGGCAGCTCGGAGCCGGTCGACAAGTTGGAGACCGCGTCGACCACCTGCGTCCAGGGCAAGACGTCCAGGAAGCCATCGTCGTTGGTGTCCAGGTCTTGGCCACCAGAGCCGGTGAAGCCACGAACCAACAGCACCGTCGTCGTGTCGTCGTTCTCGAAGTTCAGGCCGGCGGCTCCGCCGAAGATGGCGCTGGCCGTGCCGAGCGTGAACGTGTTCTCTGCGCCGACGAAGCGCGTGTCGCCGTTGCTGGAGAAGGCGTTGCCGGTCAGCGGGGTGATCGACTCGATCACGCCCGAGCCACCGCTGCCGTCGCCGATCACGACCAGCGTCAGCCCGTTCAGGCTGAAGCCCGGCACGCCCGCGAGCTCGAAGTACTCGTCGTTGTCGGCCAGAGGCTGGTCGAAGCGCAGCTCCGTCATCGCCAGCGTGCCGAACACGATGTTCTTGCCGTTCGGGATGGACCCCGCTGTGTTGCACGCGAAGTTGAGGCCGATGGTGGCGGCGGCGTTCTGCGCGCCTGTCGTGCTGCTCGAGCCCGTCTGACTGACCGTGTCATAGACGAAGGCCACCACGTCGAGCGCGTGGAAGATCTGTGCCTGAAAATTCACCGGAGCGCCATTGCTCAGGTACGTCCCCTGCCACTGGATGATGCTCATGTTGTTGGCCGGGATGAACTCGTAGTAGACGTCCACGTCCAGGTCGTCGTGCAACACGTACAGGCGATCGCCGCCGCCCGTCCCCGGCAGCACGGGAGCGGGGCAGTCGTTGCTCCAGTCGCCCCCCGTGTCCGTGAGCAAGGTCGAGATGTAGCCGTTGGTCGACACGCGCAGCTGCGTGCGAAGCGCGCCGTACAGGAACAGCGAGTTGCCCACCGGGAACGTCACCGTCCCGGCCGCGTCGTCCCCCGTGGTGACCAGCGCGCCCGTGCCGCTGATGTCCGTGAACGCCAGCACGCCCGCGGCGATGTTGTCCGCCATGATGTGGTTCGAGGCGTCCGGCCCCACTGAAATCTGCGCGTGTGCGCTCCGGCCTGCCACCAGGGCCAAGAGCCCCGCCAGCACGGCCCCAATCCATCGCTTCATCATCAGAAGTCCTCCCGGCAAGCGACCGCATCACCGTCGCGCGGCGCGGGTCTACCACGCCCCCGTACGAGCTGCGCGCGCAATGTCTTCCTCACCTTTTCGGGCAGCGCTTGCGCTGCGCGCTACGCGCTGCAGGCCAAGTCAGCGCGGCGGCTCGATCACCACCAGCTCCTTCTTCGACACCACCGCCGTGCGGCCACTCTCCAGGTCGTGCGCGGCGAGCCACTCGGCACCTTCCTCGGGCACAGGGCCAAACGCGCCCTTCTGCAGCCACGCGCGGGGCTCTGCCGTGGTCAGGTCCACGCCGGTGAAAGACAGCCCAGCCCGACCGCGGCGCCACCACACGGCGCGCTCCGCGCGCACGTCCAGCAAGCGCCCCACGCCCTCGAGCGTGCCTCGCAACGCCGCGCGCTCTCGGTCGAAGAAGCGCGTCTTTCGGCCGTCGATCACCAGCGTCGCGCGGGTGAGGACCAGCGCGCACACGTCGTCAGTCGGGTCCTGGAGCGCCACCTTTCCTGTCTTCATCTCCAGGAGCCTCACGCCGCGCTCATCCGCGAACGCCACCGACGTGCCCGCGTCGTCCACCGCCACCGCCAGCTGACCGTGGAAGTCGTCGTCGGGAGGAAGCGCCAGCTCGTGCGCCAGCGTCCCGTCGCGCGTGTCGAACACGCGCAAGAACACGCGCGATGCCTTGGCGCGGGGCCGGTCGTCGTACCAAGACGCCGCCAGCCAGCGCCGGTTCGGCGACAAGCGCCAGGCCACCGTGCCTTCACAGAATTTCGAGTCTGTCAGGTTCAGCACACGCGCGCGCGTCTTCACGTTCACGAGGCCCACCGTCGAGGCGGGATCCATCCCGCCGCCGCCCAGGTGTGCGTCCTCCACCGCCCACATCTCCGGCGACGCCGTCGGGTAGGCGCGCGTCCAGCTCCCGCCCAGGAAGCCCTCTCCCATCGGCGGCTTCGCCTCCAGCGGCAGCAGCGACCACGTCAGCTCCGCGCCCAGATCCACCACCAGCACCTCGCGCGTCAGCGCGAACGTCACCAGCGCCCGCTTGCCCCCCGGCTCCAGCGTCACGCCCGACGAGTACACGAGCTCGTTCGGCTCGAGGCACGCCTCCTCCGCTAGCTCGCGCGCCAGCTTGCGTTGGGCCTTCCAGAACGGGGCGAGCGGCAGACGGCGCACGGGTTCCACCGCGTCTGGTACGGCGTCCGCGCGGCGCCCTTCCTCCCCCCGCTCGACGCCCACCGGGGCCTGCGCTATCTGGCGACCATGGCCAGGATGGTTCAGTGCGTGAAGCTCGGGCGCGAAGCCGAAGGGCTCGAGAAGCCCCCCCTCAAAGGCCCCGTCGGCCAGAAGATCTTCGAGAACATCTCCAAGCAAGCGTGGCAGCAGTGGCTCGAGCACTCCAAGATGCTCATCAACGAGTACCGCCTCGACCTCGTGTCCGAGACCGGCCAGCGCATCTGGTTCACCGAGCTCGACAAGTACTTCTGGGGCGAGGGCTCCGCGGCGCCCGCCGAGTTCAAGCCCGTCGAGCCCAAGGCCGAGGAGAAAAAGGAAGGTTGACCCAGCGCGCGCCAGCCTTAGGCTGAGGGCGTCACAGATTCATCCCACGGGGGCGACCGGCTTCGACGTGGGGACGGAGAATGCAATTGCGTGTGGCGGCTCCCGATCCGCTCATCAAGCGGGACGTTATAAGTGCGAACGACAACGACACTCTTGCTCTCGCGGCTTAACAACCGCTAGCAACATCCGAAGGCCAGATCGTCCTGGTAGCCCGAGGGTGTCAATCACTAGGGCTGGATCACGTGAGGGCGCTCTCGATAGCGTGATCGACTCAGGGAGAGATAGGTCGCGGCCGAATCCGCGAGCCCAGTTGCTGGGGATACAGCGACTACGCACGTGAACGAAGTTGCATTTGATGCCTCGCGGACCAGGGTTCGATTCCCTGCGCCTCCACCAGTGCGACCTATTCGAACCGCCGCCCTCGGCGACGGAGAGTAGGTTCAGCGCGTTCAATCTGCACGAAGCCATGAAGTAGGGCTTTCCTACTTCGGGCACCTCCGGCGTCAGCGTCACGGGGCCGGTCAGGTCCCGCAGGGCGATCGCCGCCTTCTCGGTTCGCTTGGACAGGAGATCGTTCAGCCTGGCGAGCTGGTCGGCGATCCACGCACGTGGCGGCGGCGTGAAGACATGGTCCTTCGCCGACTCCATGCTCACGACGTCCGACGTGAGCGCCTTCACCCGCTCCTCCGCCTGCGCAAGGGCCTCTGCGAGCCCCGGCGTCGCGCGGCCGGAGGCGATGAACTCAATGAAGTTGTGCACCCGGGTCTCCGCGCGGTTCAGCTCGAGCTTCTTCATCCGCAGCTCCTCCGGCACGTGCTTGAAGTGCTCGCGGATCTTGGCGGCCGTCCGCTCGTAGACGAGCTCGAGCACCTCGGGCCGGAGCACCTCTTGGTTCAGCGCGCCCACGAGCTTGTCCTCGAGCCGTTTGCGCGCGATCAGCACGCGGTTCTGACACGACCGACGGGAGCCGTTCAGGCATCCGTAGTAGCCACTGCCCTTGCCGCTCACGAGCGCCATCGCCCCGCCACACGAGCCACACTTCAGGCTGCCGGACAGCAGGTGCGTGGGGTTCGCCTCGACGTAGCTCCTCTGCGGGGCGTGCTCCACCCGCTTGCTTCGCCGGATCGGGAAGGTGCGGTCGATCTCGGCCCAGCGCTTCTGGGCCGCTGCCCACACCTCGTCCGAGATGATCCGCATCTCGGTTCGCTCTTGGCTGACCCACTCTTCCTTGGCGCGCTCGATCTTCTTCCGGTTGCCGGACAGCGGATCCTTCACGTGGGTGGTGCGGTTCCACACGTATTTGCCGGTGTATTTCTCGTCCTTGAGGATGCGGGACAGCGTCGACACGTTCCAGCCGCCACGCAGCTTGCTCTTGGTGGGCACCTGCTCGTCGTTGAGCTCCCTCGCGATCTTCGTGATCGCCTTGCCGTTGATGAAGTCCGCGTAGATGCGCTGCACGATCCGCGCGTCCTCCGGGATGACGACGAGCTTGAACCCGTCGGCGCGGAGGCGACCCTTCTTGTCGAACTTCGTCTGCCCGTCCGGGACGCTTTTGTAGCCATAGCCCTTCGCACCCATCGAGAAGCCGCGCAGCACCTGCCCCATCTGCCCGCGGTGCGTCTTCTTCTTCAGATCGGTGAGGTAGAGCTCGTTGATGATGCCGCGGAACTGGTAGGCGACCTTCGCGTGCTCCTCGCGCATGTCGAGTCCGTCGCTCACCGAGATCAGGCTCACGCCCCAATACTGGAACAGGCACAGCAGCGTGTTGAAGTGCTGGTTGTCGCGCGAGAGCCGCGACGAGTCATCGACCAGCAACGCGTCGAACTGCTTCGCCTCCGCCGCCGCCTTCAGCGCCTCGAGCCCCGGCCGCGCCCGGATCGAGCCGGACTGCGCCTCGTCGAAGTAGATGTGGTCCGAGAGGACGGTGATGTTGCCTCGGCTGGCAAACTCCCTACAGACCCGAATCTGATCGTCGATGCTCTGTTCCCGTTGGTTCTCGCTCGAGAACCTCGCGTAGATCGCTGCCCGCATCGTGCCCGCCTTTCATCGCGGCGGCGAACTCAGTGGCGAGGAGCTCGGCGAGGTGATCGACGAACGCGACCATCTCCGCCGAGAGCGGCGCGCGCCCGTCCGCGCCGGTGCTCTGCTCCTCACGAACCTTCCTCGCCGCCCCCATGGTCGCCATGATAGACACTGTCTCTCATGGCGCAACGCCTATTCAGTGGTTCGACGCGCGATCCGCACCAGGTCGAGCTCGAGGTGACCATCAAAGACGCGCGGCAGCTCGTCGAGTCGCTCGAGCCGCGGCCGGGCTGCGGGGCCGTGCCCCGCGTCCGTCAAGTCGATGCCCAGCAGCAGTGGCCTCGCAAGCCCACCGCCGCTGGCGGCGAAGACCAGCTGGGCGCCATCGAACAGATGCAGGTCGAGGCCGGCCCCCTTGGTCGACAGGAACTCCGACAGCTTGAAGCCAGGCACGGCTTTCGCGACCGCGCGCTCGAACGACCGGACCAGGCGCACGATGAATGCCGTCGTCGCGACCGACACCTCGAACGAGCGCAGCGTCAGCGCGATGCCGAACTCGAACAGGTTCCGCCGCGAGAACTCGCGCCGCTTCCCCCGCCCTGACGTGTCGGCGAAGTCCGGGACAATCACGCCCTTCTCGCACAAGTGGATCAGCACGTGCTGGGGTACACCCAGGCGCAGCTGCACCTCCTTCAGCGTGATCGGGTCGGGAGCGGCGTCGACCATGATGGGCATCGTCCATCATCCAGGGCGGCGCGGTCACGTCTCTCTTCTTCTCTCTCAGGAAATTGAAGAAATAGCCGTCGTCGGCGCTGGGGGCACTGTGGGAAACGCGAAGCGTTATCCAAGCGCCGGTGGGGAAGTGGGAAACCGCGCACGGCGCGGCGGGGCAAGCTCGGGATGACGCGGCAGGCGCGGGTTTTCCACTTCTCCACCGGTGCGGCAGTGTCCCCAGCGCTCTCTTGTGGTGTCTCGCGCCGGCAACCCAGGATAAAACGGCTTGGTGGTGGCGGGCCGAAGGCTGATCGAACAATGGGGGATGGGGTGAGCGCCAAGAGCATGGACGTCTTCTCGCTGCGCGACACCGTGGTTGGCGAGTACCGGAAGTTTGCGACGTCGTTCACGACGATCCACGCGGAGGACATTCGCGAGCAGGTCGTAGCGATCTACGCGGAGGGGCGGTTCTGGCCCGAGCCGCTCATCCAGATCAACCCGAGCTACAAGAAGGGCGCGAAGCTCGCGGACCTCAGCCCAGGCGCGCTAGAGGCGCGCACGGCAGACATCTTCCGCGCCGACGGCGCACCGCTCTCGCTCCACAAGCACCAGGAGCAGGCCATCGCTCTCGCGGCCCAGGGCGAGAGCTACGTCGTGACCACAGGCACCGGCTCGGGCAAATCGCTCTGCTTCTTCATCCCGATCGTGAACGCCGTACTCGCCGAGAAGCGCACGCGCACAGCGCCGCGCACGCGCGCGATCATCATCTATCCGATGAACGCGCTGGCCAACAGCCAGCTCGAAGAGCTCGACAAGTTCATCAAGAACGTGCCCGGCGAAAGGCCCGTCACGTTTGCGCGCTACACGGGGCAGGAGGACACGGAGGAGCGGCGGCGCATCTCCGAGAACCCGCCCGACATCCTGCTGACGAACTTCATGATGCTCGAGCTCTTGATGACCCGGCAGGACGAGCTCGATCGCCGGGTCATCGGCAACTGCACGGGCCTGCGCTTCCTGGTACTCGACGAGCTGCACACCTATCGCGGTCGCCAGGGGGCCGACGTAGCCCTCCTCGTGCGCCGCGTGCGTGAGCGTCTCTCCCCCGAGAAGCTTCAGTGCATCGGCACCTCGGCCACCATGGCCAGCGAGGGCTCCCTCGAGGACAAGGCGCGCGTCGTCGCGCGCGTGGCCTCCAAGCTCTTTTCGATCGAGATCCCCGAGAGCAACGTCATCGTCGAGACGCTCGAGCGAGTGACCGACTCGGCACAGAGCGCAAAGTCGGTGCAGACCGCCCTCGGGCCGTCCATCGACGCGGGCCTCGCCTCGAACATCTCCGACGCTGCGCTGCGGACGCATCCCCTCACCATCTGGGTCGAGACCCGGCTCGGCGTCTCGTGGTCGGAGGTCGACCAGCGTTGGGTGCGTGCTCGCCCGCTCACAGTCGAGGAGGCCGCGCGCGCCCTCAGCACGGACGCGGGGCGCGATGTGTCGGCCTGTCGATCGGCGCTGCGCTCGCTGCTGCTGGTCTCGAGCATCCCCGAGCGTGAACGGGTGGGCTCTCCCGACGCGAGCGCGCAGAGCTTCTTCGCGTTCAAGCTGCATCAATTCATCTCGGGCGCGGGCCACGCGTACGCCACGCTCGAGGCACCGGGCCAGCGCACCGTGACCGTGGACGGTCAGCAGTTCCTGCCCGGCGAGCCCGACAAGCGTCTCTATCCGGTACACTTCTGCCGCGACTGCGGGCACGAGTACCACCCAGTCCGCTTCGTCACCGACGGTGGCGACAAGAGGTTCCTCGCCCGTGACATCGACGACGCAGCGCCCACGAGCCCGGACGACGACGACGAGAGTGCGCCCCATGACGCCGAAGACTCCGCGGACCGAGAGGTCTTCGGCTTCCTCACCCCGCATGCGCACGACGCCGAGTTCAGCTTTGCCGACTCCGAGGAGCACTACCCCGAGACGTGGCTTGAATACGACGCAGCCGGCAACCCGCGCCTGAAGGCGAGCTACCGGGGCGCGCGGCCGCGCTCGGAGATGGTCGCACCGAACGGCAAGGTAGGCGTGGGCATCAAGGTATGGTTCCTGCCTGGCAAGTTCCGCTTCTGCCTGCGCTGCGGCGTCACCCAGGGGGGCGCCGCCCGCGACCGCAATCGGCTCGCGTCGCTCTCCGCCGAGGGTCGCAGCTCGGCGACGACGGTGCTCGTCGGCAGCGCGCTGCGCTGGATGCACGGCGGAGACTCGGGGCTCGCGCCGCACACCCGGAAGCTCCTGGGCTTCACCGACAACCGACAAGACGCGGCCTTGCAATCGGGCCATTTCAACGACTTCCTCTTCGTCAGCCTGATCCGCGCTGCTTTCCTTGGTGCGCTGGAGATCGCCGGTGACAAGGGCCTGCGCAGCGACGAGCTCGGGGGCGCGCAGCAGAAGTCACTCGGCTTCGACCGGGCGAGCCCGGAGATTCGGTCGGAGTGGTTGCTCGAGCCTGGGCTCAAGGGCTTCAACCTGCAGGAGGCCGAGAGCACGCTCCGCCAGGTCCTGTCGTACCGGGTCTGGTTCGATCAGCGTCGCGGGTGGCGCTACACCAACCCCAATCTCGAGCAGCTCGCGTTGGTGGAGGTCGACTACCTCGGCCTCGACGAGCTGGCGGCCGACGAAGAGCTGTTCGCGAGCGCGCCCGCGGTGCTTCGGAACGCATCCCATCGCGCGCGCTCTGCCGTGTACCGCGAGCTGCTCGACCATCTTCGCAAGTGGATGGCCATCCGCAGCCAGGTGCTGGAACCGACCACCGTCGAGCAGATCGTCGCGAAGTCGCACAGTCGGCTACGCGCGCCGTGGGGCTTCGGCATCGACGAGAAGCCGCGCCGCGCACGCTGGCTGATGATCTCGCCGCCCTCGCGGCGCGACACGACGCTGCGCGACGAGGACCTCATCGTGCGCGGTGGTTCACGCAGCGCGCTAGGGAAGCTGCTTCGTGCCTCGACCTCGCCGAGCGGGCGCAAGCTTTGGGACGACAGCGCCGCCGTGCGCGCGCTCAAGTCGAAAGAGCTCGACGGGGTCATCGAGGCGCTGCTTCGCGCCGCATCGACGCATGGACTGATTTCGGAGGAGGTGACACCCTTCGGCACCCAGACCGGTTGGCGCCTGAACGATGCCTGCGTGCTGTTCAAGAGGGGCACACCTGCGATCGACCCGAAACACCCGAACGAGAGCGCGTTCTTCCGAGATTTCTACGCCAACGTTGCGCGGCTACTGCGCGATCCTGTGCACCCCCTGTTCGGCTTCGAGGCGCGCGAGCACACCGCGCAGGTTGATGCCGAGAAGCGCGCCGTGCGCGAGAAGCGCTTTCGGTACGGGGAGAAGGAGCGCCAGGAGCTGGCGGCCGACGAGAAACACTTGCGCGAGATCGGGGAGGCCAACCGTTTCCTGCCGGTGCTCTTCTGCTCGCCCACCATGGAGCTGGGTGTCGATATTTCGGCGCTCAACGCCGTGTACCTGCGCAATGTTCCGCCGACGCCTGCGAACTACGCGCAGCGCAGCGGACGCGCCGGCCGCAGCGGGCAGGCGGCGCTCGTGCTGACCTATTGTTCGTCGCAGGGCCCTCACGACCAGTACTTCTTCCGTGATCCGAAGGGCATGGTGCACGGCGAGGTTCGTCCGCCGCTGCTCGACCTCGCGAACCGCGACCTCGTCGAGAGCCACCTCTCCGCAGTCTGGCTCGCGTGTACTGAGGAGCCGCTCGATCCCTCGATCGCCGAGCTACTCGTGCTGGCCGACCCCAGTCGCCCGCTCAAACCCGAGGTGAGGGCGCCCTTGAACACCACCCGCGCCACGGACGAGGCCATACGCCGAATCCGTCGTGTGCTCGACCTGCTCGAGGACGACCTCACCGAGGAGCTGGCACCGTGGTACCCGGGTCGCGACGAGTTCGCGATCGAGGTCGTCGGTCAGGCCGTGGGCAAGTTCGACAAGGCGTTCAACCGCTGGCGCGATCTCTTCCTCGCGGCAGAGCAACAGCGCGACGCGGCGCACCGCACTGAGACTGACTATTCGGCGCCAGCCGGCGAGAAGAAGGCTGCGAAGAGTCGCTATCTGCAGGCGCGCGACCAGCTCGAGCTGCTGCAGAAGGGCACGAGCACGCAGTCGAGCGACTTCTACACGTATCGCTACCTCGCCACCGAGGGCTTCCTGCCCGGATACAACTTCCCGCGGCTGCCACTTATGGCCTACGTGCCCGCCACAAACGACGGACGCGGTCGTCAAACCTACCTGCAACGGCCACGCTTCCTCGCGCTCTCCGAGTTCGGTCCGCGCAGCCTCGTCTACCACGAGGGCCGCGCCTACCGTGTCGTGCGCGCAATGCTCTCGCTCAGCCATCAGGGGAGCGCGACGCCCGATACGCGGCTACCGACCAAGTCCGTGCGCATCTGCAAGTCCTGTGGGGCTGGTCATTGGAGCGATACGGCCTCGATGTGCCACGCCTGCGGCGCTTCGCTCGGCGACGCCGAGATCGTCAACCACGTGTATCGTATCGAGAACGTCGCCACGCAGCCGGCGGAGCGGATCACCGCGAACGACGAGGAGCGGCAACGGCAGGGCTTCGAGTTGCAAACGACGTTCGAGCTCGCGATCCGAAACGGAGAAGTCGATCGGCGCCGGGGCCTCGCAGCAGACGCGGACGGTGAGATATTGCGCCTCACCTACGGCCCAGGCGCGACGATCACCCGGCTCAACAAGGGGCTACGCCGGCGCGCCAACCGCACGCAGTTCGGCTTCAACATCGACCCGATCTCCGGCTATTGGGCAAAAAACGAGGACGAGAGCGACGAGCCAAGCGACCCGACAGCGTCACTGCGGCAATGGATTGTCCCGAGCGTGCAGGACCGCAAGAACGCGCTCCTGCTTCAGCCATTGCAGGAGCACCTGTCGCAGGCGACGCAGGCGACGTTGCAGCACGCGCTTTTGCGCGGCATCGAGGCGGTGTTCCAGCTCGAGGAGGGCGAGGTCCTGGCCGAGCCGATGCCCACGCGTGACGAGCGCAGCGGCTTCCTCCTCTACGAGGCCACGGAGGGCGGCGCGGGCGTGCTCACGCGGCTCGTCGCCGAGCCGGAGCGACTTGCCGAGGTCGCGCATAAGGCGCTCTCGATCATGCACTACTCCGTCAGCGATGAGGCGAGCCTGCCGGCCGATGGTCATGATCTCGTCGACGCACCCGACACGGGGTGCGTGGCGGCCTGCTATCGCTGCCTCATGTCGTACTTCAACCAGCCCGATCACGAGCGCATCGATCGCCGAGATAAGGATGCCAAGGCGTTGCTCGTGCGGCTCGCGCGCGGAGCCATCTCCGGTCTGGACGCCGCTCCGATCTCGCGGCGGAGCTTCCGCCCCGGCGGCACGCCCGGGGCTGATGACACGCTCGCGCGCTTCCGCGAGCTCGCTCGCACCCGTGAGCTCCCACCGCCGGACGCAGAGCCACTGACGGTCGCACAGCTCCACATCCCCTTGGTCTGGAGAGCCCACTACGTCGCCGTGGCGCTTGAGGACCTGCCCGAGGCCGTCGTCAGCCAACTTGAGGACAAGGGCTTCGAGGTCATCGCCTTCGACGGTGACGAGTCTGCGTGGGCCACTTCGCTGAAACGGCTCACCCGCGCCCTGGGACGCGGTTCATGACCGCCGTGAGCTATTCGCCTGGAAGCCTCGTCCGCGCCCGCGGGCGCGAGTGGATCGTGCTCTCGGGCAGCGACCGCGAGACGCTGCGCGTGCGCCCCGTCTCCGGCTCCGAGGAAGACCAGACGCTCATCCACCTCGCGCTCGAGGCCGAGCCGGTGGCCGAGGCCACGTTCCCGCGCCCCGATCCGCGCCAGAAAGCCGGGCACGACGCCGCGCTGCTCCTGCGCGACGCGCTCCTGCTCTCCCTCCGTCGTGGCGCCGGCCCGTTCCGCGGCTTCGGGCAGATCGCGGTCGAGCCGCGCGCCTACCAGCTCGTCCCGCTGCTCATGGCGCTCAAGCTCGATCCGGTGCGCCTGCTCATCGCCGACGACGTCGGCATCGGCAAGACGATCGAGGCCGCGCTCATCGCGCGCGAGCTGCTCGATCGCGGCGACATCGAGCGGCTCGCGGTGCTCGTCCCGCCACACCTCGTCGACCAGTGGGTGGGGGAGCTGGAAGCGCGCTTTCACATTCATCCGGTCGCCGTGACGGCCGCGAGCGCCAACCGCCTCGAGCGCAGCCTGCCGCCGAGCGAGAGCATCTTCTCTGCCTGTCCGCACACCGTCGTCAGCCTCGACTACATCAAGAGCGAGCGTCGGCGCGCCGAGTTCCTGCGCGCGTGCCCCGAGTTCGTGATCGTCGACGAGGCACACACCTGCGCGGCCACCGGCCAGGGGCGCCACCAGCGCTACGAGCTCTTGAAGGGCCTCACCGAGTCGTCCACGCGGCACCTCGTCCTGCTCACCGCCACGCCGCACAGCGGCGATGAGGCCGCGTTCTTCCGTCTGCTCGGCCTGCTCGACCGCGACTTCGAGAAGCTGGCCGACGCGAGCGGCGCGGAGCGCGACGCTCTGCGCGACCGGCTCTCGCGGCACTTCGTACAGCGTCGCCGGCCCGACATCGCGGAGTGGAAGGAGGGCAACCTCTTCCCACGCCGCGAGACCAAGGAGCTGACCTACAAGCTCACCGGCGCGTGGGAGAAGTTCTTCGACGCGGTCCTCGACTACTGCGCTGCAGTGGTCGAGTCGGCCGGGGGCGACGAGCGCCGCCAGCGGCTCAACTTCTGGGGCACGCTCGCCCTGATGCGCTGCGTGGCCTCGAGCCCCGCCGCCGCGGTGCAAGCCCTCCGCACACGGGCCGGCATCGAGGAGGACGAAGACGTCGACGGCCTGGAGAGCCGGGTCTTCGACGGTGCGGCGGACGCGTTGCCCGATGATGACGTCGAGCCGCCCGCCGGCACCGACGACCCTGCGTTGAACGACCTCATCGAGCAAGCCGAACGCCTGGCAGGGCAGTCGGGCGATCCGAAGCTCAAGGTGTTGACGGAGCACCTGAGCGAGCTCATCGCCGACGGCTTCAACCCCGTCGTGTTCTGCCGCTACATCGCGACCGCCCACTACCTCGGGCGCCAGCTCAATGGGAAATTCAGAAGCGTCACCGTTGGCGTGGTCACCGGCGAGCTGACCCCAGACGAGCGCAAAGAGAAGGTCGAGGTCCTCGGCGACGCCGAGCAGCGCGTGCTGATCGCGACCGACTGCCTCTCCGAGGGCGTGAACCTGCAAGAGCACTTCGACGCCGTCGTTCACTACGACCTCTCGTGGAACCCTACGCGCCACGAGCAGCGCGAGGGTCGAGTCGATCGCTTCGGGCAAGAGCGAGCCGTCGTCCGCGCGACCCTGATGTACGGCGCGAACAACCCCGTCGACGGCGCGGTGCTCGACGTCATCCTGCGCAAGGCCGCGAAGATCCGCGAGGAGCTGGGCGTGCCTGTGCCGGTCCCCGACGACGGCCACACGCTCACGCAGGTGCTGCTCAAGGCCGTGCTCCTCAAGCGGCGCGGCGGCGGCGACACCGCGAACATGAAGCAGCTTCAGCTCTTCGACGAGAGCTGGAAGGACGTCGCCGAGAGGGCCAAGAAGAACCGCACCGTCTTCGCGCAGCGCAGGCTCAAACCCGAGGAAGTACTGCCCGAGTGGCACAAGTCGCTCGCCGCCGTGGGGGGTCGGGAAGACGTGCAGCGCTTCGCGGGCCGCGCGCTTGCACGGCTCGGCTCCGGGCTCGAGTCGCTGCGCCGAGGCTTCAAGGCACCGCTCGGTGCGCTACCCGAGGACGTGCGGGAGCGCCTGGAGTCCGAGGGGCTCACCGGGTCGATCCTCATCGACTTCGCCTACCCGCCCGCTCCGCGCTGTCGCTCGGTGCAGCGGAGCCATCCGCTGGTGTCGGTGCTCGCCGAGACGCTGCTCGAGCGCACGCTGGGCAGTGACGTCGATGAAGCCGAGAGCGATCCCGGGGTGCTCGGTCGCGTCGGCTGCTGGACCTCGGCCGAGGTCACGGGCCGCACAGTGGTCGCGCTCCTGCGCTTGCGGCATCAGCTCGTGAGCCAGCGGTCGGGTAAGAGCTCGACCTTGCTCGTCGAGGAGGCGACGGCGCTCGCATGGACTGGCAGCTCGCCCACACCGCTCGAGGGCGCCGAGGCGCTGGCGCTCCTGGCGCCGCCGCCCGCAGTAGACCCTCCGGCCCACGTGCGCGAGCGCGCGGTGCAGCAGGCCCTCGCGCACCTGGACGCGCGACTGGCCGAGCTCGACGCCTTCGCCGGACGCAGAGCGCAGGCGCTGCTCGAGGACCACCACCGGGTGCGGCTCGCTGCGAGTCCGGACGACCGCTACAAGAAGGACCGAGCAGCCGTGCATACACGCGTCCATACCCTGCTCCCCGCCGACGTGATCGGCCTCTTCGTGCTGATGCCGAGGGTGGACTAGAAAGACGACCCATGCTCACACGTCTACTCATCCGTAACTTCAAGCTCTTCAAGGAGGTCGACATCGAGCTCGGCGACCGCGTCGTGTTCGTCGGGCCCAACAATGCGGGCAAGACAACCGCGCTGCAGGCACTTGCGCTCTGGAGCACGGGGGTGCGGCGCTGGGTGGAGAAGCGCGGCGCCGGAAATGTCCCGAAGGAGCGGGCCGGCGTCACGATCAACCGGCGTGACCTGATCGCGCTGCCGGTACCCGCAGCGAACCTGCTTTGGCGAGACCTCCACGTTCGTGAGGGGTCGCGGGAGAACGGGAAGACGAAAACGAAGAACGTGATGGTCGAGATCGAGGTCGACGGCATGGATGGCGGCAAGACGTGGCACACCGCCATCGAACTCGACTACGCCAACGAGGAGTCATTCTATTGTCGTTCGAAGCTCGGTCCCGAGGGCGAACGACTCGAAGTGCCCACGAGCGCCGCGGGCGTCCGTCTCGCTTACCTGCCGCCCATGTCCGGCCTCGCGTCGAATGAGACGCGTCTCGACGAAGGCGCGATTGCCGTCCGCA
This sequence comes from uncultured Polyangiaceae bacterium, assembly GCA_964641275.1. Lineage (GTDB taxonomy): Bacteria > Myxococcota_A > Polyangia > Polyangiales > Polyangiaceae > Xiheicaenibacterium. The sequence continues at coordinate 24,318 of CAZXMG010000090.1, forward strand.
TCGGCGAGGGGCGCACGGCGGAGGTGTTGCGAAACCTGTGCTGGCAGGCGCTCCAACGCGAGGATGGCGTAAAATGGAAGCGCATCGTCGAGCAGATGGGCGTGCTGTTCGGTGTCGAACTCGACGACCCGGTTTACGTCGCGGAGCGAGGCGAGATCACGATGCGGTACCGTCGAGGGACTACGTGGCTCGACCTCTCGGCGAGTGGCCGCGGGCAGCAGCAGACCCTCCTCCTGCTCGCACACATGGCCGCGAACCCTGGCTCGGTGCTGCTGCTCGACGAGCCGGACGCGCATCTCGAGATTCTCCGGCAGCGACAGATCTACAATGCGATTACGAGCGCCGCCGAGGAGACCGGCAGCCAGGTCATCGCTGCGAGCCACTCGGAGGTGATCCTGAACGAGGCGGCGGATCGCGACATCGTCGTCGCGTTCGTCGGCAGACCCCACCGCATCGACGACCGCGCGAAATCGCAGGTCGCGAAGGCCCTCAAGACGCTCGGTTTCGATCAGTACCTGCAAGCCGAGCAGGCTGGGTGGGTGCTCTATCTCGAGGGTGCGACCGACCTCGCCATCCTTCGAGCCTTCGCGGAGACGCTAGAGCATCCGGCTCGAACTGTTCTCGAGCGCCCGTTTGTTCACTACGTCGCCAACCAGCCCGGTCCATCGCGAGATCACTTTTATGGTCTCCGGGAGGCGAAGTCCGATCTCGTGGGCGTTGCGCTGTTCGACCGCCTCGACACGACGCTCAACAGCGATCCCAACCTCTGCCAACTCATGTGGCAGCAGCGGGAAATCGAGAACTACCTGTGCACGCGCGCGGTCCTGCTCGGGTACGCGAAGCACCTGGGCGCCGCCCAACTTGGGGACCTGTTCGCCACGACCGCCGAGTCGCACATGGCTGCCGCCATCGACGAGGTGAGTGAAGCGCTTCGCACGCTCAGTCGCCCCGACCCGTTCGGCGCCGACATCAAAGCGAGCGACGACTTCCTCGACCCGGTCTTCCGCAAGTTCTTTTCAAGGATGGGGCTTCCAGAAGCCACCATGCGCAAGACTGACTATCACATGCTCGCACCGTTCCTCGCCAAAGCAGCCATCCCGAATGAGGTCGTCGACAAGCTCGACGCGATGGTAGAGGTCGCCAAGCGAGCGCGTCCCACGGACGGCAGCGAATGAAGCGAGCGCGCCGAACGCGGGCGCGGGAAGCCCGGCTCGCCTTCGAGGCCCTTTCTATCGAGGGGGGCCTGCTCTCGCCCGATTGGCTCTCGCGGGCCGCGCAGCTCGCCGCCGGTGGGCAGAGCGAGGCCGACTACCGAATCCCGAAGGGGCTCAACCTCCGCGACGAGATCGGCCGCTTCTGGCGTATCGCCCAGGCGCACTGGAGTGACTTCGCCGCGGGTCGCGCAGGCCAGGCCGATCCGCGCCTGCTCGCCGAGCGCTTCGTCGAGGCGCTGCTCCGCGAGAGCTTCGGCTTCGCCACGCTCGCGAAGGCCGAGCCCGTGGTGCTGGCCGAACGCAGCTATCCGATCGGCTTCGCCGCGCTCGGAGGCCGAGTGCCGGTCGTCATCGCGCCCGCCGGCAGCGGCCTCGACACGCTCGCCCCGGCCTTCGGCGACGGCACCCGGCGCCGCAGCGCCTTCGGCCTCGCGCAGGAGTACCTGAACGCCGCCGACGGCGCGATGTGGGGCCTCACGAGCGACGGGCTCACGCTGCGCATCGTGCGCGACAACGCGAGCCTCACGCGTCCGGCGTGGATCGAGACCGACCTCCAGCGCCTGTTCACCGAGGAGCGCTACGCCGACTTCGCCGCGCTCTGGCTGCTCGCGCACGAGACGCGCTTCGGGCGTGCCGATCAGCCTGTGGCCGAGTGCGCGCTCGAGACCTGGCGCAGCGCCGGACGCGAAGAGGGCACGCGCGCCCGCGAGCACCTGCGGCGCGGCGTCGAGGACGCGCTCATCGCGCTCGGCCAGGGCTTCCTCGCGCACCCCGACAACCAGGCGCTCCGTGCGGCGCTCCAGAGCGGCGCGCTCTCGACGAAGGACTACTTCAACCAGCTCCTGCGCCTCGTCTACCGGCTTATCTTCCTGCTCACGGTCGAGGAGCGCGGCGTGCTCCACCCGGATGGCGTCGACGATAAGGCCAAGTCCCTCTACGCGGCGGGCTATAGCCTGCGGCGGCTGCGCGAGCGCTCGGTGAAGCGCAGCGCGCACGATCGCTTCGCGGATCTGTGGGAGGCGACCAAGATCGTCTTCCGCGGCGTCGAGGGTGGCGAGCCGTGGCTCGGGTTGCCCGCGCTCGCCGGCATCTTCGCCAAGACGCAGTGCCCCGGCCTCGACGCTGCCAAGCTCGAGAACCGCGCGCTCATGCTCGCCGTATTCAAACTGTCGTGGCTGCGTGAGGACTCGGGCCTCGCACGTGTGAACTGGCGCGACATGGGCCCCGAGGAGCTCGGCAGCGTCTACGAGAGCTTGCTGGAGCTGGTCCCGCAGATCACGAAGGACGGTCGGCAGTTCGCCTTCGCGACCGGCGGCGAGACCAAGGGCAACGCGAAGAAGACCACGGGCAGCTACTACACCCCCGACAGTCTCGTGCAGGTGCTGCTCGACAGCGCGCTCGAGCCGGTCGTCAAAGACACGATCGCGAAGCACCCAGACCAACCCATCGAGGCGCTGCTCGGCCTCTCCATCCTCGACCCAGCCTGCGGCTCGGGGCACTTTCTGCTCGGCGCGGCGCGCCGGCTTGCATCGCACATCGCACGCCTCTCCGCGAACGGCACGCCCTCGGCGGCCGAGTACCGGCACGCGCTGCGGCAGGTGGTCGGGCGCTGCATCTACGGCGTCGACCTCAACCCGATGGCTGTCGAGCTGTGCAAGGTCAGCCTGTGGATGGAGGCGGTGGAGCCCGGCCTGCCGCTCACCTTCCTCAACTCGCACATCCAGCACGGCAACGCGCTGCTCGGTACGACGCCCGAGCTGATGGCGAAGGGCATCCCCGACGCCGCATGGGAGCCCATCGAGGGCGACGACAAGAAGACCGCCAGCGCTCTTAAGAGGCGAAACAAGAAGGCCGCTCAAGGCCAACGCGCGCTCGACTTGTCGCAGCGTGGCGACGCCGACGGGCGCGCCTTGGCGCGCGCCATCGCCGAGCTTGAGGCCGCGAGCGATGCGAACCCCGAGGCGCTCGCGAAGAAGGAGTCGCAGTGGGACGGCATCCTCGGCTCGGCCGAGTACCGTCACCAGAAGCTCGTCGCCGACGCGTGGTGCGCGGCCTTCGTGTGGCCGAAGCAGCCGGGCGACCTCGCCGAGGTCGCGCCGACGAACGAGCTGTGGCGGCAGCTTCGCGATGGGCAAGGGCAGCCGCC
>CAZXMG010000091.1:0-27293 GCA_964641275.1 uncultured Polyangiaceae bacterium
GCACGAAGCGGATGATGAGCTTGGCCATGCGGTAGCCGGGCGCGGCCTTGCCGGCGAACAGCACGGTGCGCGGCACCATGCCCACGGTGTCGCCGCGGCGGATGCGATCGATCAAATGGATCACGTGCAGCGCGTTGAGGTGCTGCCGCTTGTACTCGTGGATGCGTTTGCACTGCGCGTCGAACAAAGAGCTCGGATCCACCACGGTGGCGCGCTCGTGCTCGAGCCAGCCGGCGAGCCGACGCTTGTTGGCGAGCTTGATGGCCGCGAACCGCTCGACGAACGCCGCGTCTTGGGCCACTGCGGCCAGCCCATGCAGCCGGTCGAGATCGCGCAACCAGCCTGGACCCACCACCTCGGTGATCAGCTCTGCCAGCTCTGGGTTGCACAAGGCCAGGAAGCGCCGAGGCGTGACCCCATTGGTGACGTTGGTGAAGCGCTGCGGGTACATCTCGGCGAAGTCTTGCAGCACCGTCTCGCGCAGGAGCTTCGAGTGGAGCGCCGCCACCCCGTTGACGGTGTGGGCCGCCACCGTGGCCAGGTGCGCCATGCGGAAGCGCTTCTGCCCTCGCTCGTCGACCAGGCTCATGCGCGCGACTCGGGCCGCGTCGCCTGGGAATCGCAACGCGACCTCCTCCAGAAAGCGCCGGTTGATCTCGAACAAGATCTCGGTGTGACGGGGCAACAGCGACGCGAACAGCGGCTGTGGCCACACCTCGAGCGCCTCGCTGAGCAGGGTGTGGTTGGTGTAGCCCACGGATTTGTGGGTGATGTCCCAGGCCTTCTCCCAGCCGAGCCCGTGCACGTCCATCAGCAGGCGCATGAGCTCCAGCACCGCCAGCGCCGGGTGCGTGTCGTTGAGCTGCAAGCAGAACTTCTCTGCGAACCGATCGATGGTGCTCCGCTGCAAGAGCAGGCGGATGCAGTCCTGCAGCGCGCACGTGACGAAGAAGTACTGCTGCTCCAGCCTGAGCTGCTTACCCGCCTCGCTCTCGTCGTTCGGGTACAGCACCTTGGTGATGTTCTCGCTGCGGATCTTGTGCTCGACCGCGCGCCAATACTCGCCCACTTGGAAGGCATCCAGGTCGAAGTCCTCGGCCGCGATCGCAGTCCAGAGCCGCAGAAAGTTGCAGTTCGCTACGCCGTGGCCGAGCACCGGCGTGTCGAACGGGACGCCTCGCACCACGCGCTCGGGGACCCAGCGCACGTGGTGGTGCCCGGTGTCGTCCACGTGGTGCACGGTGTGCCCGCCAAAGCCCACGGTGTGCTCGATCTCGTAGCGGCGGATCTCCCACGGGTTGCCCAAGCGCAGCCAGCGATCCGTGCGCTCCACCTGCCAGCCATTGCGGATCTCCTGATCGAAGATGCCGAACTCGTAGCGGATGCCGTGGCCGATCGCAGGGATCTGCAGCGTCGCGAGCGAGTCCATGTAGCACGCCGCCAGACGACCCAACCCGCCGTTGCCCAGCCCTGGCTCTTCCTCGTGCTCGATCAGCGTCCCCAGGTCCAAGCCGAGCTCGGCGAGCGCGTCGCGCACCTCTTGGGTCAGGTCCAGGTTGAGCAAGTTGCTGCCCAGCTGCGGGCCCATCAGGTACTCGGCGGACAGGTAGATCACCGTGCGATGCTCGCCCTCCAAGTACTCGCGCGCGGTGCGGATCCAGCGGTGCAACATGCGGTCGCGCACCAAGAAGGCGAGCGCCAAGAAGTGATCGTTGGTGGTCGCCACGCCGGGAAACTTCGCCAGCTCGAAGAAGAGCTTCTCGCAGAAGTCCTTGCGGAGGGTGGCCACGTCACGGCCCGGGACGATGTCGCTTGCCTGCACGGCTCGCAGGCTACGCCTTCAGCGGCGATCGCGCAGCGCCTCGGTGTGCGGCGTGGTCGAGGTCGCGACGGAGGCGCGGTCGCATTCGACCGACCGTCCTCGACCTACCCGGGGCGACGGTTCGTGCCGTCCCAGAAACGGACCCGCGGCATCCGGGTAAAGGTCGCGCGGCGGCGGCGATTCGGGTCCAAGCCTCGCCGGATCTCGGCTAAGGGAAAGGCGCACCCTCTGACCCGGGAGACGCCATGCACGTTCGCAATTCCTTTCTTTGGCTCTGGTTGACACTGGTGGTGGCGCTGTCGCCGATGGGATGCCGCGACGAAACGGAGCCCACAGGCGGATCTCCCAGCGGCGGCTCCGGCGGCGAGGCCAGTGGAGCCGGAGGCACCGGCGGCTCGCCCGACGGCGGCGGTGGCGCGGCACCAGGGGGCGGCGGATCGGGTGGAGCGCCGGTGGGCGGCGGCGGCAGCGGCCCCGGCGGCGCGGGTGGCGCAGGCGGCAACGGCGGCAGTGGCGGCAGCGGCGGGGGCGGGCCGATGACGCCATCCGAGCAGATCGCTGCGGTGATCGCGACGCCCGACGGCAGCGGCCTCAACTTGACCGTCGAGGGTGCGATCGTCACCTACGTGAAGCCGCTGATTGGCGCGGATCCTGCCGGGTTCTTCCTGCAGGCGGAGCAGGCTGGCCCCGCCGTCTTCGTGGCGGTGGACCCGTCCACGATCACGCCCTCCCCGGTGGTAGGTGACGAGCTCGACCTGGTGGTCACGGCGGTCGCCACGGTCACGGGCATGAAGCACGTCACAGCGCTGGGCACCGTCACGGTGGCCTCCTCGAACAACCCGGTCGCTCCGCTGATCGCTGACATCAGCACCGCGACCGACGTGGTCAGCAATCTGGCCGCTTACGAGAGCCGATTGGTCTCGCTCACGGGCACGATCGAGGCGCCGTTCGCCAGCGCGGGCGCGCCGCAAGTGGCCGCCCAGATCACCACCGCGGGCCTGAATGACACGAACTTCCGCCTGCGTATGCCGGACACCATCCGCGATTTCTACGACCTGCAGGTTGGCTGTGAGGTCACGCTCGACGGCGGTCCGATGTGGCGCTTCAACGCGGTGGCGCAGCCCTCCGCGCTCGACGTGCTGGACATCGGCACGGTCACTTGTGACCCGCCGGAGGTAGTGAGCGCCATCGCCGCCTCGAACACCAGCGTGCAGATCACGTTCAGCCGGCAGATCGATCCGCTCAGCGTGCTCGCCAACGGCTCGCAGTTCACCTTCAACAACGGCCTGACGGCGTCGGCCGCGGTGGCTTCGGGCAACACCGTCACCGTCACCACCAGCACGCACACCTCCGGCACGATGTACACGGTCACGGTCGCGACCACCGTCGAAGACAACCTGGGCGTCGCGCTCGGCGCGATGGACATGGCCATGTTCTCCGGCTTCGTCACCCCGGCGGTGCTGCGCATCAACGAGCTCAACGCCAACATCGGTCAAGGCTGCGACCTGATCGAGCTGCGCGTGGTCAGCGGCGGCAACATGAACGGGTTCACGCTCACCGAGCGGGACGTGACTCTCCTCACCTTCGGTGACTTCAACGTGGCCACCAACGACTACATCCTGGTGCACCTCGACAGCACCGACACCACCAACTGCAACCCGGGCAACTCGGGCAACGAGCTCACGGCCAAGAACCAGCAGCCGTCGGCCACCTTCGGCGCGAACCTCGACATCGCCTGGGACTGGTACTCGACCGACACTGGGCTCACCGCGACGGACAACGTGTTCCAGGTCATCGACGCGCTCGGCGCGATCCAGGACGCGGTGCTGGTCGCCGACGCTGCGACGGGCACCGCCGCGGCGGCCTCCGAGACGGCAGCGGCGCTGGTGGCCACGGCGATGCAGTGGACCATGGTCGGCGGCGGCATTCCCGTCGGCGGCTTCGTGGACGACAACTTCCGCGCGCACGCCGTGTTGGACCTCAACGCCACCGGCACCACCGCGGGCGGTAGCTCGATCCAGCGCACCAACAACACCGACAGCAACGACCTCAACGGCTGGACGACCGGCGCGGGTGTGACCTCCACCTGGGGCCTCAACAACGCCGGTCAGACCAACCTGTAGGCCTCAGGCGTACACGCTCAGGCTGTGCCCCTCCTTCACGGGAGGGGCCGCCGTAGCGATCAGCTGCAGCGCCGCCTCCCCGCTCAGCTTCTGCGCATCGAGCGCCTTCTTCGCGATCACGACCGTCTGGGGCGCCGAAGCGTCCACCGGTCCCGTGCTGCCAACTCCATCGAGCCTCATAGGACGACCTCCAGCCCGCAGTGAACGGCACGCGGGGGGTCGCGCTTGAGCGGGCTCACTGGGCACAGCGAAAGCCGACCGTCTCCGCCCGCTTGGCTGGCATCTGCACGCCCCCGAGCGCGGCCCGTGCGTAGCCGTCGTCGATCGCGTACCAGGATGCCCCGTAGGCCCAGCGCGCGGCGGAGACCTTGCCATTTCGCTGCGGTGGGCTCGTCCACTCGCTCACGTTGCCGCCCAGGCCCCGCACTCCCTGGGGCGTGCGGTCGCCGGCGAACGTGTCGAGCGCGCAGGTCCCTACCCGCTTCTTGGGCCTGCCCCAACAAATCTGATTGGTGGCGATCGGCGCGCCCCAAGGCGAGGCGACCTGTGTGGGCCCGCCGCGCGACGCCCACTCCCACTCGTCCCCGTTGGGCAAGCGCTTGCCCTTGGCCTTGCAGAAGGCCTCCGCTTCACCGAAGGACACGCAGTTCAGGGGGTGGTCTTCCCTACCCTCGAGGTTGCCGTTGCAGAAGCGACTGGCGTTGGTGTCCTCGAGGGGGTTCCACTCGGTGCTCTGCGGAATCGCGGAGCAAGTCGCCTGGGCAGGCGCACACTCACGACGGCAGCCCTCGTCCTTCAGGCAGGCGCGGAAGTCCGCCACGCTCACCTCGCGCTCGTCCAAGCAGAAGCCCTTGAGCTCCACGTCCTTGCCTCGCTCGAGCGTGCTCAGCGTCCCGCCGGGAATCCAGCGCATCGCCCGCGGGCACGGCGCTTGGTCGGAGAGCGGCGGGGAGCTTGCCGTCGCTGGCGGCGCAGCTGCCCGCGGCGCAGCGCTGACCAGTAGGTGAGTGACCGCAGCGGACGCGGACTCGGCCGACTCGTGCGCCGACTCGACCTCGTGAGCACGCGCGCTCTCGGGCTGGCAGCCGCCGAGCAGAGCGACGAGCGAGAGCAGGCCCAGGGCGCCCATGTGTGCGCTCTTCATCAGCGACTCGCCGTGGCGCTCGAGGTTGGCTCGAGGTCGTAGGCGCAGCGCGCGCCGACCATGTGGCTCACCGTGTGGGGTTTGTCGCGGCGGACGTTCTCGAACGCCTTCACCTCGGTGCTTCGTCGATCTTGGCCGCCGATGTAACAAAAGCCGCCCCCGCGAGCGACGGTGCCGTCGGTGCCCCCAGCGTCCAGCGTCCACTCGAACATCGAGCCTGCCAGGTCGTGGTGGCCCCAACGGCCGACTCCGAGAGGCTTGGAGCCCACGGCGACCACGTCGGCGAGGGAGCAGCTTTTGTCGCCGTCCCCCATGCAGTTGTAGACGGCGCGCTCCGGGGTTTGTGGCTCGTTGCCCCACGGGAACGGTCGGTCTTCATCGCCCCCCACGGCCACGTAGCGCCACTCTGCGTCGGTCGGCAGCCGCCCTCCCGCGAACGAGCACACTGCCGCCGCCGTGTACCAGTCGATGAAGTTCTTGGGCAGATCGTCCTTGCCCACGCGCCAAGTGTCGTAGCGCTCCCAGCCGCGCAGCTTCTCCTTCGACGTCGCTCGCCAAGTGGCTCCCCAGCGCACGGGGCGCCCGGCGGAGTCATGACCCAAGAGCGAGTCGGCGTGAGGAACGGGCATCCCCGCTGCGACCCAAGCCTTCACGCGGCCGACCGTGAGCTCGTACTTGTCGAGGTGAAAACCCCGCACCGAGATCAGGCCGGCCTTCTTGTCGTCGTATTGGCCGCCTGGCACCGCGAGGCGAGCACAACAGGACTCCCCCGCGCAGCGCGGGTCCTGCTTGCAAGTGGGGTCGGCGACGAGCAAGGCAGAGGCCGGCAGCGCCACCTGCGACGAGGAAGCGACTGCAAGTGCGCGCGATGGCGGCGGCGGCGCGGGCGCAGCGACGGCAGGTCGCGGCAGGTTTGGCGTGGGCTCCTCGTGGACCGCACAGGCCGCGAGGGAGACGACGAGCAACGTCGAAGGCAGCGGAGCACGCATGCCTCCAGCGTAAGGAGCGAGCGCGAGCTAGGCCGCCTTCTTGGCAGATGCGCTGCGACGAGCTCGGCGCGCCGGCATCGCGGCCGCCATCGCCAAGCCGAACAAGCTCAGCCTCACACGCGCGGCGTCGACGAGCCCGGCGCGATCGAGCTGGAGCAGGGCGTGATCGATGGTCGCGCGAGGCAGCTCCAGTGCGTCGGCCAGGCGCAGCACCGTGGCGTGACGATCGTTCTGAGCGAAGTCGAGCAGGGTGACGAGGACTGCTTGGTGGGTGGCGTTCATGCGATCAGTAGGTAGTCGCCACCTGCGACTCTGTCCAGTTATCGGCGTTCAGTCATGTCGCTTCGATAAGCTGTTCTATCAGCTACTTAGCGCGAGGGCTCAGCGGGCCGGAGCGGTGCCTACAAGCTGGTCTTGCGTGGGCTCGTCTCCCATCTCTCCCGACTTGGCCGTGCGGTGATCTTTGGCGATCAACACGTACACCGAGGGGACCACGAACAACGTGAACAACGTGCCGATCGTCATGCCGCCGACGAGCACGATGCCGATCGAGTTGCGCGCGATCGCGCCCGCGCCGGTCACCAAGGTGAGCGGGAAGTGGCCGACCACCGTCGCGACCGTCGTCATCAGCACGGGGCGCAGTCGCGTGGTCGCGGCCATGTGCACCGCCTCCAGCTTGGTCTTGCCCAGCTCCTGCTGGGCGTTCGCGAACTCCACGATCAGGATGCCGTTCTTCGCCACGAGACCCACGAGCGTCACCAGCCCCACCTGCGAGTAGATGTTGAGCGTGGTGGTCCAGCCGTCGGTGAGCGGGAACTTCATGCCCGGCGGCCCGGAGAACTTGAGGAACGTGAAGATCAACGCCCCGAACATGGCGAGCGGCACCGACCCGGCGAGGATCACGAACGGATCGCGGAACGAGTTGAACTGCGCCGCGAGCACCAAAAAGATGAGCAACACGGCCAGCCCCATCGCGGGCAAGAACTTCCCTCCCTCCTGCCGCAGCTGCCGCGACTCGCCCGTGTAGTCGATGCGCGAGCCCGGCGGCAGCACCTTCTTCGCGGCCTCCTCCATCACCTTGAGGCCGCCGTCCACGCCGCGGATGGCGACGCCCGAGATCTTGACTGCGTTGAGCTGCTGGAAGCGGTTCAAGGTGCGGGGCTCGACGCCGCTCTTCAGCGTCGCGATCGAGCTGAGCGGGATGAGCTCGCCATTCGGTCCGCTGATGTGGAACTCCGCGAGCTGGTCGGCGTTGAGCCGAGAAGCTCGCTCCACCTGCGGGATCACTTTGTAGGCGCGGCCGTCGATGTCGAAGCGGTTCACGAAGTTGCCGCCCAACATGGCGGCCACATCGAAGCCGACGCTCTGCATGTTGAGCCCCATCGACGCCACCTTCTCGCGGTCGATGACCAGCTCGTTCTTGGCTTGGTCGATGCGCACGTCGGTGAACGGCGGAAACGCGTACTGACCGCTGTCCGCGGCGGCCTTGACCAGCTCGTCGGCATACTTGAGCAGCTCTTCGTGGCTGGCGGTCGAAGCGATCACCACCTCGATCGGGAAGAAGCCCGAGCTGGGCAACGCGCCCGGAGTGAACACGGGGGCGCGCACGCCCGTCATCGTGCCGAGCTTGCCGTTGACCTCGTTCTGGATGTCGAAAATGTCGCGCTCGCGTTGCTCCCACGGCTTGACCAACAATCCGCCGAAGCCGCCGCTCGGGAACGTGATCTGGAAGGCGTGATCGAACTCGGGGGTGGACTTGAACACGCGGCCCACCTCCTCCGAGTAGATGGTGACTTGCTCCAGCGTGGCGTTGGCCGGCACATCGAGGGCGCCGAACACGATGCCCTGGTCTTCGTTCGGGGCCAGCTCGGCTGGCGAGAACATGTACAGCGGCACGATCAGCAGCGAGAGCACACCCCACACCGTGTACACCGCGCCACGCGCGCGCAGCGTGGCGGCGAGCATGCGCCCGTAGGTGCGCTTGATGGCCTCGAAGCCGCGGTCGATCGCGCGCGAGAGCCAACCCTGGCTGTGCTCCGCCTTGAGCAGGCGGCTCGCCATCATGGGCGACAAAGTGAGCGCCACCACGCCGGAGATCAGCACCGCGCCCGCCAAGGTGAACGCAAACTCACGGAACAGCGCGCCGGTGAGGCCACCTTGGAAACCGATCGGCGTGTACACCGCGGCCAGCGTGATGGTCATCGCGATCACGGGGCCCACCAGCTCTCGGGCGCCCAAGAGCGCGGCCTGCGTGGGCGTGTTGCCCTGGCGTATGTAGCGCTCGACGTTCTCTACGACCACGATCGCGTCGTCCACCACGAGGCCGACGGCGAGCACGATCGCGAGCAGCGTGAGCAAGTTGAGCGTGAAGCCGAACACCTGCATCAGGAAGACGGCGCCGATCAGCGAGACCGGGATGGCCACCAGCGGCACGAGCACCGTGCGCATGGATCCCAAGAACAGGAAGATCACGACGATCACGATCAGGATCGTCTCGCTCAGCGTCTTGACCACCTCGCGGATGGCGCTGTCGATGTACTTGGTCGAGTCGAAGGCGATGTTCGCCTCCATGCCCGTGGGCAGCTCGGCCTTGATGATGTCCATCTCTTTGCGAACGCGGCCGATCACGTCGAGCGAGTTGGCGTTGGGCAGCACCCAGATGCCCATGAACACCGCCTTCTCGCCCGAGAAGCGGATGTCTTGCTCGTAGTTGTCTGCGCCGAGCACCACGTCCGCCACGTCCTCGAGGCGGACGGTGGCCCCCCCCGCTTGCTTGACGACGATGCGCCGAAACTCCTCGACCTTCTTGAGGTCGGTCGAGGCGGTGAGGTTGACCTGTACGAACTGGCCCTTGGTCTCACCGATCGCGGCCAGGTAGTTGTTGCTGGACAGAGCGCTCCTGACCATGCCCGGGCTCACGCCGAGCGCGGCCATGCGGTCGGGCTTGAGCCACGCGCGGATGGCGAAGGTGCGGCCTCCGAGGAGGTCCGCTCGCTGCACGCCTTCGATCGCGGTCAGGCGCGGCTGCACCACTCGCAGCAGATAGTCGGTGACTTGGTTCTCATCCAAAATGGTGGAGCCGAAGCTCAGGTACATGGCCGCGACCTGCGCGTCCGAGGGCTCGATGGCGATCGAGGGCACCTCCGCCTCGGGCGGCAGATCTGCGCGCACTTGGTTCACGCGCGCGCTGATGTCTGCGAGCGCGCTGGCAGCGTCGAAGTTGAGCTTCAGCCGCACGTTGATGGTGGAAATGCTCTGCTGGCTCTGCGACTCGATGAAGTCGATGCCGTCTGCGGCGGCGATGGATCGCTCGAGCGGAGCGGTGATGAAGCCGCGCACCAGCTCCGCGTTGGCTCCGACGTACACCGTGCGCACGGTCACGCTGGCGCTCTCGAGCTTGGGGTACTGGCGAACGTTGAGCGATCGGATGGCCTGCAGCCCGGCGATGATGATCACCAGGTTCACCACCAACGCCAGCACCGGCCGGCGGATGAAGATGTCCGTCCACTTCATGGCTGGCTCAGCGGTTCTCGGGCTTGGGCGCGACCTCGGGTTTGGGCGCCAGATCGTTGTTCAAGAAGATGCCTGCCTTGTTGCGGAGCTTGAACGCTCCCGCCACGACGACCTCTTCGCCGGCCTTCACGCCGTCGAGCACGGCGACGAAGTCGCCGCGGCGCTCCCCGAGCCGCACGAACTGCTGCCGCGCGACCTTACGCGGTTCGCCGTTCGGGCCCGCTGAGCCGGGGGTGTCGCCCGGCTCCTCGACCACGAACACCGAATCGCCGTAGGAGGCGTAGACCACGGCCGTGAGCGGGACCGTGACGACCTTGGTGGACTTGGGCAGCACCACTCGGACCTTGGCGAACATGCCAGGGGACAGCTTGCCGTCCTTGTCGGCGATGTTCGCGCGGAGCTTGATGCTGCGAGTGACCGGGTCCACGTTGGGATCGATCGCAGTCACGGTGCCCTCGGTGTCGAGCTTGGTGGCGCCCTCGATCGACACACGCACGCGCATGCCGAGCGACACTTCTTGCTGCTGGGGGAGGGAGAAATCCACGTACGCGCCGTCGACCGACTCGATCACGGCCAGCGGCGTGCCCGGCGAGACGTATTGGCCCAGGTTCACGCTGCGAATGCCCACCTTGCCGGGGAACGGGGCGCGCACGGTCTTCTTGGCGATCTGCGCCGAGAGCAGGTTGAGCTCCGCGTCCGCGCTCTTGAGCTGCGACTCTTCGGCGTCGAGCTGCGCCTGCGTCGAGACGCCGGAGCCCACCAGCAAGCGGGTCCGCTTCACGTTGGTCTGCGCCAGGTCTCGCCGAACTTGCGCGGCGACCAGCTGCGCCCGTTCCACGCTGGAGTCGAGCTCCACCAACACATCCCCCTTCTTGACCTCGGCGCCGCTGTCGAAGGCGAGCTTGCTCACCACACCAGGCACCTCGGTGCTGATCGACACCCCCTTGACCGAGGAGATGGTGCCCACGGACGCGACGACGACTTCCCAGTCTTGCTCGGTCGCCTTGGCGGCTGCGACCGCTTCGGGCGGGGGCCCCGCCTCGGCCATCGCCTCGCCCATGCCGATCAGCATGGAAATCTGGGAGAATTTGACGAAGACCAGGCCGCCGATGACAAGCAGCAGGCCGACGATCGCGATCACGTAGCGCATGCAGCGGGACCCTCGTTGCGGTGACGTTGCGGCAGCTGTAGCAGTTCGGATACGGGCCGTGAGCAGGGTTGTTTCGTGAGCAGGACTTCTTAAACAACCGCGCCGCGACCACGAGGCACGTCCCCATGACGGAAGGCCGCAACGGGCCTGACCGCCGCCTCAGATATCTTCATCGGCGTCCGTGAGGTGCCAGCGCCGTGGGTCGGTCAGCTCGGGTCGGGGTGGAGCCGCATCGACTACCACGGGCCAGCGCGCCTCGCGCGCGGTGAAGCCTCGCCGCAGCAGCGTGTGGGACACGTCCAGGTCGCCCAGGTGCCGAACCGAGACGCTGCTGGCCCCATCCAAGATGAGCGCGGGCAGCAGCAGGTCGATGAGCGCAGCGAGGTCCCTCTTGTGTCCGAACAGATCGCGCACCCGTGCCGAGCCGCCGTCGCGATCCACCACCGCGTAGGCCAAGAGCTCGTGCGGCGAGCTGCGGTGCGCGATGGTGGCGATGCGACAGCTGTCCCCCGGGTGCTGCAGGAACCGCCAGCGCAGGAACGCGCCCGTCCGCTCCGCCACGACGCCGTAATCGCCGCGCGCGGACTCCCACAAACGGTCGAACGCCGACGAGATCTCGGTCCGCCACTCGAAGCGGATGTCGGATATCGCCTTCGCGGCAGCGGGCAACATCAACGCCAAACGAGCACCGTCGAGCACGGCCCCACCGACGGCGGGGACGATCGGCATGCTCAGCCGTCGCTTCACGTAGTCACCGTGCCGGAGCACCCGCGCATAACGCGTGAGGCTGCCGAGCTCTCTGAAGCCGCAGCGCTTGAGCACGCCCACTGCCGCGGGGTTGGGCAAGCCATACGCCAATCCCCTGCCGTCCAGCGCGACTTGTTTGGCCGCGCGCACCAGCTTCAGCGCGGGCATCACCGAGCGGTGCGCCCTGTCGACAGCCAGGTCGCCGACGATCGACGCCAGAACGATCTCCCCGCTGCAGAAGAACCGGCGCGGCATCACCCCGACACAGCCCACCGCGCGCTCCCCCGTCGTCAGCAGCAGCTCGGCGAGCGGCGGCTCCGGCGCCAACTCACACGTCCAGCGGAGCTTGTCCGATGCGGCGAACGGTACGTCCAGGTTGTCTTGCCACAAGCGGCAGACGTCTGCGCGCCGAGCGCCGCTGAGGTCTGCTCGTTCGACCTGGTAAGAGGTGGCCGCTGGAGATGACGTCAAGGCTTCGAGCTGCCTCTCTCGCCAGAGACGCGATCGACGTCAACGCCGAAGTGCTCGCGTCTCGACTTGGTCGCTGGCAGCCTGCCTGCTGCGATCAAGTCGCGGTGAAGCAGCTGGATGGAGAGCAAAGCCGAGATGGCCATCTCGTCGCTGTTGCTCATCTTCTCGCCGCCGGTGCGGCGGCACTTGGCGATCAAGCCAGCCGCGGCCTGCGGCAGAAACACCCCCGCGCTCTCCAGGCTCTCTGGGGTCAGCACCTCGGCCACCCAGCTCGGGGCCGCGGACTGAAAGAACGGCCGCGCCACAGGGGCGCGGTAGGGCTGCTTGACGCGATCACGGATCTCGGCGGGCACCAGATCCTCGAACGCGCGCTTGAGCACGAGCTTCTCGCGCAAGCCGCCGAGCTTGTCGCGATCCGACAGCGACCCCAACAGCGCGAGCACGCCTGGATCGAGGAACGGGAAGCGGCCCTCGACCGAGTTGGCCATCAACATGCGGTCCCCTTGGGACGAGAGCAGGTAGCCGGAGAGCAACGTCTCCATTTCGAGCCATTGCGCGCGTGACAGCGGCGACCAGCGCGCGAACGCGGGCGGCAGATCGGCCCTGAGTCGCTCGATCGCCTGCTCGGCGCCTTGCCGGTCGATGCGCTCGGGGCGCACCATGAGCAGGAGGCGCGAGGTCGCGTCCCAGCGCGGGCGGTGCGAGTAGAACGGGTCGGTGGTGTTCTCCAGGTTCTTGCCGAAGAATGCCTTCGCCATCTCCACCTGCTGGACGGGGGAACGCGCGAGATACGGGTACAGGCGCAACAACAGCTGGGGCCGGCAGCGACTGCTGGGCTGCCGGGCCCAGAAGCGCCGGACGCGATCCTCGCGAAACAAGTCGTAGCCCGCGAACACTTCGTCTGCCCCCTCGCCCGTCAGCACGACGCGGAAGCCCGCTTCGCGAACGCGCCGCGAGAGCACCCACAGCGGCGCCGGCGCGGTACGCAAGAGCGGCGCCTCGGCGTGGTAGACGACCTCCGGAAACACCTCTGCGATGTCACTGTCACTGCAGGAGACCGAGCTGTGGTCGGTGCCGAGGCGCTCGGAGGCGAGCGACTGAAACTCGCGCTCGTCGAACTCACGATCGCTGAACTCGACCGAGAACGTGCGCAGCGGCACGTCTCCCTGCTTTCGCACCAGGCCCGCGACGATGGTGGAGTCCAACCCGCCCGACAGGTAGCTGCCCACGGGCACGTCGGCTCGCAGGCGGATGCGAGCGGCGGCGCCGAGGGCGTCGCGGGTTTCGGTGGTGGCCAACGCGGAGCTCCACGGCACACTCCCAGGCTCGGGGAAGGACGGCAGCCAGCGTGAGACGACGCGCGGCGAGCGGTCCCGGCCGAGCTCGAGCACCGCCATGGCCCCAGGCGGCAAAGCCGAGACCCCGTCGAACGGCGTGAGCGGCGCCCGCGCAGACCAGAAGGTCAGCGCCTCGGCCAGCCCGTTGGCCGAGAAGCTGCGTGGAAAGGTCGGATCGGCGAACAGCGCCTTGACCTCGCTGCCAAAGCGGAGCTGCCCGCGCCACACGCAGTGGAACAGCGGCAAGATGCCGAGCCGGTCGCGCGAGAGCACCAAGCGCTGCCGGGGCTCGTCCCAAATGACGAACGCCCACTGTCCGTTGAGGCGCTCGAACATGTCGAGCCCAAACTCTTCGTAGGCGGCGAGCAGCACCTCGGTATCGCTCTCGGTGCGGAAGCGATGCCCCAACCCCGTGAGCTCCTGGCGCAGCTCCAGGTAGTTGAAGATCTCGCCGTTGAAGGTGATCCACGTGGTGCCCCGCTCGTTCGCCATGGGCTGCCAACCGCCCGCGAGGTCGATGATCGAGAGCCGCGCATGACCGAGCGCGACTTGCGAGTCGCGATATACGCCGTACCCGTCGGGGCCACGGTGTTCGAGCGCCCGCACCATGCCCTCGAGCAGCTCGCGATCTGGCGGCGGTTGCTCACGCGAGAGGTTGACGATGCCAGCGATGCCGCACATCAGCGGAGCTCCGCCTTGTGGACCTTGCCGCTGGCCGTGCGGGGCAGCGCCTCGCACAGCTCGATCTGCTTGGGCACCGCCGCGTCGCCTATCTGCTCCAGCACGCGGCGGCGAATCTCGTCCAAGCTCGGCGTGGCGCCAGGCTCGGGCACCACGATGGCCTTCACCGCCGTACCCAACACCGCGTCGGGAACGCCCACCACGGCCACTTCGGCCACGCCGGGCACGCCCGCGACCACGGCCTCCACCTCGCTGGGGCTCACCTTCTCACCACGCGACTTGATCACGTCGTCCGAGCGCGAGACGAAGTGGAGGTAGCCGTCGGCGTCGAGCCGGAACAGGTCGCCGGTGTGGAGCACCACCTCGCCCGGCAGCGATCCAGGCCGCAACGCGCGCTGAGTGGCCTCGGGATCTTCGAAGTAGCCGCGCATGACGTTGGAGCCACGCACGCAGAGCTCCCCCACCTCGCCGACCCCCGCACGGGTGCCGTCGGGGAGCTCGAGCCACGCCTCCTGGTTGGGCATCGAGATGCCGACCGAGCCGGCCCGCGCGATGGCTTCGGCCGGCGGCAAATACGCGACGCGCGTGCACTCGCTCTGCCCGTACATGGCGAAGAAGCGCACCCCTGGTAGCGCTTGGCACAGCCGCACCACCTGGTCCTTCGGGAGTGGCGCCGCAGCATTCGTCAAGTAGCGCAGTGAGGAGAGATCCGCTGCGGCCAAGTTCTTGAGCGTGAGCAGCGACGCGAAGATCGTGGGGACGCCCGCGAAGCCAGTCACACGTTCGCGCTGCATCGCTTCGACCAGTGGCCAAGCTAGGCCAAAGCCGCGCTCGAGCACCAGCGTCCCCCCTTGCGCAAAGGCCGCGAGCATCTGGAACAAGCCGTAGGTGTGAGACAGCGGCAGCACGGACAGAATGACGTCTCCGCTGTGTTGCTCGAGGTAGGCGCAGATCGCGGCGCAGCTGTTCATCAGGTTGTGGTGGCTGAGCATCACGCCCTTGGGCTCGCCCGTGCTGCCGCTGGTGAAGCAGATCGTCGCCAGGTCCAGATCGATCGCGCGACGTGCGCCAGGTGTCGAAGGCTGCTCGCGCGCTGCGATCAGCAGGTCTTCGATCAGCGGGCCCGCGAACTCAGCGCGCATCCCTGGCGCTCGGCGCTCGTCGCACACGATCAGCGCCGGCCTGGCGCGCCCGATCAAGCGTGAGAGCCGCGCCGGACGCAGGCCGGTGCCGATCAAGCAGGGCACCAAGTCCGCGCGCAGCGCCCCGTAGAAGGCGACGACACACGCAAGCGAGTTGTCGAGCGCGATGAGCACCCGGTCGCCGCGCGCGACGCCGCTGCGTTGCATGGCTGCCGCGGCTTGCCAAACAAGCCGGTCGAGCTCGCCATAACTCGTACGAGCACCCTCGCACACGAGCGCAACGTGATCGGGTCGAGCGCGCGCAGCTCGCGCGAGGACGCCGTCGACCAGGAAAGTGTCGGTCAGCGGATCGCGAGCGACCAACATGGCGGGCGGCGGAATCAGCCGGCCTTCTTGCGCGCGACGTAGGCGACCATACGCGCCAGCGAGCCAAAGTTGTCCGGCACCATGTCCTCGTCGGCCACGGTCACCCCCAGATCGGACTCGAGAAAGCTCGCCACCTCGAGCACGCCGGTCGAGTCGAGCACGCCCTCGTCCAGGAGCAGCACCTCGCGCCCCAGATCCGCCGTCATGCCTCGATAACCGAAGCTCGACACCAGGTACGACCGCAGACTGCTCTCGATCTCCGCGCTCACTTGTGACCTCCGGGGCTCACGCCCTCCACCAACAGCGGAGCCTTGTGCAGGTACTCCGCGACGCGACGTTTGTTCACGATGTCTTTGAACACGCGCCCGACCTGCTCTTCGCTGAGCTCCACCGCGGGCGCGACCTCTTTCGCAGGCACGTCGTGCTCGAACGCGTAGAGACACAGGTCCATCTTGGGGTAGGGCAGCGAGAAGTAAAACTCGTCTTGCCCCTGCGGCATGGAGAACGTGTCGGTGGTCGGCGGGCGGCGGCGAATCTCCTCGGGCACGCCGAGATGCTCCGCGAGCGCGAACACCTGGGTCTTGTACAGGTGCGCGATGGGCTTGAAATCCGCGGCGCCGTCCCCTTGTTTGACGAAGAATCCCTGGTCGTACTCCAGCCGGTTCGGCGTGCCGGCGACGGCGTAGTTCAGCCGATCGGCGTGGTAGTACTCCATCATCTTGCGGAAGCGTTGCTTGAAGTTGGTGGCCGCGACCAGCTGCAGGTAGGGCTTGAGCGGCATGCGTTTGGTGCGCGTCCCCTCTGCGTTCTCCACCGTCAGCTGCGACACGTTCAGCCGGTCGCTGTCCAAGATCGACGGCAGCGTGATCTTGAACCTGTCGCCGGGCTGGTAGTCGCCGAACACCATGCGGATGGCCTCGTCCTGGCGGGTGTAACAGCCGGCGGCGGTGAGCACCCCGAACAGCTCCTCGATCGTCGTGTCGATGCCGAAGGTCTCGGCCAGCGCGCGCCCCAAGCGCAGCGCATCGGAGGAGGAATCGCGCTCTGGCATGAACAACCCGAACACGCGCTCTTTGCCGAGCGCGCGCGCACACAGGGCGCCGACCACGGAGCTGTCGATCCCGCCAGACAGGCCCACCACTGCGCCGCGCCGCCGGAGCTGACCGTAGACTTGATCGCGGATCGCTTCCTCGATCTTGGCAGCTTCCTTGGCACAATCGATCGCCAACACGTCTCGGCCGAACATGGCTGAGACCCTAGTCCCCTTGCTGGCGCGACAGAAGCGGGTCGTTCGGGCGGGTGGGAACCTCGAGAAATCTTGGTCATTCCTGTTGATTCACCTGACGGGCCGGGTGAATTGCCAGCCATGGAGAAGGTGACGCGACGGAAGCTCATCGCCGGAGCGGCGGCAGCAGGGGCGATCTCGACCGCGGTGGTGCTCAGGCGGCGCATCTCGTCCCGGCTCTCGGCGTGGACGCGCCTGCCGGAGTTTGCAGCGACCCCAGCGCTCGTGCCGCACGACCAAGCGACCGACCAGCGCACGCTGGTCGTCTCGCGCGGCTTGGCTCCTGCCGCCAACGTGGACGCCGTGCTCGACAAGCTGGGCGGCGTGCAGAAGCTGGTCGGCCCCGACGATGTCGTGATCGTGAAGGTCAGCGCTCAATGGTGGAACATCGGCATGACCAACGTGGCCTCGGTCAAGCGCCTCATCGAGCGCGTGATCGATCGCGGCGGATTCAAGGGGGAGGTCGTGGTGTTCGAGAACACGCACTTCCGGTTGGCAGACGGCTCCGGCTTGTCGCGCGCGTGGACACACCCCAGCGAGCGCAACGTGGACGTGCCGGGCTGGAGCAAGCTGGGCGACCTCATCGCTCACTTCGAGAAGGCAAACGCGCCGGTGAGCTTCGTCGGCCTGGTCGACGCCGGGCTCTCCAGCATGTCGGGAGATCACTGGCACGACCACGCGCACGAGCATGGAGTGTACGGCGGCGACGGCCGCGGACCGATCGAGCCTGGCGACACCCGCGACGGCTACCACTGGGACTTCGAACGCGCGTTCCGCAAGAAGCGCAGCTGGGTCGATCACGCGCAGACCCCCCTCACCTGGCCGCGCTTCAGCTCGCCGAGGAGCGGCGTGGTCATCGATCTCAAGGACGGGCTGTTCACCCGCGAGGGCGGTCAGCTCACCCCGCTCGACAGGAAGCTCACGTTCATCAACATGACGACGGTCAACGAGCACAGCTCCACCGGGCTCACCGCGTGCTGCAAGAGCGCCATGGGTTTGGTGGACATGAGCGCCGGGCGCAACGGCACCGATCCGCGCGTGATCGACTACCAATCGGTGCACTACTTCGGTGAGCCGGTGGCGAAGTGGCGCATGGCAGGCCCCCTCGCCCACTTCGCCAAACACGTGCGCTCGCCGGATCTGTATCTGGCCTGCGCCGAGTACGTCGGCGTCACGCCTGCGGGGGGCCTTGCTGGCGCCGAAGCCGACCTGCGCATCGAGGCGGCCTCGGCGTTCCCCACCAAAACGGTGGTCGGCGGCAGCGATCCGGTGGCGATCGACTATTGGTGCGCCAAGAACCTGCTCTCGCCCCTCGGCGGCGAGAACAAGGCGCTCTATGACGTCGACGTCGCCGACTCTCAGCTGAGCAAATTCCTGCGCTACTACCGCGAAGTGTACGGCTCGGGCACGCTCGCGCCGGAGCTGATCTCCGTCGTGTGACCCGTCACTTCGAGGTCGGCTGCGGCGCCTTCTCGTCGTCTTGCTTCAGCTCCTTCATGGCGGAGAAGTAGGCGATCAGCGCGTCGAGCTCCGCGTCGGTCATCGCCGGGTGCGGTGGCATGGTGGAGTAGCGGAACGTGAGCGGGTTCTTGATGTACGCCTTGATCTGATCCGCCGGCCGATACTCGACGATGCTCTGCGGCACGTTGAGCTCCGGGCCCACGCGCCCGCCTTGGCGATTGATCGCGTGACACAAGATGCACTGCTGCCGAAACAGCATGAAGCCCGCGGAGGCGAGATCGCCTGGCGCCTTGCCCTTGGGCACCGTGCGAGGGAACACATCCTCGAAGCGCGCGATCTCGATGGCCGCCAGCTGATAGGGCCGCGGGTGCCCTTCGAGGTCGGTTTGGTTGTTGTTCGCCCAGACGAGATAGAACGGCGCCGGATTCGCTCGCTGCTGACCGATCGGCTCCCAGCCCGGCACCTCGCTGTCCTCGAACGCGATGTAGCCCCCGGGCTCGAGCAGCTTGCTGCCCTCGAGCGGCACGGTGAAGCCGTCTTTGGCGCGCAGAATGAAGTGCTGCTTCGGGAGATCCGCGACGCCCTCGAAGCCGAGCTCGAGCACCTTGCTCACCGGCCAGGCCCGGTAGGTCTTTTCCCGGGCGTAGTACGGGTCGTATTGCTTGACCATCTCCGCGGGGATGGCCTTGGCGAGCTGGTCGAAGCTCAGGTCGGTGCTCCCCTTGTCGCCCTTCTTGAAGCGCAGCGAGCCCTTGCTCGTCGCGGGGGTCGAGCTCGAGGGCGGCGCGGGCGACGAGCTGGTGCTGGCGGCGACAGCCGGCGGGCACTGTTCGTGGCAGCGCGGATCGCTGCAACCCGTCAGCCCGAGCCCCGCGAACCAGCCAACCATCCACCAACGCCCCGACATGAGAGCCTCTTACCCCAGAACCCGACCACGAGCTGGGTTGACTCCGCTGGCGGACGCACTAAAGCTTCGTACACTAAATATTCGAGCCCGACCGATCGCTCCTGAGCGGCGGGCATCCGAGCGAGGAGGATTCGAACATGTCGAGCGAGCTCCGCTTCGATGGCAAGGTCGCCATCGTCACCGGCGCAGGGAATGGCCTGGGCCGAAGCCACGCGCTCCTTCTGGGGAGCCGAGGGTGCAAGGTGGTCGTGAACGACCTGGGAGGGTCGATGCACGGAGGCGGCGCAGACAAGTCGCCCGCCGAGCGTGTCGTGGCGGAAATCAAGGCGCTCGGCGGCGATGCGATCGCGAACGGCGACTCGGTCGAGCACGGCGACAAGATCGTGCAGGCCGCGCTCGACACCTGGAAGAAGGTCGACATCGTGGTGAACAACGCGGGCATCCTGCGTGACACCAGCTTCCAGAAGATGACCGACGAGGACTGGGAGCTCATCTACCGCGTGCACGTGTTCGGCAGCTACAAGGTCACCAAGGCCGCCTGGCAGCACATGCGCGATCAGAAGTATGGCCGCATCGTGATGACCGCGTCGGCCGCCGGCATCTACGGCAACTTCGGCCAGGCCAACTACGCCATGGCCAAGCTCGGCGTCATTGGCTTCGCCCAGACGCTGGCGCTCGAGGGCAAGAAGAACAACGTGCTGGTCAACACCATCGCGCCCATCGCCGGCTCGCGCCTGACCGAAACCGTGCTGCCCAAGGAGCTGGTCGACGCCCTCAAGCCCGAGGTGGTCTCGCCCTTGGTCGCCTACCTTTGCCACGAGAAGTGTCAGGAGAGCGGCGGCACTTTCGAGGTCGGCGGCGGGTTCATGGCCAAGCTGCGCTGGGAGCGCACGCAAGGGAAGTTGTTCCCGAACGGTCGGCCCATCTCGCTCGAGAACGTCGACAAGGCCTTCGGCGACATCACCAGCTTCGCCAAGACCACGCACCCGACCAACATCGCCGAGAGCATGCAGCCGATCCTCGACAACGTGCAGAAGAAGAGCAAAGGCGGCAACGACCTGATCGACGTCGATCAGGCGCTCGGCTACGAGTTCCCGCCCTTCGAAACGAGCTACGACGAGCGCGACCTCGCGCTGTATGGCTTGTCGATCGGTGCGAGCGCGAACCCGACGGACGAGAAGGAGCTGTCGTTCGTGTACGAGATGTCACCGCGCGGCTTCATCCCGTTCCCGACGTTCGCGGTGACGCCCATCTTGAAGGGCATCCTCGAGGCGGCCAAGCGCGGCGAGCAGGCGCCCGGGCTCAACTACGGCTTCGAGCGCATTCTGCACGGCGAGCAATACACCGCGGTCACGCGCCCGCTGCCGGCCAAGGCCAAGCTCACCCACAAGTCGAAGATCAAGGAGATCTGGGACAAGGGCAAGAACGCGGTCGTGGTGGTGGACACCCAAAGCTTCGACGAAACCGGCGAGCTGTTGGCCGAAAACGAGCTCACCATGGTGGTGCGCGGCGCAGGCGGCTGGGGCGGCGAGCGCGGCCCCGCGGGCGACGCGAATGGCCCCCCTGCGCGCGACCCCGACGCCGTGGTCGAGCAACGCATCGATCCTCAGCAGGCGCTGCTGTATCGGCTGAACGGCGACTGGAACCCGCTGCACGCCGACCCGTCGTTCGCCAAGAACTTCGGCTTCGACAAGCCCATCCTGCATGGGCTGTGCACCTTCGGCTACGCGGCCAGACACGTGATCAACAAGCTGTGCGACGGTGATGCGCGGCTGTTCAAGAGCATCCGCGCGCGCTTCGCCGACAGCGTGTTCCCAGGGGAGACGCTGGTCACCAGCATGTGGAAGGAGGGCGACCGCGTGATCGTCTCTTGCAAGGTCAAAGAGCGCGACAAGGTGGTGTTGAGCAACGCGGCGATCGAGCTCTACAAAGAGGTGCCCAAGCCCAAAGCCAAGGTGGCGGCAGCGGCCCCGGCCGCCCAAGCAGCGGCGGCGCCCGCCGCCATCACCAGCGGCCTTTTGGTCCAGGTGATCGGCTACTTCGTAGAGAAGAACCCGGAGCTCGTCGGGCAGGTCAAGACCAGCTTCCAGTTCAAGCTCACGAGCCCCGACGGCGCGTTCTACATCGACCTCAAGGAGGGCGCGGGCAAGGTCGCACAAGGCGCCCTCGCGTCCCCCGACGTCACGCTCGAGCTGAGCGACGCCGACTTCATCGGCATGGCCACGGGCAAGCTCAACCCGCAGAAACTCTACTTTGGCGGGCAGCTCAAGATCTCCGGCAACGTGATGGCCTCGCAGAAGCTCGAGTTCCTGAAGAAGATCGACGGCGAGAAGCTGCGCGCGCAGATGATCGCGGACGGTCGCCTGCCGGCTGCGGGGCCTGCCCCGGCTGCAGCGTCGCCCGCCGCCGACTCGGGCGCGCTCACCTCGGCCGACATCTTCGTAGCGATCGGCGACTACATCCAGAAGACGCCCGACCTGTCGAGCCAGATCAAGACCAGCTTCCAGTTCAAGCTGACGGGCCCCGACAGCAGCTACTACATCGACCTCAAGGAAGGTGCTGGCAAGGTGGCCGCCGGCGCGCTCGCCTCGCCCGACGTGACGCTCGAGCTCACCGACGCGGACTTCCTGGACATGACCACGGGCAAGGCCGACGCGCAGAAGCTGTACTTCGCCGGCAAGCTCAAGATCAGCGGCAACGTGATGGCGTCCCAGAAGCTGATGTTCTTGAAGAAGGTCGATCCCAAGGCCGCCGAGGCCGCCATCAAGGCGGCGCGCTCGGCGGGCGGCGGCGCGACCCAGGCGAGCGCCGCAGCAAGCGCTCCGAAGGCGGCGCAAGCGCCTGCGATCATGAAGGCGCTGGCCGAGCGGCTGAACAAAGAGCCCGGCCTGGGCAAGGAGCTCAGCGCGATCGTCGCGCTGGTGGTCGACGGCAAGAGCTGGGTAGTGGACGGCACCAAGTCCCCAGCGACCGTGACCGAGGGAGAGGCCAAGGATGCGGCGGCGGTGTTCAAGCTGGCCGACGCGGATCTGGTCGAGCTGGCCAAGAGCGGCAACGCGCGCGATCTGTTCCTGCGCGGCAAGCTGCGCGGCGACGGCGACGTGCGCTTGGGCCAGCGGCTGGCATTCATGAAGGGCCTCGCGTCCTGACGCGAACACACGAGGAAAAGGAGTCCACCATGGGACGACGAGTGAACGTGATTGGCGTCGGCATGACGAAGTTCCAGAAGCCGGGCGCGAGCGACGACTACAACGTGATGGCGACCGCCGCGGGCAAGGCTGCCTTGGCCGACTCCGGCGTCGACTACAAGGACATCGAGCAGGCCTACGCCGGCTACGTGTACGGTGACAGCACCTGCGGGCAGCGCGCGGTGTACGACCTGGGCCTCACGGGCATCCCGGTGTTCAACGTGAACAACAACTGCAGCACCGGCTCGACCGCGCTCATGCTTGGCAAACAAGCGATCGAGGGCGGGGTCGCCGAGTGCGTGCTGGTGGTGGGCTTCGAGAAGATGGAGAAGGGCGCGCTCGGCTCCAAGTTCAACGATCGCACCAACCCGCTCGAGTTCCACGTCAACGTGATGAACAAGGTGCAGGGCTTCAACGCGGCTCCTCCCGCGGCGCAGATGTTCGGCGGTGCAGGCCGCGAGTACCGCTGGAAGTACGGCACCAAGCGCGAGACGTTCGGCAAGGTCAGCGAGAAGGCGCGCAAGCACGCCGCCAACAACCCGTTGGCGCTCTTCAACCAACAGCTCTCGCTCGAGGAGATCATGGCCTCCGAGGAGGTCTTCGATCCCCTGACGCGCTACCAGTGCTGCCCTCCCACCTGCGGCGCCGCAGCCGCGATCCTGTGCAGCGACGACTTCGCCAAGAAGCGCGGGCTCAGCGCGCCCGTCTACATCGCCGCGCAGGCCATGGCCACCGACCTGCCCTCGAGCTTCGGCGAGGACAGCATGATCAAGGCCGTGGGCTACGACATGAGCAAGCGCGCGGCGGATCTCACCTACGAGCGCGCGGGGCTCGGTCCGAAGGACGTGAACGTGGTCGAGCTGCACGACTGCTTCACGGCCAACGAGATCCTCACTTATGAGGCGCTGGGCCTGTGTGGCGAGGGCGAGGCGGAGAAGTTCATCTGGGACGGCCAGAACACCTACGGCGGCAAGGTGGTGACCAACCCGTCGGGCGGCCTGCTCTCCAAGGGGCACCCGCTCGGCGCCACCGGCCTCGCGCAATGCGCAGAGCTCGTGTGGCAGCTGCGCGGCCAAGCCGACAAGCGGCAGGTCGCCGGAGCCAAGGTGGGCCTGCAGCACAACATCGGCCTCGGCGGCGCGGCCGTGGTCACGATGTACCGCAAGGACTGAGCTTCGAGAGTCAGATCGGCTGGGTGCGCTCTCGGCCCGCCCAGCCGTGGCTGACGCTGACGACCGGCTGCGCGTCTTGGCTCATCCAGCTGCTCGAGACGCCGATGCGCATGGCGCGGACCTTGGCCTCGCGCTGGCCGAAGCCGCCGAACGAGGGCGGCGCCACGCGCGACTTGCGACCCACGGCCGCGTTCAGAAACCCCTTCGTGGGCACCTGCGCCTCGAGGTCGGAAGCCTCTCCGTCTTCTTCGTCGGGTTGGCTCACACCGAGCAACGTCTCGAGCTGCACCACGGCGCCGTTGGCGACGCCCTTGCCGGTCTTGAGCGAGAAGACGACCGGGCACCCCTCGCTGCTGCTGACGTCATGCCGGCCGTTGACCGTCACCATCAACGGCCCGAAGAAGTGGCGCTCGAGCTCGTGCTTGTCGCGGCGCACCATGAACGTGACCTGGTCGTCGGCGCGGGCGCCCCACACCTTCACCTTGCCGGGCAGCTCGTCCACCAACGACAGCTCGAGTGTCTGTTTGCTGAGCAGACGGGCGCCCATCGACTCGGCGTCGACGAACGCCAGCTTCACCTCGTAGGTGAGCTTCTCGGCCTCCTCCTTGATCACACGGTCGGCGCGCACGAGCTGCACGCTACCCCGCTCGTACGACCCAGGATACGACGCTGCCTTGTAGTTCTGGATGCTGCTCGACGTGCCCAGGCTCTGTGACCAGTTGATCTCGGAGTTGTAGTTCGGGTACGCGTTCATGAAGCAGGTGGGGTTGCTCTTGGCCGGCTGCCCGCTGTTGCGTGCCACCGCATCCTCTTTCGAGGCGTACACCATGGCGTACGAAGGCGCCTGCCCGGACGACTTGAAGTGTGGCGGCGTCTCCAGGTAGAGGCCTTCGACCTTTTCGCTGGCGGGGATGCTCTTCGGGATGGTGGCCGACTTCGGGATCTCGAGCTTGGCCTTGGGGAGCGAGGCGAACACGTCCGAGAGCGACGGTTTCTTCGGCTTGTCGCCGCTGGCCTGCGCCGCCCCGGCAACCAGAGCAGCCGAGAGGGAGAGCGTGAGCGTGAGCGCGGTGGTGAGCTTCATGATGGTTCCTCTCCCGCGAGTCACAAAGTGTTGAGGTAGGCCTCGAGCGCCGTCAGCTCGTCGGAGGACAGGTGTTTGGTGTGGCCCATCTGTCCGTCGCTCTGCACCAACAGGTCGCGCAGCGTGGCGTAGCGGCCGTCGTGGAAGAACGGACCGCGACCAGACAGGTAGCTGAGGGAGGGCGTGTTGAACGTGCCCTTCCGATCCGCCTTGGCCTTCACGCCGAGGTCGTGGTTCTTGGTGTCCATGCCGCCACCCGCGTGACAGGTGGCGCACTCGGACTTGCTCGAGTTGAAGATGCCCTCGCCCTTCTTCACCAACGCGACGTCGGTCGCGCCTTCGCGCGGGGGGGCAGGCAAAGTCTCGAGGTAAGAGATCAACGCCTCGAGCTCGACGTTGCGGAGTCCCTGCCCGTTCAGGCGCTCGAACGTGTGGGTCAGGTGCTCGCGCAGATCACCGTGGCCCCCGTTCCACGAGAACGGCGCGGTGCCCGAGACGCGCCCGGCCAGCATGATCGTGCGCCGCGGGCCATCCGGTGTCGCCCACGTGATGGCGTCGTCGCGCCCATCGGGGTGGCAGCTGGCGCACGAGCGACCGTCGCGTGAGATGCGCGCGTCTCCAGTGGTGTGGAAGATTTGACGGCCGAGCGCGACAGAAAGGGGCATCGCGTCGGGAAGCGACTTCAGCGCGAACCGGTCTGGCTTCTTGGGAGTGGATGCGCCACCGATGTCGGCCAAGCTCAGAATTTCGACGCTGCGCTCGAACTGCGACCACACCACGGCGCGAGTGTTCTTCTCGTCGATCGCCACGCCGGTCGGGCCCGAGCCCACGTCCCAGCGAGCCTTCTCCACGCTGACGGGGTTGGCAGAGGCCGCGTCGTACGCCACCACGGCGTCGATGCCGAGACAGGTGACGAGCAACGTGGAGGAAGCGCTGTCGACCGCAGCCGCACGCGGCAGCAGGCACTCGCCCAGGCTCGGCTGCGACGGGTCGCGGCCGAAGAAGTGGTCCGGCGTGTCTTGGAACGAGGCCGACACGAAGCGGCGCGTCCCTGCGTCGATCACCGCCACGTTGGCCACTTCGGTGGGCGTGTTGGCGTCACCGTAACCCTGCGCGCGGTTCTCTGGGTCGCCCGGGTCGACCAAGATCTGGGGCGCCAAGATGCGACCCTTGGGCGCAATTGACTTCACCATCGGGAAGCCCTGACACCCCATCTTGGTGCCGAAGCGACCCGGGATCGGCTTCTCCCCGTTCTCACCCACGGCCCCTGCCACCGCGCTCGCGAGCGAGAAGGGCTTGTCCTCGTCCGCGTGGGCCATCGCCTGCGGGTTGACCAACACATCGAGCGTGTTCTGCGGCTTCATCGTGGCCAAATCCACGATCGACACCCGCCCTCCGACGGCGTGCGACACGTACGCGAACTTGCCCTCGTCATCCACGACCACCGTGCGCGGCTCGCGCGGCAGCGGCGTCTTGGATTTTCGCGACAGCGAAGCGGCGTCGAACGCCTCGAGCGAGCGGCCCCACCCCGCGGTGACCAGCAGCGTCTTCTTGTCGGGGGTGAGCGCCATGGCGATCGGCTCTGCGGCGGTGTCGAGCGCACAGCCCTGGGCCAAGGTGCCGTCGGTCGCGGGATGGAGCACCGCGAGCTTGTTCTTCTCGCGAACCGACACCAACACCCGCCCGTCGTCCAGGATCATCACGTGGCCAGGCGCGCCGTCGAGCTTGGTGGAGCCGAGCTCCTTCTTGCTGTCGACGTCGACGACGATCAGCGAGCGGCCGTCTTCGTCGCCGATGAACGCCAGGGTCTTGCCAGCCAACGGCCCCTCTCGAAAGCTGCCGAGGGCGACCTGCCCCGACTGCCCCGGCCCCGACACGGGCACGAGAGCGCTGGCGCCAGCCTCACACTTGCCGAGCATGGGGCTCTCGGCGGCCGTCTTGGCGGCGGTCACCCCCGGATCGCCCGGGCCGGCTCCACAGCCGACCAGTTGAGCCGTTCCCAAAAGTGCGAGCACTGTTGCAGCGGGGAGAGCTGACCGGACGTTCTTCATAACGCTCCTTCTACGCGCCTACCCTCGGCTCTCTTCCGCTCTGGCGGCGAGAAGAAGCGCGAGGTGTGTGCCTCTCGCCTACAGGACCAACCCCGAGCGCAAACGCACACAGCCATGTCGCCTTGGACAGAGTCGTTGTGACGAGCTTAGGTGAAAGAAGTTCCAGTCGTCTGTTCGAGCCCTCAAGGCTCCTCGTGGAGCAAAGGCGATGGCACGGCGAGCTCCAGCTTTCCTCGGGGAGAGCTCGGCTCGAACACCGCGCCTCGCCGGTCGGCGATGCCGGTGCGCAGCGAGCCGTCGGGCATCACCAGCGCAAACGCCGCTCTTGGCGCGGGGCCCGATTGGCCTTCGGGCACCACGAACACCGTGACAGGCAACGTGCCTCCCCCGCCTCCCCTCACAGGGCCGCGCTCACAATGTTGGGCCACACGAAACGTCGTCTCCTCGGAGCTGCAGCGTTCCAGCGCTCGCCGTGCGAGCTCCGCCGGCGTGGGTGGGGGCTTGGTCGCCTTGTTCTTCGGGTCGACCTCCGCGGGCGCCGGGGGAGCCGCAGGCTGGGCGGCCCAGGCATGCAACAAGGACGCCGCGGAGATGCGGACGCGCTCCGAGGGATCGGACGCCAGAAGCGCTGACACGACGGCTGTGTCGCACGCGACCTTG
>CAZXMG010000092.1:0-27175 GCA_964641275.1 uncultured Polyangiaceae bacterium
GCGGGGTGGCCCTCTTTCACCGCCACGAACGAGCCAACACAGGTCGCCGTGATCTTGCCGCCACCCTCGAGCGTGGCCGACACGATCACCCGCTCGGCCACCACCTCTGTCACGCGCGCGAGCAGCAGCAGCGCGGCCATCGGGGTGGGGCGCTTGAGCGTCACGTGGAAGTCGGCCGTGACCGTGCAAGGGGGGGCCTCGAGGCCCCCCGTGCGCATCAGGTGATGGGCGGCCGCCCAGTTGGAGTGGCAGTCGAGCAGCGCGCCGATGATGCCGCCGTTCAGCACACCCGGGAAGGCATGGTGATGAGGCTTGGGCAGGAAGCGGCAGACGAGCTGATCCCCCTCGACGAAGCTCTCGAGCCGCAGGCCCTGATCGTTGGCGGGCCCGCAGCCGAAACAAATGCTCTTGTCTGCGTAGCGAGCCTGCAGCGAGAGCGGCGAGGTCATGACGCGCTCAGGCGAAGGCCTCGTCGAGAATCTGGCTCTGCTCGATCATGTGCGCTGCTTTGGAGCCAGTCGCCGGGCTCGAGCTCGCGGCACGTGCGATGCAGCTGATCGGCAGCCGATCGCCGAGCAGCTCGGGAAGGTTGGCCTTGATGAAGTACCAGCCGCCGAAGTTCCTCGGCTCTTCTTGCACCCAGACCAAGGGCGTCCCGTTCTTCACGGGAGCGAGCGCGTTGGGGAGGTCGTTGCTGAGCGGATACAGCTGC
Organism: uncultured Polyangiaceae bacterium; assembly: GCA_964641275.1. Taxonomy (GTDB): domain Bacteria; phylum Myxococcota_A; class Polyangia; order Polyangiales; family Polyangiaceae; genus Xiheicaenibacterium. Next base: position 713 of record CAZXMG010000092.1, read on the forward strand.
TCCAAGCGCACGATCGCGACGTCCTCGATCTTGCGCGCGTCTCGCGCGACCGCCAGGTCGTAGTAGACCTTGCCGCTGCACAGGAGCACTTTGCGCGCGCGCGACAGGTCCATCCCACTGGTGTCCGGAATCACGCGCTGGAAGGAGCCCTCGGCCAGATCGTCGATGGTGGAGACGGGCCGGTGCGGCCCCTTGGAGGTGGCGGCGACGCGCAGCAAGCTCTTCGGGCTCATGATCACGAGCGGCTTCCGCCACGAGCGCAGCACCTGGCGGCGAAGCGCGTGGAACAGCTGGGCGGGCGTGGTGAGGTTGCAGACCTGCACGTTGTCTTCCGCGCAGTTCTGCAGGAAGCGCTCCATGCGTGCGCTGGAGTGCTCCGGGCCTTGGCCCTCGTAACCGTGGGGAAGGAGCAGCACCAAACCCGAGAGACGCGTCCACTTGTCTTCGCTCGAGGTGATGAACTGGTCGACGATCACCTGCGCGCCGTTCAAGAAGTCCCCGAACTGCGCCTCCCACACCACCAGGCCATCGGGGTAGTCGAGGCTGTAGCCGAACTCGAAGCCGAGCACGCCAGCCTCACTGAGCGGGCTGTTCCATACGTCGAAGCGAGCCTTGCCGCGGCACAGCGCACCGTGCGCCGCGTACGGCTCGCCCGTCTCCACGTCGAACAGCACCGCGTGTCTGTGGCTGAACGTGCCGCGGCGCACGTCTTGGCCCGAGATACGCACGGGGAAGCCTTCGTCGAGCAGGCTCGCGTACGCCAGCGCTTCGCCGGTGCCCCAATCGAAGGCCTCGCCGGCGATCAACTTGTCGTGACGAGTCTTGAGCGTGGGCCACACCTTGGGGTGCGGCTTGAACCCCGGCGGCAGCCGCAGGAGCGCTTCGCTGAGCGCGATCAATCGCTCCCGGGGCACGTTGGTGGGCACGCGGGGTACGGCTTCGTCGGCGCCGCCGCTGTAGGGGGCCCACACGCCACCCATCCAGTACTTGCCGGGTACGCAGCCCTTCTCTTTCACGTCGCGCAACGCCTGCTCGAGCTTCTCGCGCTCGGCTCGCGCGATCTCCTCGGCCACGGCTTCGGTGATGGTGCCCAGCCCAGCGAGGTGGTCGATGTACATCCGGCGCACGGTCGGCTTCTTGTCGATCTGCTGGTACATGCGCGGCTGCGTGTAGCGCGGCTCGTCGCCCTCGTTGTGGCCGTACTTTCGGTAGCAGTACATGTCGATGACCACGTCCTGCTGGAAGCGCTGGCGGTAGTCGATCGCGAGCAACGCTACCTGCACCACCGCCTCCGGGTCCTCGCCGTTCACGTGGAACACAGGCACCTTCAGCATGCGGGTGATGTCGCTCGCGTAGCGCGTGGAGCGGCTGTCGCTGGGGTCGGTGGTGAAGCCGACCTGGTTGTTCACGATCAGGTGGATCGTCCCGCCCGTCTTGTAGCCAGGAAGGTTGCACAGGTTCAACGTCTCGCTGACCACGCCCTGCCCGATGAACGCAGCATCGCCGTGGATGAGGAGCGGCATCACGCGCCGCATGGCCTCGCGCTCGAGATCGGTGAGCGCGCCGCGCCCGCCTTGACGGCGGTCCTGTTTGGCGCGCACGCGGCCCTCGACGACGGGGTTGACGAACTCCAGGTGGCTCGGGTTGAACGTGAGGGTCAGGTGCACGTTCTTGCCGTTCGCCGTGGTGGCGTCGGTGGAGTAGCCCAGGTGGTACTTCACGTCGCCGCGGCCCAGGTTCGCCTCGCCGTCGGTGTCCTCGAAGGCGGCGAAGATCTCGCGCATGCTCTTGTTCATGATGTTGACGAGCACGTTCAGGCGGCCGCGGTGGGCCATGCCCAGCACCACCTCTTCCACGTCGTGGTCGCCGGCCCGCTCGATCAACAGATCGATCAGCGGCATCAAGCTGTCGCCGCCCTCGAGCGAGAAACGCTTGGTGCCAGCGCCATACGCGCCGTGAATGAACTGCTCGAGCACCTCTGACTGGGTCAGCTTGGTGAGCACGCGCAGCTGCTGCGCTTGCGTCAGCTCGATGCGGTTGTGGCTCGACTCCATGCGTTCGCGCAGCCACACGCGCGCCTCGCGGTTCTCGATGTGCGTGAACTCCACGCCAATCGAGCGGCAGTACGTTTCCTCCAAGCGGTTCACCAGGTCGCGCAGGCGTTGCACGCTGGGGCCGGGCATGTCCACCGAGGGCACGAGCATGTCGGGGTCGGCGTCGGCCAGACCGAAGTTCGAAAGGTCGAGCTCGGGGTGCTCGGCGGGGCGGTCTTGCAGCGGGTTGATGTCCGCGTACAGATGGCCGCGCACGCGGTAGGCGTTGAGCAGCTGGTAGACGCGCGCCTGCACGGCGGCCTGAGCCACGGCCGTCGAGTCCGAGCCGCCCGAAGGCGGGGCGATCGACACGGCGCCCACTGGCGATGGGCCGAACGCGCGCTCGACGGCTTGGTGCGCCTCGTCCCGCGCACGTTTGGCTTGCGCTCCATTCGCCGCAGCGCCGTTGCCGTTCGAGAAGGTGGCCGCCACACCCGCGGGGGCCTGCGCCGTGCGGCCGGACCGGTCGTCGAAGAACGAGCGCCAGCTCGCGTCGACGGAGTGAGGATTGTCGAGGTACTGGGCGAAGAGCTCTTCGACGAGCCCCGCGTTGAGTCCGAAGTTGAGGTCGGCCATGGGTACGCGCTGGAGAAGGTGGCGTGAGGCGGCTTCGCCCGCGGATTCGGGTGATAGGCTCGCCCGGAGGAGCGCCAGATGCTCGGCGAAGCCTCCGCGACAGGGCCTCACCTTTACCGCGAGTCGGCCTTTGGAGCTAGTCCGCCCGAAAGGCGGCCAAACGATATCGAGGGCGAGAGACCAGGCTGGTGGCCTTGTCGCGGTGATCGTCACGACCTCCATTGGCGAGCGTGAGCGAGGGTCGTGGGGGGGGAGCCACCAATCGAAATCGCGGGAGGGAGGCACGAGGGTCTTTCGGCGTGCCTGGAGCCTGGGAGCGTGGTTGCGACGCCGGGAATCCGAGCGGCGCCGTCGGCGTTCTCGCGCTAGACCAAGAAGATGCGAGTGGTGACGGTGTGGGCAGCCTTCGCGTGCGCGGCGGCGCTCGCGTTGCTGTGCCTGCCCGACGCACACGCCGCCGCCGCGATCGTGCTCGGTGCGGTGGGCTTGGCGGTGCGAGGCGCCCGCGCGTCACGCTGGTTCGCGCTCGCCTGCTCCGCGGTGGGCCTCGTCTCGTTCGTGGCGCTGTCCGCGCGCGGGCTCGTCTTTGGTGGGCACGCGCTGAAGTCCTTGGTGGTGCCGCTGGGGGTTGGGCTTTCTCATGCTTGGGTGTGGGCCAGCGACGCGAGCAGCGCGCGTGGCGGATCGCTGCTCCACAAGCTGGAGCAGGAGTCCGTGATCGCGCGCGCAGCGCTGGCGGTGTTCGCGCTCTCGTCGTTCGCGTTCGCGGCGCGGCGAAGCGCGCTCGCGTTCACGCTGATGGTGGCCGCGCTGATGACGGCGTGTGCGGTGGCGGCGCAAGCAGCGAGCCGTCTGAGCGAGCTGATTTCGCTCTCTTCCGCCGCCACCCCGCGCGACCCGGCGGAGCCAGGCGAGCCACAGCGTGAGATCGACCTGGGCGTGGGCGACGCACAGCATTGGTTGGGCTCCCGCGCTGGCGTGGCCTACCGTGGGGTGCGCGGCGCTCAGGCAGCGATCCGCGGCGACCTCCAGGCGGCCATCGAGCGCGCTTGGCAGCTCCTGCGCAGGACCGGGGTGATCGTCCTCCTCGGCACGGGCGCGTTCGCCACGGTGCTCTGGTCCACGCGGGTCAGGCCTCCGCCCCACAAGCCGCTGTCGCGACCAGGCCCTGCCCAGCTCACGCCGGCACCGGAGGGGGCCTCCTCCTGGTACCCGCAGCCGAAGCCGCTGCTGTTCGACGCTAACGGCGACGGTCATTTGGACGTCATCGGCCTGCGCTGGGACGCGGAGCGCGACGGCGGCGCGCTGTCGGTTGCCGCGAATGACGGCCGCACGCTCGCCCGGTTGTGGCAGACCCCAGGCTTCCCAGCGCAGTGGGGCAGTCGCCACAACCGGGTGGAGCTGAGCGGCGAGCACGTGTTCGTGACTGACAGCGAAGGCATCGTGCGCGTCTTTTCTGCGCGTACTGGCGCACGCACCGGCGAGGCTCGGTGGCACCGAGCGGACGAGATCTGCGCGGCGCCGGCCCCCTTCGCGCCTGCGCTGCTGCTGCGCGACCTAGACGCCGACAAAGGTAGGGAGCTCACGTTGATCGGTGCGGACGCTGCGCCGGTCACGCCGCCGGTTTCGGCGGGCATGGCTCGCACGGGAGTGAACGTGCAGGACCTCCGTGGCGCGCGCCCCCCCTGGTGCCCGCGGCGGCCCACGGGGGAGGGGTGCCGAAACAGCGCGGAAGTGCGCTGCGGCGGTGCTGCGCCTGCGTTCGTCGCGCGCGAGGGTCGAGACTCGCGCACCGTGCTGCACGCTGGCGAGCTCGGCGTCGTGATCACGCGTGCAGAGCGCGACTCCCCGCATGGCTACGGGCAAGTGATCGGCTTCGCGGCGGCGACGGGCGAGCCCAGGTTCCGCGAGCCACTGCTCAAGTCGGGCGACGCGGTCGACGCAGCCTCGGACGTGGACCTCGCGCTCTCGTTCGACCGCTTGTTCGTGACCTATCGGCTGGCGACCGGGCCTTCGCGGGTGCTCGCCCGGAACGCTCGCACGGGCGCGGAGCTGTGGTCGGTGCTCCCCCCCGCCGTCGGCACCGGAATCTCGGCCATCTACGCTGGCGCAGACCGCTTGTTCCTGCGCGTCGACGACGCGCTGCTCGTGCTCGACGCGCGCTCCGGCGCGTCAGTGGGCACGATCCACTGAGACAGGCGGCGCTGGCCGAGGCCTGCGCGACGAAGGCGGAGGGTAGGCGTCGGGCCGAGCCGGTCGACCCAACAAATAGCCCTGCAGCAAGTCGCAGCCCGCCGCGACCAGGCACTCGAGCTCGGCCTCACGTTCGATACCCTCGGCCACGATCTGTGCGCCGATGTCGTGCGCGACGCCGACGATCGCCGACACGATGCGCTGCTTGACGAAGGAGCGTTCGACGTCGCGCACCAGCTCCATGTCCAACTTGATGATGTCGGGCGACAGGTCGACGATCGCGTTGAGACCCGCATAGCCAGCGCCCAGGTCGTCCACGGCGATGCGATAGCCAGCTTCGCGCAGCGCCGCGAGCCGCGCCTTGAGCTCTGCGTCCTTGCCCAGCGCCGCCCTCTCGGTGATCTCGAGGACCACACGTTGTGCGTGGGTCGCGAGCGGACCGAGCAGCGCGTCGTGGCGCAACGCGAGCGGATCGACGTTCACGAAAACCAGGTGGCGAGCGTCGTCCTGTGCGGCACGGCACGCGTGCGCGAAGATGTCGCCTTGCAGCGCAGCCATGAGGTCGAGCTTCAGCGCGAGCTCGAGCACCTGGCCGGGGTGCTGAAAGCCCTTGGCGTCGGAGCGCAGCAAGAGCTCGAAGCCGCGCAGCGCCCTCTTGCCATCGAAGATGGGCTGCCGAGCCAGCCACATGTGCGCGCGGACCGCGCTCAACGTGCGGTGCTCGTCGGGGGTCGCGACGCCGCTGGCGGTGCGCTGGTCCAAGGCGGCGCGCAGCGCGGCGATCAGCTCGCTGCGGCTGCACGGCTTCAGCAAGAAGCTGGATATGTGGGCGTCGTTCACCGCCAGCGAGGCGGCGCGCATGTCGGTCTCGCCGGTCAGCAGAATGCGTGGCACGTGCGGGTGGCTTCGCCGTGCGCGACCGAGCAGCTCCGCTCCACCCATGTAGGGCATCCGCTCGTCCGACACCAAGATGTCGATCTCCTCGCAGCTCAACAGCCGCAACGCGTCCTCCGCGGAGTTGCTGGTGAGCACGCGGAACGGCTCGCGCCGCAGCGACGCTGCCAGCGCCATGGTCACGTCCGGCTCGTCGTCCACGAACAGAACGGTGGCCAGGTGTGGGACCTCCCGTGCGCTCATCGCGCCGCGAGCCCGGCGCGCTCTTTTTCACGCTCCAACAGGCACTCCTCGATCACCGCGGACAGCTCGATCAGGCTGCAGGGTTTGCTGAGCAGTCGGTCGATGCCGCCCTCGTTCACGGCGCGTTTGACGCCTTCCAACGTGGCCTGCCCGGTCAGCACGATGCGGACCGTGTGTGGGAAGTTGCGCCGGACGAAGCCCAGAAAGCGGCTGCCCTCGACGTCCGGCATGCGCTCGTCCGAAACGACCACGTCGATGCGCTGGTCGCGCAGGACGGTCGCCGCCGCGGCGGCAGAGTCTGCCGTCACCACCTGGAAGGCCCCCTTGCGCAAGCCCACTCGAACGGACGCCAGCAGGTCCTGGTCATCGTCCACGAACAACACCCGATATGCCTTGCGCTTCATGTTCACTCTCCCGCTCTTCGCATGCTGGCCAGACTGCTGGTGGTCCTTCTCGGCTCTGGGGTGAGCGCGCTCGAACCGACGCGCTGCCAACGCGCCGCCAACTCGGGGCCGAACGCCTCTCCCAGCCCGGCCAGATCGGAGGATCTGCGAGCGCTCGCGATCCACTCGGCTGCGTGCACGATGTCTGCCAACCCTGGCGTCGATTGCGCGGGGGGGTGGTGGTGGTCGTGCACGGCGCTGGCGATCTCGGGCGAGAATCCCCACAGCGCAGCCAGGTAGCTGCCAAGCTGCGCGTGTCGGCCCTGGTCGTCGTCCGGCTCATCGATCACGAGTCGACCGAGGTCGTGCAGCACAGCGGCCATGAACAGGCCGTCTCGGCCGGGCTCCAGCTGGCCGGCGATGGCCGCGATGCGAAGCGCATGGTCGCGGTGGAGAGCGTGGAGCGTGGTCGACGCGGGCAGGCACTCCTCGAACAAGACCAGGTGCTCGAGCGCGACCTTGCCCAGGGCGACCACGGCCGAGCGCACGCTGGTCACCTTGCGGCGTGGCCCCAGCGCGCTCGAGCTGGCCAGGTTCAACACTCTCCCCGTCAGCGCGAAGTCCTGCTCTACGATCTTCGCCACGCTGCGCGGCTCATAGTCTTCGTCCGCCAGCGCGCCCTTCAGCGCCGCGAACACCTTGGGTGACTGCGGGATCGCCGCTCCCGAGGTCACGAGCTCGATCTCGGGGCCGGTCATGTCCCCGCGGGCAGCCAGCGCGAGCTCTGCGCGCGACAGGATCTCGGCGATGGCGCCTGGTTTGGTGAACACTTGGTGCGCCAGCGCCGCATCGCGGCTGAGCTTCTTGTCGACGCGCCCGGAGAGCACGAAACGCAGCGTGGCCGGCGAGCGTGTGCGCGCCTCGGCCAACACGGCGCCACCACCACCACCCGGCATGGCCAGGTCCGTCACCACCAGATCGAAGCTGGGATCCTCGAGCGCGCGCATGGCCGATTCCGCCCCGTTCGCCCCTGCGACCTCCCAGGAGTCCCGGAAGCGTCGAGCGCGCGCCAGCAGGCCCGCCAAGAGCTCCGGGTCGTCGTCGACGAACAGCGCTCTGTGTCTCATGCCGCCGCCCGCGTGCGTTGCGCGATGGGCAGGCGGATCGAGAACAGGGTCCCCACGCCTTCCTGGCTTTCGAAGCGCAGCTGTCCGCCGTGGACCGTCTCGATCACCGAGTGCGCGAAGGCGAGCCCCTGGCCCGTGCCCTTGCCCATCGGCTTGGTGGTGAAGAACAGCTCGAACAGCCGGGGCCGTACGGCCTCCGGGATGCCGGCGCCGTCATCTGCCACCTCGATGCACACCGCGTCGCCTTGTGGGCGAGTGCGGACGGTGATCGTTCCCAGCCCTTCCCGCCGCTTGGCCTCGATCGCGTGTGCTGCGTTGATGATCAGGTTGAGCACCACCTGGCTGATCTCACCCGCTCGGCACTCCACGGGCGGGAGCTCCGAGAGCTCGAGCTCGAGCGTCGCGATTTGTTTGGTCTCGGCGCGCGCGAGGATCGCCGCGTCACGAACGGTCGCGTTCAGATCGCTGGGCGAGAAGCTGCCGTCCCCGGGGTGGGCGAACGCCTTCAGCGCGCGCACGATATCGGCGACGCGGTCCACGCCACGGAGCGTGCGCTCCACGGCCGGGGTAGCTTCGAGCTGGACGAACTCCAGATCCGCTTGCGCGCTCGCGTCGGCGAGCCGCTGTCGCTGTTCGGGCGAGAGTGCATCGGCGCTCGCGAGCTCGGCGAACACTTGGTCGTGGGTCGAGACCAACGTGAGCAGGTCGCGCAGGCAATCACGCAAGAAGACCACGCCGTCGCCGATGAACTGCATCGGCGTATTCACCTCGTGCGCGACGCCCGCCGCCAGCTGCCCCACCGCCTCCAGCTTCTGTGCAATGCGCAACCGCCCCTCCAACCGCTTCTGGTCGGTCAGGTCGACCGCGGTGGCGACGATGCGCCCGCCGCTCGACGCCGTGAGCCGCGAGGCGTTGAGCCATACTGGCAGCGTGGCTGCGTCTGTCTGACGCAGCCTGGTCTCGACGCTGGTGCTGCACGCCCCGCTGTTGCAGGGGGACTCCGGAATTTCGGGGAAGAGGTCTTGGAAACGGCGCTCGCGCAGCTGCTCGCGAGAGAGCGCAGCCATCTCGCAGCCGCGCTGGTTGACGAGCTCGAGCGTCCCAGTGCTGTCGAACACCCAAAGGCCGCTCGGCATGGTGTGGATCACCTGCTCCAGGAAGCGGTTCTTCTCCTCGATCTCCAGCTTGGCTCGGTAGAGCTCGCGGGACTTTTCCTCGATCAGCCGCTCGAGGATCGCCACCTTCTCCAGGTTGCGCGAGTCACTCATTCGCAAACTCGAGGTCGAAGCGAGCGCCACGTCCCTGCGGGTCGCGCTCACTCACCGTGATCGTGTGAGGGACCCCGAAGTGTTCACCGACGCCGTGGAGCAGGCCGAGCGCCAGCGAAGCCATGCCTCGCTTCGAGCGGTACGTGAGCCGCAGCTTTGCGTGCCCCGTGTCCTCCGTCGTGAGCTCGGGCGGCTCGGCGTGCGGGTAGAGCTTCTTCACCTCGGCGTGCACCACCGATCCGAGCGTGAGCAGAAAGGGTTTGGGGTGTCGAAAGGGTGCCACGAACTGTGGCGTGGCGCCTGCGAGCTTGGCAAAGGCGAAGCGCCCGAAGCTCTCGAGCGCGGCTTCGGCCCCGAGATCGTGCTGCCGACAGGTGACGGACAAGAGCTCGATCAGATCCTCGTCGGGGTAGTTGCCTGGGCCGACGAACGGGTCGGTCGTCTGCAGCTTGGCCTCTGCGCACGCGCGCCCGAACGCGCCAGGCCCGAGCGCGGCCTCGACGAACTGCTCGAACAAATTGAAGACGATGCCCTTCATCCACCCGATCCAAGCGGCGCTTGCCGCGGGATCTTAAGCGGCGAGGGCCTGATCGATGGCGGCCTCGAACACCTCTCGCGGCTGTGCGCCGGAGACGGCCACGGTGCCGCCGAAGATCGCGAACGGCACTCCGCGGATGCCTTTGGCGGCCTGCTGCGCCGCCGCGTCGCGCGTCTTGCCGAGCTCGATCGGGGCTTCGAGCAGTGTCAGCGCGCTCCCACGAGAAAGGCCAGCCGCTTCAGCGAGCTCGAGCAGCACATCCATCGCGGAGATGTCGCGGCCTTGCGCAAAGTAGGCTCCGAACAGCTGCGTGGCCAAGGCGGAGCCCAGGCCGTTCTCTTCGGCCAGGCGCATCAGCGTGTGCGCCCGAAGCGTCGAGACTCCGCGCCGCACGCGCGAGAAGTCGAGCTCGATGCCGTCGTTGTGCGCCACCTGCTCGACGCGACGGAACAGGGGCTCGGGGTCGCCGTACTTCTTGCGAAGGTGGTCGCGAAGGTCGACCCCTTCTTGCGGCGTGGTCGGGTCGAGCAGGAACGGTGAGAACGTCACCCGCGCCGTGAGCTCCGGCCGCTGCTCGAGCGCTCTCTCGAGCCGGTGTTTGCCGATCAAGCACCAAGGGCACACGAAATCCGAGACGAGCTCGATGCTCAGCTGCTGCATGTCGTTTCTGCTCCGCTGCTGCATGCTAGCAGCTCGGACGCGGGCCAGCTTCCCTCGCGGCCGCGCCATTTTTGAGGCATCATGAGCGCTGCATCGCCCTCGCCTCGGAGGTCTTCGTGCGCGCTTGTCTTGCTCTCGCTGCCTGTTCTCTGCTCGCCCTCTCGTGCTCGGCCGGTCAAAGCCCGGACGGTGGCAACAACAGCGGCGGCGCCAGCGCGGGCGGTGACGCGCAGGGAGGAAACGTGTTCGCGGGCGGCTCGGGTGGGGGCGGCACCATTCCCGCGATCGGAACGCTCAGCGGCACGGTGGTGGCGCCCGAGGGCACCATCCCCATCAGCGGCGCGCTGGTGTACCTGACCACGTCGGCTCCACCCGCCATCCCCGACGGGGTCTACTGCGATACTTGCGTGGAGCTCGACGACAGCGTGCCCCACGGCTTCTCCAACGCCGACGGCTCGTTCCAGATCGACACGTTGTACGGCGGCGAGCAGTTCTTGGTGGTGCAGAAGGGGCAGTTCCGTCGGGTGCGGCCGATCACCATTCAGAGCGGGCCGATGCAGGCAGACCCCACGGCCACCAGGTTGCCTTCGCGCATGGACAAGGCCCAGGGCGACGACATCCCCAAGATGGCGATCCAGGAGGGGTCGTACGACGACATCTTGAACTCGCTGGTGGAGCTCGGGATCGATCAGGATCAGATCGCGGTGTTCGGCTGTTCGGGCTTCAGCTGCGACTCGCCGTTCGACGACTACGCGACGCTGTCGCAGTACCACATCGCGTTCGTCCCTTGCTCGAGCTGCGGTGGCAGCTCGGGCGCGCAGAACAGCAACATCCAGCAGTTCGTCGCCGCGGGCGGGAAGTTCTACGTCACCGACTGGTCGTACCAGTGGATGCAAGCCCCGTTTCCCGGCTACGTCACGTTCGACGAGAGCGGGGGCGACGCGTGCACGCTCGACAACTACACCGCGCCCGCGGTGGACATGGATCCGGCTCTCTCGGCGTGGCTCGCGGCGCAGGGAGTCGTCAATCCCTCGTTCGAGGCGGCGTACACCTACATCGATGCGCTCAATACGGTGGCCACCACCGACCTCAACGGCATGCCCACCATGGTGACGCCCAAGGCCTGGATCACCGGTTCGACCCCCCAGGGCAACAAGCCGCTCACGGTGAGCTTCGAGAACCAATGCGGGCGCGTGCTCTTCAGCACCTACCACAGCGAGTCCTCGACCGGCCTCCTGCCCCAGGAGCTCGCGCTGCTCTACGTGATCTTGGAGGTGGGCGTGTGCCTCAACACCGTAGTGCCCGAGTAGCCTGCCTCAGAAGGCCACGCCTGCGCTCACGCCGTCGAGACCTGCGCTGAAGATCGGGCGCGGCTCGGCCTTTGCGAACACGTCGTTGCGCACGTAAATCGGCTCCTTGAACACCAAGCCTGCGATCAAGAGGGCGAAGCCGGTGGCCTGCGTGGCCGTGACGATGGCCATCCCGGCGAACAGACCGCGGCCGTCCTCGGTGTCGAGCGGTTGCTTCATGGGCGCCCAGATGATCGGCCCCAGGATCGGTACGAACAGCACGCCGTCGACGGACTCGCCATGGCTGGCGAGCAACCCTCCGGCGACCAACCCGGTGACGGCATGGCCTGCGGTGAACAGCGCCGTGCCCGTGGCCCACAGCGGGCGTCGCGCGTCCCGACTGAGGTGGTAGCCCAGCGGCGGTGGCGCTCCTCGCTCTTCGATCTTGAGCTTGCGCGGCCAGCGCCCAGGCTCCTCGAGGTAGCCGGGCGGCATCACGATCACGGGGGCAGAGCCGGGCAGCGGCGCCCAGCTCGGGGGAGGAAGTGGCGGCGGGGGCTGCTGCGGCGCGGGCGCACCGAACGATGGCGGCGGCAGGGGAGGCGGTTGAGCCGGCGCGAGAGGCTGCGGCTCGGGCGCGGCTTGGGCCAGTGCGGTCGCTCCTGGGAGGGCGAAGAGCGCTCCCAGGATCGCGGCTCGGAGAAGAGCGAGACGGCCCATATCAGAACTCCACCCGCAAGTTGGCACCCGTCGGACCGAACCCTCCCGAGACCTGGGGGACGGCGTCGCGTCGCTGCTTCTTCAGGCCGTGGTCTTTCACGCCGAACGAGGTGAACAGCAGCGCGAGCCCGGCCGCTTGCCCGAGCGTGTCGAGCACGAGCAGGTACGCACCGCTGTCCTCGGCTCCCGCCGTCTCGATCGCGATCAGCGGGCCGACCAGGGGGATGAACATCACCCCGAACTCGTCGAAATTGCCTGCGAGCGCGGTGCCGAAGGCGGTGATGAAGCTCCCAAAGTAAAAGGTGCCCGACACCACGATGCCGCTGATCATCAATTTGCGGCTGGGCGCGGACCACGGCTCGTACCCCGGGGGGACGACCTCTCCGGGCTCCCAGGCGAGCTTGTTGGGTCGGGCCGGAAGCGGTTTGCCTCTCCGATCGCGCGCGGGCCATTCGTCGGTGTCAGGGGGCGGGAGTGCGCCCGGAGCAGGTGCAGACGGCGCCGTCGGCGCAAGCCAAGGGGCGGGCGGGGCCGGCTCTGCCACGCTGGCGGAAGGGGGCGACTCCGCAGGTGGCGGGAGCGGCGGCGGCTCCTGCGCGTGGGCGCCGCGGACGGTCGCTGCCAACGCGGTGCACGCCACCAGCGCGGCGGTCCCCAGCTTGATCATCGCCCCCACCTCTTGGCTGTGGTCGTCATGTCGCCAACGCCTCTAACACGCGCCGTGCCAGCAACGATCGCGCCGCCGTGATCTCTCGCATCGCACGCGAATCTCCCGTGCCCGTGGGCAGCTGGCGCGGCCTTCGGCGCTGTCTGCTCGGAGGCACGGAGAACTTGGCGCACGCCGCGAGCGGCCACCCCTGACGTTGGTGTCTCAGTCGTGGCACGTGCTCGCGCTCGGGGCGGGCAGCTACTGCGCGAGGGGTCGGTACGCTTCGGCCGCCTTCTTCCAGCGCCTGGTCTTCTTCCCGGTGCGCTTCTTCGACTGCTTGTTGGCGAGCTTCTCGTCCAGATTCTTCAGCTTGCGGGCGGGGCGGTTCATCGTCGGCGGATGCTGCCGCGAGCGGCGCCGCGAGGCAAGGGTCTCGGCTCCGTGCTCACGCCGAGTCGGAGCCGGCTGTGTCTGGTGGACGCTAGCTACGGCAGCTTCACCGTCTTCGGTAGCGCGAACGCCGTCTGGGGTGCGATCAGCTGCCGAGCGATCTGGGCCTCGGGTCGGTGGATGAGGCCGCTCGTCGCGACCTGGCGCAAGGTGTCGTCCATCTTCTCGCCTTTGGCGCGTGCGCTCAGCGCCAGGTAGAAGCGGGCCTCGAGCTTGGAGCCGGTGCTCGCGGCCCCGCGCTCCAGGGCGTCGTTGGTCAAGCGGCCCCGGCTCCAGGTGGCGAGCTGACCGAGCCAGCCCTTCTGCTCGCTCGCGCCTTCGAGGATGTCCTTCGCATCTTCGTCGAGCTTGCTGCCGGGGCTGCGCGGCGCGACGGACAACCAGAGCGCGCAGTACACGAGGTCTTCGGCGCGCGCGCCTGCCTCTCCGCCGAGCTTGATCGCGATTCGCAGGCCGTCCACGTCGTTCAGCACGAAGGCGGATGCGGCCGCTGTGAGCAGCACCAAGCTGGCGCGTTTGGGGTCGCCACGGACCTGTTCCAACGCCCGATGGAATGCCCGGCGCGCGGCGTCCTTGTCGCCGAACGCGGTGAGCACGCGGCCCAGGGTGGTGAGCGTGGCGACCCGCTCCGCGCGCGCGCGCTTCTCGCCCAGGTCTTTCGTGAGCAACCCGAGCGCTTCTTCCAGCGCCGCGCGTGCAGCGTCTGTTTTGCCGGCGTCGCGCAAGAGCTCGAACGAGAGCAGCTTGGCCTCCCCCAGCTCGGAGGCCTGTGCGCCCTTGAGCGCGGACACCTTGGCCAAGTCCGAAAGCGCCTCCTCCGTGCGTCCCCCGCGGCGCATCAGCTCGGACCGCAACAGCAAGCCGCTGGCTCTGGGCAGGTCGGCGAGGGCGGCGCTGAGCAGCTGTGCGCCGCCGTCGTGAGCGCCGGCCTCGATCAACACGGAGGCCATGGCGTAGCGCAGCTCGGCCAGCGCCTCGGACGCACCTCCCTGCTTGGCGAGCGCGGCCACACGGGTGACGAACGCGGGGGCTGCCTCGATCGTGCGAATGGCCGCGGCCGCGTCGCCGGCGCTGGCGTCTGCGCTCACGGCGCTCTCCACGGCGCGCACCGTGCGCACCAGATCCGCCTGCGACGTGCGCTCAGAGGTGGCCTCTGCGAGCACCAGCGGCACGACCTCGCTCATGCCGAAGCTCGTCAGCGCCTGGGTCAGCGCGAGCGCCGTGGGCAGGTGGCTCGGATCTCGGCGATACGCCTCGAGCGCGACGGCGAAGCGAGCCGCCTCGTACAGCTCGGGATCGATGCCGTAGTCGCCGCCCACCTTCTCGTTCGTCTCGCGCCCGAGCGCGTCGTAGAGCTCGCGGTAGCTCTCGGCGCTGTCGAGCTTCTCTGCGTCGGCCAAGAACCCGAAGAACAGCGGATCGGCGATGCGCTTCGCGCTCGACCCGGTCAGCTTGTCCATGGTGGGCCCGATCTTGCCGTAGCGAAGCAGCAGCGCCACCACGCTCAGCGCACCGGACTCGAGCGCGCGGGCGATCTCGGGGATCTCGGCCTGGTGCGGACGCCTGCCCGTCTGTTGAAAGGTGATGTTGTGCTGGATCGCCAGATCGATCCAGCTGGAAGCCGCCGTCACGGCCTCGTCGACGTGCGCGGGGGAGAGCAGAGCCTTGCCGAAGCTGGTGCGCTGCGAGTCGCCAGCCCGCTCCATCGGCCGGCCCGTGAGCGTCTCGCTGCGGAAGCGCTCGATCGCGGCCAAGTGCGGATCGATCTCGCGCCGCTCCGCCTCGCTGCCGGTGGCGCGCAGGAGCTCGAGCAGCACCTGTGCTCGGCCGATGTCGCCGCGTGCGGAGAGGCGCTTGCTGGTGGCCTCCAGCGCGGGCCGCGTGTCCCGGTCGACGATCGAAGCGCTCTCTTCACCCGCGCGCATCAGGTAGACCGCGCCCAGAACGCTGGCCATGCCACGCGCATCGGCTCCCGCGTCGAACTTGCCGCGCGCGTGCACGAGCTGGCGCTTGACCACTCCCAGGAGCAGCGCCTCGCGCGGCTCGTTCATGGCGCCGTCCTTGAGCACAGCGTGGAGCGCGCTGGCGAACTCCTGCTCGCTCACGTGGCTCGGCGCAACTCGATCGCCGAGCGTCACGGGTGCCTTGGCAGGCTCGCTGGGGGCGCAGCCCCAGCCAGACAGCAGCAAGGCCGACAACAGCGCTGCGCCGAGTGGCGCCCTGAGCATCATCAGCGCGCAGTGTACGGGGTCCTCGTGTTTGTACCAGCGCTTCGCGCAGGCTTCGGCCGCACGGGTGAGGCCAGGTGCTGTGCCTTCGGGCGGGCTGTAAGCTCGTCCGCCCCTCGACGTTCCAGCTCGAAGCAAGCATGCTTCGCGCTTCTTCCTCCTGCAAGGTCCTGCTGGGAATGGCCCTGGCCGTGGCGGCGTGCGGCTGCACGGCTCCGGCGCCGCCCGCTGCATCCGCGATGCCGCAGGGCGATCTCGGAAGCAGCGACGCGCGGCCCGTCTCACTCCGCGCGCCCGAGCCAGCGCGTCCTGAGATCGCCGCCGATGGCGCCCGCTGCCGGGGCTCGAAGGCGAAGCTCGATGCGTGTGCCGAGGAGTGTCGGAAGCGCGACGAGGTCGCGTGTGGGGCACTCGTGGAGGTGTGCGAGGAGGGAGACGGCATCGCGTGCAGCTACGCTGCCAGTTACCTCGAGTCCCGCGCGGGAAGCTCCAACGGGGACCCCGTGCGACTCGTCCGGTACCTCGACGTGGCGTGCGTCGGCGGGATGCTTTCTGCGTGCGTTCGCCTCGCAGGTCTGTTCACGCACGGTCAGGTGGGGGTTCTAGCGGACGAGGCGCGTGCCCGCGATGCGGAGAGGCGCGCGGCGGCGCTCACGCGCACGCAGTGTGAGCAGAAGGATCCGCACGGCTGCATGGCTCTCGGCAGCTTCTCCGAGCACGGCTGGGGCATGAACGAGGATGCCGCTGTGTCGCGACGCGCCTACGCACGGGGCTTCAAGCTGATGAATGAAGCCTGCCGCAAGCGAGAAGGCCTCATGTGTCACATGCTCGCGGTCTACCACCTCGAGGGCACTGGCACACCCGTCGACCGAGTCAAGGCTCGCAGGTTCCTCGAGCGCGCGTGCTCGCTGCAGGGGGAGGGCGCAGCGTCGTCTTGTCTCATGCTGGAGCAGGTGTTCGGCGCGCGCTCGTCGCGCGGAGCGGGTCCGTTCCAGCAGGGGCGTCCCACTCGGGCTGCCACGACCCCCCCGCACGAGCGACGCGAGGAGACATCGGCGCGGAGGGCCATCGCGCTCACCAGGCTGAGCTCGCGCGAGCTCAGTGCGTGTCGTCGTCGGCGTCGCCCTTCTTGCGCAACAAGCGCGCGCTGAGCGTCTCGCCCAGCTCGTCCGCCATCAGCTTCTCGACCACGCGCTCGGTCCCGCGTCGCTCGGCTTGATCCGCGTACTGGAACTGGATGCCCATGCCGGCCGGCTTTTGCGACGTGGCCTGCTCCTGCTTCACGACCCACTTCACCACGCCTCGCAGCCGGAGCGGCTCGGCCAAGTTGGGGATGCGCAGCGCGAACACGAACTCGGTGCCGACGTCGAGCGGCTTGGCCGTACGGATGAACGTCCCGCCCTTCGAGATGTTGCGGGTGTAGTCCGAAAAGAAGGTGTTGATGCGCTTGTACTCGACGTTGAGCTCGATGGCGCTGCGATCGGCTCGGCGACGGTCGTCTGAAACCACGCGAGAGAGCGTACACGCCTCTACGCTCGTGGTCTAACCTCCGGCGGTCGTGGACAAGGAGAGCGGCGTCATGCAACCGAGCAAGGAGAAGCGCGTCGGCATTTTGGCGGGGCGAGAGCGCTCGTTCCCAGAGGCGCTGATACACGAGGTCGGGCGTCGAGGAAGTGGTGTCAGCTGCGAGATGGCGAAGCTCGACATCACTCGCATCGACCGTCCTCCTGCCTACGAGGTGTTGGTCGACCGCATCAGCCACGACGTGACCTGCTACCAGCCGATCCTCAAGTTGGCGCTGTTCGCCGGCACACACGTGGTCAACAACCCCTTCTGGCGCATCACCGACGACAAGCTGTTCAACGCGGCGCTCGCGCAAAAATTGGGCGTCGCGGTGCCGAAGACGGCCGTGCTGCCCAGCAAGGCGTACGGCGCCGACATCACCAGCGGCTCGCTCACCAACCTGGTCTATCCCCTCGACTGGCAAGGGATCGCGAGCGACTTCGGCTTCCCCATGTTCCTCAAGCCTCATTGGGGCGGGGGCTTCAAGGACGTGTCCCGCGTGGGCTCGCTCGAGGAGCTGTGGGCGGCCTACGACAAGAGCGGCAAGCTCACCATGGTGCTGCAAGAGGGGATCGAGTGGACGCAGTACGTGCGCTGCATCGTGATCGGAAAGCGCGACGTGTTGCCCGCTCTGTGGGATCCGCGGCTCGGTCATTTCGAGCGCTACCTGCGGGCGCACGAGACCATGCCGCCGCTGTCGGCCGAGCTCGAGCGCCGCGTGACCGCGGACGCGATCAAGCTGTGCGATGCGCTCGGCTACGACATGAACACGGTCGAGTTCGCGATCAAGGACGGCGTCCCCTACGCCATCGACTACATGAACTCCGCGCCCGACTTCGACATCAGCTCGCTGGGCGAGGAGAAGTTCGCCTGGGTGGTCGACAAGATGGCAGGGCTGGTCATCCGCTTGGCCGAACGGCCGGCGGTGCTTGGCGCGCATTTCGAGAGCTGGCTGCGGGGCCCGTCCGTCGGGTAGCCTCGCGGCATGGGCAAGCGACTTCACGTGGTGGGGGCGTTCGCGGCGCTGCTCGTCAGTGCCGAGGCGCGCGCGGCCGAGGTTGGCGAGAACAAGGCTGGGCCGCTGATGGGGAACGTCAAGATCGGTCCGGCAATCGGCCTCGATGACGACTTCGGCGGGCGCGGCTTCGGCGGGCCTGGCCCCGGACCTCGCGG
Organism: uncultured Polyangiaceae bacterium; assembly: GCA_964641275.1. Lineage (GTDB taxonomy): Bacteria > Myxococcota_A > Polyangia > Polyangiales > Polyangiaceae > Xiheicaenibacterium. The sequence continues at coordinate 18,760 of CAZXMG010000092.1, forward strand.
GTTCGGCTTCCGCGCGACGCAGTTCGCGCTCGAGCTCGAGATCGCCTACGCGGTGGACCGCGGTGAGAACGCCTACATCGGCTTCAACCCACAGTTCCAGGTGAGCGACTATTTCGCGGTGATCAACCTCACCGGCACGTTTCAGTACGACATCCAGATCGTCGAGAACAAGGTCAAGGGCCTGTACCTCTACCCGAAGGTCAACGCTGGCGTGGGCATCGTGCCCAACGGCTACGGCTCCTTCAGTGGGCGGGGCTTCTGCAGCGACTGCGACGCGGCCGTGTACTTCGACCTTCAGCTCGAGTTTGGCGCCAAGTTCAACATCTGGAAGAACTTCCACGTGCTGGCCGAGCCGCTCAGCTTCCCGCTCTACATCGGCGAGCAGTTTGGCGCGCAGTACCGGTTCTTCGTGGGCTGTGGCTTCGACACCTGAGCGCTGACGCGCCCCTGCTGGAGTGCTACAGCAGCCCTCGCGCATGAAGGATCCGTACGAGGTGCTCGGCATCGATCGATCGGCCACCCAGGACGACATCAAGGCCGCGTTCCGCAAGCTCGCGGCGAAACACCACCCGGACAAGAACCCGGACGATCCGGGCGCGGCGCAGCGCTTCAAGGAGATCAACGCTGCCCACCAGATCTTGAGCGATCCTCAGAAGCGCCAGATGTTCGATCGCTTCGGCATCGGGGACGGCACGCGCGCGAACCCGTCGGGCAACCCGTTCGCGGGTGGTGTGCAGTTCGACATGTCGGACCTGAACATCGACGGCATCTTCGGCGACCTGCTGGGTGCCCTCGGCATCAAGGTGGGGCAGGCCCCGCCGCTCCAAAAGGAGGTCAAGCTCAGCTTCGAGGAGGCTGCGTTCGGGTGCACGCGCGAGCTCACGTACGAGCGCGTGGAGCCTTGCACCGACTGCAGCGGCAGCGGATCGGTGGCGGGTTCCACTCCGGACACCTGTGGCGTGTGCCGCGGTCGCGGCCGCGTTCGGGTGCAGCAAGGTGTGCTGCCGATCGCGATCGAGCGGCCGTGCACGACCTGTCGCGGCTCGGGGCGCATCGTCAAGGACCCTTGCAAGACCTGCCGTGGGGTGGGGTTGGCTGCGCAGGAGCGCACGATCGAAATCACGATCCCGCCGGGCGTGGAGAATGGCGCCACCCGGCTGGTGGAGCGCGGCGGCAACTACCCCCGCCCGGAGAAGCAGGCGGGCGATCTCGAGCTGGTGATCCGCGTGGCTCCGCACGAGTTCTTCCGGCGGGTGGGCGATGACGTCGTCTGCTCGTTGCCCATTTCGTTCCCGCAGGCGGCGCTTGGCGGTGAGCTCGAGGTCCCCACCCTCGACGGGCGCGGCAAGCTCCGCATCCCCGCGGGCACGCAGCCCGGCACCGTGCTGCGCGTGAAGGGCAAGGGCATCCCCCGGAGGATGATGGCAGGCAGAGGCGACCAGTTGGTCGAGGTGGTGGTCTCGGTGCCCCGTGAGCTCACGGCCGAGCAGCGGCGGCTGCTCGAGGAGTTCGCGGCCACCGTCGGCGGCGAGCTCGCGCCCGCCGCGCCCGAGACCTCCCTCTTGGACCGCATCAAGAACTTCTTCGGCTGAGGCCGGTTCTGCGCCGCGTCAAGGGCGGAGGCGCTCATGATCCGAGCCGCAGCGCTGGAACTGAGATAGGGTTTTCGGGTGGATGAACCCCGATACATCGACGTGCTGAGCGACTCGACCGGCGAGACCGCCGAGAAGGTCGTGCGCGCAGCTTTGCTGCAGTACCCCAAGAGCGGCGCTCAGATCCGCCTGCACACGCGGGTGCGATCCAAGGAGGTCGCGCGACCGATCCTGGAGCGCGCCGCGAGTGAGCACGCGCTCCTGGTCTTCACCGTCGTCTCGCCCGAGCTGCGCGAGTTCATCCACCAGATGACGATGGAGCTCACGATCGAAGCGATCGACGTGATCGGATCGCTGATAGGCAAGCTCGGCACCTACCTGGATCGCTCGCCGATCGGCATGCCCAGCGCGATGCTGCCGCTCTCGGACGAGTACTTCCGGCGCATCGAGTCGGTCGAGTTCGCGGTCAAGAGCGACGACGGCAAAGACCCGCGCAACTTCCGCAAGGCAGACATCGTGCTGGTGGGCGTGTCACGCACCTCCAAGACGCCGTTGTCCTTGTTGTTGGCGCAGCGCGGGCTCAAGGTCGCGAACCTGCCCCTCGTGCTCGGCGCCGCGCTGCCGTTCGAGCTGCGCGAAGCGCCGCAGGATCGTGTGGTGGGGCTCACCATCGGCATCGACCAGCTGTGCGAGATCCGCCAGGCGCGCCTGCGGCAGCTGGGCATGCCAGGAGAGACCAACTACGGCATGCGCGAGCACGTGCGCGAGGAGCTCGACTACGCAGAGGGACTGTTCCGCGAGCGCGGCTGGCCGGTGGTGGATGTCACCGGGCGCGCCGTCGAGGAGTCTGCCGTCATCATTCTGGAGACGTTGCGCGAGCGCCTGCCTCCGAGCATCGCCGCGATCGCCACCGTGTCCGCGTAGTGCTGCGTTCGCAAAGTCCGCGTTGGTTGGGAGTCCGGGCCCCTCGCTGACGCTCGCAAGTGAAGGGCCGGACTCCACACCCATGCTCGGCCTACTTCTGCTCACTTGCACCGTCCTCTTTGGTACATCGGCTCACCGCGAAGAGACTCCGCGGACGATGTACTGGTCCTTCAGCATCAGGAGCGTCCGTCTCATGCGCCGCACCCGGCTTTGGCTCGAGCTCTCCAGCGTCTTGTTTGCGGCCGTCTTGCTCGCCTGCGGCGATGACACCGAGACCAACCCGCCCCCCGAGGACGAGCCCACCCGCTTCATCCTCGATCTTTCGGCGGACTTGAGCGACCCCGCCAAGTTCTACGATGTGCCGTACCCAAGCGATCTGCGCGTCGGCTCGATGGGGACTCCGGACCTCTCGGGTTTCCCGAACCCGAGCGCGGTCACCACCGTCACTGGCCTGGTCGAGAACGCCGAGCAGACCAGGGGCTTCCCGGTGATCGCGGTGAGCTACCTGCGCTTCGATCAGCCGCTCGCGCCGCGCGAGCCGAGCGAGATCATCTCGGCAGACAAGGCTGCGCCGCTGATGCTGATCGACATCGACCAGGCCTCGCCCGAGAAGGGGCGGCTCTTCCCGCTGATCGCCCGCACGCTCGAGGCCGACCCGTACACCTCGGAGAACGTCCTCGCCATCGCCACGCGTCCCGGCGTGGTGCTGCGTCCGGCCACGCGTTACGGCGTCGTGGCCACCAGCGCGCTGCTCGATGCCGAGGGTAAGGCGGTGGCGAGCAACCCCGTGCTGGACCGGCTGCGAGCCGGCGGGGCCCAAGGCGAGGCGGAGCTCGCGGCTCAGGAGCTGTATGCGCCGCTCTGGCAAACGCTCGAGGAACAAGACATCGACGCCGCGCAGGTGGTCGCTGCGACCGTGTTCACCACCGCGAGCGTGGTGGCCGACCTGGCCCGTTTGGGCGACGACGTGCTCGCAGCCCACGATGTGACGATCGACGACCTGGCGTTCGACGCAGACGAGCTCTACCCCGAGCTGTGCGTGCTGCGGGGCAGCGTGACGTTGCCACAGTTCCAAGAGGGTGAGCCGCCGTTCGACACTGGCGGCCGCTTCGTGTTCGACGACCAGGGCGCCCTGGTGGTGCAGCGCACCGAGACGGCGCCGGTGGTGGTCGTCATCCCGCGAACGACCATGCCCGCCGACGGGTACCCGCTGATCCTGAACGTGCACGGCTCTGGCGGCTTCAGCATCGCGATGGTGCGGCCTGTGGGCGACGATGGCCAGCCTGGTCCGCCCATCGGTCCTGCCTTCCCGCATGCGCTGAAGGGCATCGCCACCGCGGGCATGGCCATGCCGGTGAACCCCGAACGCCTGCCCGGCGCCTCCGAGATCGCCTACATCAACATCAACAACTTCGCCGCCATGCGCGACCTATTTCGGCAAGGCACGCTGGAGGCGCGGCTGTACCTCGAGGCGCTCACCAAGCTCGAGATCGACCCCACGTTGCTCGCGGCCTGCACCGGCGCAGCGCTGCCCGTCGGTGAGACCATGTTTCGCTTCGACGCCGACAAGCTCGTGATCATGGGCCAGTCGATGGGCGGCATGTACACCAACATGATCGGCGCCACCGAGCCGCTGTTGCGCGCCGCGGTGCCGACGGGGGCGGGCGGCTATTGGCCCTATTTCGTGCTCGAAACAGAGCTCGAGGATGGCGGCTTTCCAGTGCTGCTCTCGCTGCTGCTCCAGACGCAGGCGCCGCTCACGCACCTTCACCCCGGGCTCGGCATCGCGGCGGCGGCCGCGCTCGAGCCGGCGGACCCGATCGTGTACATGCCTCACCTGGCGCGCATGCCGCTGCCCGGTCATCCCGCGCGCCCGATCTATGAGCCCGCCGGCAGGGGTGACTCCTACTTCCCGACCCAGATCTACGACGCCGTGGCGCTGTCGTACGGGCACCCGCAGGCTGGCGACGAGGTGTGGCCCGAGATGCAGGACGCGCTCGCCCTCATCGGTCTCGACGGGCTCTTGGACTTTCCCGTCGAGAACAACCTCACCAGCGAGAACGGCAGCAGCTACACCGGCGCGATCCTCCAGTTCGAGGCCGACGGACCGTATGATCCGCACGCCATCTACAGTCACCGGGACGACGTGAAGCGGCAGTACTCCTGCTTCTTGGACTCGTTCTTCAAGACCGGCGCGGCCACCATCGTCCCGCTCGAGAGCGACTGGGCCGCGCCCTGTCCGTAGCGCTCAGGCCTTGCCGGTGGCGGTCTTCCAGGAGGGCCGCTCGCTGATGCGCTTCCACCACGAGAGCGTCTTGGGGAACTTGTCGAACAGGTCGCCCTGGCCGGCTGCGAACAGGTACTCGATGTAGGGCATGAAGCCGATGTCCGCGAGGCTGAAGTGGTTGCCGGCGATGTACTCGGTCTTTTCCAGCTGGCTCTCCATGGTGCTGCAGACCTTCTCGAGCGCCGTGCGTGCGGCCGACACCACGGCTTCGTCCGAGGCCTTGCCCATCATCGGGTGGAAGAACTTCTCGTAGATGATCTTCATCGCTTGCGGAGTGAACTCGCTGGTCTCCACGCTGATCCACTGCTCCACCGCGGCGCGCGACTTGGCGTCTGCGCCGTGCAGCTTGGTGCCGGCCCGGGTCTCGTCGATGTAGCGGATGATGGCGCGCGACTCGAACAGCTTGAAGCCGTCGTCGTCGATCGCAGGCACGCGGCCGAACGGCTGGCGTCCGAGGTGGTCCGGCGTCTTGCCTTCACCCTTCATGATGTCGACGACCACGAAGTCGGGCTTCTCGCCCTTCTCGGCCAACGTCGTCAGGACCTTGCGGGTACAGGTGCTCATCGGGTGTCCATAGACCTTCATGCTCGTCTCCTCATGCTCGTCGTGCTGAACGCAGACTGGGTTCTCGGCCGCGGAGCTTGGCCCAAGCGCCACGGAAGGCAAGCCACAACCGAGGCGACGGACCGTTGCTGCAGGGTGGTCATGAACAAACATGAGACAACAAATGGGCCCATCAAACTGCGCTAAGTTTGCGCATTGAGACGTCTACGGCTTGCGTGTGTACAAGGTTGGTATATGGTCTGACGGCATGGTCGAGAGTGGTGAAAGAAGATTCGCTCCCACGCTGGACGCCGTCGGTGAGCCTGCGCGCCGTACGCCGCGCACCGGCGACTGGCTCGATCGTCGCTACCGCCTCGAGCAGCGAGTCGGAGAGGGCGGCATGGGCCAGGTGTGGACCGCTCGGCACTCCGGCCTGGGGCGTCGGGTCGCCATCAAGTTCGTGGACGCCGGGTCCCCGCAGCTCGAGGAGCGGCTGCTGCGGGAGGCCCAGGTGCTCGCTTCGGTGCGACACCCGGCCATCGTCGAGGTGTACGACTGTGGCACCGGCGAAGAGCTGGGGCCCTACGTCGCGATGGAGCTGGTCGAGGGAGAGACGTTGAGCGAGCTGATAGCTCGCGGTCCGCTGCAGGCCGAGCGCGCGGTCAGACTGTTCCTGGCGTTGCTCGACGGGCTCGAGGCGCTGCACCGCGCGGGAATCGTGCACCGTGACGTCAAGCCGGCGAACCTGCTCGTCTGTGGCGAGCAAGCAAAGCTGATCGATCTCGGGATCGCCTACGTGGCGCGCTCGGGCAAGGGCCGGCTCACGCAGGACGGAGGTGTGCTCGGAACGCCAGCCTACATGGCGCCGGAGCAGGTGCGCGCGCAGGGGGTCGACCAGCGGGCCGACGTGTGGGCAGTGGCGCTGACGTTGATCGAAGCCATCACTGGCGAGCCGGTGTTCGACGCTCCCGATCCGACCGCGATCCTGGCCAAGGTCTTGACCACGCCGGTGGCGCGGCCGCCACATCCGGCCATCGACGACGCCTTGTGGAGCTTGTTGGCGCAGGCGACAGAGCAAGATCCCGCAGCGCGCCTGGGCAGCGCCGTAGCGTTCAAGCGAGGCCTGGAGGAGTGGCTCGCGGCCAGAGCGCGGCCGCCTGCGCAGGGCTCGTCGCCGCCCCGCGCCGCCGAACCGCCGCCCTCGCTGGATGCCCTGATCCTCGGCGCCTTCAAGGACACCTGACATGCTCGACCTGGAGCCCGAGAGCGGACCGACCTCGTTCGACCCGATGCGGATCGATGAGGCGCCCGACTCCGTCATCGACGCGCTCCCGTTCGGCGTGATCGCGCTCGACCCGAGCGGGGTCGTCCAGCGTTACAACCTGTACGAATCGCGGCTCGCGCGCTTGGACAAGAGCGAGGTGATCGGCCGAAGCTTCTTCGATCAGGTGGCGCGCTGCACCCGCGTGGAGGGCTTCCAGGGTCGTTTTCGGCGCCTGCTCGCCAGCGGCCAGATCGGAGGCTCGGAGCGCTTCGAGTTCGTGTTCGGCTTCGTGTTCGGGGAGCAGCGCGTGTCGGTCGAGATGACGCTGGCGAGCGCGAGCCGCGTGTACCTGCTGATCAACCGCAAGAGCTTCGGCAGCGCGCGCACGCAGGCGGCAGATGTGCCACTCGCAGTGGCCCAGCGCGATCTCGCTCCGGACGAGGCCAGCCTGGGCGTTCGCCGAGACGAGCTCGAGCGGCGTTTCGTGCAAGCGCCGGCGCCGTTCTTCGCGGCGCTGCGCGCCACCTGCGATCGCGTGGCGCCCGAGAGCTGGCAGGTGTTCGCCAGCGAGTGGGGAGTGCAATGGGGCCGCCGGGCGGCCATCGATCTCGAGGCGTGGGCGCTCGAGCAAGGTCAACCGTCGCTCCACGCCGTGCCCATGCGAACGCTCGCCGATGCATTGGCCGCCCATCTCTCCGCGCAAGGGTGGGGAACCGCTCGCTTCGACTTCGCGCTGGCGGCCGAGGGCCTGATCGTGATCGACGTGCAGCGCAGCGCGCTGGCGGAGTCCGCTCCTCGCACGCGTCTCCATGGCGGCGCTGGTCTTTCCGACCTCTCGTGCCACCTGCTCTCCGGCTGGTTCTCCGGCGTGATGAGCCACGTGGCCGACCGGCGCCTCACGGCGCGCGAGATCCTCTGCAAGTCCGGGGGCGCGCCGCACTGCGTGTTCGGCCTGGTGGCGCACGAGCGACGGCGCGTGATCGACGCGGTGTTGCAGCAAGGGGTGCGCGGCATCGAAGCCGTGCGCGAGGCGTTGCGACGTGCCCCCCCTCCGCGGAGCCCATGATGGCGTCGCAAGCTCCTGAGCCGAGCGCGCGGCAGCGCGCCTCGCGCGAGGCTCTCGTCGGCCTGCCCGACGAGCTTGCCGAGCGTCCTGTGCAGGAGGTGATGGCGTGGGTGTCCTGGCGCGGTCTGGTGCCCGACCCGGAGCTCTTTTCTGCCCGCGATCTCCTCGCGTTGCTCTGAGCCCCAGCCGCCGCCGACTCTCGGGAGACCCGTCAGTACGCGAGCCGAGCCAGGTAGACGGCCGGGTCCATCAGCGGCACCAAGGTGCCGTCCAGGTCGAGCTCGGTCTCGGCCTTGCAGGCCGCGAACACCAGGTCCGGAGCGCCTGCGCCGATCGCGACTTGATCGCACAGCGGCGCGCGCACCCAGCGCGTGCCACCCACACCGAGCAGCGCGAGGAACGGCCCGGTGGCCTGGCCACCGTACGGGTCCACGTCACCCAGGCCCAAGTCGCTCGTGCCCGCGTCGTTCAGGGCGACCAGCACCGCCTCGCCGCCTACCTGGGTGAACGGCACGCCCGGCAAGCTCACGCCCGGCAGCGCGTCCACGCTGAGCAGGGTGCCGTCGAACGCGTCGAGGCGATAGAGCAGGTTCGGGCCGACGACCGACAGGACGCCAGCATCTTCGCGCGCGCTCAGCACCGTCGCCGCGGGGAATGGCCTGTGGGTGGTGAGCAGGGTGCCCGAGGCGTCGTAGCGCGCGAGGATCAAGTCCGATGACGAGCCCGGCAAGGGCAAGAGC
>CAZXMG010000093.1:0-26158 GCA_964641275.1 uncultured Polyangiaceae bacterium
GGGCCGGTGTTCTCGGACCAGCTGGTGGTGGTGCCCTCGGAGTCGTTCGCGACGCTCGCCCTGTTGTCGAGCAGGGTGCACGCCGTCTGGGCCCACGCCCTCGCCTCCAGCTTGGGAGACGGTTTGCGATACACCCCCTCCGACGTCTTCGAGACGTTCCCGTTGCCGTCGCTTTCGTTCGAGGATTTGGAGCGCGACGAGCCGCTCGCCCTCGCGGGGCGCGCGTTCCACGACGCCCGGCGCGCGGCGCTGTTGCACCTTCGAATCGGGCTCACCGAGCTGTGCGCCGGGCTGCGCAAGAGCGAGCTCGACCCAGCGCTGGAGCCGGTCCGATGCGCATGGCTGGCCCTGGACCAAGCCGTGCTCGGCGCCTATGGCTGGGCCGACCTGGACGCCCCATGGCACGTCGACGAGCGCGGGCGCTTCAGCTTCGAGCCGCACAGCTGCCGCGAGCTGATCGCGCGCTTGTTCGCGCTGAACGATCGGCTGGCCCGTCAGCGCGCGCCCCGCGCGTCGCAGTGAGCGCGGAGCGCCGCGTGCTGGTCCCTGGTGGAGGGTCCCGAGGAGCGCGCCCTCACGAAGGTCCCCGGGACCTCCCCGCAAACGCGAGGCTGCTGGTGGTCGAGATCAGCGAACAGCGGTGCGGGAGGACGGGCGCTCGGCCCCGCGAACCGAGGACCGAGGCCCGTCAGCCGGGGCTGGCGTTCTACGCCTTCTTGGCCTTGAGCGCAGTGACGAGCTCGGGCACCGCGCCGAACAAATCGGCCACCAAGCCGTAGTCGGCCACCTGGAAGATGGGCGCCTCGGCGTCCTTGTTGATGGCGACGATCACCTTGGAGCTCTTCATGCCGGCGAGGTGCTGGATCGCGCCCGAGATGCCGATCGCGAAGTACAGCTGCGGCGCGACGATGCGACCAGTCTGACCGACCTGCAGGTCGCTCGGAGCGTAGCCGGCGTCACATGCGGCGCGGCTAGCGCCGACCGCGGCGCTGAGCACGTCGGCCAAGGGTGCGAGCACCTCTTGGAAGCGCTCTTTGAGCGCGCGCCCGCCGGAGACGACCACGCGGGCCTCACCGAGGTCGGGACGCTCGTTCTTCACCGCCTCGACGCCGAGGAACTCCACGCGCTGGGCGGCGGCGCTGGCGGCCTCGACCTTGACGGCCTCGACCGGGGAGCTGCCGCCGCTGGGCTCGGCCGGGGCGAACGCGCTCTGCCGCACGCTGACGACGGCCTGTGCCGTCTCGACCTTGGCCAGGCCGAACGCGTTGCCTGCGAACATGGGCCTGCGGTAGCGCAACGAGCCCCCCTCGCCCGAGACGTCGGTGACGTCGCCCGCGTAGCCCGCGCCAAGGCGCGCAGCGACGCGCGGCATCAGATCTTTGCCGTAAGAGCTGGCCGTCGCGACCACGATGCCAAAGCCCTTTCCTGCCGCGGACACGGTGGGGGCGTAGCGCTCAGCCACGTAGTCCTTGAGCGAGGCGTCGTCGGCGACCAGGACCTTCTCGGCTCCGAAGCCGGTGAGCTCCGCCGCAGCGGCCTGCGCACCGGCGCCAATCACGAGGATGGAGAAGCCGCCTGCGCCGGCTTGTTTGGCGCGCGCGGCGAACGAGATCGCCGAGTGCGTCGTCTTCTTGATTTTGCCTTCGGCCATCTCGGCCACGACGAGGATGGAAGTCATCGCTGAGTCTCCTTCACAGGGCCTTGGCTTCGTTGGCGAGACGGTCGACCAGCTCGGCGACGTCCTTCACCTTGATGCCCGCTTTGCGGGCGGGCGGGGCTTGGAACGTGGCGTAGCTGACCTTGAGCTTGGTGTCGCTGGCGAGCTCGGCGAGCTTGACCTCGGTGAGCGGCTTCTTCTTGGCGGCCATGATCGCCGGCAGCGCGGCGAAGCGAACGCCCTCGTTGTACTTGAAGGTGCGCGCCGTCTTGGTGGAGTACACGCTCGCGCCGGCGACGATGCGCAGGTCGACGGTGACCACCGCAGGCAGCTTGACGCGCAGCTTGGCTACGCCGCCGTCGACCTCGCGACCCACCACCAGTGAGCCGTTGGCCTCCTCTTCGATAGTGGCTGCGAAGGTGGCCTGCGGCCAATCCAGGTACTCGGCGAGCAGCTGACCGGACTGGTTGGAGTCGCCGTCGACCGCCTGCTTGCCCATGAGCACCAGGTCGGGCTTCTCCCGCTCGACCAGGGTCTTGAGCGCCCGCGCGACCAGGTCGCCATCGAGCTGATCGTCGCTCGCGTCGACGCGGAACGCTTTGTCCGCGCCGGTCGCCAACGCGCCACGCAGCGTGGTCTCCGTCTCCTTCGGGCCGAACGTGACCACCACCACCTCCCCCACGCGGGTCTTGGGCTGCTGGCCGTTCTCGGTCAAGCGCAACGCCGCTTCCAGGGCGTACTCGTCGAACGGGTTGGGCTTCCACTCCAGGCCGGTGGTGTCGATCTTGTCGCCGGCGGCGGGGATCTTCACTTTGTTGGCGTTGTCCGGGTCGGCGACGCGCTTGAGCGAGACGAGAATCTTCACCGAGTGCTCCTCTTTCTTGAGGGGTGGGAGGCGAGCCTTTCGCAAGACTGCCGCTTTGCGTCAAGGACGGTGCTGGGCTGGATAGGGTCACCTGGACAAGCGCGCCAGGCCTCAAGCTCGCGGACGTCTGCTACGGTGCCAGGCTCCAGGTTGTCGCCCCTGCACGGCCATGCCCACACCGACGTTCAAGCTGCTGCGCAACGCTCTTCGGCTGGGGCAGCCACAGGATCCGCAGGCCTCGATCTTCGCCTTGGTCGAGGCGATCACCGCCCAACAGGAGACCATCGACGAGCTGCGACAGCGCATCACCGTGCTCACGTCGCACACCCAGATCCTGGAAGCGAAGTCTGCACGGCTCGAGGCGGAGCTGGCTGGGCTCGTCGCCAACGGCGCGGGACCGACGCCTGCCTCTTCCTCGTACTCGCCGCCCTACGCGCGCGGCAGTGACTCCGTGCCACCACCGGCCGCGCCCCAGCACGCGCAGCTCGCGCAGCAACACGCCCAGCAGGTCCAGCAGCACGCGCAACAGCAGCTCGCGCAGCAACAGGCGCAACAACAGGCGCAGCAGCAGGCCCAGGCGCAGCAGCAGGCCCAGGCGCAGCACTCGCAGTACCAGCCGCCCGATCCGGAGCGGTTGATGCGCGCGCAGGGGGCTGAAGGCCCCCCCTCGTTTGGCCCGCCTGCGGTGCCCAGCCCCAATCACCGCAGACCCCCCTCCATGCCCCCGCCCGCGCCTCCACCCTCTACGCCGCCGCCCGCGTATCCGCCGCTGCGGGAGGGGTCGCGCGATCAGAGCCGACGACAACGACTCACGCCGCAGATGTCGCGCGCCCGTGGCCGCCAGCCCGTGGTGGAAGCAGAGGAGGACTCGAGCGACGACTTCAAGGTCGAGACGATCGTGGTGCACAAGAAGGACCTGGAGTCGCTGCGACGGCCCGAAGCGCCGTTCCGCATCGCGCCGCCGGGCGCTGCGATGAGCCCGGCGCGCGGCAGCATCCCCGGGGCGCCGTGGGCCCGAGGAGCCCGCAACGAGGTGCAAGTGCGTCCCGCCGTCAGTGACGAGTTCACGATCGACGCGCCTGCGCACGATCCGCGCGACGAGGGGGACGACGAGGGCGAGACCTACCGCGACGGTGGCGCGTCCCCCACGCTCGCGCGCGCTCTCGGGCTGTCGCCGCACGATCCGCGCCTGCAGGCGTTGCGTCGCGGGCACGGCTCGGACGAGGGCGAAGACAATCTTACGCCGCTCGACGACGGTTCTTCCCCGGACGAGTCATCCAAATAATTCTGCGAAAAACAAGCGCGGAGCCCGTTGCCAACGGAAAAAAATCAAGGCAGCTTCCGGCCCATGAAAGCTCGGTGGTTGGCGGTTCTGCTTGCGCTCATGGTCGGTGTCCCTGCCTGCGATTCGAAGAGCAAGGACGAGAAGGCGTCGAAGGACAAGGACGACGACGACGAGGACGAAGAGAAGGACAAGAAGAAGAAGAAGAAGGAGAAGGACGGCGACAAGTCTGGCGGCGCGACCTCAGGCTCCCCGTCTGGCACCGCCAAAGCGGATCCGCCGCCGCCGCCGCCCGCGCCCACGGAGGCGCCCAAAGCCCCGCTGACCAAGGAGCAGGTCGCCGCGTTCTTGAAGGACGAGTCGCAGAAGCTCTCCTCGGATGCGTTCGAGTCGTTGCTGCTCGGCGTGGCTGACTGCCGCCTCGACACCTTCGGCGTCGACTACAAGTGCCAGGGCCGCAAGGACCTGAGCGACGGCATGAAGCACAAGTACGAGGACTACAAGATGCCCGGCGTCGTGGGTCTGAAGCACCTGCGCCACCCGGCCGCCGCGGTCCGCTACGAAGCCGCCATCCACGCCTCATCGCACGCCTTCGGCTTCGACGCCCCCAGCGAGGCGGGCACCAAGTACCTCGAGGCGGCCCGCGCCGAACAAGACCCGATCGTGCTCGCCCGGTTGGTCTCTGGCATGTACAGCGGCGCCAAGAAGAACGCCGACGTGCGCGACTTCCTGATGAAGAACGTCGACCACAAAGAGGCGCGCGTGCGCGAAGAGTGCCTGCGCTTGATGGGTGAGCCCGAGGCCGCCAAGGCCATGAGCGGTGTGTACGACAAGGTGCTGGAGAAGGTGCAGAACGACCCCGATGACCGCGTGCGCTCCACCGCCTGCGCTGCGCTCTCGGCCACCGAAGATCCGAAGGCCATTCCGGTGTTCCAGAAGTTGATCGAGGACTCGGGCACCAAGGACGAGATTCGGCAGGGCTGCTTCGAGGGCTTGGTCGAGTCGTGGACCGGCTACCCCTACCCCAAGAACCCCTCCAAGGAGGGCTACGAGCTGACCATGAAGGTGCTCGAGAACAAGACCCGCAGCAAGGAGATGCCTCCGTGGCGCGGGCTCTCCAAGCTGGGCTACGCCAAGACCGAGTTCAAGGACTACGATCGCTCGGGCAAGGACTGGTACGGCAACGCGAAGGCGTTCTTCGCCAAGGACCGCATGGTCAAGGCGCTCGAGGCGATCGCGTCGGACGACAAGGCCGGCTACATGGCCCGCAGTGAGTCGCTGTACATCCTGAAGCGCGTCGGCGAGCAGAAGCTCTTGTGCTCGCTCGAGCCGGTGATCAAGAAGCAGTCCGGCTACGACGCCAAGGGCCTGTCCGAGAGCGCCGGCAAGTACTGCAAAGAGAAGCCGGAGTGAGCAGCCACTGACGCTGCTTCCGCTTCTGTTCGATGCGCCCGGCGATCCGGGGATCTGGTCTTCGTACCGACCGATCCCCGCGATCGCCGCGTCGTTTTCCGGGCCTGAGCCAGCCCCAACGCTGAGCTGCCCCGCGCGCACCAAGCTGGTGACCGGCCATCACTACGAGTGGGTGCAGCGGCTGTGCCTCTCGTTCGTGCGAGACGCTTGCACCAGCTTCTTCCCGGACGCGGTCTTGCTCGAGCCGCGCGTCACGCCCGTGTCGGTGTGCGTCGACGAACACGAGTGGCCGAACGAACGCGGCGCGCTGCCGCCGGTGATGATGTCGTTCACCCAGGCGGGCGAGCAATGCGCTGGCGTGGGTAAGCGGCTCTGCTCCGAGTTCGAGTGGGAGCTAGCCTGCGAAGGGCCGAAGGTTCTTCCCTTCGGCTACGGCTACAGCCACGAGCCCAGTCGCTGCGCCAACGACAAGCCGTACAAGCCGTACGGACAGAAGCAGCTCGAGAGCTCCGACAAGCGCGTGCGAGACAAGGAGACGAGGCGCTTGTACCAGGCATCGCCTTCGGGCTCGCACGAGGGCTGCCTCAGCCCGTTCGGCGTTGTGGACATGATCGGCAACGTCGAGGAGTGGGTGACTACGTCTCGCCCCGAGTGGCCCCACGTCTCGTCGCTCAAGGGTGGCTATTGGTCGAAGCCGTACAGCAAGTGCCGCGGCACGAACGACTCTCACGGCCCTGCGTTTCGCTTCTACCAGATCGGATTTCGCTGCTGCAGCGATCCGAAGCCGCTCACTTCTTCGCGCGCTGCTGGATGACGAACTGCACGCGGCGGTTCTTCTGGCGACCTTCGTCGGTCTGGTTGTTCGCGATCGGCACCTTGGCGCCATAGCCGCGTGCGCTGAGGCGTTTGGGATCGATGCCCTTGTTGATCAGCCAGCGCTGCACGGCGTTCGCGCGATGCTGGCTGAGCTCCTGGTTGAGCTCCGGCGTGCCCGTATCGTCGGCGTGACCTTGCACCTCGATCTTCTCGATCTCGGGGTGCTGCAAGATCACGTCGCGCACCTCGGTGAGCAAGTCGTCGCTCACCGGGTCCACGGTCTGGTCCAGCGTGGACTGGCCGAGCTTGAAGGTGACCTGCCGCAAAATGACGATCTCGCCGGTCGTGACGCGCACCTCTTTCGGGCAGCCGTGTTTGCTCTTGTCCTTGAGGTCTGGGAGTCCGCGCTCGTTGGGGCAGTGGTCGTCGATGTCTGCGATGCCGTCGCCGTCGCCGTCTTTGGTGGGGCAACCGTTCTTGGAGGGGTCCTCGTTGCGCGAGCCCTTGCTCTTGGGGCAGGCGTCCAAGCGGTCGGCGATGCCATCGAGATCCGTGTCTTGCTCGCCCGGGCAGCCGTTGCGCGCCGGGTCGACGCTGGGGACGCCGCGCTGGTTGGGGCACGCGTCCTCGACGTCCGCCACGCCGTCGCGATCGTAGTCGGACGGGCAGCCGTTCAGAGCCAGGTCGGCGCTGGGCCTGCCCTTGAGGCTGGGGCAGGCGTCGAGGCCGTCCGCGATGCCGTCGCTGTCGCGATCCGGCGCCGGGCAACCGTTGCGAGAGGGATCGTCCGAGGACTCGCCCTTCTCGGTCTTGCAGGCGTCCGTGCCGTTCTTCACGCCGTCGCCGTCGTCGTCCTCGTGAGAGCGGTCGCGCTCCGGCACCGGCGCCCAGCCGATCATCCCGAGCGCGCGCACGGTGGGTGTACCGATGCCGTCGGTGAGACCAGGTCCCGCCGCCGCGCCAAACGTGAGCCCTCGCACCACGCGCAGCTTGGCGCCACCGAGCAGCTCCAGGCTGGTGCTCATGGGCGACTCGAGGATGATGGCCTCCGAGCGCACGGAAGGTCGATCCGTGGCCAAGGTGGTCCCGAACAGCTCGGCGTTCACTTGCAACAGATCGTCGAAGAAGCTGCCGCCGACCGCGGCCCCGAAGCCGACGCCGTGAGGGTTCTCCGGCCCACGCGCGAGCCAGCCGACGCTCGCCGCATACAAGAGCGCATGCTCCTCCCCCACGCGACCAGACAACGAAGCCTGCGGCATCACGCGAGGTTTGCCCTCCCCGGCGAGTGTGTCGGTCCCTGCGGTCGGAAAGTAGAAGCGTGTGCCCAAGCCAAAGTGCACCGGGTCGCGGTAGCGCCCATACAGGTTCGCGCGCAGGTCCAGCCGCACGTCGCCCATCTCCACGCCGTCCGGCGACGGCACCGAGATCGAGCTGATGGTAGGCGAGTCGCCGGACTGCACGATGGCGACCGGCACATCCACCGCGACGAGCAAGCGGTCGAAGAAGGCAATCGAGCCGTTCGCGCGCAAGTACCCCTGGCCCCCCACGACGCGATACTGCCCGTCCACCACGAGAGGATCGACCGCGTAGTCGAACATCAGGTGCGCGCGCGGCTCGAGGTGACCCGCCACATGCCCCGACGGCACGCTGAAGAAGTCATCGCCCGCGACCGAAGGATCGAGCTGCTCGAGCGCGAAGTTGCCGACCGCCTCCTGCGCGCTGATCGTGGGGGCAACCGCGAGAGCCGCGAGCCCCAGCCAGAGGGCCAGGGCGCGCGAGCGATGGGGGGGGTGGTTCACGAGAGAAGCTCCGAGTCAGACCGTCAGCCGCTTGCGACGTGACCACGCCAACGTCACGAACGCCAAAAGCAGCGCGAGGGAGCGTACAGGAGTCGAGCCAGCGCCGGCCAATTCGCAGTCGCAGCCGCCGCCATCGATGGGCACCGTGGGCGCTTCGCCGCAGTTCGGATCGGCGTCCAACGGGCACTCATCGCTGCCGTCGGGGATCTCGTCCCCGTCGTCGTCGTCGTCGCACAGATCACCGCTGCCGTCGCTGTCGGTGTCCTTCTGATCGGCGTTGGCCGTGGTCGGACACACGTCGGTGGCATCGGGGGCGCCGTCGCCGTCGTCGTCGTCGTCGCACACGTCGCCCTGGTCGTCGCCGTCGAGGTCCTCTTGGCCTTCGTTGGCGTCGTCGGGGCAGTTGTCGACCGTGTCGAGCAGGCCATCACCATCGGCGTCTGCGTCGTTGGTGGGATCGCAGGCGTCCCCAATCTGGTCGTCGTCGATGTCTTCCTGCAGCGGATTCTCGATCAGCTTGCAGTTGTCGTCGGCGTCGAGCACGCCGTCACCGTCGTCGTCGGGGTCGCACACGTCGCCTTGCTGGTCGCGATCCGTGTCGGTCTGCTCGGCGTTGGCGTTCAGCGGGCAGTTGTCGTCGTCGTCGGCCAGACCGTCGTTGTCGTCGTCGGAGTCGCAGGCGTCGCCGTCCGGATCGTCGTCGCTGTTCTCTTGCACCGGGTTGGCGACCAGGTCGCAGTTGTCGTCGTCGTTCAAGACTCCGTCGCCATCCTGATCGTTGGCGCACGCGTCGCCCACGCCGTCCCCGTCGGTGTCGTTCTGGTTGACCTGTACGACGAGGATGCAGTTGTCGGTGATATCCAAAAAGCCGTCACCATCGGAGTCATCGTCCCGATAGTTGGGCGTCCCATCCGTGTTGGTGTCGAGCGGATCCGTGCCCAGGTCGTTGTCACCTGCCTCCTCGGAGTCGTTGTGCCCATCGCCGTCGCTGTCGGCGTCGAGCGCGTCGATCACGCCGTCGGTGTCGGAGGACACGGGTGCCCCGGGATCGGCGCCCACCTCCACGTCGTCCGGGATGAAATCACCGTCGGTGTCGACGTTGAGCGGGTTGGTGCCGATCGCGTTCTCTTCGGTGTTGAGCAGCCCGTCGCCGTCGATGTCGGGGTCGCACAGATCGCCGACGTCGTCGCCGTCCTGGTCGTTTTGGTTGCCGTTCTTGACGAACTGGCAGTTGTCGTCGACGTCGAGATCGCCATCGTTGTCGTCGTCGTCGTCACACAGATCACCCAGACCGTCCTCGGCCGAGTCGTTGTTCGCTTGGTCAGTGTTCGCGACGCTGGGGCAGTTGTCGCAAGCGTTGCCGACCGTGTCCCCGTCCGTATCGGTCTGGTTGGAGTTGGGCGTGTTGATGCAGTTGTCGCACACGTCGCCATCGCCATCGCCGTCGATGTCCGCCTGGTCGTCGTTGTCGACCAGGGGGCAGTTGTCACAAGCCGTGCCGAAGATGTCGCCGTCGGGGTTCGTCTGCGAGGTGTTGGGGGTGGTCAGGCAGTTGTCGCAGGTGTCGCCGACCATGTCGGTGTCCGCGTCGTCGCCGGCGCAGTTGAACCCGCTGCCGGTGCACTCGTCGTTGGGCGTACACGCGTCCCCGTCGTTGCAGGCGAAGCCAGCGGGGCGCTCCAGATCGGTCGGGCACAGCGCGGCGGAGCCGGTGCAGTTCTCGGGCGCGTCACACTGATCGGTGGACGCGCGACACACGGTGCTCGAGGGCGAGAACGAGTTGGCGGGGCACGCGGCGGCCGACCCCGTGCAGTTCTCCGCCGGGTCGCAAATGCCTGCCGAGTTGCGGCACACGGTGCTCGCTGGCGAGAACGAGTTGGCGGGGCAAGCCGCAGCCGACCCCGTGCAGGTCTCTGCCGGATCACACACGCCTTGCGAGGCGTTGCACACGGTGCTGCTGGGCAAGAACGTGTTCGCTGGGCACAGCGCGCCCGAGCCGGTGCAGTTCTCCGCGACGTCGCACACATCGGCCACCGCACGGCACTCGGTGCTCGAAGGCGCGAAGCTGTTGACGGGGCACGCCGCCGAGGAGCCCGTGCAGTTCTCGGCGATATCGCAGATGCCCGCAGAAGCGCGGCACTCGGCGTTGGAGGGCTGGAACGAGTCGGCAGGGCACGCCGCCGCCGACCCCGTGCAATTCTCCGCAACGTCGCACACGCCGGCAGAGCCGCGACACTCCGTCCCGCCCGCCACGAACCCATCTGCGGGGCACGCCGCCGCCGACCCGGTGCAGCTCTCCGCCACGTCGCACAGGCCGGCGGACCCGCGGCACTGCGTCCCCGCGCTCACGAACCCATCTGCAGGGCACGCCGCGGCCGACCCCGTGCAGCTCTCCGCCACGTCGCACGCGCCGGCAGAGCCGCGGCACTCCGTCCCGCCCGCCACGAACCCGTCCGCAGGACACGCCGCGCTCGCGCCGGTGCAGCTCTCCGCCACGTCGCACGCGCCGGCAGAGCCGCGGCACTCCGTCCCCGCGCTCACGAACCCGTCCGCAGGGCACACGGCCGTGCCGGTGCAAGTCTCGGCGACGTCGCAGCCGCCCGCAGACGCGCGACACGTGAAGCCGACCGCGCGGATCTGGCAGGTGTTGCCCTGCGACGCGTCGCAGAACATGCAGAGCTCCGTACCCCCGGTTTGGCACTCCGAGTCCACCGTGCACGGGTCGCCCACGGCCATCGCAATGCCTGGGGGCTGTTGCGGCAGCTTGGCGGGGTCGAGCAGCGGCTTGGCGCCCGGACCGACGGCGTGGATCTCGGTGGCCGGCGGGGGGGCTCCGAGCGCTTGCTCCGCGTGACCCGGCTCCGGCTCCCGCGACTCCTCGGAGTCGAGCGGCTCGCACGCGACGACACCCACCAGCGCTCCAGGCAACCACCAAGCAAGACCGCGCGCGAAAGAGACACCGTACATCGCTAGACCTCTCGAGCCAGAAGGCGCGAACGAGACTCCGCCAAGGCGCACGCACGTGCGACACGTGCAAGCGCTGACAGATCA
Organism: uncultured Polyangiaceae bacterium; assembly: GCA_964641275.1. GTDB lineage: Bacteria > Myxococcota_A > Polyangia > Polyangiales > Polyangiaceae > Xiheicaenibacterium. The sequence goes on from CAZXMG010000093.1 coordinate 10,884, forward strand.
TCATGATCAGCCGCTACGGTCGAGCTGAACCTATGGATCTGATACCGTGCCTCTCGTGACGTCGAGAGATCTCACGCGTGAGCGTGCGCGCGGATGCTGGTGGGTGTTGGCGCTGAGCACGACCAGCCTGTGGGGCTGTGGCGAGGCGAGCGAGGCGCGACCGAACGCGACGCAAGTCGAGAGCGTCGAGCGAAGCACCACGTTGCTCGGCTCGGTGCGGGCGCGCTTTGGCGCGCTCTCGCAGACCGGTGAGGTCACCGCGCTCACCCGCGACGGCGAGCAGCTCGCGCCCTCGCTGGCAGAACGGGGACGCGCACGGGTGACCTTCGGCGAGAACGCTGCCGAGGGCGTCACCATCGTCGACGACGTGACCGGCGTCGGCACGAGCTTCGCGCTGATCGGCTCGGTGTCTGGCGCGCTGTCGCTGGAGGACGGGCACGTCGTGACCAGCGCCGGCCCCGGCCTGCGCAGCCTGTACGCGGTCAGCGCACGCGGCGTGGAGGATTTCGTGCTGCTCGAGCAGCCGGCACCCGCGGGAGCGGTGCGTTACCGCGTGCAGCCAATCGCTACCCGCGCGCTGCGGCAGGTGGGTGACACCCTGGAGCTGCTCGACGCCTTCGGGTCGCCGCGCGTCCGAGTGCGGCCGCCCTACGTGATCGACGCGCGTGGTGCGCGCCACGAAGCAGCGCTCGAAGTCGCCGGCTGCGCGGTGGATCGCGACCCTCGCAGCCCGTGGGGACGTGAGCTCACCGAGCTCGACCACGATGCTTGCGAGCTGGTCGTCCGCTACGACAGCGCGCTCGAGCACCCCGTGCTGGTCGATCCCGAGTGGCAGATCGCCGCGTTCATGAGCCATGAGCGCACCCACCACACCGCCACTTTGCTCCCCGACAGCAGCACCGTGTTGGTCGTGGGTGGGTTCGACGCCAGCGGCGCGCCTGTGGCCGAGGCCGAGATCCTGTGCCCCGAGGACGCGATTTGCCCTGGCGGCGTCGCGTTCGCCGCCACCGGCTCGCTCGCTACCGCGCGCGGCGCCCACGCAGAGGCTTTCCTCGATGCCAGCGACCGCGTCTTGATCAGCGGTGGGCGATCGAGCCGCGCGTCCGCCACCGCCATCGCCTCGGCCGAGCAATACGACGTCGCAGCCGGAGCCTTCTTCCCCGCGGGCGCGCTCTCGGTCGGCCGCTTTGGTCACACAGCGACCGTGCTGAACGACGGCCGTGTGCTGATCGCCGCGGGCGAGGATGGCGCCGCGCCCAGCACCGCACAGATTTACGACCCCGCCAGCGGCTTTGGCGCTGCCTTCCCCATGAGCGGCGAGCACCGGCGCGGGCACGTCGCGGAGATCCTCAACGACGGCAAGGTGCTGGTCGCTGGCGGCGTGGGCTCAGTGGGCAACCTCGCGGTGGCATCTGCCGAAGTCTTCGACCCCACCAGCGGCAACTTCACCGCGCTCGTGGGCGCCAACACGCAGATGACCGCAGCGCGAGCCTGGGCCACCGCGACGCGCCTCGAAGACGCGCAGGGCCGCGTGCTGATCGTGGGCGGCACCAACAACGCCGGCTTCTACTCGCAGACCATCGATCTGTTCTTACCGAGCGTGAGCGGCGGCACCTTTCAACAGACGGTGGTGTCGATGCAGAAGCCGCGCGCGTTCCACACGGCGACCAAGCTGATCGGCGAGGGCAAGGTGCTGATCGCGGGAGGCTTCAGCGGCACGGTCGTGCAAGACGACGCCGAGGTGTTCGATCAGACCACCTCGAGCTTCGTGACCGCGCTGAGCACCGAGATGGTGCGCGGGCACGACTTCCACTCCGCCACTCGGCTCAACTCGGGCAAGGTGGTGGTGATCGGCGGAGGCGTGGGTGGCACCGCGCTCGCGCCAGGCTCGGGCGCCGTGGACGTCATCGCCGCGAGCCAAGCCGAGATCTTGGCGCGCGTGAACGGCGAGCCCTGCGACTTCGACGGAGAGTGCCTGTCGAACCATTGCTACGAGGCGCCGGGAGGCATCTGCTGCAACGAGACTTGCGCCGACGTGTGCAGCTCTTGCTACGCCGCCAAGCAAGCCGCGCCGGCGCCGGGAGATGGCATCTGCGCGGTGGTCGCAGACGGCGAGCCCGTGCAGCCTCAGTGCACCGCTGGCGTGGAGCTCGTGCTGCAGTGCACGGCCGGCGAGATCGACGTCACGGGCGTCAATTCGTGCGAGCCCTACGTGTGCGACGACGCCACCGACGAATGCGCGCTCGCGTGCACTTCGGATCCGGGCTGCCACGAGGACTACCACTGCGTCGAGCCGGGCGACGAGCTCGAGCCCGAAGGCGCCGACGTGGACACCTGCATCGACGACTTCGTCGACGGCACGCCGTGCAACCGCAACGCACAGTGCTTGAGCAACCAATGCGTGGACGGCGTGTGCTGCAACTCCGCCTGCGGCGAGCAGTGCCAAGCCTGCGACGTCGAAGGCTTCGTCGGCACCTGCAGCCAGGTGGAGGGAGCGCCGCGCGGCGGGCGCCCGGCTTGCCTGGGAGACGACACGGGCTGTGAAGGCCAATGCGGATCCACGCCCGTCGCCTGCGACTACGACACGCAGGCCGAGTGTGGCAGCTCCGCGTGCGCGGGGGGGGAGCGCGACTTCGGTCGCTGCTCGGCCACCACCGACGGCAGCGGCCAAGTCACCGCCTACGAGTGCGCCCCGGCGAACGAGGCTTGTGCGCCGTTTGCTTGCGACAGCCAGGGCGAGGCGTGTGTCGCGTCATGCGAGTCGATTGAAGACTGCGCAGAAGGCGCGGTGTGCCGCAGCGACGGCGACTGCGTCGAGGTCGAAAACGCCGAGTGCCTCGACGACCGCACGCTGGCGGATCCCTCGGGGACGCAGACCGACTGCTCGCCGTTCCGCTGTGCGCAGGATCGCTGTCTCGAAGAGTGCCGCTCGATCGATGACTGCGTGGAGGGCTTGGTGTGTGACACCAACCGGCAGTGCATCGACCCACCCGCCGACCCGCCACCGCCAGAAGACTGCGCGATGCGATCGGGGCCGCGCCCCGGCCGGGGCGCGCTCACGCTGTTGGGCTTGGCGTTGCTCGGTCTCTCCGCGCGCCGCCGGACGTACGGGGGTGGCAAGTGAGCCTTCGTCACGCGGCCGTCGTCGTTGTCTCGTTGATCAGCAGCCTGGCGCTGATCGCCCCCGCCGTGGGGCAACCCAAGGGCGCACCCGCCAAACCACCTGGGTCGGCCACCGCGCCCAAGGGCCCTCCAGCGGCGGCGCCGGCTGCGCCGAGCGCATCGGCAGCGCCGAGCGCGCCACCTGCTGCGGCGCCATCGGCTCCCGCCGACGCCCCCAAACCCAACGTCGGCCCCGCACCGGCTACTGGCGGCGACGACTCCGAACGAGGCGGCCCCGATCCTGCCAATCGCGCCGAGGCCGAGGAGCGCTTCAAGCGCGGCCTGCAGCTGTTGGGCGAAGAGGCGTGGACCGCCGCGCTGGCCGAGTTCGTGCGCTCGCGCGAGCTCTACCCCACGCGCACGGCGACGAACAACGCTGCGGTGGCGCTGCGCAAGCTGAAGCGCTTCGACGAAGCGCTCGACATGTACGAGGCGGTGCTGCGCGAGTTCCCCAACATGCCCGCAGACAAGAAGGAGGCCGCCCAGAAAGAGGTGGCCGAGCTGCGGCAGCTGGTGGGCACGATCGACATCACCGGCGCTGAGCCGGGCGCTTCGATCGTGGTCGATGGCAAGCCGCGCGCGGACTACCCGCTGATCGATCCGCTGCGCGTCAGCGCGGGCAGCCACTCGGTGCGGCTGTTCAAGCAAGGCTTCGAGCCGTACGAGATCGCGGTCGAGGTCGCTGGCGGACAGACCGCCAAGGTGGAGGCGAAGATGCCGGCCCTCGCGGCGTCAGGCAAGCTCCGCGTCGCCGAGAAGAGCGGCAAGAAGCTCGACGTGGTCCTGGACGGCGCCGTGGTCGGCGTCACGCCCTGGGAGGGCACCATCGCCATCGGCGATCACGTGGTGCAGCTGATCGGGGACGGCGACCTGGGATCGATGCCGTCGTCCGCGCCGATCAAGACCAACGAGCTCACCAGCCTGACGCTCGAGGCGGAGCCACTCGAGGCCTCGGTGATCGTCAACGCCAACCCCAAGAGCGCCACCATCCGCGTGGACTCCGTGCCCGTGGGGCGCGGCATCTGGGATGGGCGGCTGCGCAAGGGCACCCACCGCATCGAGGTGACCGCCGAGGGCTACTTCGCCAAGAAGTCGGAGGTCACGTTGGCCAAAGGCGATCGCCAAGAGGTGAAGCTCGAGCTCGAACGCGACGACAGCGCCGACAAGTGGAAGGTGCCCTCCAAGATCGTGCTCGATCTCTCGGGCGGCGTGGCGATCACCCCGACGCTCGGCGGCGATGTCTCGTCGAGCTGTGCCGACGGTTGCTCGGCAGGCATCGGGCTGGGCGGCCTGGTGATGCTGAACGGCGCGTACGAGTTCGGCGGCACTGGCTTCGGCTTGGGCTTGTCGGCGGGCGTGATGCAGGCGTCGCAGACGATCGAGGGCCGCTCGACCACGTTGAACCCGGTGGGGGTGGATCCCGGCCTCAGCGGCAGCGCGACCGACGAGCTCAGGCTGCGTGGCCTCTTGGTCGGCGCCAACGCGGGCGTTCGCTTCTTGGAGGACTTCCCGATCCGGCTGCGGCTCGGCGCGGGCGCCATGGTCGCGCAGGCGTACGCCGTGCGCACCGGCGCGTTCGCCACGCGGGCCGGCGGCAGCTACAGCGCGCCCGAGCTCGCAAGCGACAAGACGGCCGTGTTCGTCTATCTCGATCCAGAGGCGTCGATCGGCGTGAAGCTCAACGAGACGTTCGAGATCGGGGCGGGTGTGCAAGGCTTGATCCTGATCGCGCCGGACGCGCCGACGTGGGCCGGCGACGAGAACCCCAGCGTCGTGGTGCAGGGCGACGGCCTGTCGAGCTACGACGCCGACGAGACCACCATGGGCACGACGGGGATCGTGGTGCCGACCGTGTCGGTGCGCGCGAGCTTCTAGCTAGCCAGGCTCGCCATCTGCTCGCCGAGCGTAGCGCCCAGAGGGCGCAAGCGAGGCCCAGCAGTAGAGTCGACCCGCCTGTCGCTGAGGGCGCCCGCCCTCAGGCAATCTGCAGCTTTTGGCCCGAGTAGCATGGCCGCGGGCCCCGGCACGGTGGTTGCTCCGAGCGTGCGCGGGCCATGTACGTCTCCGCCACCGTCGTCGCCTCGCTCGCTCACGCCATCTTGGCTTCGTTCGTGGCCGTGGCGTTGGTGCGGCGGGGCCGATCATGGCCCGCGCGCAAGCTGGCGCTGTCATTCACGTGGCTCGTGCTCCACAGCTCGACGCTGGGCTTGGGCTACGCGCTGCGCACGCAGACGCGGCAGGTGCTGTTCTTGTTGTCGCTGCCCTGCACGTTCTTCGCTGTGCGCTACCTGGCAGAGTTCGCGTTCTCTCTCTCGCGCGCGAGCTTCGGCCCACGCGCTCGCTTGGCCGGTCGCACGCTGCGCTCCCTGGGCACGCTGACTGCGCTCTTGGTCACGGTCGCATCGTTCGAGCAAGCGACGATCCGATCGGAGCGTTGGCCCTTCGTGGTGCTTGGGGGCCTGTCGCTATGCGGGTTCATGGCGATCTTCGTTGCCCTCGTCGCGGCGCAGCGGCGCGGCGTGCGTTTGGCAGGGCGCATGATGCTGGCGTGCGCGCTGCCGCTGGCGCCACTTTTGCTCAACATCCTGTTCAATCTCGGCGTTTCGCTGCCGTTCTATCGGCTCGTCCGCGATCTGAGCATCCTCGGGTTCTGTTTCGCGATGCTGAGCGCGTATCTCGACGGCGCTGAAGAGCCGATGAGCCTGCACGATCGTTTGCTCGCCGGCGCGCTCACGTGCGTGCTGGCGACGGTGATCGTGGCGTGTCAGCTGGTGGTGCCACACGCCGCCGACTCGGTCGCCGCCGAGGCGTCGCCGATCGAAGTCCACCGGGTCGCGTCGCGCATGCTGCTGGTGTGCATGCTGGGCACGGCGCTCGTGCTCGTCGGCTTTCCGCTGCTCGTACGCGCCAACGTCATCCGCCCGATCGACGATCTGGTGCGGGCCGTTCGCGGCGTCGAGGCGGGGTCCCGCGAGCGCGTCAGCGTCCGCAGCGACGACGAGCTGGGCGCTCTCGCCGTCGCGTTCAACCGCATGTCGGACGCGCTCGAGCTGAACCAACGCGCGTTGCGCGAACGCATCGAGCAGCTCTCACGCCGCAACGCCCAGATCGCGCGCCTCGGTGAAGACCTGCGCGAGCAGCTGGCGGAACGATCCCGCGACCTGCGTCGAAGCGCCGAAGCCAAGGCCGACGAGCTGTCGGCCAGAGCTCGCCTGTCGCCCGGGGATCGGCTGGACCACAGGTACCAGGTGCTGCGGCCCCTCGGACGCGGCGGGATGGGTGAGGTGATCGAGGTGAAGCGGCTGCGCGACGGCGAACACTTCGCGCTGAAGTTGGCGTCGCGCGTGACCCACAGCGACGTGGCGCGGTTCGCGCGCGAAGCGGAGATCGCGTGCGGGGTGGATCACCCCAACGTCGTTCGTGTGGTCGACGTCGGGAGGTTGGGTGTGACGCCGTACCTGGTGATGGAGCTGGTGCGGGGTGGATCGCTCGAGGATGCTCGGCCTCGCTTCGGTCAGGTGCTTTGGGGCTTGGCGCGCCTCTCGGAGATCGCCGAGGCGCTCTCGGCCATTCACGAGCGCGGCATCGTCCACCGCGATCTGAAGCCCGCGAACGTGCTCTTGTCGGAAGGCTCCACGCTCGCCAAAGTGGCCGACTTCGGCATCGCGACTCCAGGCGTGGATCCGCTGGGACACACCGCTCTGTCGGGCGCCTCGCGCACCCTGACGCATCCGGATCAATGGATCGGCACGCTCTCGTACATGGCCCCCGAGGCCGCCGCTCGCTCCGGCGCGGTGGGGACGGCAGCCGACATGTTCGCGTTCGGGCTGATCGCCCACGAGCTGCTGACGGGTGCCGCAGCGTTCGCAACGCCACCCTTGCTCGACGCGCTGGCTGGCAGGCGTCTGCCGCCGCCGCCAGCGCTGCCAGCAGAGGTCTCCGCGGAGGTGCGCGCAGTGTTGGCCGCGTGCCTCGCGTCGGAGCCGACCGAGCGCCCGACGGCGCGCGAAGTGGCTCGGCTGCTGCGCTTTTGCCATGGCTCACGGGCGCGTTTGGTCGAGCACGGCGACGCCTCGGAGCGCATGTGAGCAGCGAGAGGCCAGCCACGTGCGGACCGGAGCGAGGGTGGTGATGACCAGGATCGAACCGGAGACGCCGCTCAGTTCCCGAAGCCGGTCTCGATGCCCTTGGGCGTGGTGGGTGCTTGGGTCGCGGTCGGCGCGCTGGGCTGCGAGCTGGACTTGACCTTCACCCCCGAGCCCTTCTTGACCTCGAGCTTGCCGGGGTTCAGGCCGTCTTTGGTGATCGACACGTCCTCGTCGATGCTGTCTGCGCCCTTCTTGACCAAGACCTTGAACACGTCCCCCGGCGCGCCCTTGAGCTCGACGTAGCCTTTGCGCACCTTGGTGGCCGTACCATTGACGGTGACCTCTGCGTCCTCGGGCAGGATCACGAGCGAGCGCGTCACGGCTTCCGCGACCTTGGGGGACTCGCTGCCTTGCTGACTGGGGGTGACGTCCGGGCCCTGGCCCGTCGCCGTGGGCGCAGCTGCAGCGCTGACGGTCGCGTTGGCAGTCGCGACCACACCTCCGGAAGCACCGGAGGGCGGGGGCGGGTCGCTGCCCATGAACTTGAGCGCGAGCCCTCCCAACAGCGCCACGCTCACCGCCGCGCCGATCACCACCATGGTCACGTTGGATTTGGGCTGAAGCTGCGGGTTGCGCTCGGTCGGCGCAGCGACGCCGCCGGTGGTGCCAGCGCCTGCTTGGGTGAGCCCGGGAGGAGGAATGGAGTGCGCCGCCACCTCGGGTGGAGGAATCGAGGGCGCCGCCGCGGGTGGAGGCGGCATGGTCAGGCGCTTGGCCACGATCTGGCGCTGGGTCTCGCTCAGGCTGACGAGCATCGGCTCTTCGATCTGGTGGCCATGAGTGAGCAGCGGCTTGATCGCCTCGAGCATCTCTCCCGCAGTCTGAAACCGCTCGGCGGGCTGGGCCTTGAGCGCCTTGTGGACCACGGCCGCGATCTCTGGCGTGACCCAGCTGGCGAAGTCTTGCACCGGCCGCGGGGGCTCCGAGCAGATCGCGATGATCAGCTCGCCGAGCGCGTCGATGTGGTGATACGGCGTGCGCCCGGACAGCAGCTCGTACAACACCACGCCGAGCGACCAGATGTCTGCGCGGTGGTCGATGGTCTTGACCCCACGCGCTTGCTCCGGAGACATGTAGAGCGGCGACCCCAACATCGTGCCGGTGCGGGTGAGCCCCGCGTCCCCCGTCTCGCTGGCATGCTCCATCTTCACTTTGGCGATGCCGAAGTCGAGCAGCTTCACGATCACCGCGCCCGCGTCACCCTTCGCCAAGAACAAGTTGGCGGGCTTGATGTCGCGGTGCACCACCCCCGCCTCGTGCGCCTTCGACAGGGCGATGCAGGCTTGCGCGACGATGCGCAGCGCGAGGTCGGAGTGGACCGGCCCGACGCGGCGAAGGAGCTGCTGGACGTCCTCGCCCACCATGTACTCCATGACCATGTAGGGGAAGCCGTTGGTCGGATCGGTGCCGGTGTCGATCACCTGGCAGATGTGCTGCGTGTCGACCGCGCCAGCAGCCTTCGCCTCGCGCTGAAAACGCCCCACGAGCGCAGCGTCTTTGCTCAGATCACCGGTGGAGATGACCTTCACCGCCACGCGCCGGCCGGTGCCTACGTGGTGGGCCTCGTACACCGCGCCCATGCCGCCCGCGCCGATGACGCGAGAGATCTCGTACCGATTGTCGAGGGTGGTCCCTACGAGATTCTTAGCGTCCACAGATGGCGGCCCAGAGGACTCTACTTCTACCTGATCCCGGGCCTTCCGCCAACCTGGCCTCAGCGGCAAAGCTCGGCCCGTGGAGGCCGACATGCGGTAGAGTCGGCCGGCCTTGTCCGAGCCGTTCGCACCGCCGACGCAGCCTGATTCCCGCGGAAAGCATGCCGGGCTGCCGCCGAGCTTTCTGTCGTTCGTGGGGGCGACCTCGGTCAAGAGCCCGCTGGACGAGCTTGCTGCACGCCGGTTCTTGTTCGTGACCGGCAAAGGAGGCGTGGGCAAGACCTCGGTTTCTGCCGCGCTCGCGCTGGCGCTCGCGGCGCGAAACAAACGCGTGCTGATCGCCATGTGCCACACCAAGGAGCGCCTGAGCGCGGTGCTGGGCACGCGACCCATCAACGAACAGGTGGTGGAGGTGTTGCCCAACATCTCCGCCGTGAACATCGACCCCGAGCTCGCGCTGTTCGAGTACGGCCTGATGGTGTTGAAGGTGAAGGCGGTGACGAACGCGGTGTTCGGCAACGCGTACATCAAGGCGTTCCTGCGCGCGGTGCCCGGCATGTACGAGTGGGCCATGTTGGGCAAGGCTTGGTTTCACACGACCGAAGCGGCGCCCGGCGGGCATCGCTTCGACGTCGTGCTGTTCGACGCGCCCGCCACCGGCCACGGCCTCGACATGTTGCGCGTGCCGAAGGTGATCCTGGACGTCGCGCCCCCCGGGGTGCTGCGCCGAGACGCGCAGGCGGCGGTCACCTTGTTTCGCGATCCGGAGAAGAGCGGCGTGGTGGTGGTGACCATGCCCGAGGAGATGCCGGTGACCGAGACGATCGAGCTCTGCCACGCCCTCGAGCACGAGCTCTCCATGCCGGTCCTGCGCTTGATCGTGAACGGCGTGTTGCCTCCTTTGTTCGATGACGCCGAGCGCGAGCGGCTGATGGCGGAGACCGCACAACTCGGGCTCGCGGCCGCGAAGCGCGCCGAACGAGGACAGGACGCGGGCCTGATCGCGGGCTGCCGGCGCGCCGTCCGCGAGGCGGTTCAGCGCGAAAGCTTGAAGCGCCTGCTCTCGTCGCTGGACGAGCGGGTGGTGCTGTTGCCCAACCTGCTCGACGACGCCTCTACGCGCAAGGGCACCGAGCGCTTGGCCAGCGTGCTCGGCGCCCCTCGAGTCATCGGGCGCTGAGCACGAACACGCCCGGCTCACAGGAGGCGCATCATCTCCACCATGGATGGCGCGAAGCCGAGCGTTCGGAAGAACGCTTGCGCGGCCTCGTTCTGCGCCGCGGTAGACAAGATCAGCCGCGGCGCACCTGCGACGCGCAGCGCTTCGATCGCCGCCACAACCAGCGCGCGTGCGACGCCGGAGCGTCGCGCGGCCGGGTCCACGAACACGTCGTGGAGCTTGCCGTGCGCGTCGATCAGGTCCACCCAGTTGCGCGCTTCGAGCGTGGCGTAGGCGTAGCCGACCACGCGACCTCCATCATCTTCGGCGACGAGCACCGTCGCCCCTCGTTCTGCCTCGTTCAGGAGCCAACGACCATACCCCTGGTCGATGCCTTCGCCAGAGATGAAACGCGCCGGGTCGAGGCGATGGTGCAAGCGCACCAGCTCGCCCGCGAGGGCGCCGAGACGCGCGCCGTCGCTCGGGCGCACAGGACGAACCACTGGAGTCATGACCACAAACAAAGCACATGGGCGCGAGCCGGGTGTAAAACTTCAAGCGATGTTGCTCGCTCGACACCTCCTGCTCGCCGGCCTCGCGCTCGCTCAGCTCACGCTCACGGCGTGTGAGCCGAAAGACGAAAAGGCCAAGAAGTCGAGCAACGACGACGACGATGACGACGACGACGAGCCCAAGAAGAAGAGCTCGGCGAGCGCGTCGGCGTCGACAGCGCCTCCCGCGAGCGCGTCCCAGAGCCCAGAGCCCAGCGCCAGCGCCAGCGCCTCGTCGGCCACCGACTTCGGCCCGGTGGTGAAGATCCCCTCTGGCAAGCTGCTGCTCGGCCACGCGTGCGGCGCCGTGCCGCGCGTCACCGACGAAGAGCTGTCTGGCACGTTCGTGGACATGGGGGAGTTCAGCATCGACCAGCACCCCTACCCGAACGACCCCCAGAAGCCGATCAAGACAGGCGTCACCCGGCAAGAGGCAGAGGACCTGTGCAAGGCCGCAGGCAAGCGCCTGTGCTCCGAGGTCGAGTGGGAGCGAGCGTGCAAGGGCGCATCGAACTCGACGTTCGAGTACTCGGGCAGCTACGACAAGAAGGCGTGCGAGGACCTGACCTCGGGCTTGCCCGGGCAGCGCAGCAAGTGTGTCAGCGGCTTCGGCGTGAAGGATATGCACGGTCTCGCGTTCGAGTGGACCAGCAGCACCTGGGGCCGCGGGCAATCCGGGCTCGCCACGGTGCGTGGCTACAAAGGCAGCTCCAACGTCGTGCGCGAGCGCTGCGCCAGCGGGCAGGGCCGCGAGCCCATGCGCGCCTCCGCCGACACGGGCTTTCGCTGCTGCGGGGGGCCGCAGAACCCCTACGCGGTCGACTTGCCGATCTCTCGGCAGCCAGTGCTGACCGAGGACGCACGGGTCGATGGAGATCTGATCACGGATCTGCTGAGGGCGATGCCACAGGACCATCAGAAGGTGCCGAAGGCGACGGTGTCGTTCGACAAGGTGTGGCGCTGGCACCCGCGCGACAACGAGGAGCTGATCATCGCGCGTTGGATCGCGCGCCCCGAGGATCGCAAACCGCCGTTCTACGAGGTGGGCGTGTTCAAGATGTGTGGCGGCGCCGCCACCAGGGTGCAGCGCATCCGGGGGCCCGTGGAGCGCGTGGAGAGCGTGCGCGAGACGACGGCGAAGGAAAAGATCACCATCTCCGTCTCCACCAAGAAGGACCGCGGCAACGTCGACTTGAGCTACTGGTATGGTTCGGTCGCGCTCACCGAGCCCAGCTGGATCAAAGCCGGCAACACGCTGGACCTGGGCGAAAAGGAGCGCACGCCGCGCATCCCGCCGGGCAAGATCCGGCTGCCGAGGAAGAAGTGACGAGGGCGCTCGCGACCCTGCTGCTACTGGCCGGCTGTGGCGACGCAGACGCGACCGGTGGGGGCTCGAGCCAGAGCACGAGCGCCCAGACCAGCAGCGGCGGTGGCCTGGGCGGCGAGGGCAGCGGCGCCGGGTCGAGCGCCAGCCAGAGCTCGTCGTCTGGGACGGGGAGCTGCCCCAGCTGCGCAGAGCCAGCCGACTTCGCCACACCCGCGAGCGTGAACCTGGTCGAGGCGTCGGGCCTGGCCATGAGCGAGCTGCACGCGGGCGTGCTGTACGCGCACAACGACTCGGGCGACAGCGCTCGCTTCTTCGCCATCGGCGCGAACGGCTCGGACCAGGGCACGTTCGACGTGACGGGCGCGAGCGCAGTGGACTGGGAAGACATGGCGCGCGGACCGTGCCAGACGGGCACGGGGAGCTGCCTCTACTTCGGCGACATCGGCGACAACCCGATGTCGCGGACGTCGTACACGATCTACCAGGTGCCGGAGCCCGCCACGCTCGGCGCCGGGACGCACAGCGTCGCTGCGACGGCGTTTCCCTTCGTGTACCCGGATGGCTCCTACAACGCCGAAGCGTTGATGGTGCACCCGACCACACGATCGCTGTTCATCCTGACCAAAAACGCCAACGTCACCAAGCTGTTCGAGCTGCCCGCCCCGCTCGACTCTGCGCGCACCACCACTGCCACCTACCGCACCGACGTGCCCATCGCCGATCTCGTCCCGCTGGTCACCGCCGCCGATTTTCGCCCTGACGGCGGCGCCGTGTTGGTGCGCACCTACACCAGCATCTGGTTCTTTCCCGTCGCGAGCGGGCAATCGGTGAGTGAAGCGCTCGCGCTCACGCCGTGCGCCCTTCCTTCTGCCGGCGAGTCGCAGGGGGAGACGGTGGCGTGGGCGCTCGATGGAAGCGCCTACTTCACCATCAGCGAAGGCGCGGGCGAGGTGATCTCACGCGTGGGTTGTCCCTGACGCACGGCCTCACATCTGAAGGTCGATCATGAACTGCGTCAGGATGTAGTTGACGATCAAGATCGCCACGCAGCTCTCGACCACGGCGCGCGTGGTGGCGAGCCCCACACCTTTGGCGCCTCCGGAGGCGAAGTAGCCGTGGCGGCAAGAGATGGCGGTGAGAATGAAGCCGAACACCGTGGCCTTGATCAAGCCCATGGTGAGGTCCTTCGGCACCGCAAGATCGCGCACGCTCTGCATCCAGATGCCGAAGTCGCCACCGAGCCAGAGCACGGCCACGAGGTACGAGCCGCCCATTCCGACCGAGGAATAGAGCGCGCACAACAGCGGCAACATCACCACGGACGCGAATAGCCGAGGGGCGAGCAAATACTGCACGGGGCTCACGCCCATGGTCGTGATGGCGTCGATCTGCTCGGTGACGCGCATGTTGCCGAGCTCGGCCGCCATCGCGCTGCCGGCGCGCGCGGTGACCATGATGGCGGTGAACACCGGCGCGAGCTCACGCAAGAGCGACACGGCCACGATGCCGCCCACCCGGCCCTCTGCGCTGAAGGCGCGCAGCGCGTGTGAGGTTTGCAGCGTGACGACCATCCCGCTGAAGGTGCCGGTCAGCGCCACGATGGCGACCGACTGAACGCCGATGAACTCCATGGCGTTGAACATCTGGCCCACGCGGTACGGCGGCCGCACCAGCCAGAACAGCGTCTGCCCGGTGAGCGATATCATGTTGCCGATGTTGTCGAGCCAATACAGGAACGGGTCGAGCAGGGACGCCAGCGCGCCCTTCTTCTTCTCGCCGTCCTCAGCCACGGCTCGGGCTTATCACGATTCGAGCGTGGCTCGATGCTGCCTGACGTCGGCGAGCAACGCCCCGGATCGCGCTCCGCTGGAGCGGAGCTCGGCCCGCCGTCCGGAGCCGGCTGGCGGGACGCTCAACGCCACATGCAACGCGTCGCCGCCTAGCGCCTGCAAGTACGGGTCGCCCCACTCGACGAGCAGCACGCGGCCCTGCGCGCGCGCCTCGGCCAAGCCCAGCGGACCGAGCTCCTGCTCGTCGGTGAGCCGATAGAGATCGGCGTGCAGAACCGGCAAACGCGCGTCGTACTCCTGCACCAGGGCGAAGGTGGGGCTGGTGACGGCCACGCGCGCGGGCACACCCAAGGACCGCAACACGCCACGTGCGAAAAACGTCTTGCCCGCGCCGAGCGGGCCGGACAGGAGCACCAGGTCTGCGGGCGCCAGCGCGGACGCGAGGAGCACGCCCAGCTTGCGCACGGCGCGGCGGGACGGGAGCCCGAGCTCTAGGCGGTCCATGCGCCACACCGCGCCATTGTTCTCGCCCTGGGTCAAGCGCTTCGCCCGTTGGCGCGCACAGCCGGTCGTTGCTACCGTGGGGCCATGGTGGGTCGTGCTTGGTATTGCTTGGCAGCGCTCTCGGCTTCCGTGCTCGTGTCTTGCTCCGAAGAGACCAGCGCGAAAGAGCCGAGCGACGTGGTGACGTTCGTGGGCGCCATCGAAGGGACGGACGCGCTGGCGGCCGTCTCGCGTCACGGCGACGAGGTGGTGCTGTACGTGTGCGGCGGTCCCGACACGCTCAGCAGTCACACGCGCTGGTACGGCGGTGTGATCGACGGCGACACGGCCGAGGTGACCTCCGCGGACGGCTCCATCGGCACGCTCACGTTCGACGACGGCAAGGTCAGCGTCACGCTGCTGGACGCGAACGACATCGCCAGCGACTTCGACGCCGTGAAGGCCAACGAGGGCAGCGCGACGGCGCTGTTCTCGGTGGTGGATCAGGGCTGCCGCACCGGCGTGATCGTGCACCAACCCAGCTCCTCCGAGCAGGCGGCGGTGCAGGGGGCGTGGTGCAACGATCTCGGCATCTTCGAGCAAGTGACGCCGATCACGCCGCCGCAAGCAGGCGCGACCTCGCTCGAGGTGCGGGTGAGCTCCGAGGACCCGGAGATCGGCGAGCGCGAGCTGGTAGCCCAGCTGGTCGATCCCGCGGCGTTCTGAGCGTCCGGCGCGGTCACGCGCGAGGGTCTCGCGAGACGCGGAGCCGCCGTGCTACCACCCCGGGGCATGAAGATCCTCGTCTCGTTCGCGCTGGTGGCCACGGCCCTCACCGGCTGCAACTCGCAGGGCGCCTGCGTCTACAAGCAGAGCTCGGGCACCGAGGTGTGCGTGGAGACCGGTCGTCGGGACTGCAGCAAGGATGCCTACAAGGGCGAGTGGCACGCGTTCGACCACGGCGGCTCCGACCCGCGCTCCAAGCTCACGGCCACGTGCA
>CAZXMG010000094.1:0-26119 GCA_964641275.1 uncultured Polyangiaceae bacterium
CCAAGGAAACGACCAGCGCTCGCGAGGGAGCCTCGGCAGCGATGCGCAGAAGCCCTCCCCGGGAAAGCTCCCGGCTCAGTCGCGCAAACTCGGGCGTGAGCCTCAGCGAGTAGTCGGTGGCCAGAACGAGCCCACGGCGATCGGCGAGCGCGCCGAGATCGCGGACGGTCGTCACGTCAGCCGCGACCGGATGTGAGCAGAGAACGTGGCAGCCCGCCTCGAGGAACGCACGCACCAGGGGCGGATGCGCTGCCGCGCTCGCGCTGATCGCGACGACCGCCGGCCGCTCGCTGATGGCCTGTTCCACGGTTGCGAACGCGGGGACATGGTGCGAAGCGGCGAGGGCCGCAGTCCTGGTGGAACCTCGCCCGAGCACGCCGACGAGCTCGACCGACGGAGACGAGGCAAACACGCCCGCAGCGTGCCGCCCCCACCCACTCCCAACAGCCAGGGCGCGGATCAACTCACCTTCAGAAGAAGTCGCCTTCGCAGTCGCAAGAGAGCGCGGCCCATTCTTCCTCGAGCTCTTCGACAGGACACTCGTCTACCTGGCTCGGGAGGCTTTCGGGCTCGCAGGACTGGTCTTTCGTCGAATCCATGCGGTGAGCATATCAGCGCGGGCCGCTCCGGCAATTGACACTCGTGCGTCCAGCAACGATTTCTGTGACCCGACCGGTCACTCGAGTTTCTCCACCGAAGGCAGGTGCGGTCGCGGGCGCAATTTCCCAGCAGCGTGACCTAGGCAAGGGGATGAGGCCATGGGGTCAGGGGGGCACCTGCCCGAAGTCTCCGAGCGATCCGCGGACTCGCCAACCGCCGGTAGCCCTGCCCCCACGAAAGCTCTACGAGGCCGGGCACGAAGGCGCGCACGATAGACCAGCGCGGAAAGAGCGAGGGCAGGCTGCGGTCCACGAACCACGCGTGAGCGCCGGTGTTCTCGACGGCGGATACAACGGCATCGATGCGAGTGCCCGCGCGCTCCGGCCAGCGCGCGCGATAGGCCTGGATCGGTTTGCCGGTCGCTGCGCCGAAGCCGGCGAGAGCAGCCTCCGTGGCGGTGCGGTCGGTATAGTGGGCCAGGTGATCCTCCGGTCCGAGCCGGAGACACACATCCGCAAGGTTCCGCCGTGCCCGCGGATGGGCGTGCCGGTATGTGGCAAGTGCGGCCTTCAGCTCGGCCTGAGCACCCCGCCACGCTTCGTCGAATGCCACGCCCGCGGATGACGCGCACCGCAACGAACCGTCCTCCATTCGCGCCAGCAAGAGGACGACGGGTACATCGATGTCGTGCGTCACGCTGAACGCGCGCAATTCGACCAAACCTGCGTGCGACGGAACCTCATCCACGCTGATCGGCTCGGCAAGGTTGGTGTACCAGGCCAACAGGACGGCGTCGCGTTCGACCAGCTCGAGCAGCGCCTTCACACGCGCTTCGGTTCGGTCGCGATGCGCTGCGTAGCCGCTGGACGTCGCGTCGACCAGACGATGACTGTGCTCGCTCGGGCGGCCCACGAGCGACGTCGGGACGAGCACGCGGGAGGTGCCCCGCGCGGCCGTCGCCCATGACCAATCGATTGCCAGATCGTTGCTGTACCTCGGAAACCGGAATCCGGGCGCAGCGCGCTCCTCATCACGGAACGTCGACATGGCGATCTCCGCTGCGTCGAGCACCTCGTGCTCCAGCCTGCCTGCCGGCGTCGCAAAGACGTTGGGTGGCGCGTGCAGCATCGCAAATCGTTCGATTCCTTCGGCGCGCGCGCGCAGCTTCGCGTCTGCCCCAGCTGCAGTGGCCCGCCCAAACGCCATCGCGTCGAGCGGCCACGGCGAGCGGCTGCGCCGAAAGCCGGTTCTCCGAACCTCGTCGCGACTCGATGCAGCCTCGAACACGGGGGCGAATCGCGCACTGGCGCTCGCGCCAACTGGTCTGCGTGGCGCAGTGTCCTCGTGGCATCCGCAGCTCGGATGCTTGCGAAAGCGCGCTCGGCGCACCTCCAGCGCGCCGCTCTCAAAAACGAGCGACGTGCCCGGCGGCGGCAGCGAACGCACCGAGCCGATCGCATTTTCGAGCACCGCTTCGACCACACGCCGCATTGGCTCGTCGCGTCTGGTGATCGAGGGCTCGCCCGACGCGCGCCACGACAGCGCCCGCGTGAGGAGCTCGAAGCGGGTGTCGAACAGCCACGCGCATCGCACGCAAGGCGTGCTGTGCCCGTCGTCATACGCGAGCGCGGCAGCGCCGGGCATGAACCAGACGAACAGCGCGTGGACCCGTCGTTCCCTCGCTTCAGCTTGCCATGCGGCGAGCTGCTGCGCTTCGGCATCTCCGGTGACCACGAGCAGGCCGGCGTCAGCGAGGTCATCCAGGGCGTCGCACCGCAAAGGTTCACTGGCGAGGTCGGCCCGGAGCACGCGTGCAGGCGCCACGTCAATCGCGCCACAAGCCTCCATGCGTTCCAGCACCAGCCTGCCGCGCTCGCCAGCGATCGCCGCCGCGACCCCCCAGGGCGCTCCGTTTGCGAGCGAAGCGCACAGGGCGTCAGCTCGCCGCTCGTCGTCCAGATGGACGACGAGACTTCGTCCGCACCACACCTCGAGGTCCGCGCCGCGTACTCGCACGCTGGCGCTCGCCGCCCAGCGAAGGATCGCGGTCGGCCCCGGCCAAGACTTCGCAGCGTTCACCATGGGGGGGCCTCGCGTCCGATGCGCGGGGGCTGTCTTGACGCTTCGACTTGAAAACGACTCACTCTAATTCCTGATGGCTTGGGAACGCGGCCCCCGAAGCGGGCTTGTTCCAACGTGGCGCAGATGCAAATGCCATTGTCCAGCGGGCGCGCAAAAGGATGTTCCACGCGGCGGTTTTGGACCGGCTTCGAGGTTGGCGGGGCACCTCGACGATACCCGGCTACCTCCAACGATCGCCAAGACGACTCCGAAAGGGCGAAAGTCTTGCGAACCGGGCAATTTCCACGAGGTGTGGCCGCCGCGGCCACTCTGCGATGTGGCAGTCGCGCGCTAGAACCTCGCGTGGCGCCACCGTTCGGCGCGTAGGAGGTCGCGATGAACACGGAGTTTCGATTGATCTTGGCCGCAGCTGCCGGCTTGCTCGCAGGGACGGGATGTGCAGGCAGCCCGAGCCCTTCCGACCAGACCGCAGCAGATAGCGCTGCAGCCCCGGTGACGGGCGCTGCTGACCCGTCGTCCATGCCGTCTGGGGAGGCGCACCAGTGCAGCGCGGATCATGGCTGCAACGGCAAGATGAAGATGGACGGCGGCGCGCAGCCGAGCGCCAGCAGCTCTCAGCCGCCGCAAAAACCGTAGCGGATGCCCTGGCGCGCTGCCCAGAAACGGAATGCGTAGCGCCACGCTCTGACCTTTCATTGGGATGGTGCTTGGTCGGAGCGCTGCGCGCCGGGATTGGCCTCGCAACGGCGTGCGCAACCGCCTGCCACCAGCACTGCCGTCGCTCGAAGCTGGGCACACTCGGGGAGCGCAGCGGCGGCCGCAATCGGCGGTGGACCGCAAGCCCTGCGTGGGTGGCGCACCGATTGCGCGGAGCCCGTGGGGCGCGGCCCCGAACCCGCTGCGCCGGGGCCGTCTTCGCGATGAACGCGACGCGGTGAGAGCCTGGTTCGGGAAATCGCAGAGCTTCTGACGACTACTCAGGATCTTCAACGCCCCGCCGGGGCGTCAGTGGAGGCCTGTGCCACTCGCCGCCGCACCGCTTGCGCGCGCTGCTGCTTGGAACCGGCCCGCTCCCTCTGGCGGACTGCGGGCTCGCGTGCGCCTGGGCTCATCCCTGTGACGGTGCTCGAGCTTTGGAAGCTCGCCCACCGGAGCTCCAGGCTGTCGCCGCGCCCGCTGCACGAGCCGGCTGACGGCGCACCCCTTGCAACGTCAGCGAACGAAACGCACGAAGAGGAGGCTACGAGATGATTCGATCGAGCTATTGGGCAGCGCTTCTGGGTCCCGCATTGGTCGCTTGCGCGACCGCGACTCCCGGCGCGAAGCCGCATGACAGCGGAGCGGCAGGCCACGAGGGCGACGCCGAGACGCATGAAGCGAAGGCGGCCGCGCACGACGCCCAATTCGACGCAAGCGCGAGCACCAACCGCGAACGCTGCCGCAGCCGACTCGATCGCGTGGCGCAGGGTGGTGGTGGTTTCGCCGAGGTCTGCTGGACTTCGGTGACGAACCCGACCGCTGCCCATCTCAAGATGGCTGCAGAACACAGGCAGCACGCGGCCGACCATCGCGCGGCTTCCGCAGCGCTTCGCGACGCGGAAACGAGGGCTTGCGCGGGCGTCGGGCCAGATGATCGCGACATCAGCCCGTTCGATCGCACGGAAGACATTGCGAGCATCGAGGTGCTGAAGGACCGGTCTGGCAGCGACAAGCAACCCTCCGAGCGCATCGTGGGAGCGACCGTCACGTTCCGGGTCACTCCCGGGCTCAACGCCGAAGGGCTGCAGCGGATCGTGGACTGCCACCTCGCTCGCAACGCGGCGCTCGGGCACACCGTGCCGGAGATGCCCAACTGCCTGCTGGTGCCGAACGGCGCGCGAGCGCAGGTGGCCGCTGCGGCGAGTGGGATCGCCGTGACCGTACGCTCGGACGCCCCCGATGCCGCGAAGGACATCGTCGCGCGCGCGGAGCGACTTCGCGCAGGATTGGCAGGCGTGCAGTGATTTCGCTGGCCCGCTCGGCAATGCAGCAACCACGTTGCTCTCGCAGCTGCAAGCGCTGTCGACACCAACGTGGCGCACATCGTTCGCGCTCGCGCAGCTTTTGCGCGGGTCCGCAGGGCTTGCCGCTACCGCGCGCTACCGCGCTGGATGGCACAACGATTGCAGCCTGTAGCGCGATGCCTGCTCGTCCTTCCTCGTTGCTCGGCACAGCCAGCCTCGTCGCGGCGCTGGTCAGTAGCTCCACCGCGCTGGCGGCAGAGGACGCGCTTCCGAGTCCGTTGAGTCTCGGCGCGGTCACCGACATCGCTCGAAGCCACCGCGCCGAGATCACGGTAGCGAAGGAGAGGGCACGAGGCGCTTGGGCCAACGCGGGGGCGGTGGGCAAGCCGCCTGACCCCATGCTGATGATGAACCTCGACCACCTGCCGCTGCCCATGGTCATGGGCGCCGACGTGAGCGCGATGTGGCAGCAATCGGTGCCACTGTCTGGCGAGCTCGGTGCTCGCATTCGTCGAGCCGAATGGTCGGCTCGTTCGCTCGACGCGGCCGTGAGCACCGCCGCGCTGGATGTCGAGCTGCAGGCAAGCAAGGCGTTCCTGATGCTGGCCGAGACCCAGGCGATGCGCGCGCTGGTCGACAAGCAGCTCGCCCTGGCGACGGCCGTGGAGAAGGTGGTTCTCGCGCGGCTTGCAGGCGGTGCCGGCGTGCCCGCCGACGTCGTTCGCGTGGGGCTCGAGCGATCGCGACTCGAGATCGAACAGGAAGTGCTCGCCGGTCGTGCAAAACAGGCCGACGCAATGCTCGACGCAGCGCTCGGCCGCCGCGCCGATGGCGCGATCCCGGTATGCGTGCTCCCTGATCCGCCGGCCGAGGCTGGTCCCTCCGCTCAGCTCGCCAGGGCCGCGCTCGTCGAGCGACCCGAGCTCGCGGTGATGAAGAGCCGCATCCGAGCAGCGGAGGAGGAGGTCGAGGTGATGCGCAACATGCGCGCGCCGATGGGCCTCTTCGGCCTGGGTGCCGCTTACACGATGAGCGATGGCTTCGGCCTGATGGCGACAGTGGGGGTGAGCTTTCCCATCTGGGAGAGCAACTACGACAGTGGAATCGAGGAGGCGAAGGCCATGGCATCGATGGAACGCGCCGAGCTCGAAGCGATGTCGACCATGATCGACGGCAGCGTCGCGGCAGCGCGCGAGGGCGCAGAGACGGCGCGGCTGCGGGAGCGCGCGATACGAGCGCGACTTCTGCCGCAGGCTCAGCAGGTATTCGACATGTTGCTCGCCTCGTATGCAGGCGGAGACACGTCGATCGTCTCGGTGCTCGAGGGGCTGACGACGCTGCAGGCGACGGAGATGGAAGCAATCGTTGCCCGAGTGGAGCTCGCCAATGCTCGCGCTGAGCTGGGCAGGAGCACGGGGAAGTCTGGGCTCGGGCTGCGGTAGCGCCATTGCGCAAAGGAGATCTCGTGAAACCGTTGACTCTCACGTCAGCCCCGGCGGCAGTGATCGTTTTTGGCGCGCTCGGCTTTGGACCCTGCCAGGTCGCGCCCGACCACGCGCAGCACGACGCGTCGAGTGCGGCGCCAAAGCTGCCCGCAGCCCCCCCGAAGCTTTCGCCGTTGCCCGCTCATTCGGCTGTCGCGCCCAGTGCGGGGCCAGCGAAGCCGACCAATGCCGGCTATGCGCACGTCCCACTCGAGAGCGTCGCGTTGCCAGCCCTCGGCTTCACGACCACGACGGTCGAGCGCCGCCCGCTGACCAGGCGGCTCAGGACGACCGGCTGGGTAACCGTGGACGAGACTCGGACCAGCCACGTGCACGCGAAAGTTCGCGGCTACGTCGTCTCGAGCCATGGCCGCTTCATCGGGGCCGCCGTCAAGCGTGGCGATGCGCTCGTCAGCCTCTACAGCCAGGGCGTTCTATCCGCGGAGCTCGAGCTGCTCGCGCTCGTCGAGCAACAGGTGCAGATGCGAGCGGCGGCGCCTGACTCGCCCGTCGGAAAGTCACTGGACCCCGTATTGTCGGCCGCGCGTCAGCGCTTCTCGCTGTGGGACATCGGCCCCAATCAGGTCGCGCGGGTGGAACGCAGTGGCAAGCCCAGCCAGGGCGTCACCCTGAGCGCACCCCGTGATGGTGTCGTGCTCGCGCGGGACGCCCTCGATGGCATGTACGTCGAGCCAAGCACCGAGCTCTTCGTCATCTCGGACCTCAGCAAGCTCTGGATCGTGTTCGACGTCTTCGAAGGAGACATGCCCTTCGTCAAGCTCGGGCAGCATGCAACCTTCCGCTGTGAAGGCCTGCCCCACGCCCATGACGCAAATGTTTCGTTCATCGCACCCGCTATCGATCCTTCGACCCGTTCGCTACGAGCGCGCGTCGAGGTCGACAACCAGGACGGCCTCTTGCGGCCGGGTGCTTTCTCGACTGTCGAGCTCTCCATCGACCTCGGGACCTCGTTGGCTGTCCCGGAAGACGCGGTCCTGCGAACGGGCACTGGAGACCTGGTCTTCGTCGTCTCGGACGGCATGGCCGTCCCGACCCATGTCGAGCTCGGGCCACGCGCAGGCGACATGTTCCCCGTGGCGGCCGGCCTGGCCGAAGGAGACGTCGTGGTCACGGGCGCGCAGTTCTTGATCGACTCGGAGAGCCGATTGCGAGGCTCGAGCGCAGGGGGAACTACACATGCCGGCCACTGACCCGGCACCGAGAGCCAAGCCTGGGCTGGTCGGGCATGCCATTGAATTCTCGATCCGTCATCGGGCTGTGGTCCTCTTGCTCGCGATCGCGCTCACTGTTCTCGGCGTTCTTGCGGCACGAGACACGCCACTCGATGCGCTGCCCGATCTATCGGACACGCAGGTGGTGATCGCCACCGAGTGGATGGGCAAGAACCCCACGCTGATCGAGGATCAAGTCAC
Organism: uncultured Polyangiaceae bacterium; assembly: GCA_964641275.1. Taxonomy (GTDB): domain Bacteria; phylum Myxococcota_A; class Polyangia; order Polyangiales; family Polyangiaceae; genus Xiheicaenibacterium. The sequence continues at coordinate 7,603 of CAZXMG010000094.1, forward strand.
CTACCCGATCACCTCCGCGTTTCTCGGTGCTCCGCGTGTGAAGACCGTGCGCGGCTTCACGATGTTCGGCATGAGCTTCGTGTACGTCGTCTTCGAGAATGGCACGGATCCGTATTGGGCGCGCTCGCGGACGCTCGAGTACCTATCGAAGCTGCAATCACGCCTGCCAGAGGGGGTAACGCCCCAGATCGGTCCGGATGCGACCAGCGTCGGCTGGGTGTACCAATATGCGCTCGTCGACGACAGCGGCGCGCGAACGCAGCAAGAGCTGCGTTCGCTGCAGGACTGGACGCTTCGCTATGCGCTGCAGAGCGTGCCCGGCGTGGCCGAAGTTGCGAGCGTCGGCGGTTTCGAGAAGGAGTACCAGATCGAGATAGACCCCGCTCGCCTGCGGGCCCACGGGCTCACCGTCGGTGACGTTGCCGCCTCGGTCAGGAGCTCGAACGGCGAGGTCGGAGGGCGCGTTATCGAGCTCACAGGCCATGAGTACGCCATTCGGGGGCGTGGCTACGTCGGCTCGAAGGCCGATCTCGAGAGCTCCGTCGTCGCCGTCCGTGGGGGCGGAAAACCCATCGTCGTCGGAGACGTGGCGAATGTCGCAGTGGGCGGGTCGATGCGCCGTGGCATAGTGGACCTCGACGGGAAAGGTCCCATCGTCGGCGGCATCGTCGTGATGCGAACCGGCGAGAACGCGCTCGACCTGTGCAACCGCGTCAAGGCCAGGCTCGCCGAGATCGCACCGAGCCTCCCCGAGGGCGTTCGCGTTGTGCCGGTGTATGACCGCAGCCGCCTCATCGAGCACTCGATCTGGACGCTGGGCACGAGCCTCGGCCAGATCATCGCGGTCGTGCTCGCAGTGATAGCGATCTTTCTGTTTCACCTGCGCTCGTCGCTCGTCGCCGTGATCACGCTCCTGGTCGCGACGTCGGGCTCATTCGTCGTGTTCTGGGCGTCGGGCCTCACCGTGAGCATCATGTCCCTTGCCGGCGTCATTCTGGCGCTCGGCGACATGGTCGACTCCACCGTCGTGCTCGTCGAGGACGCGCACAAGCGCATCGCGGAGGAGGAGGCGCGGGGTGGGCACACGAACCGCACACAGCTGGTCCTCGAGGGGGCCAAGCGGCTTGGGCCATCCCTCTTCGGTGCCCTCCTCGTATTGACGATTGCATTCCTGCCTGTCTTTGCGCTGACGGGCCAGGAGGGTCGACTCTTCCGACCCCTCGCGGTCGCGAAGACTGCTTCAATGGCGGTGGCGTCGATCCTCGCCATTACCCTCGTTCCCGCGCTGATGGTCTGGTTCCTGCGCGGAAAGATCCGCCCGGCGGAGCAGAACCCGATCAATCGCATCGCGGTCGCCTGCTACCGACCGATCCTGCGCGCGTGCCTCCGTGGCCGCCATGCCTTGCTGGCCGTCGCGGTGCTGCTGGTAGGTGCAACGCTGGTCCCCTATGGGCGGCTCGGCTCGGAGTTCATGCCACCTCTCTACGAAGAGGACCTGCTGTTCATGCCCATCTCGGTGCCATCGATCTCCGTGGCAGAGGCAGAGCGCGTGCTTCGCTGGCAGGACGGCCGTATTCGTGAAGTGCCGGAGGTCGAGCTCGTGTTCGGCAAGGCGGGGCGGGCCGAGTCTGCGCTCGACCCGGCGCCACTGTCGATGTTCGAGACAGTCGTACGTGTGAAGCCGAAAAGCGAATGGCGCCCCGGCATGACGTTCGAGAAGTTGGTCGCGGAGCTCGATGCCGCGACAAAGACCCCCGGCATGCAGGGCGCCTGGACGATGCCGATCAAGGCGCGCGTCGACATGCTGTCGACTGGCATCCGAACTCCGATCGGCATCAAGGTATTCGGCCCTGACCTTTCGACCATCGCATCGGTCGAGACCGAGATCGAAGAGATTGTTCGCGGCCTGCCCGGCACGCGCAGCGTGTACGCGGAGCGTGAGCTCGGCGGCTTGTTTCTCGATATCACGCCGAGACGCGACGTAATCGCGCGGTATGGCTTGTCCGCTCAAGACGTGCTCGATGCGGTCGAGAGCAGCGTTGGCGGCGTACAGGCGACGACCACCTACGAGGGGCGCGAGCGCTATCGCGTCATCGTGCGGTACGCACGGGCTTTGCGCAGCGACCCCGAGGCGCTCAAGGCAGTGCTCATTCCCGTCCGCGTCGCGCCACTGCCCGATGCATTCGGGTCGCAGCTGCGATCGGGTGCCGGCGATGACCTTCTCTACCCCAAGCGCCCCCGCGGTGGGAGCGACGAAATGGGTGAAGGCAGCACGGGCGCGGCAGCGGCGGCGGGCAGCCGCGGCGGAGCCATGGGCGGGATGGGCGGGCCGGCTGCAGCCTCACCCGCCATTGCTGAAATGGGAAGCCAGGGCATGGGTGCGACGACCGCTGGACCAGCGCCAGGCGCCTCCGGTCCCGCTGTCCCGCTGGGACAGCTGGCCGACATCGCCATCGTCAACGGCCCGCCGATGATCAAGAGCGAGCTCGGGCAGCTCGCGGGCTGGGTTTACGTCGACATCGAGGGACGAGACATCGGTGGATACGTGGAGGAGGCCAAGGCGGCGGTCCAATCGGTCAAGCTGCCGCCGGGGTACACCGTGAAATGGACGGGGCAATACGAGCTGCTCGAAGGCGTCCGAGCGCGCCTGGCCTACATCCTTCCAATCACGCTCGCGTTGATCGTCGCAATTCTCTACATGAACTTCCGCGGCGTCGGGCCGACGCTCCTCGTTCTCACCGCCGTGCCGTTCGCTGCTGTTGGCTCGATCTGGACGTTGTGGCTCCTCGGGTTCAATACGTCGGTGGCGGTGTGGGTCGGAATGATCGCACTGCTTGGAGTCGCCGCGGAGACGGCCAGCATCATGGTCGTCTACCTGGAGGAGGCCTACGCGGCGGGCGTGGCGAGCGGGGGGATTCGAGATGTCGCTTCGCTCGTCGATGCAATGGTCGAGGCCGGCTCCCAGCGCGTCCGGCCCCTTCTGATGACCGTCTTGACGAACGTGTTCGGCCTGCTGCCCATCCTGTTCGACGACGGCGTCGGCGCCGACGTGGCAAAGCGTATCGCCGCGCCGATGTGGGGCGGGCTTGTTTCACTGACGATCCTCACCCTGCTCGTCATTCCCTCTGCCTACGTCGCCTGGCGCTCGCGATCTCTCCGGGCAGCCGTGCGCCCAGTCGTGCCATGAACGATGACATCCTCGTTGTCGGGGGGTACGGCGTGGTCGGGCACCGCTTGTCTGCCCTGCTGGCGAGTCGCCTTTTCGGCCGCGTGGTCATCGGCGGTCGTCGCGAACAACGTGCCATCGAGGCGGCCCAGATTATCGGGCGAGGCACGCGCGGGCGACGAGTCGAGCTCGATGACGCGAGCAGCATCGACGCCGGCATCAGCAGCGCCAGCCTCGTCGTGAACGCCGTTTCGGATCGCAGCCGACGCTTGCTGCGAGCTGCCATTGCGCGCGGTGTGGCCTACGTAGACTTGTGTCCGGCGCTCGCATCGCTCCACGACCACGACACGCTGCATGCTTCTGCGCTCGCCAGCGGTGCGCGGGTAGTGCTCGGTGCGGGGTTATCCCCGGGGATCTCCAGTGCGATGGCATGCGCGGCCGTGCAGCAAGTCACGAGCCCACACACGCTGGACGTTCATGTCCTGCTTTCACTGGCCGATGATTTCGGCCCCGACTCGATGGCGTTCGTGCGGCAGGAATGTGTAGCCTCGTTCCAGCGGACGGAGGGCGGCGCGCGGCGCGACTCGCGAGCCTTTGGCGAGAGATGCGAGGCCGCGTTTCCTGGCATTGGGCGCCGCGCCGCGTATCTCTTCCCATTCTCGGATACCTTTTCGATGCCGCAGGCGCTCGGCCTCAGCACGGTGCGAACCTGGCTCTCGATCGAGCCGCCGTGGGTCGGCGGCCTGCTCCATGCCGTGCTGCCGCGGCTCGGGAGTCGGCACGAAGCGCGACTGCAGGGTGCATCAGCCGTGCTCAGCCGAGCGGCGCGGCGGCTGTCCAACGCCGCGCCGCTGGTGGGCCTGCTCGTCACTGCGCGGGGCCGCACGGGCGCATGCTCGTACGGAATGCTGGGGCGACATCAGGCGGGTGCGACGGCGATCGGAGCGGCTGGGGTCGTCGATTGCGTGCTGCGCGGTGATGTCGTGCCAGGCTGTTGGCTCGCAGAGCGGGTCGTGGAGCCAGCGACGTTCTTCTCCGGACTGGCACGCGAAGGGCTGCAGGTTCGCAAGGTCGTGTAACCCGCGCGGTCACGTGACTCGCAAGCGTACGCGGGACAGCGTGGCGCATGCGAACTCATCTCGTTCTGCTCGTTTGCGCCGCGGTCGCCGGCTGCACACCCGCGAGCGCTCCCGACACTGCGGAGCCAGTGCAGCAGGCCGCGTCGGCGGTCACCACGCCCGCGCAGCCCGCCGCTTCTGCCTCCCCCGCAGCCGCCGAGGCATCGATAGCACCGCCAGCCAGCGCCCCTGCGGCGAGTGCCGCTGCGCCCACGGCGGATGCCTGTGAGCGGCTCGCATCCGTCTGCCACGACGTTGGCCACAGCGGCGGGGAACCGGATCGCTGCCACCAGCTCGGTCACGCGCGTGAGGAGGCAGCATGCGCCAAGGATCTCAAGAAATGTCTGGCTGCATGCGAGGCCGCCGCCAAGGCCCCTGGCCACAAACATGCGCACTAGATCTTTGCTCCTTCTGACGGCGAGCCTCTTTTCATGCGATGGCGAGAGTGCGCCAGCTAGCGGCACCGCGGCTTCCGCGAGCGCCGCTCGGGCTGCGTCTGCGTCTGCGTCGCCGTCGAGCAGCGCGGCGGCGTCGTACACGTGTCCGATGCACCCGGAGATCCGCGCATCAGCACCTGGGGAGTGCCCGCTCTGCGGCATGGCCCTCGAAGCGATGACGGAGCCGGGCGCTACCGCGCTGCCACAGACATCCGCAAGCGCAGCTGGGCCGACCGTCCAGGGCTACCGGGCTGAGGTCCGCGCGTCGCCGCTGACCCTCGGCGCGACCACAGAGGTCGAGCTCCGCCTCTTCGACCCACAGGGAAAGGCGCTCGGTGAAACCGACTTTCGCATCGCGCACGAGCGGCGCATTCACCTGCTCATCATCGACGAGGGTCTGACCGACTATCACCACGAGCACCCCACGCCCAAGGACGACGGCAAGGTGCTCGCTTTCAAGCTGACCCCGCGGAAGCCAGGGCCCTACCGCGTCTTTGTCGACGTCTTGCCCGAGGCCACGCGCCGCCATCTCTACCTCATGACCGATCTTCCCGGCGCCCGACCGGGTGAATCGATTGCTCAGCGAGATGTGGTCACCAAGACCAACGTCGACGGCTACGAGTTCGAGCTCAAGCTGGCGACTTCTCCAGCGCAGGGCCAGACCCTCAATGGCGAGCTCCTGGTTCGAGACAGCGAAGGAAAGACGGTCAAGAACCTCGAGCCTGTCATGGGTGCCTACGCGCATCTCGTGGGCTTCTTCGAAGATCGCGTCACGGTCGAGCACATCCACCCGATGGGGGCTGAGCCGACCAGGCCGACAGACCGAGGAGAAGGTGCACTCCGTTTTCGGGTCACGCCAACCAAGCCAGGCCTGATGAGGCTCTTTGCGCAGGTGAAGATCGACGGCAGAGAGCGCTTTGCACCCTTCACGCTCTCGATCGCTGCCAAGTAGTCGGGCGCTGCCCGACTACAGCGTGACGGTCTCCGTCACCTCGGTCGCCACGTAGTCGCGCGCGTCCCAGCCTCGCTCGCGCGCGAGGTCGAGCGGGTGCGGGCGATAGAGGCCGGTGACGGTGACGGTTGCGCCGGTGCAGCCCGGCGGGATGGCGAAGCCGAAGATCGAGCTCATCTGGACGCCGGGCCGAATACGATTGTCCCGACGAATGTCCACCGCGCGATGGTGCGGCACGCGCTCCCTACCCTCGGCATCGACGAGGAGCTTCGAAAACGTCGTGCCGCTCTGGCCGGCAAGGGCAAGGGTCGGGTCGCCATCCGCGAATGCGGGCGGCGCTGGCTCAGCCAAGAACACGATGTCTCCCGATGACACCGTCAACGCCTTCGACAGGGCGAGGGTGTCGCCGCTCACCGACAGGACGGTGGCCTCACCGACCGGAACGCGAATCTCCAGGCCCTTCTCTGCAGGACTGAGCGCAGCGCCCGAGAACAGCCCGACGCCATCGTAGTCGACGTGCGTGCCGGTGGGCGACACGACGCGAACGACCTGGCCTGGCGTCGCCAGCGCGGCGGCCGAGGGCCAGTCCAGCGAGGTTCCGACGAGGGTGGCATCGGTGCCGAGCGACCCCGTTGCGATGGCACCTCCTACCTCGTCGATCGTCTCGCCGTCGACGGCGTCGAATGATTCCCCGCAGCCCTCGACCTGCACCACGAGGACGATTGCGCGCATCGGCTCACCTGTGGGCAATGCGTGGCCGCAGCTCGCGTTCAGCGCCGTGACGTCCACGCTGAGCGTGGATCCCATAGCGGTTGCGGACACGTCGAGACCAAGCGCGCCCTCGAGCAGCCGCGGCACCGCCGGGATCTTCGTCAGCGGCCCGCGGAAGAAGTGGCTCCGGATGGCGCCCTCGGGCCGGCCGAAGCCGAACGCGATGCTGGCATTGGATGCATTGGAGACATCGACAGTGTTGAAGAGGCTCGACTCCACCGGCATATGGCACGATTGGCACGGCGTGTCGGTCTGGCTGAAGGGCCCATCGAGCCACTCTTGATAGGTGTCGTGAGTCGGCAGGCCGGCAGGCCATCGCGCAGCGTCGAGCGATGTGCCGGGCAGCAGCGCCGCTTGGTGCTGCCAGTGACAGCCGGCGCAGAATTCTGCTTCCGAAAACTTCGGCTGATAGCTCCCGCCCATGAACGAGTTCGGCACGTCGGGGTAGGGACCGAACATGGCTTGCCTGATCTGCCCGGTGAACTCGTCGCCAATCTTCTCGCGCGGGCGCTGCATCACGAGGCGGCCGGCGCCGCCAGGCGGCTGGCTGAGGTCCACGTCGCGAACGTGATGGCACGCATCGCAATGCACCCCGTTCTCGAAGCCGACCCCCGTCGCTTCCAGGAGATTGCGGCCGCCGGCAGGGCCGTCCATGCCAAAGCCATGGCAGTCGGCACAGCCCCCGAAGCTCGTGGGCTGCTCGCCCGCCGAGAGCGCTGGATCGTCGCAGGCCATGCCGCCGATCGCCCCGCATCCGTTGATATCGGGCAGGGCGCCGTCACCGACATAGCAGCGTGACGTTGGCGTTCCGGGTGCGCCCGGCTCGGTTCCCTCTCGCCAGACGCCTCCGAGGGCGGTGCAGGTCGCGGCGCTCGAAGCACCTGATGCGGTCCCCGCGTAGAGATCTTGAACCAACGGGCTCTTGGTGGCCTGCGCGTGCTTGGACGTCTGGAACTGCGCTGCCAGCGTCGTGTGGCAATGCCCGCAATAGAGCGTCGAGTTGTCCACCAGCGGATCACCGACCCCCGGCTCGCCGAAGTCGTAGCCACTCGCGTTGTCCGGCGCTTTGATCTCGTAGAGCACGAGGGTTACGGCTTCGATCGGTGTGAAGAAGAAGCTTTCACCTGCAGACCGGTAGCCGACCTTTGCCGCAACCACCGTCGGCTCACCAGCGATCTCTTGCGTGATGCTGACGGTGAAGGTTCCGTCGTCGCCCGTCGTGAGCGCAGGCTGCCCTCCGGCCTGCATGACGATCGCCCCCGCCATCGGCACCCCGCGCTGATCGACGACGACACCGGTTGCGTCGAAGGTCTGCGGCAGCGGGCCACCGCTGGTGGTCGACTGTCCGCCAGCTCCACCGGTCACACTGCTCGACCCGCCGAGCGCGCCAGCGCTCCCGCCAGCCCCGCCGGTTGCGTTCGGGTCGGTGTCACCGCAGGCTACGAGCGCTGAGACAAGGAGGCCGATGAGCCAATTGCTGGACCGCATGCTGGACAAGCATACGCCCTCCGCCGCTCGGCGCGTGGAACTGCCTCGGCCACACAGCACGATCGTCGCAGGTCGACCCAGAGCTCACCCGCTAGGGACAGTCGCCCGTGGCCACGAGTTGCCCTGCCGCGTTCACGGTCGCGACGGTCACCGCGTCCACGACCAGCGCGCCTTCGTCACCCGAGCGCGCGCTCAGATACGTGAGCAGTGCGGCGTGGCCAAGCAGGTCGGGGAAAGTCAGCTCGAGCGCGCCCGACTCCAGATCGAGCGCCCCCGTTCCAATGGCGTCCCAGACGCGGTCGGCTGGACCAGTGGCCGCCAGCGCGAAATCGAACGTCGTCCCTGCCGCCCCGTCAGCCCAGTGGTGATCGATGTCGAGCTGTGAGAACGAAAAATCGTCTGATTGGAAAGGACCATCCAGATAGAAATGAAAGTCCCAGCCCGCGCCATCGCCCGTGCATTCGATCCTCGAGCAGTGGCCCTGCTCGCAATAGGGATCGTAAAGCAGGGGGTCAGAGCACACCATGATGAGTGGCCCGGCAAACGTCGCGACCACCGCGGGAGGCTCAGGCAGCCCTGGCGCGAGGTAGAAGCCCGCGGCTTCGCTCGGGCCTGGGTGCCCAGCGAGCAGTGCGGCGGCCTGGCCGAACGTCGTCAAGAACTCGTTGAGCTCGCTCAGAACGTCGGCGGGCACGCACTCACCATTGGTGCCGCCACCCGTCCCCCCAAGACCCCCGCCAGCGCTATTCGAGCCGCCCTCGGACGCGCCGCCGGGCTCTGACCCGCCCTCGAGCGAGCCGCCAGCGGCGCCAGCACCACCGGCGGGAGCGGATCCACCCCCGCCGGGCGAGCTGCTGTCGCCGCAGGCCACGACCGAGCCGGTGCCCAAGCACACGGCGAGCAGACCAACGGTTAGGCGGTTCATCCGAACACTCTACGCCGTTGATGAGAGTCTAGAGTGTGACCGACGCGGTCACGCGAGGCCTGTGTCATGCTGCCACAGAACCTGGTGGCGAACGCGCTTCCCCGCGCCATCAAGCCTGTTGCCGCCTCACCGCGTGGTATCGCTCCGCAGCACCTCGCCCGCAAGCACCCGCTCCTGTTCGAGAGCACCATTCAGTCCCACGACGCTAACATCCGCAAAGCAGCGATCTCCCAGGCCGAACGTGACCCGTGGCTCGCTCGACCCCAGGTACCCGCCGCCGAGCAGAACGTGCTCGGTGAGCGCGCGCGCGCCTGCGCGCGCCGTCACCAGTGAACCGGCCGCAACCGTTCCGACGTCGACCGTGACGTGGTTGCCGCGAGCACCCACGTTCTCGAGCAGGCGCGCTCGCCCGCCATTCACGGTGACGACCACGTCGGTGTCACCGTCGTCGTCGTAGTCGAGAAAAGCCGCCCCGCGGTAGATCCCGCGATCAGAAAGTGCAGAGCCCGCGGTCGGCTCGACGAGCGTCAGACCACCGACGCCGTCGTTCAAGAAAAGCTGGTTCAAGCTCCCAGCTGCCTCCAGATCGAGCACGGTGCCGCTCGTCTGAAACACGTCCAGGTCGCCATCGAGGTCGACGTCCACGAAGCCCACCGCCCAGTTGATGAAGTCTGCGCTCGCCTCGGGGAGGACGTCGTTCCGGCAGGGCTCGGCCGGGTGGAAAACGCGCGTCGGCCGCCCGCTATAGTCCGTCGTGATCAGGTCAGTGTGCCCAGTGAGGTTGAGGTCGCCGACATCGACGCCCATCGTATCGCTGCCGGGAGCGTCCAGGCCCAGCTCGGCACCGCGGTCGACGAAGTGCCCTGAGCCGTCATTGATGTAGAGGCGATCCGGGTACTCGTAGCCCTTGTCGTTGCCGACATAGAGATCCACGTCGCCGTCACGATCGAAGTCGAAGAACAAGCTCACCAACGACGGCTCGCGCTCCACCAGGCCTCGACTCGCGCTCTCCTCGCTGAAGATGCCACCCTGGTTCACGTACAGCAGGCTCTGCTCCATGCGGGCGCAGTTGATCGGAAGCGGCGTGCACGGGTCGTCGCAAGAGTCGAGGTCTGCAAGTCTTGCGACGAATAGGTCGAGATCGCCATCGCCGTCGATGTCGCCAGCGGTCGCAGACGTGGAGTAGCCGGTCTCGTCGATGCCCGCCGCCAGCGTCACGTCTCGAAACGCGCCCCCGTCGTTCTCGTAGAGCACGTCAGGACCGATGTTGCTCACGTGCAGGTCGAGGTCACCATCGCCGTCGTAGTCGAACGCCAAACAACCGATGGCATCGCCGGGCCGAAGAAGGCCGACCTCTGCGGTGGCGTCGACGAACGAGCCGCCCGTGTTGCGATAGAACGCGCTGTCGGCACCGGCACGGTTGGGCAAGAACAAATCAGGGTCGCCATCGTCGTCGGCATCGAATGCGCAGACCCCGGGCCCATCGACAGAGTCGAGATCATCGCAGCGCTCGCTGTTTCGCCGATGCATGAAGGCGAGCCCCGCCTCCTCCGAACGATCGACGAACCAACGGTCGTCGCCCGACGGCGGCTGGCACACAACGTCGGCTGCACGCTCGTCACGAACGCAGGAGCCGGCGCAAGCGAGCGTCGCTATCAGGGCGGCACGTGTCGCTCGCATGGCCCCAAACTACGCCTAGCCTCGCTCGCCAGCTAGTGCACGCAGCTTCGAAACCGCTGCCTGGTGCCGCTCGTATGCGGTTACTTCCCGCCTATGCAGGCCGCTGTAACCGATCTGGTCACATTGACCGGGCTCTAGATTGTAGGAAACTCGCGACCATGACTTCATTCAAAGCTCTGATCTCGTGCTCGTTGCTCACCATCGCGGCCTGCGGCGACAGCGGGTCGGGCGGTGCTGGCGGAATGGCGATGGGCGGCATGGACATGGGCGGCTCGTCCGCGGGCGGCGAAGCGCCGCTTGGCGGGTCGTCGAATGGCCCTCCTGCCGCCCCAATACTCGACGAGCTCGAGCCCGTGCACGGCGCCCTGCACCTGTACTGGACCAACGTCACCCCCGACTGCGACTTCGTCCACGCCGAGCGCAAGACAGAGACCGAGGCCTACGCCGAAGCCTTCTCGGAGCCTGGCAACGTCGACAACAAGGCTGACCAAGACGCAACCGACGTGGCAGCCACCTACACATACCGTCTCGCTTGCGAGAAGGGAGGCGTGATGTCCGACTACTCGAACGAGCTTTCGGGGTCACCTGAATGAGTTGCTCTCGCGGACCGTGGACCCTTCTTGGGCTAGCCGCCGCAGCGGCGCTGTTGGGCTGCGGTGACGACACGGTGACCGAGCCTCCGCCAACGATCGACAATTCTTTGCTCGAGCTCCCTCGAGCAATCGATCAGGACTCTGCGGATGGCAGCTTCGAGCTCGACCTGACTGCCGCGCCGGCGGAGGTCGCGTACTCTGACGGGCCCGCGACCGCAGCGTGGGCCTACAACGGGTCGGTTCCAGGTCCGCTCATCGAGGTTGCACAGGGCGACCACCTCCGCGTTCACTTTCGGAACGAGCTTCCCGACGAAACAACGATCCATTGGCATGGCGTGCGCTTGCCGGCTGCGATGGATGGCTCGGTCTTCGTGCAGAGCCCTGTCCAGCCGGGTGACTCGTTCGAGTACGAGTTCGATCTGAAAGACAGTGGCCTGTTTTGGTTTCACCCCCATGTGGTCTCGGATCTCCAGGTCCAGCGCGGGCTGTACGGCACGATCTTGGTGCGCGGAGAGAACGAGCCCGAGTTCGACCGAGAGCTCGTTGTCGTCCTCGACGACATTCGCTTGCTCGAGGACGGCTCGATCGACGAGTACCCGGACGACGACGGGGTCACGAATGGCCGCGAGGGCAACACCCTGCTGTTCAACGGGCAGGTAGCCCCAACGCTGCGCGCGCAGCCTGGTGAGACGTTGCGCCTACGACTTGTGAACACCGCGAACGGCCGCTTCTTCAATTTCAAGATCGCAGGTCACCAGCTCCGCGTCGCGGGCACCGACGGCGGGCTCATCCCGAAGCCCTACGACGTGGACTCCCTGCCGATGGCTCCTGGTGAGCGCTACGACGTGTTCGTATCCCTGAGCGGTGACGTGGGCGACGAGCTAGCCGTCACGACGGAGCCCTACGACCGCGGACATGGCACCGACGACAACCCGAGCATGCCGCTCGCAACGCTTTCCCTCGAGGGCCAGAAGGTGAATGGTAAGCCGCTGCCCGAGAGCGGCCCGGCCACCGAGCTGGTGGCGGATGATGGAGAGTCGTTCCCCGTGGTTCTCGGCGAGGCGTTCATCGATGGCGAGCAGAAGTTCACAATCAATGGCGCAGTTTCGCCGGACGTCCCGGACGTCATGGTCCCGACGGGCGAGACGCGGATCATCGAGCTCGAGAACGTCACGGAGCAGGAGCACCCATTCCACTTGCACGGGTTCTTCTTTCAGACCATCGCGCGGGACGGTGTGCCGGTCCCCGAGACCGAGCGCTTCAACAAAGACACCATCATCGTGCCGATGATGTCGACGCTGACACTTGCGGCCCGCTTCGATGAGCCGGGCATGTGGATGTACCACTGTCACATCCTCGAGCACGCAGAGCGAGGAATGATGGGCATGGTCCGGGTCGAGTAGCTGCTCGTCGAGTAGCTGCTCGTGGAGCAACTACTCCTTGTCGCGAAAGTCCTCTGCTCGCAGCTGATAGCGTCGCATCAGCCGGTGCAGGCTCTCACGCTCGACTGCTGCTCGCTGGGCTGCGCGCGTGACGTTGCCTCGAGCCGCTTTGAGAAGCTCCACAAGATAGTCGCGGGTCGTCCGGTCCCGCGCTAGATCCATCACCTCTCGGTAGCTCAGCTCGACCAAGCGGGCGGCATCGGCGCGAAAGTTTGGGCTGCGCGTGATGTGGCTGGGCAACGCGTCCACGCCGATCCGGCTCGAGCGCGCCTCGCGCACGAGGCCGCCGACGGTCTTGTCCAGCTCGCGAACGTTTCCAGGCCAGTCGTAGGCGACCAGCGCCGCCAGCGCTTCCGAGGTGAATGTGAGGCTCCGCCCGCGCGCGGCCTGCTGCAGGAACTTGGACGTGAGCAGCGGGATGTCCTCCTGCCTTTCACGCAGCGGTGGCAATGCGATCGGGAAGGCCTGGAAGCGAGAGAGCAGCTCCTGCGAGAGGCGACCGTCCTCGGCTGCGGCGTCGAGCGGCTCGTGTGCCCCCGCGATCCAGCGAACATTTCGGCGGCTATCCATTGCCTGGAGCAGGCGCCGCTGGTGCTCTGCACCGAGTAGGTCTAGGTCGGCAACCAACGCAGTCCCTGCGTCGGGCACCGCCAAGAGGTCGGTTCCACGAGCCTCCACGAGCGTGAAGTCCAACGCTCGGCGGCTGCTCGTCGCATGGATGTACCGCGCGAGCCAACGCTTGCCGCTCCCAACCTCGCCAAGCAGCAGCACCGGGCTGGTCGAGCTCGCAGCGCGCTCTGCCAGCTCCAGCGTCCGCAGCATCGCGTCGCTGCGGGCCTCGGCTTCACCCAGTGAGGCGCGCAAAGCGGGCGCGCGGCGGAGCCGCGCGCGCTCGGCCTTCCGGTCAGCCGCAGACTCGATGAGCGCCAATGCCTCGTCGGGGTCGAACGGCTTCGTTAGGTAGGAAAAAGCGCCGGCCTGCATGGCAGCGACCGCCTGCGGGATGGTGCCGTACGCCGTTACCAAGATCACCTCGACGTGGGGTGCGCAACGCCGAATCTCACGAAGCAGGTCCAGACCATCGATCCCCGGCATTCGGATGTCCGAGACGACCACGTCGAATTCTTCGAGCGCGAGCAGGCCGAGCGCCTTGTTGCCCGTCGGAGCCGTACGAACCTCCATGCGAGTTCCGACGAGCTTCTCGAACAGCGCGAGAAAGCTCGGCTTGTCGTCGACAACCAGCAATCGCGGGCGGCTCACGCGGCGGCCCCGGGCTGTCCGCCGCTTGGAAGAGCGACCGTGACACGCGCACCACCGAGCGGCGAACGACCAAAGGTCAGGTCACCCCCGTGCGCCTCCACGATGGCGTGCACGATAGAGAGCCCGAGGCCGACGCCGTCCGACTTGGTCGTATAGAACGGCTCCGTCACTTTCGCGCGGTGGTGCTCATCGATCCCTGATCCTGTGTCGTCGACAACAAGTCGTACGGTGCCCTGGCTGGTCTCGACCTTCACGCTGACCGCGCCTGCCGGTCCAACCGCCTCCGCTGCGTTCGTGAGAATGTTACCGATCACCTGGCGCAGCCGGCCCTCGTCCCCGCGAACGCGGGCACCAAGCGATAGCTCCTGCTCGTTCCATGTCACTCCCTCGAACCGGCTCAACTGGGCCAGGCGAGCAGCGCTTTCCCTCGCCAGAGCCGCAAGGTCGACATCCTCGAGGCGCAAGCCAGGTGAGCGTGTCAGATCGAGCAGGGATGCGACGATCTCGGAGGCGAGGGTGGCCTCTTCTTCGATCACGCGTAGCGCCTCCTCGTCCGGCTCTTGCCGCCGACGCAAGAGCTTCACATGCCCCAGGATGACACCGAGTGGGTTGTTGAGCTCGTGAGCAACTCCGGCCGCGACCTGCCCCATCGCCGAGAGCTTCTGGCTTCGCACGAGCTCGCGTTGATGGCGGTCGAGATCGCTCGCCATCGCGTCGAAGGCCCGGGCCAGCTCGCCTAGCTCGTCGTCGGAGTCGATGCCGATGCGGGACTCGAGATCACCAGCGCCCAGACGACGCGCCCCATCGCGGACTGCGTTGATCCGCATCACGATCGACCGGGTGAGAAACACACCGAGCACCGCCGCAGTGAGCATCGCGAAGCCGAGACAGGACAACGATGCGACCCGCGCTCTCGCCCAGGCTGCCTCAACATCCGCGCGAGCGACGCGGGCCCGCGAGTCCGTGCGCGCGCGTAGCGAGCCAACGGCGCGTTCGAAGTCGACGACGCGTGCCTCCATTGCCTCGTGGAGACGCATTGCCTCGGCGCGGTCCGAGCTTCGGACGGCGGGCAAGGTCCGTTCCTCAAACGTGCGATCGCTTTGGCGAGCCGCGCGTTCCATGTCGTCGGCGAGGGTGGCATCCTCGGAGGTCGTCAAGGCGGCCCTCAGCTGCGCGACCGACTCCGTGGTTGCGGCCGCGATCTCGCGGTAGTGGCCAGCATGCGAGTCGTCGAACGCTATCAGCGTGTGTGCTTGGTGGATGTATTGCTCGCGCATGGCGATGGCCGCCTTGTCGGCCGCATGCCGGATGCGCTCGAAGGTCTCCACCTCGCGCTCGGCGCGAGCGATGCGGCCGAATGAGTCGAGGCAGACTGCGAGTGCGATGACGAACAGCAGCAGCAGGGCGCCGAACGCGGCTACGAGCCGCGCGCCGATCGACGACCGCCAGCGTCGCGTTGGGCTGTGGACGTCGCGCGGAAGGCTCACCACTGCTGAATCATAGCCGGCATCCAGATCGGGATGCTGCTCCGGGGAGCGCCGCCTCGATATCGCCCGAGCCGACTTGGCCCATGACAGTTTTCCTCATGCTCTCCTCGACGTCGCCTCTCTGGATGCCGGTAGCGCTCGGAAAGCGTGGGTGATGGTCACATTGCAGCGCATCGCGGGCGCGAATTCATCGTCGATCTGGGAGACGACCGGGGTGTAGTCCTTGCCAGGCTCACCGGGTCGCTCGGACTTCGCATCCTGCGGCTGGCAGCGGTAGGAGGCTTCCGAGCCGCGTCGCGCTCGAGCCCTGCCCTGCCAGCGCCTCTTTCGCCTTCAGGGCAACCGCCCCACCAACGGCGATGGCCCCACCGAGGATCGCTTCCCGTCTGCTCAGGCTCATCGGATTGTCCCTCATTCCCGTGCTGACGCACGCAGCCCGCGTTCATTACAGCTGCGACCGAGGGCAGGAAGTAACCGGTCCGGTCACACACACGCCAACGGCTCCGGGTGTAATGACCAGGGGGGCGCTGCGTCTTCTCGGGCGGAGGCAACATGCTCACGTCCTCAGCGACCACCCAGCCCATCCCGCACAACCACCACGCGCATGCGTGCTGTGGCCATGCTTCGAGCAAGCCCATGACCGTCAAAGTGAAGGATCCTGTCTGCGGGATGCTCGTGGACCCCGCTGGGGCGAAAGGGGGCAGCTTCGACCACGGCGGCCAGACGTTCCACTTCTGCAATCCCCGGTGTCGCGAGAAGTTCGCAGCCGACCCGCACAAGTACCTCGCGGATCGCCCTGCCGCCCCCGCTGCGGCCGCGCCCGCTGGTGCAGTTTACGTGTGCCCGATGCATCCCGAGGTGCGGGCCAGCGCGCCGGGGGATTGCCCGAAGTGCGGCATGGCCCTCGAGCCCGAGGTGCCCGATGTTTCGGACGCGCCGCCGGCCGAGCTGGTCGAGATGCGGCGGCGCTTCTTGGTGAGCGCCGTATTCACGGTTCCGACGTTTCTTCTGGCGATGAGTGACCTGCTCCCGGGCCAACCGGTGCAGCGACTGATTGCTCCCATTACCGGCGCCTGGATCCAGGGCGCGCTTTCTCTCCCCGTCGTTCTCTGGGGCGGCCTCCCGTTCTTCCAGCGCGCGTGGGCCTCGGTCGTCAACCGAAGCCTGAACATGTTCACGCTGATTGGCATCGGCACCGCTGCGGCGTTCGGCTTCAGCATCTTCACGCTGCTGCTCCCGAGCTTGCTGCCGCACGAGCTCAGCCACGGCGGCATGCCGCCCGTTTACTTCGAGGCCGCCGCGGTGATCGTCACGCTGGTGCTGCTCGGTCAGGTGCTCGAGCTTCGTGCGCGTCACGCAACGTCGGGTGCCATCCGTGCGCTGCTGGGTCTTGCTCCGAAGACTGCCCGTCGAGTCTCTGCAGATGGCTCGGAGACGGACGTGCCGCTCGAGCAAATCGTCGTCGGCGATCGACTACGCGTCAGGCCGTCCGAAAAAATTCCCGTCGACGGTGCGGTCATCGATGGCAGCAGCAGCGTCGACGAGTCGATGATCACAGGCGAGCCAATCCCGGTGGAGAAGTCGCGCGACGCCAAGGTCGTTGGCGGCACGCTCAACGGCACAGGCTCACTGGTGATCGAGGCGACCAAGGTCGGCAGCGAGACGTTGCTCGCCCAGATCGTGAAGCTCGTCTCGGAGGCACAACGCAGCCGCGCCCCGATCCAGCGGCTCGCGGACCTTGTGTCCTCCTGGTTCGTCCCCGCCGTGATGGTGGTGGCCGCGCTCACAGCCATCGTGTGGGGCGTGTGGGGCCCCGAACCGCGACTGATGTACGCGCTCCTCAACGCCGTGGCGGTTCTGATCATCGCCTGTCCCTGCGCGCTGGGCCTTGCCACGCCGATGTCGATCATGGTCGGTACGGGTCGTGGCGCACAGGTCGGCGTCCTCATCAGGAACGCGGAGGCGCTGGAGAGGCTCGAGAAGGTCGACACCCTCGTCGTCGACAAGACGGGGACGCTCACGCAGGGAAAGCCGCTCGTGGAGACCATCGCGACGACGCCTGGTATCGAGCCACGCGAGGTCGTGCGCATCGCCGCTTCACTCGAAAAGGTCAGCGAGCACCCGCTGGCAGCGGCTGTGCTCGCGGCTGCGGCGGAGGGCGCGATCGCTTTCAACGGTGCCACCGACTTTGCTGCACGCGTCGGGCTGGGGGTTACGGGGACGGTCGATGGGCAACCGGCCGCGCTCGGCAACCGGCGCCTGCTCGACGAGCTACAAATCGATGCCGAGATGCTGGCAGCCGACGCTGAGCGACTACGGGAGGACGGGCAGACCGTCGTCTTCGTTGCTCTGGGCGGTCGTGCAGTCGGCCTGCTGGGCATCGCAGACCCGATCAAAGAATCGACGCCGGAGGCGCTGGCGAGCCTGCGCGAAGCGGGTATTCGAGTGGTGATGCTGACGGGTGACAACGCCACCACCGCCAGCGCGGTCGCGCGCAAGCTCGGCATCGACGAGGTTGTCGCAGACGTGCTGCCGGAGCAGAAGGACAAGGTCGTTGCCGGCCTGCAAGCGCAGGGGAAGATCGTGGCGATGGCTGGCGACGGCACCAACGACGCGCCTGCCCTGGCGAGGGCCGACGTGGGCATCGCCATGGGCAGTGGAACCGACGTCGCGATGCAAAGCGCCGGCGTCACGCTGCTGAAGGGTGACCTCCGCGCGATCGTGCGCGCACGAACGCTGTCGCAGAAGGTCATGCGGAACATCCGGCAGAACCTGTTCTTCGCGCTCTTCTACAACGCCCTCGGCGTTCCCATCGCAGCGGGGCTCGCGTTTCCGCTGTTTGGCTTCCTGCTGAGCCCGATGCTTGCCAGCGCTGCGATGGCGCTGAGCTCAGTATCGGTCATCGGCAACGCCCTTCGGCTGCGGCGGGCATCGCTATGATCGCCGCAGTGGTTGACCAGCCTCGGCAAAGCGGCAAAGCTTCCCTGATGGCGAGCGCTTGTTGCGAAGGTTCGGCAGCAAAGCGGAGCGCGACGGTGCTCGCGGGGCTCGTCGAGCAGCGAGAGCAATTCGTGTCATTCGTGCGCGGAAAGGTCCACTCGGCCGCGCATGCCGAGGACATCGTGCAGGCAGCGTTCGTTCGCGCGTAACCGTCCGGCCTGGGACGTGGCCGAAGACGGTGGACCGCTGCGCGCGGGT
>CAZXMG010000095.1:0-20027 GCA_964641275.1 uncultured Polyangiaceae bacterium
CATCGTCGCCAGCGTCAGCTGCATCTACGGCATCGGCTCGGCCGAGAGCTACAGCGGCTTGTTGATCCAGCTCGAGCAAGGTGTCGAGCTCCGGCGCGACGAGCTGTTGCGCCGACTGGTCGACATTCAATACCAGCGCAACGACGTGGACTTCCACCGCGGCACCTTCCGCGTTCGCGGCGACGTGGTCGAGATCTTCCCCGCGTACGAGGAGGCCGTCGCCATTCGGGTGGAGTACTTCGGGGACGAGATCGAGGCGATCAAGGAGGTGGACCCGCTGCGTGGCAAGGTGATCCGCAGCATCCCCCGCGTGGGCATCTTCCCCGGATCACACTACGTGACCGAGCAGCAGCAGCTGCGCAAAGCGATCTCGACGATCCGCGAAGAGCTGCTCGCGCGCCTGTCTTTCTTCGACGGCGAAGGCCGCTTCTTGGAGAAGCAGCGGCTCGAGCAGCGCACCATGTACGACCTGGAGATGCTCGAGCAAATGGGCTTCACCAACGGCATCGAGAACTACTCGCGTCACCTCTCCGGTCGCAAGCCGGGTGACCCGCCACCCACGCTGATCGACTACTTCCCGCAGGACTTCCTGCTGCTCATCGACGAGTCGCACCAGACCGTGCCTCAGGTCGGCGCCATGTACCGTGGAGACCGCGCGCGCAAGGAGACGTTGGTCGAGCACGGCTTCCGGCTGCCCAGCGCGCTCGACAACCGCCCGCTCAAGTTCGAGGAGTTCGAGACGTACTGCCGGCACACGCTGTTCATCAGCGCCACACCTGGCGACTATGAGCTCGAGAAGAGCGAGGGCGTGGTGGTCGAGCAAATCATCCGCCCCACCGGGCTGATCGATCCGCAGATCACCCTCCGGCCGGTGGCTGGCCAAGTCGACGATCTGCTGAGCCGCATCCGCGAGCGTGTGAAGTGCGGCGAGCGCGTGCTGGTCACCACGCTGACCAAGCGCATGGCCGAGGATCTCACCGAGTACTACACCGAGCTCGGGGTGCGCGTGCGCTACTTGCACAGCGACGTCGACACGCTCGAGCGCGTGGAAATTCTGCGCGACCTGCGGCGCGGAGAGTTCGACGTGCTGGTCGGCATCAACCTCTTGCGCGAGGGGCTCGACCTGCCAGAGGTGTCGCTCGTCGCCATTCTGGACGCCGACAAGGAGGGCTTCTTGCGCAGCCCCCGCTCGCTGATCCAGACCATCGGCCGCGCGGCGCGCAACGTGCGCGGCGAGGTGGTCATGTTCGCCGACCGCACGACCGCGGCGATGAAGCAGGCCATCGACGAGACGGATCGGCGGCGAGCGCGTCAGCGCGCGTACAACGAGGAGCACGGCATCACGCCCACGACCGTGACCAAGGCGATCCTCGACCTCTCACCCACCTCGGGCGCACGCGACTACCTCACCGTGCCCAAGACCAAGGTGGACTTGGACGGCACGGTCGAGCGCTCGGATGTGGACAGGGGCGAGCTGATCGAAGCCCTGCGCCAGGAGATGTTCACCGCCGCCGAAGCGCTCGACTTCGAGCGCGCCGCCAAGCTGCGAGACCAGCTCAAGAAGCTGCGAGGCGAGGCCGCCGAAGAGGGCGAGCGCCCGCCCGCGCCTGCCAAGCCCCGCTCCGGCGGACGAGGCATGGGCGGCGGGGCTCGGCGCGGCAGGCGCCGCTGACCCTCACTCCGTGCGTTTGATCACGTGGTAGCCGAAGGGGGTCTCGACGATCTCGCTGATCTCGCCCACCTTGAGCTTGAAGGCGGTGTCCGAGAAGGCCTTCACCATCACCTTCTTCTCGAACACGCCGAGGTCGCCGCTGCGCTCCGCAGCGCCGGGCTCGTCGCTGTACTTGAGCACGGCGGCGTCGAAGTCCTCCCCCGCGCGCACTTTTTTCAGCGCCTCTTCCGCGCGGGCCCTCGCCTCTTCCTTGCTGCGCGTGACGGTCGGCGGCCTGCGCTCGGAGTCCTTGTGCATGACCAAGATGTGTTTGGCGCCGATGGTCTTGGGCTCGCTCAAGATCTGAGCGGTCTCCTGCTTGAGCTGCGCCTCCTCACGCGCGATGCGCAGAGGCGCGCCGTCGGCCAGCGTGCCGCCGACGAACTCCGGGCTGGAAGCCAGCGTGGTGCAGCCGGCCAGCAGAGCCAGCGAGAGTCCGAGGAGCGCCCGAGTCATCAGCACGGGCGCAGCTTTCCCCGGGTAGATCCGCCGCGCAAGGGTTGTCTTTGCGGCCGTCAACGGCCGCGCAGATCGATGGGCAGGGCGCGCGACGTGGGGCCCTCGAGCTCGTCCGGCGCCGGGATGGAGGGCGGCGCCTGCCCCCAGGCCGCTTGCGCGTCGGCCAGCGTCCACTCGGGCACGTCCTTGGCTTGCTCGAGCAGGTCGAGCAGCTCGATGGCGCTCTGCGGTCGCGCGGCAGGGTCCTTCTCCAGGCAACGGAGCACGATGCGGTCGAGCGACGAGGGCACCTCGAAGGGCGCGCGCGAGCTGGGTGGTTCGGGCTTCTCGTACATGTGCGCCGCGCACACCTCGACCATGGTCTTGCCCTTGATGAACGGCGCTCCCGTGAGCAAGAAGTACGCGACGGCCCCCAGCGCGTAGAGGTCGCTGCGCTGGTCGACCTTGTCTGGGCTGGTGATGCTCTCGGGCGAGATGTAGAGCGGCGTGCCGATCAGCGTCGCGATGTTCGACATGGATGGGTCTACGTTGCGCGCCGCCACATCCTTCACCAGACCAAAGTCGAGCACCTTCACCCGATCGCACTGCCGTCCCTTGTTCAGGACCACGATGTTGGCTGGCTTCACGTCGCGGTGGATGAGGTTGATCGCGTGCGCCTCGGCCAGAGCCTCTGCCGCCTGGCGCAGCAGGTGGCGCGCGCGCGCGGGGGGCAGCGCGCCGACGCGCGCCACCAGGCGATCCAGGTCGATGCCGTCCAAGTACTCCATGGCGTAGTAGAAGACGCCGTCGGGAGATCGACCGTAGTCGTAGATCGCCACCACGTTCGGGTGATTGATCTGACTGGTCAGCTGCACCTCTCGCTCGAATCGCTTGATCGCCCCGCGGCCCGCCTTCTCCGGCGGCAGCAGCTTGATCGCCGTCGGTCGCCGCAACAGCGCGTGCTTGGCGGTGTACACCATGCCCATCCCGCCGATACCGAGCGGCGCCTCGAGCGTGTATTGCCCCAGCGTGCTCGCCTCCTTCACCCGCTTCTCGAGGCCGTAGATCACGCGTGTCACCGCGGACGAAAGCACGACCGCCACTGCGCCCCACACCGCCACGAACAGCGCCAACGAGATTGGCGACGGGAAGCCGTCGGGCACCTCGCGCGTGGTGTAGAGCCAATAGGTAGCGATCGGCTGGAAGCCCGTCGCTGCGAGGCCCAGCGCCGCCGTGCGTGCGACCGTGCAGGGCACCAGCGCCGCGCGAGCCGCGAGCAGGTTGGTCAGCCCCAGCATCACCACCAGCTCGGTTCGGAACTTGGGAATGCCGGCCGCCACCACGATCACGAACAGCGCCACGACCTGCACCTTGGTCATGATCAGGTCGCTCAAATCGAGCGCACGCAGGCTCATCTGGCGGCGCTTGAACAACGCGAACACACCCGACAGCAGGGCCACACAGCCAAACTGCACGACGATGGCCACCGGGTGCACCGCGTTCCGCATGATGGCCGGGTCGGAGCTGCGGAGCAGCAGCTGCGCCAGCGCCACGATCAGCCAGATCACGGAGCACAAGCCGGCGTACGCGCGCAGCCGCTGCTGGACGTGCGCACGCGCCTCGTCGGGTGTGCCTGGCACCGAGCCAAAGCCGAACAGCGCCGGCGACAGCGTCTTGGTGGCGTCGCGCTGCGGCCGCGCTTTGGCCGGCGCGCCCCCCGCCGGTTTGACCTCAGCCACGAGACCTCACGAGCGAGCCTCGAACTCCTGCCGAGCGGCACGCGACAGCTCCGGGCTCTCCAGCACGTCTCGCGCGAGCAGGGCCAGCGCCTTGGCCGCCACGATCATGGCCGCTTCGCCGCGCGGGCTGGCAGCACAAGCGGCGAACGCGTGCTGATGACAGGTGGTCTCGTTCTCGGCACAGATCGCGATCCAGGGGTGGATCGCCGGCACGGCGTGGGAGACGTCCCCCATGTCGGTCGAGCCTGTGCCCACGCTCTCGTCCTGCTCGCGCGGGCTTCGCCCCAGCGCGCGCAGGTGATCACCGAAGCGCCGCGCCAGCGCCAGGTTGTTCTTGAGGTCGCGGTAGCCACGCCGCAGCGTCACCTTCACCTCTACGCCGCAGGCCAACGCGGCGCCGCGCGCGCAGCGCTCGACGATCGCCCGCACCCGCTCGAGCTCGGCGAGCTCGAACGCCCGCACCGAGAACTCGCAGGCGGCGTGCTCCGGGATGATGTTCACCGCTTGCCCACCATTGGTCACGAAGCCATGCACGCGCACGCCGTCGCGCATGTGCACGCGCTGCGAGTCCACCAGGCGGAACGTCTCCAAGCAGGCCGTGAGCGCGCTCGTGCCCTCCCACGGCGCCACCGCTGCGTGCGACGGCGTGCCCTTGAACTCGAAGGTCAGGTAGTCGTTGGCCAGCGTCGGGTGCGCCAACAGATCGCGATCGAACGGGTGGAACATCATCGCCGCGCTCAGCCCCTCGAACACCCCGGCCTCGAGCAGCTTGATCTTGCCGCCGCCTCCCTCCTCGGCGGGCGTGCCCACGATCTCCACCGAGCCCAGCAGCTCTGCGTGATGTTTCGCGAGCCCCAAGAACGCCCCCACCGCGCCAGCCGCGATCAGGTTGTGCCCGCAGGCATGCCCGATCTCGGGCAACGCGTCGTACTCGGCCAAGATCGCCACTCGTGGCCCCGTCTTCGCGCCCACACGCGCTCGGAACGCCGTCGGCAACGAGCCCACGCCACGCTCCACGCTCACCCCCGCCGCCTCGATCGCGTCCGCGATCCAAGCGGCAGCCTTGTGCTCCTCGAAGCGCAGCTCCGGGTGCGAGTGGATCTTGCGAGACAGCTCCACCAATTGCGGCTCGAGCTCGTCCACACCGGAGGTCAGGGCCATGTCGCTGACGGGCATGCGGCCTACGATAGCGGGCCAACCACCGGCGGCCTACAGCCGTCCCGCAGGCCTCACGCCTCGCGCGGTCGAGCGCGAGAAGGACCACGCGCGCCGACCCGCGTTCGCGTTCGACGTGCCCATGCGCCTCCACTGGCTCGACTCGGCTGGCCAGCGCTGCCCTTCAGCGCAGCCAGCTCTGCCATCGGCTCGTAGGCTCGGCTCGGCCAGCGGCCTCGGCTCCTCGGCTCGGCAGCGGCCTCGGCTTCCCTGCCGCAGCGCATGGTCCCGTGCGACCGGCGATGACACGGACTGGCTCACTCGACGCCGGCGGCGACGACGCTGCCTGGGGAGAGCGTCGCGCTGGAGGTGCCGAGGGTGGCGCGCTCCAGGTAGGTGCCGATCAGCACGATCGCTCCGTCGCCAGCGCTGGCGATCATGCCCTGACCGCCACACGCCACCTGCGCGGCGCGCGTGACGGCGCCTGCGTCGGAGAGCTCCACCAAGAGCGGGACGGCGCGCCCAGGCAACGCGATCTGCGCGTCGGGCGCACCTCCCGGGGCTACGGTGCCCACGAACGAAAGCACCAGCTCGCCGCTGGGACGCAGCGCAGCGCTCGGCTCGGCGCCGGAGAAGGTCTGCTGCAGCACGACCTCGCCCCCGGCATCGAGGCGCGTGACCACCACGATGCCGGTCGGCGCGGCTGCTTCCAGCACGAGCCACGCGCCGCCGTCGACGGTGGGCAGGAGCTCGACGCTGGATGCGTTGAAGGGCTCCTCGTAGCTGAGCACGCTCGTGCCTTGGTCATCGAGCCGGTCGACGCGCAGGGTTGCGTCCGCCGCGCGGGGAGGCAGCTCGGCGCTGACGACGAAGCGACCGCCGTCCGAGGTGGGCACCACACGCCACACATCGCGCTCGTGGGCGACCACCGACGACAGCGTGAGCGCGCCCGGATCGGCGGCGCTCTCCTGCAGCACGAAGCTGAACGAGCCGTAGTAGCGCTCCTCGGGCGGCAGGATCGGCTCGCTCGTGCCGTCGAACGCGAACGAGGACTGCACCACGAGCTCGAGCCCCGCCGGAGTGGCGACCAACTCTGCCGCGCGCAACGCGCGCAGCTCGGGCTCCAGCGCTGTCGAGGCGGGCAAGAACAGCTCGGACGATCCGGCCACGACGCTGCGCAGCGAGAGCCCGACCACACCTGCCACCGGATCGTCGATCGACGCGGCAAAGTAGGTGGCGACCGCGCTCTCCACGGCGACGGGCCGGTCGCTCGAGGCTGCCTCTAGCATGGTCTGGGAGCTGTCTGCCGTCACGCGGAGCAGCTCGTAGGACGGCGTCGCGCCAAACGAGTCTGCCGCACCCAGCTTCAGCACGGCGAGCACGCTGCCGCTCGAGCCAGGACCGATGCTGGACAGCGACACACCCTCGCCGAACGCGCTGGTCGTCTGAAAGCCGGCCGAGCCGAACACGTTCGGCGCCGGCGCGATGCCAGGGCGGAACAGCGGCAACGAGATCGACGACTCGGTGATCGGCGGCGGCAGCGACACGTCGCGATCAGCCTGCTCGTTGTAGAAGCGCAAGGTGACGTCGGCGCTGCGGCCGGCGCTCTCGCAGAACAGATCGAAGGTGTCGATGTCCACGATCGGGCTCGGCACCTCGAGGTCGACGACACCGCCATCGTACTCGGCAGGGAACCCTGGCGCGTCGATGGTGGGATCGTTGAACGTCGTGCTCAGCCCGTCGGTGTTGACCACCACCAACGCGCTGTCCAAATAGGTGAGGCCCTCGTTCTCGGCGTACACGTCGAGCGAGATGGCGACGATGGGGCCGTCGCTGCCGGACCTGAAGGTGGCCACGGCAGAGCCCTCGTCGATGTAGACGAACAGGCTCGAGCTCGAGCGGTCGATGCAGCTCGTGAGCGCGAGCAGCCCGAGCACACGGAGCAGCGACCTCGATCGGCTCATGGCAACCTCCACGCGGCCTGGAGGCCACCTGGTCCGAGCCCCACCGTGGGCAACGCCTCGGGGGCGAGCGGCACCTTCTGCGCCCCTGAGATCAAAAGCGGGATGCCGATGCTGGAGCACAACGCACCCACGCCCCAGGTGGGCAGGCCGATCACCGCGGTGAACACGCCGGGGCCACCCTGCGTCGTGTCTGCGATCAGGATGCCCGTACCGGCGACGGTGCCGAGGCCGCCGATCGCGGTGAGCACGATGCCGCCCGCCATCAAGCCGCGCGACTTGCGATCCTTCTTCACCGCTGGGTCCCGCAGCAATCGGTCCCGCTCTTGGGCCTGTGCGCGCTCCTCCGCGTCGCGATTGTCGGCGCCGATCGCGAGCAGCGGGATACCGCCGGCGCTGAGCAAGCCGCCGGTCAAGAACCAGGGCCACGCGGTCTCGAGGTTCGTCTCGCGATTGTCGTAGGTGATGCCCTGCCCGATGCCCAAGCCCACGCTCGCGCCGGCGAGCGCCGTCATCGAGTAGCCGGTCACCATCAGCGGCTCGCTACGTCGCCGCTCGGTGCCAGTAGGCGCATCCACGCCCCACGCCAACATGCCCAGCCCGCCCACCAACGCGAACCCGCTGCCCGCCCCGATCATGGAGGCGGCGATGTTGTCTGGCACGCGATCGACGCGATCGACGCAGCCGCTGAAGCCACAGTACTCATTGTCGTCACCGCCCACGCCCAGCGGGATCGCCCCGGTCAGCACGAGCGCGCCGCCCAGCACCAGCGAGCTCGCCGCCATCGGCAACATCAGGTCGAGCTTGCGCGCCCGTGAGGTGTCCCCAGTGAACGTTGGCGGCGGCGGCGGCTGCGGGATCAACACGGGGACGGCGGGCTCCGGCTCGATGGGCGGTGGTGGTGGCGGCACCTCGCTCGGAAGCGGGCCCTCCGACGCTGGCGGGAGCTCGGGGGGTGCAGGCGTGTCTGCCGGGGCGGGTTGTGCCAGCGGAGGCGGCTCCTGCGCCGAGGCGATCACAGGCCACGTGAGCGCCAGCGTCAGAAGAGCCATCACAGCTCGGGCAGTTCGCATCGCAATCCCGGCAGATGCTAGCGCCGGGCCAACAGTCTGTACTAGCGTCGCGACGTGACTTTGCCGAAGGTGTTGGCGCCGGTCGCGTGCGCGCTGGGTCTGAGCTGCGGCGAGCCGCCGCCCCCGCGGCCGGTGGAGCCTGAGCCGAGCGCGCTCGTCGCGCCCAGCGCGAGCGCCACGGCGAGCGCCTCGGCCAGCGCGGAGCCGGCGCTGTTCGAGCCGCAGAAGGTGACCCTGTCGGACAAGGCGATGGGCACCAAGATCGTGATCGCGTCGTTCACCACCCCCGAGCTGGATCAGGCCAAGGTGGGCATCGCGATCTCGCAGGCGTACCGCGAGGTGCAGCGGCTCGAGAAACTGATGAGCACCTGGGTGCCCAGCTCCGAGGTGTCCCTGATCAACGCGGCGGCGGGCAAAGACGCGATCAAGGTGGGGCCGGAGACCTTCGCGGTGATCGACAAGAGCCTGTGGATCGGCAAGGAGTCCGGCGGCGTGTTCGACATCAGCTTCGAGGCCATGAAGGGGCTGTGGAAGTTCGATGAGGGCGCCGAGGCGAAGGTGCCGGACGCGGCCGCCATCAAGCAGGCGCGCGCGCTGATCGACTACAAGCAGATCGAGCTCGACCCGCAGGCCAACACGGTGAAGCTCAAGAAGCCGGGGATGCGCATCAACCTGGGCGGCATCGCGAAGGGCTACGCGGTGGACGCGGCCGCGCGGGTGATGGAGCAGGCCGGGCTCCGGGCGTACTTCATCCAAGCTGGCGGAGACTTGTACGTGCGCGGCAAGAAGCCGGACGGCTCACGCTTCCGCGTCGGCATCCGCGATCCGCGCGGCAAACACGACGGCGACTACTTCGCGATGATGGAGGTGGAGGACCACGCCTTCAGCACGGCAGGTGACTACGAGAGAGCCTTCCTGCTGGACGGCAAGCGCTACCACCACATCATCGATCCGCGCACCGGCTACCCCGCGACGGCGGCCCGCAGCGTGACGGTGTGGGCCAAGGACGCGCTCACGGCCGACGCGATCGACGACGCGGTGTTCATCCTGGGGCCGAAGGACGGCATGGCCTTGGTGGACCGCATGGACGAGGCCGGCGCGGTGTTGGTGGACGCCAAGAACCAGGTCACCATCTCCAAGCGGCTCGAGGGCTTGGTCAGCGTGACCCGCCCGCCCACAGACGGCTTGTGACACGCGCGCGCGGTGGCTACGGTGACCGCGTGATCTTGCTACGAGCCTGCCTGTTGGCTGCCGCGCTGCAGCTTTCCCTGGGCTGCAGCGACCCGTGCGCCGACCACTGCAACTTGGTGAACGAGTGCGGTGGAGAGCCGCTCGAGTGCGACACCCTGTGCGCCGACGCGAAGGCGACGGCCTCTGCCACTTCTTGCACGTCCGAATACGATGCGGTCGTCGACTGCCAGCTCGGCATCGACGACGTGTGCACGGCGACGGGACAAGAGTGTGTGAACGAGCTCGACGCCTACACGTTGTGTTTCGTCGAGTACTGCAACGAGTTTCCTAGCGAGCCGGAGTGCGCAGAGCCGCCGCAGTGAGTGCCGGCTAGCTCGCCACCAACGCCGCGCACTGAAAAGTCCGGGAGCGCGATGCTGCTGCGCTCCCGGATCTTCCAGACGCTACGTTGCACTCAGCCCGCGCAGTCGAGGACGCAGGTGCCGTAGTCCAGCGCTGCGTCGACGTCGGTGCCGTCGAGCGCCTCGCAGGGGGCAGCCGTCACACAATCGGCGAGGCAGGTGGCAGCCGCAGCGGCCTCCTCGGTGCACTCACCGCCCGAACCGTCTCCGTCGCCACCCGAGACGGTGATCCCGCACTCCTCGAACTTGGCGGTGATCTCGTCAGCGGCTGCATCACAGTCGTTGCCGCAGCCCTGAGCGAACGCAGCGAGACCAAGACCCAGCGACAGCACAACAACCTTACGAAGCTCCATGTCAACCTCCAGATACGTTTTCAGAGTCGGTGCGGGCGGCAGCATAACCAAGAAGCCGCCCTTGTCCAAACTTGTAAAGAAATGCCTCAAACCCCCCGAAAAACCGGGGAACGCTTTTCTGCGAAGGCCTTCAAGGCCTCCACTCGGTCCTGCGAGCGCAATGTCTCATCGTAGTGGACGCGCTCAAGGTCCAAACCGTGCTTCATGCTGACGTCGAGGGCCAAATCCACGGCGGACAGGGCCGCGGCCTGTGCAATCGGGGCGCCGTGCGCGATGGGCCCCACCCAGTCGATGGTGTCGTCGAGCACAGAGACGCCGGCGGGGCTCACTCGATTCACGAGGCCCCAGGAAAGCGCTGTTTCTGCGGTGACCGACCGACCTAGCAGGATCATCTCCTTTGCCCGGGCTTCGCCTACTACGCGTGGGAGTCGCTGGGTACCCCCCGCGCCAGGAATGATGCCCAACGTCGTCTCGGGGAGGCCAAGGAGCGCCCCCGGGGCAGCCACCCTCAGGTCACAGATCAGCGCGAGCTCGAGCCCGCCGCCGAACGCGCTGCCGTTGAGGGCGCAGACCACCGGCTTGGGGCTGTGATCCAGCGCAGAGAGCTCGCTGCGATACAGGCCCACCTGCACACGCACGTCTTCGTTGGTGAAGCCCTGGCGCTCTTTCAAGTCCGCCCCGGCGCAGAACACCTTGTCTCCCGAGCCGGTGAGCACGATCACGCGCACCTCGGGATCCGCGACCAGCTCGCGCGTGAGCCGCCCAAGCTCCACCAGCGTGGCGCGCGAGAGCGCGTTCCGCCGGTCGGGCCGATCGAGCGTGAGGACGCCTACGCGTCCGCGGCGCTCGATCGTTACGGGTGCAGACTCGTCCGCCATGGTCGGCCGCCCATCTACCACACGCGCGGGCGTGTGGTACTCGAATTCACCTGGCTTGCCAGGTGAATCGAGAAGCGATGCACCTGAGGCGCGCGCAGCGCTGGTGCGTGGAAGAAAGCTAGAGGTTTGCGTAGCTCACATGGACGCGCCGGGCCGCCAGGATGGCTCACGGGCGGTTACTTCTTTTTGATATCTTTGCGCAATTCCAGCTGCTCCCAGCGCTGGTACAGGGCTGCGACAGCGTCGCTTTCGTGCTGCAAGCGGGCTCGCAGGGGCGCCACCTCTGCGCCACGTGAGGCGTACAACGCAGGATCTGCCAGCTCAGCCTCGAGCGCTTGAACCTTCACCTCTGCCGCGGCGATCACCTCCATCAGCCCGTCGAGCTCCTTGCGCTCGGCGAAGCTGAGCGGCTTCAGATCGTTCGCGATTTCCGCCTTGGGGGGTGGCTGGCTCGCTTGCTTCAGCGCGGTCGCGGTGGTGGTGGTGGCCTCGCGCCGCGCCTTCTCTGCTTCGCTCCGCAAGCGGCGATAGGTGTCGTAGTTGCCTGGGTAGGCGAGCACGCGACCATCGCCCTCGAACGCCAGGATGCCGGTCGCCACTTGATCCAAGAAGGCGCGGTCGTGGCTGACGATCAACGCGCAGCCAGGCCAACCGTCGAGCAGCTCCTCGAGCGCGGCCAACGTGGAGGTGTCGAGATCGTTGGTCGGCTCGTCGAGCAGCAGCATGTTGGCGCCGTCTTTCAAAATCTTGGCCAGCGCCACACGCGCCCGCTCGCCGCCAGACAGGCTGCTCGCGAGCCGCCTTTGCGCGTGCCCGTCGAAGCCGAAGTGCTCCAAGTACTGCCGCAAGGTCACGGTCTTGCCCGCGAGCAGCGCGTTGCCGCCTCCGCTGCGCTCCGCGCCCGCGAAGCCTGCCGCGTTGTCGAACACGCTGAGCGCAGGGTCGACCGCGTCGCGCGACTGATCGACCACGGCGACCTTGGTGTTGAGCCCCAGCTCCACGCGCCCCGAGCTGGGCGCCATCTCGCCCAGCACCGCGCGCAGCAGCGACGTCTTGCCGGCGCCGTTTCGCCCCACGATGCCGATGCGGTCTCCCGCGACGAGTCGCAACGTGAGCCCGTCGATCAGCGTGCGGCCCGGCACCTCGACGTGCAGGTCGTCGAGCTCGAGGATGGTCTTGCCGAGCCGCGCGGCTTTGGGCCCCACGTCGGTGAACGAGACTCGCTCCTCGCGTTTGGGGCCCTCGACCGCGATCAACGCCTCGGCCCGCTGGATGCGCGCCTTTTGCTTGGTGCTGCGCGCCTGCGCGCCCCGGCGCAGCCACGCCGTCTCTCTGCGCAGCAGATTCTGGCGGTTCTGCTCGACGCGCGCCTCGTGCGCGAGGAGCTCGGCCTTTTGCTCCAGGTAGTCGCTGTAGCCGCCTTGAAACTCGCGCAACACCCCGAGCTCCAGCTCGAACATGCGCTGACAGACGGCGTCGAGGAAGTAGCGATCGTGCGTGACGACCAGCACTGCGCCAGGGAACGTGTGCGCCAGGTGCTCCTCGAGCCACTCGATGGTGTCTGCGTCCAAGTGGTTGGTGGGCTCGTCCAGGATGGCGAGATCGGGCCGCGCGACGAGCAGCCGCGCGAGCGCGATGCGGCGGTGCTCGCCGCCGCTCATCGATCCCACGGGGCGGTCGAGGTCGCGCAAGCCCACGCGTGTGGCCACGTCCTCGATCTGGTGGTCCACGTCCCAACCACCGAGCCGGGTGAGCGTCTCGTCGAGCTCGGCGTGCTCCGCGAGCAGCGCCTCGTCGCTCGGGCGCTCGCCCAGCGCGGCGTTGACCTGCTCGAGCCGCGTCTTGGTCGCGACCCAGGCGGTCAGCCCCTCGCGCACCAGCTCGCGCGGCGTGGCCTCCGTCGCGAGATCGGGGCGCTGATCGAGCACCATCACGCGGGCGCCGCGGCGCCGCTCGATCACGCCCGCATCGGCCGGCTCGAGGCCAGCCAGCACGCGCATGAGCGTCGACTTGCCGGCGCCGTTGTCGCCCAGCAGACCCACGCGCTCGCCGCGAGCGATCGTGAGCGACAGATCCGAGAACAGGGTGCGAGCTCCGAAGGCTTTGCCGAGCCCGCGGGCGCTGATGACCGGCATGCGTTATTGGGCGCAGTTTGCGTTCAGGCAGGCGGAGAACTCTTCGCCACACTCGGACTGGATGCAGCCGAAGTCGCCGCCGCAGGTGGGCAGCGCGAGCACGGCGCAGTTCAGCACCTGGTCCACGAAGAACTGCACGTCGGAGCAACCGAGCGACACGCAGTTGGCCACGCAGGTGATGCTGAAGGCAGGCGGGTCTTGCTCGAGATCGATGCAGCCGAGCGCGCAGGTGACGATCTCGAGGCAGCCGATCGGGTTGCACTGGCCGCAGTCCTGCGGGCAGACCGCGCAGGTCTCGAAGTCTTCGCATTGGCCGTTGGGGCACACCGAGCACACGCCGCAGTCTTGCTGGCACGAGGCGCACGTCTCGCCGCCCAGGCACAGGCCGTCGGGGCAACCGGGGCAGGCGCCGCAGTCGTCCGGGCAGGTGAAACAATCCTCGTTCATGGGATTGCACACGCCGTTGCCGCAGGTCTGACAGATGCCGCAGTCGGGCGCGCAGCTCAGGCAGTCTTCCCCGGCCTCGCAGAAGCCGTTGCCGCAGTTCTGGCAGACGCCGCAGTCGGTCGGGCAGCTCGCGCACGTCTCGGCCGCGTCACAGGCGCCGTTGCCGCAGGTCTCGCACAGGCCGCAGTCGATCGGGCAGGTGGCGCAGGTCTCGTTGGCGGCGCACACCATGTCCCCGCAGCTCTCGCAGCTGCCGCAGTCCTGCACGCAGTTCGCGCAGCTCTCGTCCGGCTCGCAGCTGGCGTTGCCGCAATTTTCGCACACGCCGCAGTCGACCGCACAGTTCGAGCAGGTCTCGCTGTCCAGGCAGCTGCCGTCGCCACAGTTCTCGCAGAAGCCGCAGTCGAGCGGGCAGGTGCTGCAGTCCTCGCCCTGCCCGCAGGTGTCATCCCCGCAGTCCTGGCTGATCGAGCTCTGCGTCTCGAAGCGCGGGCCGGAGCGCCCACAGCCCGAAGCCACGTAGCCACCCACGACGAGCGTCGCACCGAGCGCGACCAACCCTTTGGAAATGGAAAAGCTCATGTCTTCCTCGAAGCTACCGGGGCGGGTTAGGTACCACGGCGACTGAGGGGCGCCCAGCGACTCGCAGGCACAAAAAGAGAAAGAGCAGAGGGCGCGACCGAAGCCGCGTCCCCTGCCCGTTCGGTGAAGCCGCGGAAAAGCTCAGGGGGCCGGAGCGGCCGAGCCTTCCGGGGCAGCGCCGGTGTCGGCCGGGGGAGCGTCGGCCGAAGCCGCAGCAGTCGCCTCGGCGGTGGTGCTGGGGTCGGCAGCGTCCTTCTTGTCACCGCCGCAGGCGGCGAGGGCGAGGGCAACAACGGCAAAACCAAAAGCGAACGTCTTCATGATGGAAGCTCCTTGATGGCGCGGGGCGCCGAAACCACTGTGGCCGTCCGACCGAGGCCGCACGGCGCGCGGCCAAATATCAGAGAGCCTTCGGGGCTGGTTGGACAAACTTTCAGCCCGCTCCGGGACGGGGACGCCCCTCGCGTTCGTCAAGTGGACGCCCATGGGCCCCGAAGCGGCTCACGGCGACGGTCGAAGCACCTATGATTCTCGGGGCATGCGACCTTCTTCGACCCTCCTGGCCAAGGTTTTTCCGGCGTTTGTGGGCGGTGGGCTGCTGGGCGCGGCCTGCCACGACGAGGTCATCGACCCGCAGCCGCCCGCCCTGATCCAGATCGAGCGCGCCGAAGGCTGCAACCCCTTGGGCTACACCGACGCTTGCCTGTACCCGTTCCCCAGCGCGTTCCACGAGATCACCGACCAGACCGCCACGGGAATCAGGCTCGCCGTGCGTCAAGAGCTGCTGCCGTATGGAGGCGAGCCCGCGCTGGACGTGACCCCCTACAACCTGGCCGACGGCGTCTCGCCAGCGATGCCGGTGCTGCTCCACTTCGGCGTCGAGATCGACACCTCGAGCTTGGCCACCTTCGACAACCCCGAGCGCTCGCTGGACCCCGAGGCGACCGTCTCGCTGATGGACATGGAGACAGGCCAGCGCGTGCTCTCGTTCGTGGAGATGGACGCGAACAAGAAGACCGACTTCGACGGCCGCTATGCGTTCATCGTGCGGCCGATCGAGCCGATGGCGATGGGGCACCGCCACGCGCTCGTGATCCGGCACGGCCTCCGCGACCAGGACGGCAACGCCATCCAGCCCACGGCTGCGTTCGAGGCGCTGCGCGACGGCGTCCTGACCGACCACCCGGACGTCGAGGCGATCCGGCCGCGCACCGAGGCCGTGCTCGACTTCGCCGCCTCGCAGGGCATCCCACGCGACGACGTGTTGATCGCCTTCGACTTCCAAGTGGCCAGCAAGGAGTGGCTGCTCAACCCGATCTTGTCGATGCGCCAAGAGGCCTTGGCGGCGACCGAGAGCGGCGAGCTCGACTACGTGATCGAAGAGGTCCAAGTCGATCCCAACCCCTTCATCGCCAAGATCGTCCTCGGCAGCTTCGAGGTGCCCACCTACGTCGACGCAGACGAGAACATCAGCTTCGACGCGAGCCACCGGCCGCTGCGCTTGGCCGAGAACCGCAGCTACCCCTTCACGATGCTGGTGCCCAAGCTCGCCGAGACCAACGGGCCCCTGCCGCTCGTGGTCCTGGGCCACGGCATCTTCGGCAACGGCCGCGACTTTCTCACCTCGGGCGGGGACGGCGCCGCGATCCAGGAGCTCTCGCAGCAGTTCGGCGCGATCGTGATCGCCACCGACTGGGTCGGCCTCTCCAGCAACGATCTGCCGCGTATCGCGGGCGAGCTCGCGCCCGACCTCAACCGCATCACCATCATCACCGACCAGCTCCAGCAGGCGCTGATCAATGCGCTGGTGCTCACGCGGCTGGCTTACGGCCCGCTGGCGGACGACGCACAGGCCATGGTCGCGGACAACACGTTGATCGACGACAGCCGCCTCTACTACTGGGGCGCCAGCCTGGGCGGCATCCAAGGCTCGTCGTTCATTTCGCTCTCGCCCGACATTCCTCGCGCCGTGTTCGGCGTGCCTGGCGCGGCGTGGACGACCATGCTCACCCGCTCGATCGTGTTCACGCCGGTGAAGACGCTGCTCGAGCTGCGTTACCCCGATCCGCTCGACCTCGCGTTCCTGACCGCCGTCGCGCAGCAGCGCTTCGACCACAGCGATCCCGTCAACGTCTCGCGCCTCATGTTCAAGGAACCGCTCAGCGACGCCCCCCCCGGCCGCATCGTGATCCTGCAGGAGGCCATCGGCGACAGCCAGGTGCCCAACCTGGTCACCGACATCCTGGCCCGCGCGATGGGCATCAAGCTGCTCACGCCCGCGATCTACGAGCCGCCGCTGATCGACACCGTCAGCGCGCCCACCACCGAGAGCTGCGTCGTCCAGTTCCGCATGGATGGCTGGGACGATCCCGCGCCGCCCAGCACCAACACTCCGCCCTCCGACGAGAACGGCGTCCACCACGACATGAACTTCTTGCCCAACGCGCACGAGCAGATCGCCGCACTGCTCTTGTCGGGCCAGGTCCTGCACGTGTGCGAGGGGGCCTGCGATCCGGACTGAGCGATCGGGCCGCGCTTACGCTGCGCGTTACGCGCGGCGATCAGTGCGCGACGAACCGCACCTCGTGCCCGGGGCGCAGCCGGCCGAGCTTGGCGCGCGACGTGTCGTCGAGCCAGGCGACCACGGGGTAGCCTCCCGTGACCGCGGCGTCCGGCCCGAGCGCGATGACCGTGCCATCGGCGGTGACCTGCAACGCGCCCGGCAACATGGGATCCGGCAAGCCGATGTCGCCGGCCTGACGCGGCAAGCTGAGACCGGCGAAGCGCACGCCCATGCGATCGATCTGCGGGCTGACGGACGAACGCGCGGCGAGCAACTGCTCGAACGCGTGGGCCGGCAGGCGCTCGTCCGCGCGGGCGCTCGTGACCCTGAGCAGCGCCGGCCCGACCTCGAACGGGATGACCTGCGTGGCTTGGCTCGAACCTCGATCGTGGCCACAACACACGCGATCCCCTGCGCGCAACGCGCGTCCGCGCAAGCCTCCCAGCCGGGCCGAGAGCAAGGTCGACGCGGAGCCCAACACGGGCGCGACCTCGACCGCGCCGGCAAGCGCGAGGTAGCGCACGAGCTTGGGCCGCGGATCGACGGTCACGCGATCGCCGGCGGCGAGCGTGCGCGGTGGTTCGCCGTCGATGCTGACGAGGCAGCGCCGCTCGGCGCGAAAGGTGACGGCGCCGACGAGCACCTCGAGCGCCGCCGCGCCTGCCGCGTTGCCCACGGCGCGGTTGGCGAGCGCGAGGGACTCGGCGTCGAGCGCGCCGCTCCACGGCACGCCGGCGTGCCGGTGGCCGAACCGCCCGCGATCTTGCACGGTGCACCCGCCGCGCGTGCTCTCGACCACGAGCGCGGCGTGCTCGGCGCCAGGCCACGCGCCTTCGTCACCAGGCACCGGCTCTGGCTCGAGCGGCGCGCTGCGGGGCACGAAGCGCACACGATCGAGCGGCGCGATGCGCTGCATGGGCGTGCGATCGCGATCGAGCACATGGCGCACGTCGGTGGAGCCGATCAGGTTCCAGCCTCCGGGCGACGGCAGCGGGTAGACCGCGCTGAGTGGCCCCGCGATCGCGACCGCGCCCGCGCCGACCTGCCTTCGCGGCTGAGGCAGGCGCGGCGTCACGAGCTCGCTCGCAACTCGATGGAGGTACGCAAATCCGGGCAGGAACCCGGTCAAGAGCGCGCGATACTCGGGCCCGCTGTGCAGCGCGATCACGGCCTCGCGCGAGAGCCCGTGGCGGCTCGCCACGGCGTCCAAATCAGGGCCGTCATACACCACCTCGATCTCGTGCTGCGCGGGCGGTCCGAGGCCCGAGAGCGGCGCCGTCAGGAGCGCTTCCCAATCACGCACGGCGGGCGCGAGCGCGAGCACGCTGCGACCACCCAAGACCACGTCGAGCTCGCCGTCGGCTCGGGCGCGCAGCGTCTGGGCGAGCCGCGCGAGCGCGGTGGCGCGCGCGAGCGGATCGCTCTCGAGCACGCGCGGCGCGATCCACACCCCCGGACCGAACGGCTCGATCACGAGCGAAGACGGGCCGACCGTGCTCATGGGCGAGCGGTGATCAACCCTTCGCCCGCAAGCGCCGCGCGCACCTCGCGGGCAATGCCCACGGCGCCCGGGTTGTCACCGTGGATGCACAACGTGTCGATGCGTCGCATGCGTGCGAGCAGCAGCGCTTGCGTGACGCAAGCAGCCGGCTCGATCAGGACGGCGTCTGGCTCGCTGCGAGGCACCAGCTTGAAGTGGTGATCGTAGCGGCGATCGGCGAACCCTTCTCGCTCGAAGCAGAGGCCGCGCACGCGCACGATGTCTTCGAGCGCGGTGTCGGGGAAGCCCACGATCGTGGTGAGCTCGGGCAACGCCCGGCGCGCACCGTCGATCAGCGCGGCGGCGTAGTCGGCGTCGTTCGAGGCATCGTGGTAGAGCGCGCCGTGGGGCTTGACGACGGCGAGCTCGACGCCGACCACCTTGGCCACCTTCCGGAGCGCGCGGCATTGGGTGGCTACGGCGTCGCGCGTAGCGTCCGGGTCGCTGAAGCGCGCGCGTCGCCCGAAGCCGCCCACATCCGGGTAGGACGGGTGCGCCGCAACCCGCGCGCCGCTCCGAGCCGCCAGCGAAAGCGCACGCGCCATGGAGGCTTGGTCGCCGGCGTGGCCACCACACGCCAGGTTCACGGTCGTGGCCAACGTGTAGAGCTCTTCGGGCTCCTCGGGGAGCTCCCCGAGATCCACGTTGAGGTCGAGGCCCACCAGGGCTTCTTAGGCCCAGACTTTCCCGGCTGCTAGTCCGCCCGACGACATCGAGGGGGCGAGACCACACTGGCAACCTCGTCGCGGGGGATCGTCGCGGCCTCCACTTGCGAGCGTCAGCGAGGGACGCGGCGAGACCCCGCGACAAAACTGGGGACACCTCCTAGTCTCGGCGGGCCATGCAGAACCCGTACGCCGCGCCGAACCATCCGTACGCTCAACAGGCTCCGCCGCCAGACGCTGGCGCGGGCCCGCAGCAGTGGGAGCCGACCGAGGTGGTCGGCCGCAGTTGGTCCACGTTCGGTCAGCAAGCGGGCGTGTTGATTGGCTCCGCCGTGGTCGCTGGGCTGATCGTGCTCGTCGCGCAAGCCATTCTCGGGGCCGCCTTCGGCATCAGCGCCGCGGCCCCCGCCTTCGAGTGGAACAGCGGCTTCGACATGGACAAACTGCGCCGGCAGCTCGAGGACGCGCAACGCCTGAGCGCAGCCGCGCTCGGGCTCACGGTCGTGATCGCCGCCGTGCAGACGTTCCTGAAGGCAGGCCTGATCAAGATTCACATCTCCGCCGCACGCGGCGAGCAGCCCAACTTCGGCGACCTGTTCAGCGGCGGCGGTCGCTTCGTGCCGCTCGCAGCGCTTTTGTTGATCGAGTGGGTGGTGACTCTGTTCGGGCCGTACCAGATGTTTGCTGGAAGCGTGCTGCCCTGGGAGGTCTACGTGATGGGCTCGCTGCCCGTGTTGGTGGTCTCGATCTGGCTCAACCTCGCGCTGTTTCAGGCCCAGTACTACGTGGTGGACCAGGGCCTCAGCCCCATCGACGCGATCAAGCGCAGCTTCAAGGACACGCAAGGCGAGAAGCTCAAGCTGCTGTTGTTCTGGGTGCTCGCGTTCCTGATCGTGCTGCTCGGAGTCCTCGCCCTGTGCGTGGGCATCGTCGTCGCGCTGCCCGTGGTGTGGGTCGCCGCGGCGCTGATCTACGTGCGCTTGAGCGGCACCCCAGGCACGCCCCAGTTCGCTGGCTTCGCGCCGCCAGGTTGGGGCCCGCCTCCCGGTGGCGGCTACGGCCCGCCTCCCGGTGGCGGCTACGGCCCGCCTCCCGGCGGCGGCTACGGCCCGCCTCCCGGCGGCGGTTACGGTGGGCCCCCGCAGGGTGGCTTCGGTGGGCCCCCGCAGGGTGGCTTCGGTGGGCCTCCGCAGGG
>CAZXMG010000095.1:20127-26062 GCA_964641275.1 uncultured Polyangiaceae bacterium
CGCAGGGTGGCTTCGGTGGGCCCCCGCAGGGTGGCTTCGGTGGGCCTCCGCAGGGCGGCTTCGGTGGGCCTCCGCAGGGCGGCGGCTACTGAACCGGGGCGCGCGCCGAGCCGGCCAGCGCACCCGCTTCGGTGGCAGCTTCGAGCGCGCTCTCCATCTCGATCAGGATCTCGTCGGCGACCGCGCGATCTTGGGCCCGCTTGTGATCCACTTGACGCTGGTCGAGCGACGCCTCGAGCGCGCCGAGCGCGTCGCGGATGCGTGTTCCTTCGGGGCTTCCGAGGTCCACCGTGCGCTCGCTCACCACGCGCCCTGCCCGATCGATCGCGGGCTTCATCGTGGCGGCCAACACCGGATCAGTCCGCTCGAGCTTCTTGCGCACGCGCGCGATCAAGGCCTCGAGCTGACCTCGGGGGCTCTGTTTCGCGCGCTTGCGTAGGGTGAGCCCCGCCCACAGCAAGCCTGCGCCCGCCACGAGCGACAGGCTGATCGCGAACCAGGGGCTGCTCACGGCGTCGCCCACCGGATCGGGAGGCGGAGGCGGCGGCGGCTCGATGATCTCCACGACCACGCTGCCCTTCATCGCGAGCGAGAGCTCCTCGCGCGTCATCAAGCGGGTGCGCGCGAGCTGCGCGGTGCGCAGCACGAGGCACGGTGACGCCACCGCTGCGGCCTGACACGCTGGTCCTGGCTGCCCGGTCGCCACCGCCACCACCTCGTGACTGACCGGATCGCGTGAGGTCATGTGCAATCCGCCGCCGGCGAAATCGATGAGCCCACCGGCGTCGACGCCGGCCCCGTCACCGTCCGGCCAGGTGCTGGTGGCTGCGTCGATGACGGCACCGTCCGTGGAGACGAACGAGCCGCGCAGCTTGATCTCGCTGCCAGGCTCGATGCGCAGCGCCCGCACGGGCTCTTTCAAGTCGAGGTCGAAGCGGGGCATGGTCGGGTTCTTCAGCGCAAGTGAGTGTTGCCAGCGGCTTCCATCATCATCGCGAGCACCAAGGGATCACCCAGCCCAGCCGCATCGTCGATGTGACCGCGGAGCCGCGCGAGCCGCTTGGCGTCGGTCAGGAACAGCGGCTCCTCCAGCAACGAGGACGCCTGCGCCAAGAGTCCCTCGCGCTCGGCCAGCAGGTCTGCAGCCGCCTGCTTCTTGCCCTCGGCGATCAAGCGCGAGGCCTTCATCAGTGCCTGACCGGCCATGAAGCCCTGCACCGTGCGCTGCACGCTCTTGTCGAGCGAGCGCATGCTCTCCATGTCGCTCTTGGCATAGGGGACCTTCACCGGCGCCTCTTCGGTGACGTTCTTCTTGAGTAGGCGGTCCTTGTACTTGAGCTCCACGATGACCAGATCCTTGTCGGCGACCGACGCCGGCACCTTCAGCTTGAACAGCAAGGTGTGGCTGTCGTCGCGGGCGAACGCGGGGATGAAGAAGCGCATGCCGCCCTCGGGGTCGTCCTGGCGGTTGGCCTTGATCTTGTCGCGCTTCTCCGTCTGCTTGTCCGACGCGAGCTCGATCGTGCGTACGCGGGTCGCCTCCTCTTGGCTCAGGCGTCGCGAGCCGTACACGTCGAGGACCTCGACCCCAGGCTTGACGCGCACCCGCACCTCGACGGCCGTCGCCACCGGATCGAGGCGCTTGTCGAGCTCGGTGCTCAGCGCCGCGGCGATCTGATCGCCCGTCTTCAAGAAGTAGTAACCGCCAGCGCCGTCGTTGGCGATCTGACTCATGAGCGGGCCGTCGTAGTTGGTGCCGAGACCGAACGCGCTGGTCTGAATGCCGTCCTGGAATGCGTCGAGCGCGAGCTTGGACAAGGCCGGCCGATGCGTGATGCCCTCGTTCGCGCGCCCGTCCGAGAGCAGCATGCTGACGCGCACCGCGTCGCTGCTCTGGGGCACCTTGGCGAGCTCTTTGTAGCCAAGCGTCAACCCGCCGCTGATGTTGGTGCCGCCGCCTTCCTTGATTCCCTGGATGGTGGCCTTGAGCTGCTCTTTGCGCTGGCCGATCTTCCCCATCGGGATCAGCACCTGCGCGTCGCTGGAGAAGGTGATGACCGACAGCTCGTCGCGTGGAGAGAGCTTGTCCACCAAGCTCGAGGCGGCGTTGCGCGCGCTCTGGATCAGCTCGCCGCGCATCGAGCCGCTGACGTCCATGACCACCGCGACCGCGACGGGTGGCCGCTCGCCCGCGCTCTGATCGCTGGATCGCAGCGTGAATCGCAGGTGCACCGGTCCACCGCCAGGCGCCATCTTGCTGCGCTCGAGGTCGGTCTGGAAGGCGAGCGCGCCGCTCTTGGGCAGCCCCAAGCTCGCCACGTAGCGAGCGCCCACGTCGCTCACCACCTCACGCTCTGCAGCAGGCACCAACCCTGCGTTCACGGCCGACTCGAAGGCCGCCAAGTGCCCCCCACCGGGCCGGTACGTCGTGGCGAAGCGACCGTTGGGGTCGATCGGCTCGGCGACCAGGCTGGGCTCGGCGTCGGCGGGCGGACTCTGAGGAGAGACGCCGTAACGCTTGCTGGGGGCTCCGCGACCACCTCCGCCGTATCCCTGGCCAGAGAGGCCCCCCATGCGTCCCGCGTCGCCGGCTGGAGCAGGCGCGAAGGCGCTGGCGGCCGCGGTCGCCTGGGCGGCGCGGTCGTCGCGCTCGCCCTTCGACGTCTTGCGCTCGCGCTTGGACTCCTCGGCGCCTTCCTGCAGCAGCTCCTGGGGCGTCGACTCGCGGTCGTCATCCATCGCCTTGGCGGAGCCGGAGGCTGCGCTGGTCGGAGCGTCGTTGCATCCCACACCCACCGCCATCAGACCCAGCAGCCACCCGCCCCACCGACAACGCTCCGACATCATGCCTCCGCCTCCTGGTGACCGCCTTGGACGGACCAAGTTCCCATTGGGTTTGGAAGCTGCGCACAACGCTGCGCGATCCCCGGGCCCGCGGCTTGCTATGCTGGCATCGTGACCTTCTCCTTTTGGCGCGCTGGGCTCGTGCTCACCATCCTCGCGGTTGGCGCATGCGGGGATGACGACACCACCTCGACCAGCTCCACGTCGTCGAGCACGGGCGGCGCGGGGGCGGGCGGCGCGGGAGGAGCTGGCGGCACGGGCGGCGCCCCCATTCCCCTCGACCCGATCTGCAGCGAGCTCGGCCTGCCCACGCTCGAGCTCCACC
Source organism: uncultured Polyangiaceae bacterium (assembly GCA_964641275.1). Taxonomy (GTDB): domain Bacteria; phylum Myxococcota_A; class Polyangia; order Polyangiales; family Polyangiaceae; genus Xiheicaenibacterium. The sequence goes on from CAZXMG010000095.1 coordinate 23,297, forward strand.
CGGGGCCTTACGGCGCCCTGCGCAGCGAGGTCGCCGAACCGTTCAGCCTGCCGCTCTCGACGGGCGAGACCTTCGACTTCGCGCAACGCTTCACCGGCTGCGAGTCGTACGTGTTCATCCCGGACACGCTGCCCGTCTCGGATCTCGACGACACCAGCGTGTGGGAGGAGGACCTGGATGAGCTGTACGAGCTCTCACCCAAGAACGCGCACTACTTCTTCGTCTCTCGGCGCACGAACCCCGACGACGCGGCGACCAGCCTGAGCGCCATGCAAACCCGCATCGACGACTTCGTCGCCACGTTGGCCGAGCCGGACGCCGCACACGCGCGCAGGCACCTGCACGTGGTGACGACGCCGGCCTCCGCGATCGAAGGCTGGGTGGGAGACATTCTGGGTGGCATCGGTCGCGGCGGGTTCGCGATCGATCGCGCGCAGCGCCTCCGCGGCTTGGGCTTCTTGGCCGACGTGGACCGCTACAGCAGCGTGCTCGCGAACGCAGGCGCTTGGCCGTTCGAGTCCAACCTGGCCTACGCCGCCCACGAGGTCCTGTACATGAACGGTCAGGCCGAGCTGCGCGCGCGGCTCGACGCGGAGGACGTAAGCGAGATCCCGCTTTGGAGCGGCGAGGTGCTCGAGCAGTTCGAAGAGATCGACGTGATGTTGCCGTCCGCCGCAGAGATGGCGGCCTTCGACACCTTGGAGATCGAGGTGACCTCGGCCTGCCCCGACCCCGAAGAGATCGAGTTCGGGAACTGCGGCGCGTGGGACTACTTGGCGTGGCTGAGCGTACGCAACGCGGCCAGCGAGAACGTGGAGATCGCGCGCTTCATCACCAGCTACCACCGCGAGACTCACTGGGTGGTCGATGCGTCACAGATGCTGCCGCTGCTCGCGGCCGGCGGCGCGCAGCACCTGCGCTGGGACTTCGCGCCCGAGTGGAACACGCAGCCGACCGCCACCTGGCTCTCGTTGCGCCTCTCGAACCGCAACAAGCCCGAGGCTCCCAGCGAGGCGATCTTCCTTTGGTCTGGCGGCCCGTTTGGCGCGGCCTACAACACGTCGCACGCGCCGATCGACGTGCCCATCCCGGCGGACGCCGCGCGCGTGGAGCTGTTCGCGATCGTCACCGGGCACGGCGCTGGCACGGGGCAGTGCGCCGAGTTCTGCAACCACCAACACGAGGTCACGGTCGGCAGCGAGGTGTACCTGCGCGAGTTCCCCGAGGCCGGCACCGACGCCGAGTGTGTGCCACAGACCGTGAACGGCATGGTGCCCAACCAAGGTGGCACCTGGTGGTTTGGACGCGGAGGCTGGTGCCCCGGCCAGCAGGTCGAACCCTGGGTGGAGGACATCACCAGCGCCGTCACCCCAGGCCAAACGGTGACGTTGAGCTACCGCGGCCTGCGCAACGGCAACGACCCTGCCGACGGCTCGGGCGACATCAACCTCACTTCGTACCTGATCGTCTACCGCTGAACGGCTACCACGTGTCGAAGGTGGCCACCGGCTGCAGCCGGAAGGCTAGCAACCGCGCGAAACCTCCGATGTCCGTCGAGACGTAGCGCAGCCGCACCTGCACGAAGAGATCGTCGTTCGGGTTCTCGAACGGCAAACGATCCCACACCGGGCTTGCCACGCTGCCGAGACTCAGGTCCACCGTCTGCTCGAAGGTAACGCCGTCGAAGCTGACCTCGACCTCGACGTTGGCGTTGGTGATGCCGCCTCGGTACACGATCTCGAACGAGTCGAGCGCGCCGACGAAGATCCAAGGGGACGTGATCATGAAGCCGTCTGCGTCGCTCAGATTGGCCGCCGTGAGCTCGCTGCCCGCGTTGCTCCAGCCCGCAGCGTCCACGAGCCAGTCGCTGGCCGCGTCGAAGTTACTCCAGTAGCGGTGCGGCCACGTGTCCAGCTCGTAGTCGCCGCCGCCGGCTTGGTCGCCGACGCCGATCAGCAGCACGGATCCAGGAGGCATCACCGGGGTGACGGCCACCACGTCGTCCACTCCGATGCCGCTCTTGGCGCAGCGCAGCGGCGATCCGCAGCCGTGGTACACGGAGAGCACGGGCTCGGTGCTACCTTTGTGCTTCACCTTGGCGTAGAGACCCTCGGGGTAGGGTCCGATCGGCAGGCGGTACAGCTGCGTGGGGAAGCTCCCGTCGGTCGCAGCGCAGCCGAACGCGAAATCGAACGTGTCGATCAGCGTTGGCACCGCGAACGGGCTCAGCGGGGCCGTCGTCGCGACCGTCTCGTTCGGGTGCTCTCCAAAGTCGAAGTCGGTCGCGAGGTCGCAGGGCGTGCCCGGCTCTGCTTTGCACGCGGCGCTGCACGCGCCGACCGCCGGGGGATCACACTCCTCGGTGGGCTCGAAGGTGCCGTTGCCGCACTCGGACACGAACTCGCAGCCCTCGCAGCCATCGCCCGCCAGATTGTTGCCGTCCTCGCAGTCTTCACCGAGCACCACCACGCCGTCGTTGCAGCCCTCGGGGCCGCCACCAGAGGCGCCGCTACCGCCCGCGCCGCCTACCGGTCCGCCCGCCCCCGAGCCACCACCACCCGAGAAGCCCGTGCTGGTGCTGGTCACGGCGGCGCCGCCCTGCGACTCGCCTCCAGAACCAGGCGGCACGCCGACCGAGTCGAGGAAGCAGCCTCCGAGGAGCCCACCCGCCAAGGCCCCGCAGGCGACGGAACGTAAGCCAGGCATTCCCGGATGCTACCGGGCCGGCTGTAAACGTGCCCACAAATGCTTTATCACCGGGGCGTG
>CAZXMG010000096.1:0-26000 GCA_964641275.1 uncultured Polyangiaceae bacterium
CTGATTCAACCGAAGGAAACTACCGGTTGAGCGGGCGACAAGCTCGAGTTTGCCAGCGTGGCGCGCGCGCTCGAGGGCTGAGCGCGGGAGCGGCTTGCAACAATCTGGCAACACGCCATTTTGTGGCTTGCGAACTTTCCGGGGGGGGCACGTATTGTGCCAGTGGCTGCTGCTCTCGGGGGGAACCGGACAGCACGCCAGAAGGAGCCCGATCATGCTCAACCGCCTCGGATTCGACAACCGCTTTGGACGCGTGGCCGCGACCTATGACATGAGCCCGCGCGGCAACGGGTACTTGGTGCCCATCATCGCCAAGAGCGACTTCGCCTTCGACGCACGCGCTGGGGCGTCGGCTCAAGAGGTTCCGCTGGCCGTGGGCATCGACTCGAGCTCCTGGGTGTCTGGGGCGCTCGTCGTGCGCGTCCATTCTCGAAACTCGTGGAGCGGCACCACGCCCGTGCTCCGCGTCTTGGTCGAGAACATCATGCTCGTGCCGGAGGAGCCCGATGTCTTGTTCGCGGCCAGCGCCGCTGTCGCGAGCAGCGGAGACATCACCGGCAGCGCGCCCGCGGCGCCGGGCCTGTTGGTCGTGCCCTTCACCGCGCCCATCGGGCCGCTGCTGCGCGTGCGCCTGACCTACACCGTGGCCGCGAACCAGGCAGGCCTCAACAGCATCGCGCTCGGCGTCGACCTGGTCGGCCGCCCCGCCTGATCATGCTCTCGCAACGCGCGCCGCTCCCCAGTGGGTCCGTGCGTATCGAGCTCGACGACCCCGACGAGGACGACCTCGTCGCCGAGCGCGTGGTACTCGTGCGCAGGGCCGAGGTCGTGTTCGACGGCCACGACGACAGCGTGGACACGGTCTGGCTCGCCACGGGCGTCGACAGCTCGCGCTGGGCTCACGCGCAGCTGCTCGTGCTGCTCCACGCCAAGAACACCTGGGCAGACGGCGCGCGCTTGTCGGTCGGCGCAAGCAGCATCTCGCTCTCGGAGACGGAGCCTGCAGACGTGTTCCTCGGTCCCGGGCTGGGCAGCGTCGACCTGGACGAGACCGTCGCAGCGCCTGCGCTGTTGGTAGTGGACCTCGCCCGCCCCGCCGCGCTCATCCAGGTCGCCCTGACCTGGAAGCAGGCTACCGAGCTGCCGGGCCCCCAGACAGCGGTGCTCTCGGTGTGGCTGCTTGGCCGCACGGGGCAGCCGCCCCTCCCGCTCTAACGCAAGCAACACTGGAGGACTGGATGGGATTGCGCGACTATCTCTTCTGGAACCTGACCTTCGGTCAGCTGCAAGCCATGGACCAAGAGCGTGCGGACGAGTGGTTGGCGTCGGTCGCGATGTACGGCGAGCCCAGCTCCCCACGGTTCGCAGCCATTTGGCTGCCTGTTCCAACCGAGGTGCGCCAGCGTGAGCTGCGGCTCTACGACCCGAACCAGCTTCCACTAGACCTCAAGGCCGAGCTCTCGGGCACGAAACGCATGCCCACGCAGCTCGGCCTCACGGGTGGCACGCACGAGGCCGGCTTCCGCGCATTCGCGCTGATCGAGCGCTTCTTGACCAAGCAGAGCTGGTCGCTGCGCTTCAGCAACAAGCTCGACATGGGCGCGCTCTTCGACGAGTCCGGCTCCTACAGGGTGGCCCACGTCTCCGGGCTCGACCACTGCGCCTATCACCCTGATGCGGCCTTCTCCAAGCCGCCCCAGCGGATCTACGCGCTCAACCTGGTGACTCCGTCCGCCCATACGCCAGCGCCTTCGGTGTTCAACATCCTCGAGCTCCAGACCACAACCGCTGGGCTCCCCGGCACCCCGGAGCACCGCGCCACCCTCAACGGCTGGTGCCGAGCACACCAGGCCATCCCCGATCGAGGCCTCACCGCAGGTAAGCGTCGAGTGCTCGTGCACTATCGCGACGAGACCTTCGAGCCCTGGCCGCTCGACTTCCGAGGCGACATGGCCGAGAAGTTCCGGGGCGGGACGCACGTGCACGGCCCCGTCAGCCTCGCAGGTCTCGGCTGGTTTCTGGACACCGCACCGGGACTGCACCCGGGCCTCGAGATGTGGCCCATCGCCGTGGGCGCCAATGGCTCCGACACGTTCGCGAGCTTCTGCGTCACCCTGGCGCGGAAGGGCAAACATCGCCCCCTCCCCCGCAAGTTCTTCGTCGTCGCCGATGGGAACGCGCCTACGCCTGAGCGCACAGGCGTAGAGAAGATCGCGGTCGACCTGGGCACAGAGAACCACAGCTCCCAGTGGGGCAAGGTCGCCGGTGCGGTCCTGGGGAGCGACACGACGCCGTTCGGCGTGGGGCCGGGGCTGCTGGACAAGGTGGCGGGCGTCGACCCAGGTGCTGCTCAACCCGCTCGCCGGACCGATGGCATCTACAACGCGACCACACTGAGCCGCAAGATTCTGAATGAGATCGACGATTCGATCCGCGAGCAGATGCGCAAGAAGGGCATCCGCTGCGCCACGATTGGTGTGGCCAAGAACGGCCAGCTCGTGCTGGTGCGGACGTACACGCTGGCCGAAGCGCGCTACCCGGTCGCCAACAACTTCCACAAGTTTCGTTGGGGAAGTGTGAGCAAGATGGTGTGCGGCATGGCCGCGTGCGTGCCATTCAATGGCGATGACCCAGACGCCTTCCTGACGAGCAAGGTGTTCGCCGCGCTGGAGGTCGACGAGGCCTCGTTTGCGGCCTTTGGCGAGGCGGCCCTCGCACGTTGGAGGGCCGTCGAGGTCGGAGATCTCTTTCGCATGGAGTCAGGGTTCAAGTCCGACCACGGCTTCGACACGGACGACGAGTGCTATCAAGAGCACATCGCGTTCTACGACGAGACCTTCGCCGCGACCCGCGCGCTCCCCCTGGTGCCCGGCGACTTCCGCCACTTCGCGCAGCGCGTCGGGCCCGCCTTGGTGTTCAGGCCACCCAAGACTTGTTACGCGTACACCAACGGCAACTATTACGCCGCCTCCGAGCTCCTGAGCAGGCGGATGTCGCCGGACGCCAGGCCGGATCTGTACGTCCGCCAGATGAATGACTGGTGGGGCTTCAAGAAGGGTGTCGTCTCGGTCATTGGCGAGGATCGGGACCTTTGCCTCGAAGACGGCCAGGTGCCGTGCCCGCACACGCCTGGCTGGGGCTACGGCAGCCTGGTGGGCGAAGCCGAGCTGCGCGCAGCGCTCGCGTCCGCGACCTGGGAGGCCGCCCACGGCGGCAGCGTGAACGCGATGAACGACCTTCTCGCCGCACTAATCCCGCGGCCGAGAGCCTATGCGGGTGGAAAGGACCATGAATACATGGCGGGCTCAGGGTCGCTAGTGATGAGCGCGGCGGCCTTGCTGCGCATCCTCGCCGGCATGCACCCCGGCGCGCCACCCCCGGTCCGCTCGGTGTTCACCACATTGGCGGATTTCACGCGTTTGGAGAGTCGCAATGCCGTCGACAACTATGGCCTCGTCGGCGACGTCGAGAAGAAGTTCAAGACCGGCGTGCCTTGGCCGACCAGAGTGCAGCTCAACAAAGATGGGGACTACTCCGGCAGCAGCAGCGACGCCTACCACATCTACCAGCAGCGAGACGCGAGCGGCTTGCCGCAGAAGAGCTTCTCGATCGTGCTCACCAGCGCGCTCCAGCACGCCAACCTGAGCTACTCCGGGCTCAAGAAGCAGATCGACCGACTGGAGCAGCTTGGCTACTGGTCCACCGTCCCCAACCTCTTTCCGATGATGTTCCCATGAGAGCGGGCGCCTTGCTCTTGGTCGCGCTCGCTGGGTGCGACCTTCCACACGCGCCCCCCGAGCCAGTCTGCCCGCTGCCGCAAGACGATCCCAAGATTGTCGCCCTCGGTCCCGCGCACTCCGCCACCTTCCTACTGAAGAGCGACGGCTCGATCTGGTGTTGGGGATCCGACACTGCGGCACTATGTAGCGAGGGCGGAGGGGCTTCGAGCTGGCCTGAGCGCGGAAGCCGCGAGTGCATCGCGGCGATTGAGTCGGAGCACGGGCCCACCGTCGCGCTCGATGGCTTTGGCTATGGCCACGTCTACACGTTCTCAGACCTCGGGGAAGAGGAGCAGGCCGAGGCAGAGCTCTCCGTGCTTGGGCCGCTCAAGTCGATCAGCGGTATGGGCTCAGGAGTTGCCGTCCTGACGGAGAAAGGGGACGTCTTCATCCAAGGACCTGTCCCGATCAACCCGAATGAAGACCTCCGGTATGACTCCTTCACCCGGATCGAATTCGGCGCTCCTGCCCGTGCGATCCATGTCATTGGAGGCATCTGCGCGGTGCTCGTCGATGGCGAGGTCAAGTGCCTAGGTGACAACTACTCCGGGCATATGGGGTTCGCGGAGCCAGCCTTCGTGCTCGAGCCCACGACGCTGCCGCTTCCATTGCCCGCGCGCTCGCTGACGACAGAAGGCGCGACCACCTGCGCGTTGCTCGAGAACGGGGAGGTGCATTGCGCTGGCGACAACAACTATGGCTGTCTCGGTATCGACGAGAGCATCGAGAGTCGCGCATCTTTTGCGCGCGTCGAAGGCCTGGGACCCGCGACGAGCGTGACGGTCACCTTGTTCAACACGTGTGCCTTGGTAGAGGGGGACGTCTGGTGCTGGGGCGATAACCCGGTCGAGGCCGGTAGCTCGCACGTGCCGGCGCAGGTGACCGCATTCGGCGACGTGCTCACCTTCACCCAAAACGAGTCTGTCGGCGGGCTGTGCGTCCTGCGCGCGGGCGACGAGGTGTGGTGCACCGGCGGGCAGCTGCCGGGGTGCGATAGGCCCGACGACTACACGCCAGACGTCCCGGCTTGGACGGCGATCACATTCGACACTTGCTGGACGATATGAGGGAGGGAGGCGCTGTGAGCTGCAATGGCGAATGCGAAACACCGAGGCGACGAGGCGAGCGCGAGCCCAAGCTGGTGCCGCTGCCGGACCTGCCCTTCGACCCCACGCACGACGTCGTCCCCATCGTGCGGCGCGCCACGTACGAGCTGGCCGGCCGTGCGGGCACCAATCCGCAGACGCTCGTGCTGGCCAATGGTGTCGATGCGACCATGTGGCAGGATGCACAGCTTGTGGTGCTCCTCCACGCACGCGGCGGCAGCTGGACCGGCACGTCCACGGTGAGCATCGCCGCCGTCAATGTGTCGCTCACGCCTGACGCGCCCGACGTGACGGTGATGGACGTCGAGGAGGTCGCGACCGCGCCGGACATCAGCGCCGCCACTCCCGTACCGACGATGACGGTCACACCGCTCGCGCCGCCGTTCGGGCCGCAGCTGTTGGTCAAGCTCACACACATCCAGGGGGCGCAAGACCAGGCGATCTCGCCCACGTTCACCGTGACGGTGCTGCTGGTCGGCCGGCACTGCTGAGCGCCGCTGCTGGCAGGCAGGTCTTCGACGGGGCTCAGCCAGGCAGAAACACGAACGGCACCTTCAGCTCGCGCTCGGTCTCGGCGGGAGCGGTCACGAGCTCCGACAGTGCACGGGCGATGCACGCGGAGAGCTCGGGGGCCCACGACCCGTTCTCGATCAGGTCCACCCGGCGCACGCGGCCGTCCGGACCGAACACGACGCGGAACGAGAGCTTGCCGCCCATGCTGGGATCGGACTTCAAGGCGCGCTGGTAGCAGCTGAGGAGGCGCTTGCGCATCTGGTTGAGCGGTGGCCGCACGTCTTCGAGCGGCACACTGTCGATCCCGGGGGTGGCTTCCGACGTTGGGCCGGGAGCGCTGCGGACGGCTCCGGCCGCCCCCTCGATCGTGACCACGTCGACGGCAACGCCGCGAGGCGGCGAAGATTGGCGAGCCCTTGAAGCAGCTTGCGCGGCCAGGATCGGATCCACCGGCACAATCCAGGGCGAGACAGCCGTGGCCTCGGGCGCGGACGACGCACGCTGCGCCGGGTGGCACGCTACGAGCAGCCATCCTGCCATCAAGAGCGCACCACATTTCACGACCGCTGGGACACCCCCCGCGCCGACGAGTTCCCCGTGGCGACGCTGTGGCGGGAGAGCCGATGTGCGCTGGCGAGCTACGCTTGCCGCTTCGGCATGCTCGATCGGCTGTTCGGGCCGAGGAGGCCCTAATGGCTCCAGCGCTCGATGGCCTGCGAGCTCTGGCTGGGCAGGAATGGCTCGAGGTCGTGGATCCGGCCCACGCGCGATGGGTGTGCGCCCAGCTTCTGCGCGGCGCCGATGGCCACTGCAGCCACCGCCGGGTGCGGACTGAGCACCAGCGCGCACAAGTCTTCGCGGAGCTCCTCGATGCCGAGCTCGGCGGCCACGACAGCTGCGAACGGCGCGTGCTCGGCTGCCACCGGTTGCTCCAACAGCCGGCGGCGCAGTTGCGGGATCAGCTCGGGATGAAGCTGTTCCTCGCTACCCCGGTAGTCACGCTTGCTCTCGTGCGTCTGTGCTTTGCCCTCCGGGCTCGCGAGCCACTGCCGAGCTGCGTCGAGCAGCTCCTCCAACACCCTCTCCGTGGGCGCTGCCCGCGCAGCGTCGGGCTCCAGCCCCAGCGCGATCAGGCGGTCGTTGTCGGCCCGGAAGCGGGGCACCAGCGCCTCGAGCCCCTCGAGCATGGTCGTGAGCGGCAGCTCGGCTCGCACGCGGCGATCGGCGAGCTCCAGCTCGAGCTCGCTCCACGGCTCGCGCCGATCCCCGGTGCCGCGCACGACTTGGTGATGCGTGGCCCCCAGGATGACCCTCCAGGGCAGCGGCCCCTGCTCGGTCAAGACCCCCCAGGGCCGGAGCCGAAGAGGCAGACAGACGAGCGGCTTGCCTGCTCGCTGGCGCGTTTCGGTCAAGGCCGCGTACGCGAGATAGGCGGGAGCCACCAGCGCGATCGGAGGATTCGCGGTCGTCACGGCCGCAGCGATGGCGAGCGAGGGCACGAACAGATGCGGCGCCAGCCGGCCCAGCCAGGTCGGATCCGGTCGGCCGGCGATCAACTCCAGGTCGCGCAGCTCGGGCGGCACCAGGCGGCGACGCTCGACCCACTGCTCGGCTGCTTCCGCTCGCACGGGCACCGATGCTAACGCTGGTCACAGGTCAGGCCATCCTGGATTCCCTGACCTCGCGGGCGATGGCGCACGCGGCGAACAGCAGCGCGAGGGGAGCGGCTCAACGCGGCTTCTCGAGCCACGCAGCGCGCGCGCACGAGGGGCCGCCGCTCTTCTTGCACACGGCCCGGTGGAGCTCGAGCGCGCGGGGCTCGTCACGCAAGTCGCCCCAGAGCAGGAGGTTGGCCAGATCGAAGCAGCCCGTGTTGCCCTCGTGGCACGCCTTCTCCTGGTACTCGAGCGCCTTCTTGGGATCGCGCGGGCCGAGCTCCCCTGAGAGGGCGAGGCGTGAAAGGTTGGAGCAGGCGGAGCGGTGCGCTGGGCAGGCCTTCTCGAGCACCGCCTGGGCTTGCGTCACGTCGCGCGGCGCACCCTGGCCGTGGAGCAACATCCAAGCTTGCCCATTGCAGGCCTGCGCGTAGCCCCCCTCACACGTGGAACGATACAGCGCGATGGCTTTGGTCTTGTCGCTCGGTACACCGAACCCCACCGACAGCGCCCAGGCCCAGTTCGAGCACGCGTTGGCAGAGCCCAGATCGCAGCCCTTCTTCACGTAGCTCGTGTGCTCGGCGGCGCTCGCGCGCACGCCGCGACCGTCCCAATAGTCCCTCGCGGCGCGCGCGCACTCCTGCGCCTTGCCCTCATCGCAGCCCTTTGCGTGGTCGGCCGCGGCGCGCACGTCTTGGTCGCGTGTGTCTCTGGCGTCGTCGATGCTCGCGACCAAGGCGCACGCCGTGGGGCGCCCGAACGCACAGCCAGCCTCGAGCTGCGCGCGCGTCTTCGCCAGCCGCTCTGCGCCGACACCGTGCTCCTTGACCGCGCTCGCCAGCGCCGCGCATCCGCGCTGCGCGCCGTCGAGGCAAGCCGACTCGTAATACTGGGTCGCGAGCGCGACATCTTGCGCCGCGACGCCGTCCTCGCCGCGGCGGAGCACCGCGCCGACGTTGCTGCAGCCGTAACCGCTGCCGAGCTCGCACGCCTGCTGGTTGCGCCGGTAAGACTCCGCGGCGTCTCGCGGCACGCCATAGCCGCGCGCGTGGGCCCAGGCCAGGTTCGCGCAACCATCGCCCGAGCCTCCCTCGCAGGCGCGGCGATAGAGCGAAACGGCGGCCGGCATGTCGTCGAAGTAGTCGCGCCCCGACTCCCATACCCCGCCCAAGCCATTGCACGCCTCGATCACGCCTTGGTCGCAGCTCTCCTTCAGCAACGAAAGGCCCTTGGCGTCGTCTTCGGTGGCGCCGTCACCGGTGAAGTACGCCATCGCCAGCGACCTGCACGCCGCGCCATCCTGCCCTTCGCAGCCCTTCTCCAAGAGGCGCAGGGAGACCGCGGGATCGGTGGGCGTGGTGAGGCCCGCGAGCTGTGCGCGGCCGAGCTCGCCGCAAGCGGCCGGCGAACCCGACTCACACGCCGCCCGAAAGAGCTCCGCGGCGCTCTCGTGGGATCGGCCTGCGCTGCGAAGAGACATCAAGCTCCGGCCGAGGTCGACGCAGGCTGCCGGCAGCTTGGCTTTGCACGCGGACTCGAAGAGCTCGGTCGAACGGGCGTAATCGCGCGACGCGATCGGGCCGCGGACCAGCGCGCGCCCAAGCGCGTGGCACGCCGAAGCGGTGCCCAGCTTGCAAGCCGCCTCGCACGTCATCGAGCGCGGGTCCGTGCAGGGATCGATTGGCGCGGAGCTGCCGTCTGGTTTGGCCGACACCTCCTGGCTCGGGCGGTCCGAGGGCACGTCCGGCGTCGACTTGCTCTCGCACGCCAGGAGCAACAGCGCGCACCACCACCCGAAGTGCCTCACGTGCCGAGACCATACCGCGGAGCGCTCGCCCGACGAGGACAAAGAATACCTGGCGGCGCGCCGAACACTCTGGGTGTTCGATAGCAAGGCTGGGTCGAGCCGCGTGGTCGCGGCGGGCCGCGCGCGGCCCGCGAGGAGATGAGCTACTCCAGCAGCTGGCCGTGCCGTGCCAGCACCACCTGCAGCCGCCTCGAGGTGCACAGGTCCGCGTTCACGGCTTCTCGATCAGTCTGTCGAGTAGGCCCTGCGACGCTGCCTTGACGTCGCTCTCGATGGCGAGAACGAAGGTCTCACGCTCGAAGAGTGCACCCGCCGCGCGGAGGCGGGCCTTCTCGTCGGCGGCGAGTTGCTGCGTCCCTCCGGCGGGTGCGAAGGTGAGGGTGAAGGTCTTGCCACGCAACTGAACGGTGAAGACGACGATGCCCTTCCGCGCGTTGCTGAAGACGTCGGAAGCGCCGGCATCGAGCAGCGCTTCTTCGATCTCCGTTGCGGTCACCTCCCCGAGAGGTTTGCCATGGATTGTACCTTTGGACGGGTCGGAAAGGTCGCTAGGCCGCAAACGAATGAGGGCGCCGCGGATGAACGCGATCGGATACTTCACGACGACGCGGGGGACATCCTCGGGAAAGGCCATCGACTCGAAGGCCTTTTTCACGCAAGCAACCATCTTCGTGCTCTGAAGGTCGCCGGTCGTCGTGACGTTCGACACGCGTCCCTTGGAGACGACGAAGGCAACCGTGCTCGCGAGCTCGCGATCGGTGTTCAAGTGCGCGTAGCACTCCCCCAGCAGAGCGGCGCGCGTCCGCGCGATCCGCTGGACGACGTCGCGAGCCAGACCGGCGCCAACGGTGGCGTCGCCCAGGAGCACGTTGACGTGGATACTTCGCTTGACCGGAGCATGTGGGTCGGACGGATCGGCGAACAGCACCCCGAGCTGACCGTACGCTTCGGCGAGCGCCAGCTCGTCATTGCGCGCAAAGAGAGGATCGTGCTTCTGAGGCCCCGCGGACGTGCTGGCAGCGGACGAAGCCGAAGGCATCAGCGAAGGCTCGGGATCACGAGGCGAGCTGGCCGCGGCCGGCGGCGCACCGCTCGCTGCGGACGGGGCACCGGCCGGCAGCTCCGGCGCGTCCGACTTGGGCGAGCAGCCCCAAGAAAGGAGGAGGAAGACTGGTAGGAGGCTCGCGCGGGAGCTTGGCATGGCGGGCAGGTGAGTCGAACGGAGGGGAGGTCCGACGTCAACACGCGGGTCGGTGTCGCGCCCCGGTCACCTGCTTGCCCGGAGCACGAGCCGTTCGAGGGCAAGCGGCCGTCAGGGCTCGAAGCTTGCCAGGAGCGTGACAGGCCCTGCGTCCTCGCGCGTGAAGCCGTCCACGATCACGGTCACCGCCTGCCCGGCCGTGAGCGAAGCCACCGCCGTGTCGTCGTCGCCCGCTGGCGCGAAGTTGCCGCACGCCACGAACGTGGACTCGTCGATCGGGCCGCAGCCGTCCCGCACGTAGACCGACACGTCGTCGTCGGAGCTCGCGGTGACGGTGAGCGTCCCGTCTGCGGGAGCCACGAACGAGAACGCGCGCTCACGGCCGCTCTCGAACGAGCAGATCGCGGTGAGATCGAAGAAGGTGGAGCCGACGTCCAGGTCGAGGTCGAGCGCCTGGTCGAGCGAGAGCGCAGGCAGCGCGGAGCACACCGCGCTCCAATCGAGCGTCGCGCAATCGGCGGAGCAGCCGTCGCCTCCCGCGGTGTTGCCGTCGTCGCAAACCTCGGGGCCGTTGAGCTGTCCGTCGCCGCAGCTGGCGACCGCAAACTCCGCCTCCAAGATGAACAGCCCCGTCTCGAGCGGCGTCGCACCGCGCACCACGACCAGGGCGGGCTCGGCCGGGACCGCGGGGAAGTTCACGCGCAGGGTCACGTCGCCCTCGCCCGAGCGGCACTTCTGCTCGCTGGCCGCGTCGGCGCAGTCCGCGAGCACGCTGAGGTTCATGTCCGCGAGGCTCTGCAGGGTGAGCTTGAGCTCGCCCGGCGCGGGGGGCGTGAACGCGTAGGTCGCGACCGGGGTGGCGACGAAAGGATCGCACTGCGAGGTGTACCCCGTGACGCCGCCTTCGTTGCTCCCCACCACCGCATCGCTCGCGCCGAGCGGGATCGCGAGGGCGCACAGGGGCGCGAGCTCGGCGGCGCTGCAATCGGCGCTGCAGCCGTCCCCCGAGACGGTGTTGCCGTCGTCGCACTGCTCCGCGCCCAGCAGATCGAGCGTGCCGTCCCCACACGCGCCGGGGTCGGCGCAGATGCCCACGTCGGTGTTGGTGAACACCCCGACGCACGAGAGGCCTGCGGGGCAGTCGGGATCCGCCATGCGGCAGACGCGCTCGCAGGTGGAGTCGGCTTCGGACTCGAACAGCCGGAAGCAGAGACCGCGGAACGCATCGCCCTCGGGACCGCAGTCGGTGAGCGTGGCCGCACCGGGCCCGCACTGGCCTCCCACGGGCGAAAGATCCCCCACGTCGAGGGGCTCGCACAGGTTCAACACCGAGCAGTACGTGTCGTCGGGGCAGCCGCTCTGGGGCGTGAGGTAGTCGCAGATCGCGTGGCAGGTCGGCGGCTCACCCGCACACAGCGCTCCCTCGCCGCAACCCGTGGCCACGTCCGACAGCGTACACGCCTCGCCGATCGCCGGACCGCCCACCGCCAAGCACACGCCGTTCGATTGGGTGGCGTCGAGCGCGAAACACGTCGAGCTGCCATCGCAGTCGCCCTGAGAGCCCGCGCCGTCGGGTTCGCAGGTGGGGTAACACGCCCCGAGCGCGGGGCCGATCTCCTCGCGGTCGATCAACGCGCCCACCTGCGACATGCAGCGGTAGCCCGCGTCGCACACCGGCGGATCGCCGAACAAGCTGCACTCACCGGGTTGGCACGTCTTGGTCTCGACGTCGCAGGTCTGCATGGCCTCGTTCGGGCAGTCCTCGACCGTGTCGCACGGACCGCCGTGGACGACGGTGGTGTCGAAGCTCCACGCCGCGAGGTCGAAGCACTCGCCACCAGGCACCACGTTCCAGCTGAAGTCCGGGTTCTGCGTGACCTCGACCAGCCGCACATCGGACACGTCCCCGGCGGCCACGCCGAACTCTTCAGCACCAGTCTTGGTCAACGTCATCGAGCCGCTGCTCTGAAAGAACGCTCGCCGCGGCTGACCCGCTTCGTCGTACGCGACCAACAACACGCAGTGCTCGCAAGTCGCGTAGGAGTCGTCGGGCGAGAGCGAGAGGTCGAACGTGCCGGGGGCGAGCGGCTCGATCGTCTCCTGGTAGAGCTCGAGCGTGAGGCGGGTCTTGGCGTAGCCGACCAGATCCACGTCCACCCGCGCCTCGAGCCCGAACATGGCCGCCGAGCCAAAGTAGATCGAGGTCTCGCTGGCAGTGAGGGTGCGGCAAGGGCCAAGAGCCCCCCCGCCCCCGCCGGAGCCGCCCTGGCCCCCTCCCCCCTCGGGGTCGCCGCCTCCGGTGGACGAGCTGGTCGGCCCGTCCGGCGGCAGGTAGGGATCGTCGCAAGCAAGACCGGACAGCGCCACGGAGGCCACA
The DNA here is from genome assembly GCA_964641275.1 of uncultured Polyangiaceae bacterium. GTDB lineage: Bacteria > Myxococcota_A > Polyangia > Polyangiales > Polyangiaceae > Xiheicaenibacterium. The sequence goes on from CAZXMG010000096.1 coordinate 12,439, forward strand.
AGGATGCGAAGGAGCGATGCCATGCCCCCACCCTAGTGGCGAGCCAGCGGGACGCCGCCGAAACCTGGTTGAAACTTCGTCAGGCGGGGGGCTCAGCCACCCTCATGCAGCACGACGGCGCGATCGGGGGGCACCAAGTAGCCGTCGGCCTGCTGCTCGATCACGCCCCGGAGCCCCAGCCTGCGCAGGGTGGCGATCGCTGCGTAGACGCGCTCCGCCCCTGCGGCTGGCAGGATCTTCTCGCCCGGCCAGCCGGCCACGACGAGCGCGTCGACCGGCACCGGCACGCCGGGGCGGGCCAACCTCGCCTCGACCAGGGCACGGAGCACCCCCCGCACCGCCTTTCTGCGCGTGAGCGACACCTGGTCGCCCGAGCCCGGAAGCCGAAAGAACGTGGCGTCTCGGTCGACGAAGAGCGAGGCAGCGGCCTGTTTGTCTGGGAAGCGAGCCCGCAGCCGGCGCGCCAGCCGCACGTCGGCGAAGTCGCCGAACGGCAGGTCCGGAGCGTCTCGACCGCGCAACACGGCCAACGCCGCGCTGAACACGGGGCGCTTGTGGGAGACCAGCAACGCCTCGGAGCGGCGAAAGAATCGCTCGGCGTCCTCGCGAGCACCCCGCAGCGCAAACAGCGCCCCCTGCAGCGCGACCAAGCAGCCTTCGACGTCCCTGCACGTCTCGCGCATCAGCGGCAGCGCTGCGCGGATGCGATCGTCCGCCGCCCGAAGCTCCCCCATCTCCAACAAAAGCGACGCCAGCCCGTACAAGGCAAACGCCTCGGCGCGCTGCACACCTGCGTCCTCTGCGAAGTGGATCGCCTCATGGTAGTCCGCGAGCGCACCCTCGGTGTCGCCCGCCTCTTGCTTGACGCGGCCGAGGTGCGTGAGCGCCACCGCGCGCAGATGCCGCGCCTGCATCACCCGCGAGGAGCGGCTCGTCTCCAGCACCGAGAGCGCGTCGACCAAGCAGCCGAAGGCCTCGTCGAAGGCGGAGCGCTCGACCAACAACACCCCGAGCGAGACCCTGGCGAAGGCGCCCGCGTAAGCGTCGTCGTGAGCGTCCGCCCCGGCGATGGCCTCTCGCAGCAGCGGCTCCGCGCTCTCGTGGGCGTCCTCGTTGCTGAACGTGTTGGCGATCATCGCCAGCGCGAGGGGGCGAAACGTCGGCGCTGGGTGCAGCGCGAGCGCGCGCTCGAGCTGTGCCCGCGCGCCGGCCCAGTCGGCCTGGCCGGACAGCGTGTTGCCGAGCCCGGCCACCACGTCCGCTCGGAGCGCGTCGTCCCCGAGCTCTGCCGCGATCGACTCGGCGCGCTCGAGATCGGCGATCGCACCGTCGAACTCCGCCACGAAGCGCCGGACGGTGCCGCGCCGGAACAGAAGCTCGCCCCGCAAACCGGGCGGCAGCTCGCCCGCCTCGGGGTGGTCGATCATGGCGGAGACGATCGCGTTCGCCTCCCCATAGGGCAGGCCGAGGCCGGGATCCGAGAGCGCCAGCGCGAGCTGGGCACCGAGCTTGGGGTGATGCTCTCGAGCCCAGGCAAACGCGGCGCGCAAGTTGTCGATCTCGACCGCGAGCCCAGGCGGCTTTCCCTGCGCGAGCTCCGAGAAGTAGACGGCGTGCGCCGCTCGAGCGCGGCGCATGCTCTCACTCTTCTCCGCTTCACGCTGCACGAACTCCCGCACCGTGTGAGACAGCCCGTAGCGGTACACGTCGCCCGTGCGCTCGACCTGCAGCAGCGACTGGCTGCGCAGCGCCGCCAGCGAGCCGAGCGCGTCGACCTCGGTCCCGAGCACGTGCTCGATCGCCTCCAGCCGCACACCGCCTCGGAACACGCTGCACGCGATCAAACACTCGCGCGCGCGATCCTCGAGCGACGCGTACGAGCTCGCGAGCGCGGCCGAGAGCGCGCGACCAGCGCCGTCGAGCACGCGGAAGCGGTCGTCGAGCCGGAGCAGCAGCTGCGCGGGGGTGAGCACCGTCAACCGTGCAGCGGCCAACTCGATCGCCAACGGCGTGCCGTCCAGGCGCGCGACGATCTCGTGCACGGTGTCACGCTCGACGTCGTCGAGCACCGTGCGCCCGATCTCGTAGGCGCGATCGCGCATCAACGTGGCGGCCTCCGCCCAACCGCCAGAAGGCGCGGCGACCTCGAGGGGCCCCAGCTCCAGGTGAGTGGCGTCGCACACGAGCCGCCTGCGGCTGGTGACCAGCACGCTCAGCGCACCCGCCAACATCCAACGCTGCACCATCTCGTCCGCGGCGCGAGGTAGCTGCTCGAAGTGATCGAGCACCAGGATGCCCGGACCACGCGCGGCGAGCGCCTTGGTGACGCGCGCCTCCCGCTCGCTGGTGCTGGCCGCTGGGGCTTGCCACACGCCGATGGCGTCGGCCACCCGCGCGACCAACCCCTGCGCAGAGCCGACTTCGGCCAACCTGGCGACACACACAGCCTCGTGAGAGAGGCGGTGGAGCGCTTCGGCCACGAGTCGCGACTTGCCGATGCCTGGAGGCCCCACGACGACCACCGCACGGCCACCAGACAGCGCGTCGGTCAACCGTTCGAGGGCATCGACGCGCCCCACGAACCGACCCTCGGCAGGGATGACCCTCTTCGACGCCAGCACCGTGCTTCAGGGTAGCCGCGCACGGCGCTGCGCAGGAACGGCAGGTCACGCCTCGTGAACCAGAATTCACACCCCCTGCCGAGCGTCCAGGTATTCCCACAAAAACGGCGCGAATTGGAGGCCCGAACTTCGGCCCAGGGGTTGCAAAAGGGGAATCCGACGGCGCGGGAAAGGACCCGCGCGTCGACGAGGAGAAAACCACCGTGTCCAGCCAGCTTTCTTTGCAGCAGGTCAGCCAGATCCCCGCCGCCCGCGAGAGCCAGAGCCAACTGGCCTCACGCCCCTCGATCCCCCTGACCCTGCACGCCGGCGCGGGCGTGGAGTCGGAGTCCAAGGCTTCCGTTCTGCCGGGGACGATGCAGCGCCTGCTGGTGGCGCGCGCCCGCATCTTCGACTCGGCGAAGAGCGGCCAGCGCATCCGTACCTACGAGGTGGCGCTCGACCTCGACATGAGCGAGTTCCACTTTGCTCGGCAGTTCCGCCTGGCCTTCGATCGCTCGCCGCACGTCTATTACGACGAGGTGCGCGCCGAGACCGCGCGCGAGCTGCTCGCCTCCGGCATGTCCGAGGGTCTGGTCGCTCGCAAGATCGGCTTCCGCCGCCCCGCGGAGCTGCGTGCCCTGCTCGGCAAGCGCCCGTCCGGCACCTTGCCCGAGGATCTCTCGCGCTGAGCAGCGCTCAGCCGGGGACGCTGTCCCGCGCCTCGGCGGACTTCTTCGGCGGCGCGGCTCGGAGCTCGATGTTGCCACCAATCGACGTCAGCAGATCGGCCACACTGGCGTGCGTCCGATCCCGCAAGTCGGCGACACGAGCAGCTTCCTTACCAGTCGTCACGGGGTGGACCGGGGGGCCCACGCGAACACGAACCTTGCGCACGTTGCCTTCACCAGTGTCGGTGGCGCCTCGCTTCATGAGGTCGAACGTGCCGTGCAGAGCGACCGGAACCGCGGGCACACCAGCGCGAACGGCCGCGTAGAAGCCTCCGTTCTTGAACGGCTTGAGCAAACCGGAGTCGGTGCGCGTCCCCTCGGGGAACACCAGGAGCGGCTTGCCACCTTTGAGCACGGCCTCGAAGCGCTCGATGACCTGCGCGGCCACGCGCGTGCCCGAGCCGCGATCGACCGGGACGTGGCCAGCCAAGGCCAGGTGCCAGCCCAAGAACGGCACCTTCATCAGCGAGCGCTTGGCGGCCCACTTGTAGTCCCCACGCAGCACGCTGCCGAGCACGATGATGTCCACGATGCTCTGGTGGTTGCTGCAATACACGAACGGCCCCTCGGGCACGTGCTCGAGCCCTTCGGCTTCGACCTCGATCGACAGGCCCCGCGTGCTCGACTGGCACCAGCGACGCATGGCCCACAGGCTCGCGCGGCGATCCCGCGTCAGCGGGCCGAAGGCGCAGGACAGGGAGCCGTACCACGCGGTCTTTGCGGCAAACGGTCCCCACTGTTTCGCTGCCCGGTAAAGCTCGATCGGCGTCACGTCCTCCGGGCTAGCAGAGCTGCGCGTTCGCTCCAAACAGACGTGCAAAAGCGACTGCATGGTCAGATCGGCCGCGAACGCAAGCCATGTTTCGGACTATTTGGTCAGATTGTGGTCAGGGGGCGCGGGGCGGCAGGACCGGCGGCATGACCTGGCCCCACCCGACCTGCACGGGGCGACCTGCGCGCGCGAAGCGCACGGTCATCAGGCCGGGGCGGTCCACGTCTTTGACCACGGCCTCGCGCATGCGACCGAGGTGCTCGACCCACACCTTGGCGTTCTCTTTCGGCTCGTAGGAGACGGGGACCGCGGAGAGCTGGGATGTGGGCACACGTTTGGCGACGCCCAGGGCGCCGAGCGCCAGCCACTCGCTCGCGTCCTTCGCTTCGCCTCCGAGCGGTGAGACCAAGAGCACGTGCTCGAAGTCGGCGGCCTCCGCGCTGGCCAACGCCGGTCGCACGACCGCGAAGTTCCCCGGGCGGAACCCGTCGACCATGGGAACGAGCCGGCTCGGATCCAACTGGCGCTCGCCGCGATCGACCGTGTCGGTGAAGCGGACCACGACCTTGTCCTTGACGTACTTGCGCACCACCCCGTGCTTGAGCACACCCGCAAACTCCGCCAGCACCGGCTGATTCAGCCGTGGCCGGCCGGAGCTCTGCACCGGCACGACGTACGCCGGGTGAATCGCGTAGGGCGGCCCATCGCGACCGTCCACGATCAGGTTGTCGCTGCCATCCTTGCTGGCCACGGTGGTGGCTTGCAGGACGAAGCTCGAACCCTCCTTCGCCCCGCGCAACATGGCCTCCGGGACCGCGAACACCAGCGTGCCGGACGGCAGGTCGAGCTTGCGAGGAGGCAGACCGAGCGGGTTCGGATTTGCGCTCGGGCGCGCGGGAGCCACCACCTGGGCGGCGGCGCGCGTCGGTGGCGGAACGCGGCCGGCGCTCGCGGACGCGGAGGGCCGCGCCTCGGTCTCGGGGCTCTCGCACGCCAGAAGCGCGAGCGACAGGAGCAAGGCCGAGCGCATCGCCCCCGAATCGGCCGACCTCTCCGAGGTGTCAAGGATCACGAAGCCGCTGCTACGCTCGCGCCCGTGGAACGGGCGATCCAGCTCCTCGGCGTGGGCTCGTGCGTCGCAGCGCTTGGCTGCTCGTCGCCCGGCAGCCCCGCGCCAACCTCGCACACAGGACCGCTTGGCAGCGCGAGCGAAGCGCCGCCGAGGGCCTCCGTCTCGGTCGCCGTCTCCGTCGTCCACGCCGACCCGACTGCCCGACCTGCCCCCAGCGCGCTCGTGCCGCCACGCGTGAGCGAAAAGACCTGCGCCTGCTCGCCGGGCGACATCCTGTGCCGCGCCACCTGCGGGGGCGAGCTGGACCACAGCAAGTGCAAGTGCGACACCAAGCAGGTCCAGTGTGTGCTGGACTGCTGGTCCAAGCAGGGCAAGAAGGACTGAGCGAACGCGGGGGGACGACAAATCGCGCCCTCGGCGTGCGGTCTTGCTACGCTGAGCGGGTCGTGCGTCGAGTGATCGAGCTCCCGGACCGCGGGAGACTGATCGTTGCAACGGATCTTCAGGGCAACCTGCGGGACTTCTGCGCGGTCGAGCGGCTGTTCGAGCAGGCTCTGCGAGAGCCCGAAGGAGCCGTGTTGGTGGTGACGGGCGACCTGGTGCACGGCCCGGAGATCTCCGAGCGGGACTGGCCCGAGCACCTGGGCAGCTACTACCACGGCGACTCCCCCGCCGTGCTCCGGCGCGCCCGTGAGCTGTGGGAGCGGCACCCCGATCACGTGCACTTCTTGCTCGGCAACCACGAGCACGCGCACGTCGGCGGCCCAGTGGTCTCCAAGTTCTTCCCGGACGAGGCGGAGCGGCTCGAGACGTTGCTGGGCGAAGACGGCACCGCGACCTTCCGCGAGTGGATCAGCTCCTGGCCGTTCGTCGTGTTCGCCCCACACGCGGGCCTGATGATGATGCACGCCGCGCCTCACGCGGCGATCGAGAGTCGCAAGACGCTGGAAGACCTGCCGCTCGAGGTCCCCGGCGAAGACGATCTCGAGCTCGACGGGCGCTCCACCATCATCGCGCTCTTGTGGGCGCGCACCGCCAGCGCCGACCGAGCCCGCAGCTTCATGCGCGCCATCCACCCTCGGCTCACGGTCACCGTGTACGGCCACGACGTCGCGCACGCTGGCTACGCCATCGATCGCGAGCCACTCCTGTGTGTCTCCTCGAGCTTCGGCTGCCACGACGGCGACAAGCTCGTGCTCTCGTGGGACTTGGGCAGGCGCGCGCACAGCGCCGAAGAGGTCGCGCGTCTCGGTTTGGTGCCGCTCTACCCCGAGGCCGCGCCGGTGCACCGCAAGCCCAAGGGCTGAGCCTCAGGCCCCGAGCTCAGCGAGCACCACGTCGAGCGCGCGATCGATCTCTTCGTCGAGCAGGTAGGGAGCCGGGCCCAAGCGCAGCGCTTGGTCACGCGCATCCACCCACACGCCGCGTGCCCGCAAGCGCTTGGCCAGCTCGGGCGCGCCTGGCACGCGCGCGGCCACGAAGCCTCCCCGCCGCGCGGGGTCCAAGGACGACAGCAGCGGTACGCCCGCGGCCGACAGCCGCTCCACGATGCGCGCGGTCTGCCCTTGGCTGATCTGGCGCAGCGCGCGCACGTCCAAGCCGAAGCGATCGAACAGATCGAGCACCGCCGCCGCGCGGTAGAACGCCGTCGGATCGAAGGTGGCGCCGGCGAAGCGTTGGCCTGCGCCGTAGCCCACCGCCTCTCCCGCGGCGGCGCGCGGCCGTTCGAGCGCGGCGAAGTCGGCGAACCAGCCGGTTTGCCGCGGCCTGAGGGCGGTGCCGCGGGGAGAGCGCAAAAAACACAAACCCTCACCGAACTGCGCATACTTGTAGCCGCCGGCGGTCACGAACAGCTCGTCGCCGCGTGGCCCAAAGTCGAGCGGCACGACGTTGAAGGCGTGGTACGCGTCGATCAGCACCTCGACGCCGAGCGCCCGCGCCTCGGCCGCGATCTCTCCGAGGCGTGGCACGACGTACGAGTCCTCGAACAGCACCGCGCTCATCGCGAGCAGGTCGGCGCCCTGGCGGAGCTCCGCGAGCACGCGGTCGGGCAGGCGCGCGCGATCGCTGGCGTCCACCCAACGCACGCGCAGGCCGTCCTCCGACAGGCGCGACAGCTGGCGGTGCAGCGAGTGAAACTCGCTGGTCGTGGTGACCACGCGCGCGTCGCGGGGCAACGCGCTCATCAGGCGATAGACCAGCTCGTGCGTGTTCGAGCCAAAGGCGAGGTGATCGTCCTCGGACAGGCCGAGGCGCGAGAGCACCCGCCGACCCACGTTGGCAACCAGCGGGAAGACCCGCTCTGCCCACTTGTCGTCGCAGGTCTCGGCGGCGTCGTCGAAGGCGCGCGCCATGGCCTCGCGCGCGACGTCCGGCCAGGCTTGGTGCGAGTGGCCAGTCAGCAACACCCGCTCGGGGTGCGCGAGCACGAAGCGGCCGTACGCCGCGCGGAACGCCTGCTGATCGAAGCCGGGGGCTCTGCTCACTTGCGTGAGAACTGAATCTTGAGGACCGTGTCCACGCTCATCGACTGATTCTGCGCCGCGAAGGACATCTTGCTCTTCACGTCGCCGGTGCCCTTCTCCGGTCCGAGATGGCCCAAGTCCATGGCGGTGAAGCCCACGCCACCCGAGTCGAAGTTCGTGATGTTGGCGTTGAAACCGGCCGGCATCTGGCCGCCCGTCATCGCGCTCGACGCCGCGAGCTGCTTGACCAGCGCCTCGAGCTCCACCTTGCTGCCGCTGCGCTTCTTGAGCGTGTACGTCGTCCACTGGATGATGTCCGCGCCCGAGGCCACACGGGACACCACGAGCCACTTGGCGCCCTGGCCCACCGGCTCATCCGGCAGGGGCGCCATCATCGACTCGAGCGAGGACTTCATCTGGTTGACCATCTGCTTGGTCTCCGCCGAGGCGTCGGGCGGGAGCTCGACCTTGGCGTCGCGCGAGCGCCCCTTGCGCGTGACGGTGTAGGTCATCTTCATGCCCTTCAGGCCAGCGAGCGCGCCTTTCATCGCCCCGGCGACCTGCTGCTGCGCCGGATCTGCGGACGGGTTCACCGCGACGCTGGAGACGGTGCCGATCACGCCGATGTCGCCGTTCGCCTCCTTCTTCTTCGCGGTCTCCATGTCGAGCGCCATCTCGATTTGGGGGATGGGCAGGTCTTGCGACTTGCCGCCGCCGAGATCCATCTTCATCGCCATGTCCATCTTCATGACGGTGGTCTCTTTGACCCCGGTGGCGAAGCTGTAGCTGAGGTCCTCCTGCGGAGCGGCGCCGGCCTCGGTCACCACGACCTTGGGCGCCTCCCCCACGACGGCGTAGCCATCCGCCTGGCCCTTGGCGAGCACGCCGTTTTTGGCCAGCGCCTCGAGCGAGGCGATTTGTTTGAGGTCGCGCGTGGCCGGTGGCGAGGCGGGCGCCGCGCTCGGGTTGGGGGTCGGGCTGGGGCTCGCGTCCACCGTCGCGGCCGCGGTGGAGGTGCTCAGCGTCGGGAGCGACGCCATCGGCTGCGGAGCCGGTTGCACCGAGCCGCTCGCCACGGGCCCGGGCGCGCTGCCGCTGGGAGGGAGCTCGGGCGTCGCGCCTGAGTTCGCATCGCAGCCCAGCGCCGAGAGCGCCAAGGCCAAAGCCCACGTGCACGAGATCCGCTTCATGAGGGCCGGTGTAGCCGCGTTTCTTGCTGGCGCCAATCTCCGGCGAGCGAGTTACTTGCTGCGCGGAAACGGCGTGCGCGTACGCGCGGCCGCGCGCGCTTTGCTGGTCGAGCCGGGCGGCGGAGCGGGCTCGGCCACCTGAGGCGGACGCGGCGTCTGCGCCGACACCGGCGTGATGCCGCGCCCCGGCGAGCCAAAGCGACCCATGGCCGCTTGCACGCGCAGCACGTCCTGGGAAAGCTCGATCTCCACCCCCAAGCTGCGGCTGCGACGCACGAGCCGGTCGAAGTCCACGCCGGGGGCGACGAGCAGGCCGCCTGCCGGTGACGGGTCGACGAACAGCTCGGCCGTGGCGCGGCGAGTGCGGAGCAGCTCTCGCACGTCGGGATCGTCCACCCAGAGGAACGCCGCTGCGCCCACCAGCGAGCCCTTGCCCACCACGACGCTGGCCTGTGCGAGCAGCTGCGCCAGGCTGTCTGGCAGCGGCGAGAGCACTTCGATGCGATCGCGGATCTCGTCTGCGAGGGCACCCGCCGCGATCGCGCGCAGGATGGCTTGCTGGGAGAGCACCAGATCGAGCCCCTGCTCGACCCGGCCCACCTCGGACAGCGCGGCGAGCGAGAGCACGTGCCCCACCAGCGCCAGCGCCCCCACCCTCAGGATTTGTTCGTCGATGAAGTGTGATCGATCCCCCGCCGGGTGCAGCCCTGACTGCAGCGCCGGCATCGCGGCTTTGGGGTCTGCCGACGAGACGGACCGCAAGAGCGCGCGGCCCCGTTGCGCGAGCCGGATCGTGAGCGTGGTGCCGAAGCTCTCGGGCGCCGGAACCGCCATCACCCCCGAGGAGGACGACGACGGATCCGCGCTGACCGCCGCGAGCGACGACTCCGACTCGGAGCCGATGTCGATCACGCCGAGCACCGGCAAAGATCCCAACACCACGCGCCGCAAGATCTCGGTCGGGCCCAGCGGCTCGGCGATCGACAGCCGCTCGGCCCAGCGCCGCAGCTGGCGCTCGATGCCCTCGATGCGCGGATCCTCGAGCACATATCGCTCGAAGGCGGCGTACGGCACCCAGCCGTCGCTGCCGAGGTCGGCGAGCGTGTCCAGGATGATCTCGCGCAGCGGCCGGCTGGGGCTGGGATCGCGTTGGTCGGGCGCCGCGCGCAACAGCTCGGGCTCGCGCCGGCCTTCGTCCCAGGCGCCGCCGTTGAGCCAGACCGCGAACAGCTGCTGCGAGAGCTCGTTCAGCGTGAGCGCGCCGGGCGGCGCCGCCACGCTCGCGGCGGTCACGTCCCACAGGCCGATCGCGCGCGAGAGCGCGCTCATCAGCGAGATGGCGTGCGACGAGCGGCCGAAGCGCTGCGACAGGCGCAGGATCATCGAGCGCGGCGTGCCCACGTGCGGCTTCACCTCGCCCTGCGCGGTGCCCATCGGCGCGAGCACCCCTGCGGCCAGCGCGAGCGCCAGCGCCGCCGGATCGCGAGAGAACTGTGCGCGACGCGGCACGTGATCCTCTCCCAATACGTCCCCGCGAATGGTGGCGCGTCGCGCCTCGAGCGTGCGCTTGCGCTCGGCACCGACGATCGCGATCACCTCGGTGGGGATGATGTGGCGGTTCGGGTGCACGGGGATGAGCAGCGCCCTCCGTTCGAGGGCAAAGCCGGCGCCGCGCCGCGTGGTGCTCACGCCCTTGGCGCTGCGCACGCGCATCGGCTCGCGCTCCAGATCCAGGAGCTCGGTCGTCTCCACCTCTCCACCCAAGCCCTCGATCGCCTCGAGCAAGCGACGCTCCAGCAGGGGTAGCCGTTCGATCTCGTCTGCGAGCTTCACCGGATCGGTGAGCACCTCCCACGCGGTCTCGAGCGCCAGCGCGATCGGCGGCGTGACCGGGCGACCCAGGTAGTGCGCCGCGACCGAGCTCACCGTCTCGAACGGCGCCTGCGCCAGCAGCGCACGCAGCGAGCGCGGATCCTCCGTGTGCCAGGAAGGCAGCTGCACCATGTACGCGTGCGGCAGCACGATCTCGATCGCCGCTTGCGCCCCAGGGCGCTCCGAGCGCCGCGCGAACAAGATGCCGCGCGCCATCAGCGCCTCGAAGCCCGCGGGCAGCGCCTTGACCTCGAGCAGGCCCGAAGCCTCGGCCACGCGGTGAAGCAGCTCCTGGCTGGCGCTCGGCAAGCGCGAGGGCTCGCGCACGTCGGGCATGCCGACCAGCGCGCGCGCGACCTGCCCCGGCACGTCGATCCGCTTCTGCGCGTCCACCTTGATGCCGAGCCTGCGAATCAGACCGGCGAGCTCCGACTCCGGCAGCGCGCGCACGATGTTGTCCAGGCGGCGAAAGCTCGCCACCTGCGACGTATCGGGGCTGTCAGGCCGGCTGTCTGCGATGGTCACGGCGAAGTTTTGAGCATATACGATTGGGCGCCCACCTCAACGAATGATCCTGCGTGACCCTGTCCACGGCCTCGTCGCCTTCGAGAGTGAAGAGGCTCGCATCGTGCCCCTCTTGCTCGGCGCCAAGGAGGTGCAGCGGCTGCGACGCATCCGGCAGCTCGGGCTGACGGCGCTCGCGTTTCCGGGAGCCGAGCACACGCGGTTCGCACACGCCGTCGGCGCGGCGCACGTGATGCAGCTCTTGCTGGCGCGGCTGCGGCAGATCGACGGAGACCTCCCCTTTTGGCAGCGGGTGACCAGCGAGCGCGCGCGTGACGCCCTCGCGGCCGCGCTGCTGCATGACCTGGGCCACGGCCCGTTCTCCCACCTGTTCGAGCAAGTGTTGCCGGACGCACCTCGCCACGAGAAGTGGACGACGCGCATCGTGCTCAGCGAGGAGAGCGAGGTCTTCCGCATCTTGCGCGCAGAAGATCCCGGCCTGCCCGGGCGCGTGGCCGAGCTGTGCGTGGGGCAGCACTCGCTGGCCTACCTCGCCAGCGCCGTGAGCGGCGTGTTCGACGTGGATCGCTGCGACTATCTGCTGCGCGACGCGCGCACGACCGGCGTCACCTACGGCGACTACGATCTGCCGTGGCTGCTCCGCAGCCTGCGCATCGACACGCGCGAGAGCGGCTCGCCCGGTCTGGCCATCGACGGCATGAAGGGCATCACCGCGATCGAGAGCTTCCTGCTCGCGCGCCTGTTCATGTTCCAGCAGGTGTACTTCCACAAGTCCACGCGCGCGGCCGAGGCCATGATCCGCGCCATCTTCAAGCGCGCGATCGAGCTCTTGCGCGCCGGCGCCAGGCTGCCGGTGCACCTGCCCGCGCTCGACAGCGTCGCCGCGGGGGACGAGCCCTCGCTCGAGAGCTACCTCGAGCTCGACGACCAAGCGGTGCTCGTGGCCATGCACGCCTGGGAGCGCGCCAAGGACCCCATCCTCTCCGACCTGTGCAGGCGCCTCCGCCGCCGCGAGCTGATGAAGACGATCGAGATCGGCGTCGAATGTGATCGCCCTGTCGACGAGGCGCTCGCGCTCGCGCGTGAGGTGGCCACGCGGCACGGGCTCGACCCCGAGTTCTACGTCACGCTCGATCGCGCCAGCGACACACCCTACCCCCACGACGCAGATCTGGCCGTCATCTTCCCCGACGGGCGCGCGCGCGACCTGTCCGAGGTGTCGTTCTTGCTCGGCCGCTTGAAGGGGCAGGAGCTGAGCCGCACGCGCCTCGTGTTCGCCGCCGAGCTGCGCGACGACCTCAAGAAGGCGCTCGATTCGTGAGGCTCACGGCCCCGCTCGCCGTGATCCTCGCGAGCGCGCCGAGCGTGGCGCTCGCCACCGACTCCGACGGCTCCTACGGCCGCGTCGAGGGCGATCTCACCTTCATCGGTGAGGTCGGCTGCGCCCTCACCAGCGGCGGCCCGCAGCTCGAGACGCACAACAGCTTGCTCTACCTCTCCACCGCCGGCGGGTACGTGCGTTACGTCGAGTCGTTCGGCCAAGACGAGGCCGCGTTCGCTCGCCTGATCGGCCTGGGCCTCGAGCTTCGGCCCCTGTTCCTCGGCCGCTACGCGCTGGATCTCGAGCGCGGTCCGGCTCACTTGGATCTGTTCCTCGACTCGTTCGCGTTGGTGTTTGGTCCCACCTGGTCCGCGCCGATCGGGCGCGGCTTCGAGGCCACGCCTGGCCTCGAGCTCGGCGCCAGCATCGAGGTGCCGCTCTTGCCCCGCGCCAGCGGGCCCCACCTCGGCGTGCTCGGCCTCGCCCGCTTCGATCCCGACCACCTCGGCGGCGGCCCCGGCCGCGACTTCCTGGAGCGCGGCTCGGCGCTGGTGCTCACCCTCGCGTGGCACCAAGTGTTCGACGCGGGCCTGGTGGACTTCCGCGACCCGCCCCCGCGGCCTTAGGCCGCCGATCGAAATTCGCTTTGCTACTCCAGCCGATCCTCTCGCTGCGGCCAGCGGACTCGTCACTGTGCTCCTCAGCCTGCTCCAGCAGGCTTCCGGTGCTCGCTCCTCATGCGCTGTCCTCGCTTCGGCCTCGACTGGATCTCGACAAGCTCATTTCGGTCGGCGGCCTTCGCTCAGAACACCGGGCTGGCGGAGCAGCCAGCAGGAACGAAGCTGGAGCGCGGGACGCGCACCGGGTCGAAGCCTCCGCCCGGTGCGGGGACGAGGAAGTAGACACCGAAGTCGTTCTCAGCGAGCGCGCCCACGAACTTGCTCGGCGCCTGGTAGCGGTCCACCACCACCGGCTGGTCTCCGAGCAGGCGCACGTGGGCGATGCGGGTGCCGC
>CAZXMG010000097.1:0-25573 GCA_964641275.1 uncultured Polyangiaceae bacterium
GTGGTCAAGCTGGTGCCCGACCAGGATCTGGTGCTGATCGAAGGGGGCATCCCCGGTCACGCCAACTCGACCGTGATCGTGCGCGGCGCCGTGAAGAAGAAGAACGGCGGCAAGAAGGTCGCCTGACCGCCAAGAAGAACCCCTACGCGCGGCCCGATCACTTCACCAAGGCCGCCAAGAGCGCAGGCTACCCCGCGCGCAGCGTGTTCAAGCTGGAGGAGATCGACAAACGCTGTCGGCTCCTTCGGCCGGGGCAGCGCGTGGTCGATCTGGGCGCGGCCCCCGGGTCTTGGTCGATGTACGCGGCCAAGGTCATCGCCAAGAACGGGCGTCTGTTGGCCATCGATCTGTCGCCGATCAGCGTGGCGGTCGGCCCCAACGCCACCGTGATCCAAGGCGACGCCTTCGACGTGAGCGCGGAGGTGTACGCCGAACACGGCCCGTTCGACGTGGTGCTGAGCGACATGGCGCCCTCCACCAGCGGCACGCGCGACGCAGACCAGGCGCGCAGCTTCGAGCTGGTGCTGTGCGCGCTCGAGGTCGCGCGCGTGCACGGCCGCGAGGGCGGCTCGTTCGTCGCGAAGATCTTCATGGGACCAGAGTTCGAGCAGGCGCGACGGCAGGTGCGTGCGCTCTACCGCGAGGTGCGCACGCTGCGGCCCGAGACGGTGCGCAAGAACAGCAAGGAGATCTTCTTGGTTGGGTTGGGCAAGCTCGGGCCGCCGCCGGTTGAATGATGGTCTGATCGGCTGGGTATGCCGCTAGAATCCGCGCGTGCTGAACCGAACCTCCCACCTCGCCCGCGCCGTTCGTGCCTTGTCCGCCGCGCTCGTCCTCAGCTCCAGCCTGGCCTCCCTGGGCTGCGGCGGTCTCGAGCTCAAGCGCGTCAACTCGGCCGAGAAGAAGCCCAACAACGTGTGGGTGTTCTTCACCATCAAGAACGGTGACGAGCCGGTGGGCGGCTTGGCCGCCGACAACTTCGAGATCTACGAGGACGGGCAGCTGGTCTCCAAGTTCGAGAGCAAGCAGACCATCCAAAACCCGGACGTCGCGGCGGTCATGTACACGATGCTGCTCGTCGACATGAGCGGCAGCATCACCGAGGCCAACCAGGTCGATCCGCTGATCGACGCCGCCAAGTCGTTCGCGCAGAAGGTGGGTAAGACGCAGAAGGTGGGGGTGTACGCCTTCGACGGCTCCGACAAGCTGACCAAGATCGTGGGCTTCACCGAGGCCGAAGGCAGCGTGGAGAGCGGGCTCGACCGGCTGAAGACGCACAAGTCCAAGGACCCGTCGACCAACCTGCACGGGGCGGTGATCGAGGGTTTGAAGGAGCTCAAGACCGAGCTCAACCGGGACAGTCGCCCGCTCAAGTTCGGCACGCTCGTCACCTTCACCGACGGCACCGACCGCGCCGCTCGCTTCACCGTCGATCAGATGAAAGACGAGATGGATAAGGACGAGTACGAGAACTACGAGAAGCTGGCGATCGGCGTGGGCGGTGAGATCGACAAGGGCTACCTGTCGAACGTCGGCCCGGACGGCACCGAGCTGGTGACCGATCAGGCCAAGGTCAAGGACGCGTTCGACAAGCTGGCCGACCGCATCGAGCGCCACACCAAGCGCTTCTACCTGCTCTCGTACTGCACACCCGCCCGCAAAGGGGAGCATGAGGTCACCATCAAGGCGACCGATCCCAAGACCGACTCGAGCGGATCGCTCGACTACAAGTTCAGCGCCGACGGCTTTGGCCCGCCGCCCGACTGCGACCCCGAGAAGAAGCCGCAGTTCGATCTCACGCGGCCGGTCGATCCGGACGAGAGTGGCAGTGGCGGGGGAGGGGTGAACGCCGACGTGAAGGTCAAGGCCAAGGTCAACGTCGAGGCCAAGTGACCCGCGCGCGTCAGGGCGTGAGGTAGGTGCCGCCTGCCTCTTCGCACGCGGCTTGGTCTACCGTCACCCCGAACGAGTACTCCGAGGGCGTGCTGCAGTCCTGGATGCAGGCGGACGTGTCGTAGAACGCATCGCACGGACCGGCGCCGAACGTGCCTCCGAGCTCGTTTGCGCACGCGGCCTCGAGCTCGCTTCCCGGCGCGCTGACCTCGTAGCAGAAGTAGCCCTGCACGCCGGAGCAATTCACCGCGTCGTTGCAGTGCTCGAAGGGCCCTCCGCCACCTGCGCCGCCGCCGCCCACTGCACCACCCCCGCCGTCGCCGACGCTGCCGCCGCCACCGGTGGCCGGGCCGGCACCGCCGCCACCAGCACCGCCGTCGTTGCTGGAGCCCCCATCGCCGCTGGAGCCGCCCTCCGTCTCGGCGCCGCTACCGCCGGCTCCGGCGGTTTCGCCGCAGGCCGCCAGCGCCCACACCACGACCCAGCCGCCCAAGCGCTTGCACCACACCATGTTCATGTTCGAAGCCCTTTCGTTCTAAGGAACGACGGGCAATGCCCGCTGGGTGGCTTTCGATCATCCCGAAGAAGCGAACGTGATCGTTCGGCGTGGCCGAACTCGGATACGTCTCTCCGCGCCAGGCGCACGGCTCACGACGTCGTGCCGCCGAGGATCTCGACCCTGCCCGCGATCGGATCGACCCGCAGCCCGTCTCCGCTGCGGATGCGCTGGGTGGCGTGCTCGACTCCGAGCACGGCGGGCACGCCGAACTCGCGCGCGATGATCGCGGGGTGTGAGAGCGCGCCGCCTTCGTTGGTGACGATCGCGGCGACGCGGCCGAGCCCGATCGACCACTCGGGCGAGGTGATGCGGCACACCAGAATCTCGCCATGCTTCAGCTTGGCGAGCTCGTGTGGGTGGTCGATCACGCGGGCTCGCCCCTCGACGACGCGGTGACCCACGCCCACCCCCACCAGATCGTGATCCCCCTTGGCCTCGACCGGCGCTTCGCTCTGCATCATCCAGCCCATCGCGCGCATCATCCGGGCGAGGCCGCGAGGGAACACGTCTGCGGGAGGCATGGGCGGTGGCTCAGGGCCGAGCCGGCGCGGACCGCGGTTCAGGTGCGCCCAGCTCTCCTCTCCACGTCGCTGCTCGACGCGCTCGCGCAGGTCTGGGAGCTCGCCGCGCAGCGCTGGGCCGTGCTCTTCGGGGTAGAGGTACACCGCGTGCTCGGCCGCGCTGAGCACAGGCTCGAGCCGCCGACCCAGCTCGAGCACGAAATGCCGGAGCAAGCCCGCGGGCCGCGAGACGGTGTCGACGCCATTCTCGTCTCGCAGCCCGTAGCCCGCGTGAGCTTGCGCGAGGAGACGCTCGAGCTCGCGCCGCTTGTCGTCCGTCAGCGCCTGCTTGGCCTGGGCGAGCAGCGCCTCGGCGTCTGCTGGTGGGGACTCGGGAGCTTTGTCCAGATCGTGCGCGATGGCCGACGCAATCGACAGCACGTAGTCGGGGCGCTCTCCGAGGCTCGGGTGTTTGGGATCGTAGTGCAGCTGCCGCAGCCGGTTCTCCTCGAGCCAGGCGCTCAAGCTCTGGCCGAGCCCTGGGCACGATGCGCACAACGCCGCCCACGAGTGCGGGAAGCCGCCCGCGCGGGCGAGCTCGTCTCGGTGGGCGTGCACGATGCGCTCGATCTGGCGGGACAGCTCGGTGGTCTTGGGGCTCGCACCCGCGAGCAGCTCGAACGCGCGGGCGGGCTGCCAGCCGAGCTCGTCCTCCAGGAACAACCCCAGCTTGCCCACACCGAAGAAGCTCGGACCGCCGAGCTCGGCGTGCAGCTCCAAGCCACGCTTGGTGAGGTCCAAGCAGGCCTTGATGCGATCGAGCAGCTCCTCGGTCGAAAGCGGGCTCGGGTCGGCGAGGAACAGCTGGTCGATCCTGCTGTGGAGCTCCGGACGCCACTCCTCGCTCCAGCGGGTCACGACCTCCATGTAGCGCTCTTGGTCGAGCATCTCGGCGGCCAGTCGGTTGCCGCGCCGCATGGAGGGCGCGAGTCGTGACGCGAGCCACAGCACCCAGCGCGGGGGGAGCTTGCTGCTCTCGGGGCCCTCCATCACCATGCGCGCGTACAGGTGGCCGCCCACACGCGTGGGCTCCATCGTCTTGAGCGGCAGCCCTGCCTTGCGCATCGCCGCCGCCATCGCAGGGCCGTAGGGCTGAAACCAGGCCCAGCCCAGCGGGGACAGCACGCCGTGATGATCGTCGCGCTCCCATGAGCCGCTCGGGATCTCCTGCGGGATGGGCCGCGGCGCGGCCGGCAAGGCGGTGATGGGTCGCGACTGCAGGAGCCACAACGCGTCTCCTGCGAGGGCCCACTCGATGTCTTGTGGTGCGCCGAAGACTCGCTCCATCTCTCGGCACAGCGCCGCCACCCGGCGAGCCTGATCCTCGTGCAGCACCCCTCCGGGGCCCCGGCGCTCGGGCTCCTTGCCCGCGCAAAGGCGCCACGCTTCCGGCGTGACCTCGCCCGAGACCAAGCGATCACCCGTGCCGAGCACCGCCTCGATCACGACCACGCCCCGCTCCCCGCTGCGAGGATCCGCCGAGAACGCGACACCCGCGCAGTCGGCCTGCACCATCTCTTGCACGATCACGGCGACCTTGCCTGCACTGGCGCCGTAGCGCACGGCGCGCAGGGCGTGCGCCGATCGCCAGCAGCGCTCGACGGCCGCGAGCACGCGCTCTCGCGGAACGTGGAGCTCACTCTCGAGCTGCCCGGCGAACGAGCGCTGAGCTCCGTCCTCGGCGCAGGCGCTCGAGCGAACCGCAAACAGGCCGCCTCCGAGCTTGGGCAAGAGCTCGCGCTCCACCTGTGCGATCTCGCCCTCGAGCGTGGTGGGGACGACCCAGGCGCGCGGCACCTTGGCGCCCGACGAGAGCGCGCGCCAGAGGGCGGCTGCTTTGCTGCCCAGGCGCGAGGCCGGGCCCCCCTCGAGGCTGAGGTCGACGATCGTGCGGCCGGACGCGCTGTGTGGCTCTTGGCTCACCATCATGACGGCTCCCTCCTCTTGCGTGGGCTTTTGTAGCTTTTGGGGATCCTGGGCGGCTTCGGGTCCTTGCGGCCGGGCACGCCGAACAGCCCCAGCGCTCGGCGCACGTGGCGTCGGAACAGCTGGGACCAGTCGGTGTCGGGCGACGAGTGGCCCACCAAACAGGCGCCGTTGGCCAGCGCGCCCAAATAGTGCGCGAGCTCGTAGCTCGATCCGCTCATCGACAGCTCGCCGTCCTCGAACGCCTCGCCCACGCAGCGCATCAGCAGACTACCCAGGCCCCAGACCTCGCGATCCAGCGCGACCCTCGGCGCGAGCTCGAGCCGGTCCGCGCGGCTGAGCTCGGGCAGCGGGCGCGCGCTCTCGCGCAGCGCGAAGTGCCCGAACACGCGCCGCATACGAGCGGGCGCGGCCGCCATTTCGTCCCCCATCGCGGCAAACACATGCTCGATCGCGCGCACCCCTCGCAGCTCGCGCTCGCACAGCTCCTGCTCCATCTGGAAGATCCAGACGACCATCAAGGTGTCGACCGCGTGGT
Source organism: uncultured Polyangiaceae bacterium (assembly GCA_964641275.1). Classification (GTDB taxonomy): domain Bacteria; phylum Myxococcota_A; class Polyangia; order Polyangiales; family Polyangiaceae; genus Xiheicaenibacterium. The sequence continues at coordinate 5,477 of CAZXMG010000097.1, forward strand.
CTTTGGTGGGGAAGTAGTTGAAGAAGGTCATGCGAGAGACGTTGGCGTCTTTGGCCAGGTCCTCGACGCTGATCTCGTCGAGCGGGGTGGTGGCGAGCCGCGCGCGCAGCGCGGCGACGATGCCGAGCCGCGTCTGGGCCGCTTTGCGCTCGCGTAGCCCGGGCTGACTTTGTGAGCTCCCATCCATAGATAGACGATAGATGAAAATTATACCTAAGTATACAAATGTCGCCGTCGGCCTGCTGCCTCGTCCGGGGTCCACGCGCGCCGCGCGCTCCGAGGGCAAGCAGAGGTCCCTGCTTTGACCGTGCGCCGGCCCGTAGTAAGACCTCTGCCGTGACGGCCAAAAAGGGCAAGGCGCCCCCTCCCGAAGAAGACGACGACGACGACCGGAGCAGCGACGACGAAGAGGTCGGCGAAGGCGACGCGGACAAGCCCGAAGGCAAAGTCGAGCGTGACGCCTCCACTCGCGGCGTGGCCAAGTCGCTCGGCGTCGATGACGACGACGAGGAAGAGGGCGAAGGGGATGAGCCCGAGGACGACAAGAAGGCTGCTGCTCCCAACCGCGCCGCCCGGCGGCGCGAAGAGGCCCTCGCCCGACGGCAGGGCAAGAAGCAAGCGGCCAAGGCGGACGACGAGGACGACGACGACGAGGAAGAGGGAGCGGACGAGGCGGAGGAAGAGCCGCGCCCCGTCGCGGCGCGCGACGCGTTGCCAAAGGACAAAAACGCCCGCGCGAAGGAGCTGCTCAAGCGGCGGCGCGAAGCGGCCGAGACCAAGGGCACCGACATCGGCCTGTCGGCCAGCGAGGTCATGCAAGACCAGCTCGCGCGCGCCGGCTCGGCCGCAGGCCGCTGGTTCCAACGCAACTTCCGTCTGCTGATCGCGGCGGCGATCCTGGGCATCGCGGGCGTGGTCGGCACCATCTACTACTTGGACTACCGCGAAGAGTCTCGCGGCAAGACCACCGACGAGCTGATGGCTGCGCTCATGGGCGAGCGCGGCTACGTGTTCAACGACGAGCGCAAGGATCTCCGGCCCGAGGCGCAGCAGAAGGCCGACCCGACGCCGGTGTTTGCGTCATTCGCGGCGCGGAACGACGCCGTGCTCGCGGCCTACACCAAAGTCTCGCAGTCGTACCCGGGAACCGGTGCCGCCCTGCTGGCGCGTCTGGGCGAGGCCGGTACCCTGCTCGACATGGGCCAGCTCGACCAAGCGCTCGTCGCGTTCGAGGACGTGCTCAAGAGCCCGCTCGCCAAGGCCGACGTGGACGTTCGGCTGCGCGCGACCGAGGGCAAGGGCTTCGCGCTCGAGGGCAAGAAGGATCTGGACGGCGCGCTCGCGGTCTTCATCGAGATCGAGTCCATCGACAAGTCCTTTGAGGACCTCGCCCGGATGCACCAAGCGCGCATTCACTTCCGCAAGGGCGACAAGGAGAAGGCCAAAGAGCTGCTCAAGGCGATCGACAAGAAGCTGGAGATCCCGACGCCGGACGGTCCCCAACAGCCGTACGTCCGCGCCGTCACGGGCGAGTACTTGCGCTACATCGACCCGGCCAGCGCCAAGAAGGCCCCATTCGGTGGCATGCGGCGCGCACCTTCGCCCGAGGAAGCCGAGCAACAGCGTCGTCTGATCCAGCAGCTGATGGAACAGCAGCAACAAAAGGAAGACGCGAGCCACGGCGCCGACGAGGAGCTGCCCCAAGCGCCGCCCGGGCCCGGGGGCGACGATGGCACCCACTGATCGACGCGCGTTCCTGTCTCTCGGCGCGCTCGGGTTGTTGTCTGCTGGCTGCGAGTCGCTGGGTCAACTGGCCGTGCCGGAGATGCCGGTGTGGGCCCATCGGCCCGGCGGCGCGCTCTCGATCACGTTCCGTCGCCAGCTGACGGACATCACCAGGATCGAAGATCTGGCCTACGAGCGCGGCAAACCTGCCATCGATCGGGACCGGCTGCGCGTGTTCGTGCCCTCACAGGATGGCGGCCTGTACGCCGTCGATGCGCGCAACGGCGACGTGGCGTGGCGCTTCGCCACACTCCGCGCGGTACAGAGCGAGCCGCTCTACGATCCAGAAGAGGACGTGGTGTTCTTCGGCTCGCAGGACGGCGCGCTGTACAAGGTCAACGCCAAGGACGGCTCGCTGCTGTACCGCTTCGCGACCAACGCAGAGGTCGCGCGCCGGCCGGTGATCGACGGCGACACCGTCTTCTTCACCAACGCCAACGACACCCTGATCGCGATCGAGAGGAAGCGGGGCAAGCTGCGCTTCTACCAACACAGGAGCCCGGCCTTCGGCATCGAGATCGGCGGCTACGCGGGTGTGGCGGTCGCAGACGGCCGCGCGGTGACCGCCTTCAGCGACGGCTCGGTCATGGCGTACTCCACCAAGGACGGCGCAGAGCAGTGGCCGAGCGTGGATCTGACCGCGGACTCGCAAGCCGCCGACGGCCAAGCCCCCCAGTACTTGGACGCGGACACGACCCCGATCCTCACCTCGGTCGGCAACGCCAAGGGCGTCCTCGTGGCGCACTTCGAAGGGGGGCTGTACGCGCTCGAGGCAGAAAGCGGGCGAATCCTGTGGCGCAACGCCAACGTGGTGGGCTGCAGCAACCTGCTGCTCTGGCGCCAGCCCGCGCACCCCGCGCGCAAGCTGCCAGGGGGGCAGACCGGCCCTGACGCCCCCGAACGCCGGCTGCTGATCGCCTCCAGCGGTCGTACGGGTCTGTGGGGTATCGAGCCAGACACGGGCCGCGTGGTCTGGCAGCGCAAGCTGCCCGAGGGCGGCATCAGCGCGCCTGTGCCGATCTCCGGCGCGCTGCTCGTGACCACCACCCGCTACGGTCTGTTCTTGGTGGAGCCCACGCGGGGCGGCGTGATCGATGGCATCGAGCCGGGCAACGAGATCGCGATGACCCCGGCCGCGTACGGCCAGCACGCGTTCGTGATGACCAACGGTGGCGAGCTGATTGGGTTGGTCGTGCAACCCCCCTCGGGCGTCCCGACCAAGCCTCAGAAGGGCTGAAAAACGGCGCTACCGCTCCAGGCGCGAGAAGAAGTCGATCACGCGGGTGATGTCCGCGCGCGCAGCGACCAGCAAGATCGTGGACTTGGCGCGGATGACGGAATTGCCGCGCGGCGCGAGGATCTCGCCGTCCTCGTACAAGCCTGCGAACACGCATGAACGCGGAAAATCGGGCAGCATCGCCACCGCGCTGACGGTGCAACCCGCGACGTGCGAGCCGTCTGGCAGGTCGAGCTCGAACGCCGCCGCGGCGCCGTTGGCCAAGAACATCGAGGTGCGCACGCTGTCGTGCTCGATCGCCGTGGCCAGGGCGCCGATGAACACATCCGTCTCGGACAGGATGCGATCGACCCCGGTGGCCTTGTAGATGTTGCGATAGGTCTCGTCCTTCACGCGCACCATGATGCGTTTGGCGCCCGCGTCACGAGCGAGCGCCGCGAAGGCGAGGTTGTCTGCGTCGCGCGGCAACATCGCGACGGCCACGTGCGCCCGCGCGATCTCGGCCTCCTGCAGCAAGCGTGGGTCGGTGCCGTCCCCGACCAGGGCGATCAACCCGTGCGTCTCGAACGCCACGCGCGAGACTTCGGCGTCGCGATCGATCAAACGCGTGTCGTGCCCTGCCTTTGCCAAGTGAACGGCTACGCTCAATCCCGCGCGTCCGCCGCCCGCGATCACGACTCTCATCAGGGACTCCCTTCGTCTTCGGTAATGGTGAGCAGCTTGCTGTCGATGTCCGCGATGGCCTCGCTGGCGAGCTCGGTGTCGATCAGGCCGCGTTGCGCCGCGTCGATCAGCGCCGCCTTCTTCCCGGTGAGCAGCGAGGTGTCGATCACACGTTTGCGGGCGCGCACGTGATCGGCGCCGCGCAGCAGGTGCTCGGCGCCGATCACCTCTCGCTGCAGCTCGGCGCGACCTTGGGCATGCTCTGCGCGCGAGACCAGCCCCGCCTCGAACAGTTTGTCGAGCTCGGCTTGGCCGCGTTTCGCTGCGATCAGCGTGATGGTGGCTCGGCCCTGAGCCTCGCTCTCGGGCTCGAGCGTGACCTTGAGCCAACGGAGCAGCTGCTTGAAGGGCAGGCCCTGCGTCACCAGCGTCACGAACGTGACCCCGAAGACGATCGTGATCAGCCGCTCGCGCCACGGCAGCTCGAGCGGCAACGCCAGCACGGCCGCCATGGACAGCGCCCCCTTGATGTTGCCCGCCACCATCACGTGCTGCCACGTGGCCGGCACCCGCTCGCGATACACGGCCCGGAGCGCAGCGAACGAGCCGTACACGGCGATCGCTCGCCCCGCGTGCAGCGCGACCAGCGCCAGCGCGATCGGCACCGCCTCGCGGAACAAGAGCTCGGCCTTGATCTGCATGCCCACCAGCAGGAACAAGATCACGTTGATCACGAAGCCGCTCATCTCCCAGAAGGCGCGCAGCGCGAGGGTGCGCGAGGCGTCCAGGCGCAGCTTGGCCGTGCGGCCGATCAAGAGACCGGCCACGACCACCGCGATGATCGGCGAGGCGTGCACGCGCTCGGCCATCAACGAAGACGCGAACACCAGCACGACCGAGCTGAGCACGGCGGTGAGGTGATCGGGCGCGGAGCGCAGTACCGACGCGCCCAGCGTGCCGATCGCCGCGCCGACCACGCCCCCGCCGACGATGGCGATCAGCAGGCTGCGCGCGGTGGCGGTGGGGTCGAACACCCCGGTGGCCACGACGCCGGTGCACAGGCTGACGAGCACCAGCGCGGTGCCGTCGTTGAACAGGCTCTCGCCCTCCATGACCGCCGCCAGCTTGTGCGGCACGTGCATCCCTCGAAAGGCAAGCAAGACGCTGACGGTGTCGGTGATCGCGAGCAGTGCGCCCATCAAGAGCGCCACGGCGAACGGCATCGAGAGCACGGTCGTCGCGATCACGCCGGTCGCGAGCAACGACAGCGCGACACCGGGCAGCGACAGCGCCACGATCGGCCTGGCAGCGCTGCGCAAATGGTCGGCGTCCGCGAACAAGGCGCCCTCGAACACCAGCATCGGCAGGAACACCAGCATCACCAGATCGGGGTTGAGCGGCGCGCTCGGCAGCACGTCGAGCAGCACGGCGAGGAGGCCGGTGACGACCAGCACCACGTTGTAGGGAAGGCCGGCTCGCTTCGCGGCGATGACGACGGTGGCTCCAATGGCGAGCGCAAGGAGCAGCGACTCGAGACCATGTCGCATGGCAGACCTCGGTGAGGGAGACGACGACGAGCAGCCGCGCGGGGACCGCGACGGCGGGAGGTGGCTAGCTGGGGGCTGGCGCAGGTGGCGCGCGCGCGGCTCGAGGCGCGGAACGAAAGCGGCTGCGCTCGCGCAGGGGTAGCGTGAGCGGGCGGGCGCTGTTCGCTTGGTCGAGCCCGGCGTGCAGGTCGGCGCGCAGCGCGGCGACCCTCAGCGGCGAGGAGGGGACGACCGCTTGGTCGTGGAGCTCCTCGTGCCTGCGCTGCGAGCTGCCGGGAGCGACGCGCTCGGCCAGCTCCCCGCCGCTGCGACGCACCGCCTCGGGGCCGGGCTCGTTGGGGATCGCCGTGATGGAGGCGACCCGACCGCTCACCCCGCCGAGGGCTGCTGCTCGCGCAGCCCGACTGGAAGAGAGCGTGGTCAGAAGCACGCACAAGAGCGACAGCCAGGCCCACCAGCTGGAGGTGCCCCGCGGCGAAGCCGGTGGGCGCGGGGGGCGGGCGATCGGCACCCGAAGGTGGATATCACGCGTTCCAGTCTCGGACCAAGCGCGAGTCCCCTTGTCCCTCGGGCCCGCCTGCTTGCAGCATGGCGGCATGAGCACGGGCAGGGGCAGCTTTCCGTTCGACGCCGCCGACGAGTCGACCGCGCAGACGCTGCCGACCATCACCGTCACGCCACCGCCGCTGATCGACGATGGCTTCGACGACCGGTACGCGATCAAGAAGCTGCTCGGGCGCGGCGGCATGGGAGAGGTGTTCTTGGCGCGCGACCAGCGCATCGGGCGCGAAGTTGCGCTCAAGGCGGCGCGCATGGATGGCACCGAGGAGGTGGGGCAGCGCTTTTCGCGCGAGTGCCGCCTGCAGGGCCAGCTCGAGCACCCCGGGCTCGTGCCCGTCTACGACGTCGGCAAAATGCCCGACGGCGCCCCCTTCTTCACGATGAAGCGCGTGCGCGGCGTGACCCTGGAGGAGGTGCTCGCCGGTCTCGCCAAGGGCGACGCGCAGCTCCGCGGCCGCTTCTCACGGCGCCGGCTGCTCTCGATCTTCGGGACCATCTGTCAGACGATCCAGTTCGCGCACAAACGCGGAGTCGTGCACCGCGATCTCAAGCCCGCCAACGTGATGCTGGGCGACTTCGGCGAGATCTACGTGCTCGACTGGGGCGTGGCGAAGGTCGTGGCCTCGGACACCGACCTCGAGCCGGCATCGCAGCGTGGGCCCAGTCAGCCGCCCGAGACCGAAGAGGTAGCCACCTCGTACGGCGCGTTGCTCGGCACGCTCGGCTACATGGCGCCCGAGCAGCTCGAGAACGCAGCCAGCGTGGACGGTCGCGCCGACGTGTACTCGCTCGGCGCGATCCTGCTCGAGCTGCTCACGGGCGAGCGCCTGCACCCTGCGGAACGCGCGGTCGACTTGGCGGGCTCGACCATGGTCGCGCAGGACAAGCGCATCCGGCAGGTGTGCAGCGAGAGGGTCATCCCGCTCGAGCTGTGCGAGCTGTGCGTGCGCGCCACCCACCCGAGCCAAGCCGCGAGGGTGTCCTCGGCAGAGGAGCTCGTCGCCGCGATCGAGCGCTTCTTGGACGGCGATCGCGACCTCGAGGCCCGCGCGAAATTGGCCGAGCTCGAGAGCCAAGCCGCGATGAGCGCGCTCGAGCAAGTCGACGACGAGGCCCTTCCGAGCTCGGCCCGAGCGAGCGCTCGCGCCAAGGCGCTGCGGCGGGCTGGCCGCGCGCTGGCCCTCGATCCTTCGCAGTCGATGGCGCAGGACGTGGTGCTGCGCATGATGGTGTGGGCCCCGCCCGAGGCCGAGGAGCCGGTGCAGGTGGCAGAGGAGACGGAGCGCCGCTTCGCGCGGGCCTACCAGCGCGGCGCGCTCGCGGGCGTGCTGCTGTACGCGACCTGGTTGCCCTTGGCGCTGGCGATCCTGCTGTCCGGCCCGGTGGACAGCGGGCCGGTGTTCACCTGGATCGGGAGCTTGCTGGTGGCGATCTGCGCGCTGGCCTTCAACGCGCGCACGCCCTCTCGTCACGCGGGCCTCTACTTCTTCGCGCTCGTGACCTGCATGGCGGCGTGTTTCGCGGCTTCACGCATCGTCGGCCCGTACCTGACCGTGCCGGGGGTGGTGACCATGACGGTGATGGTGTTCATCCTGTTGGGCAAGCCGGCGTGGCATCCAGCAGCGCTCGCGATCGGCGTCGCGGGCCTGTTGTTGCCGGTGCTCGCCGAGCGGCTCCACTGGGTCGAGGTGACGACCACCTTCGACCAGGTCGGCATGCACGTCAGCTCCGGCTCGGTGCGCCTCGACCCGAGCATCGCTCCGTTCGGTCTGGCCGCTGGCATGGTGGCGCTCTTGGCGGTGCTTGGCCTAGCGGCCCGCTGGGTGCAGAAATTGTTGCTCGAGAGCGCACAGAAGGCCGCGCTCGAGGCCTGGAAGCTGGGCTCGTTGGTGCCGCGTGCGAGCGGCGAGGGGACGCCACCATCGAGCCGGTTGTAGCGCGCTACAACCTCAGTCGAAGCGCAGCAGCACCCGACCCGCCGGGTCGAGGCCAGGGGGCACCACGTGGATCGAATCGCCGCGCTCGGCACGATCGAGCACCTGGCCGAGCTCGACCAAGTCCGTGGCCGGGATGCGGGCATCGACGCGTGCTTGTGTTCGGCGCTGCATCGCCTCGCTCCAGCGCTCGTCGCTCTCCAGGTTGCTCTCGTACACGAAGCTCTTGGCTCGGAACTCGTGGGTGCCCGGGACGCTCGACACGACGCGCAGCGGTCCCATGCGGGTGTGGACGCGCACGCTGGGGTTCTGCCACTGCGCCACCCCGCGCAGGCGCTCCGCCCGCAACATGCGAAGCGTGAGCGCCTTGACCCACGCTCCGGCCAGGACGCGCGGTACCAGGCTCAGCAGCGACACGCCGATGAAGTGCCGCGCGCGCACCGTCGGCGCCCCGAAGTACGCGGCCGCGATGGCGCGGTCTTCTGCGCGCAGTCCCAAGCGCTTGCGCACCGGCACGTCGAGCACGCGCGCGTCGCACGTCAGCAGGCCGATCGCGGCAGGCATCAGGTAGAGGTCCGAGAGCACCCAGCCGGGCAGGGCGAGCTCGCCGGGGAACGCGAGCGCGTTGGCCTCGCGGTAGAGCGCGACCATGTCGGGGTGCTTCTCCGCGGCGAAATAGGTGGCGCGTTGCCCGAACGGCGTCAGGTCGAGCGACGCCTCGTTGGCGCCTGCGCCCAGCGCGCCCAGCTCGAGCTCCGGGTGCCGCGCGAAGAATTCGTTGGCGAGATTCGAGATCGGCGAGTCCATGGCTCAGAAGCGGGTTGGGAGGGCGGTCAGGGTGGGGGCGGTGCCGGCCTTGGGCTCCGCGCTCGGCTTGGGCTTGCTGCTCCCGAGCGCGCGGGAGCTGGGCACGGCGGACGCGAGGGTCGCGACTGCGCTGGCGCTGGCGCTGACTCGAGCCGTTGCCGGGGTCGGCACCACCGCGGGGGGATCCGGGCGCGACGGGGTCGACCCGGCGGGGTTCGGCACGGCCGGCGCGCTGGTCGCGCTGCCCGTCGCGCCCCGCGGCCCATCGCCGGAGGAAGCAGCAAACAACGCAACCACGAGCGCGATCGACAGCGCGAAGGCGCCACCCCACAGCCAGGCTCGTTGGCGCCGAGGCCGCGCTCGGACGTGCAGCGTGGTCGCCGTCTCCAGCGCCTGCGCACCGACGCTCGCACCCGGACCGCTCGGCCGCGCGCCCGGCGTGGACAGCGGTCCATCGCGCAGCCAGCGGGAGACGTCGATGCCTCTGGCGAAGGGGGTGAGCGCGCGGGCGAAGGAGCGAATGTCGGGGAAGCGATCATCGGGATCCTTGGCGAGCGCCGTGGCCACGACGGCCTCCACCTCGGGCGGAAGGTCGGCGCGGTAGCTGAGCAGCGGTGGGTACTTGTCGACGGCGACCGCGACCGCGACTTGCCCGGGTGTTTCGCCCTTGAACGGCACCTCCCCCGTGAGCAGCTCGTACAGGATCACGCCCATGGACCAGACGTCGGTGCGCGCGTCCACGTGTTTCGTCGATCGCGTCTGCTCAGGCGACATGTACAAAGGTGTGCCCAAGCTCGACTGGGTGCGCGTCACGTTGACCGCGTTGTCTTCGGCGCGTTTGGAGATGCCGAAGTCCAGCACCTTGACCGAGCTGCGCTCGCCATCGCTGGCCAGGAACAGGTTCTCCGGCTTGAGATCGCGGTGCACGATGCCGCGCGCGTGCGCTTCCTCCATGGCTTCGCAAGCTTCGAGCAGGTAGCGCGCGACCTCGTGCATGGGCAGCGGGCCGCGCTGCTCGAGCACGTGGCCGAGATCTGCGCCCTCGAGGTACTCCATCACCATGAACGGCGAGCCATCCTCGCGCGCGCCCACGTCGAGCACGCGGCATACGTGGCGACTCGACAGGCTCGCCGCCGAGCGGGCCTCTCGCTCGAAGCGGGCCACCGCCTCGCTGTCGCGGCAGATCTCGGGCCGCAGCAGCTTGACCGCGCAACGCTGTCCCAACTTCTCGTGGCGCGCCTCGTACACCACGCCCATCCCACCCTCGCCGAGCGTGCGGCCGATGGTGTACTTGCCGCCCAGCACTTGGCCGGCGTTGGGGAGGGGCAGCGGGTCCACGAAATCCGCGGGCAGTATAGTCGGGCCAGACGCCTGCGACTAAAAGCGAAGCAAAGGCAGCAGCACGTGTACCTCACGCGGGGCGACGTCGGCGGGCAGCGCGATGCCTCGGGGGCGCGCCGCCCGGGAGCGTGGCGCGAAGCTCACCGGGATGGTGCCTGGATCCAGCGTGCCAGCGTCCGGGCTCTCCTCCAGCGTGAGCGCCAGCGCGACACCCACCGCGCCCCCGGTCAGCGCCACGCCGATCGAGGTCCACAGCCACCACTCCTGGGTGATGGGCCGGCGAAACAGCGGCACCTCCAAGCTGCGCTTCTCGAGCGCGCGGAGCTCCACCGAGGACTCCGCCAGCTGGTAGCCGTCCTGATCGACGCGGATCAGGTGAGGTCCGGGTGCGAGGCGGACCTCTGCGGGGACCTGGCCCCGCGCGGCGCCGTCCACCGTGACCCGCGCCCCCGCCACAGGAGAGGTGATAAGGAGCGTGGCGCGGCTGTCGCGTGGCGTGAGCGAGATCTTGATCGGGTTTTTTGCGCCACCCTTCAGCGTGACGTCCAGCGCTTCGGCGAAGTATCCGTCCTTGGACAATTCGAAGTGAGCTTTGCCGGCGTTGACGCGCAGCTCGCCGAGCGGGGTCGTGCCGAGCACGCGATCGCCCATGCGCACCGTTGCGCCGTCGACGTCGACGGAGATCTCGACCAGCGCGACTCGACCCTTGAGCTCCTCGATGTTCTTGTCGAGCGCGTCGCCCAGACGCGCGAGCATCTCCTTGGGCGCATTGGTCCTGAACGCGACGAGCTTGTCGAGCGCCTCCGGGAAGCGGCCCAGACCCTCGTACGCGCGCCCTTGGTTGAACAGCAGCGCGGGATCCGCCTTGAGCGCGTACGAGGCCTGGTACTTCGCCAGGGCGTCCTCGTAGCGCAGGGTGTCCATGGCACGGTCGCCCTCGAGCTTGAGCTGCGCGGCGTCCGCGGGTTGTGCCCACGCCGCCGTCGGCGGAGCGACGAGCAACGTGATCGCAGCGAGCAGGACGCACGCGACGTGGCACCAGGCCGGCATGGCCGCCGATACTACACTGCGCGCAGCGTTTGGCGTGTTGCGGTCGCGCGCGGTCCCGCCGATCATATCGCTGTCGTGCCGCGAACCTGGACCAGCGTGCTCGTGAGCCTCGTGGCCATGGGCCTCTCTTGCCGCTCGGCCACGCAGATCACGGTGTCGCTCGAGGGGGAAGGCGTCGTCTGTGGCGCCGCGCAACAGGGCAAGCCTGGCTATGCAGGCGCCGGTGTGCTCGGCCGCAAGCAGCTCACGGGCCCCAGCGATCTCGAGGGCGCAATGGCGTATGGGCGCGACAGCGAGTGCTCGGGGGCGGGGCCGATCGCGCTCGGCAGCGTGGTGCTCGTGCCGGAAGATGGTGTCGGCCCGGTGGAGATTCTGGCGGTCGGAGCGCTCGCGCCGGACGAGGGGCAGGTGGTCACTGTCGACGAGTGCCTGGCCGAGTACGAGGCGTTCCTTGCGGGGCAGCGGAGCGCCTGTGTCGCGGGCGAAAAGTGCAGCCTGTGCATCTTCGCTCGGCGGTCGCTGGGGTTCGTCGAGTATCAGAACTTGAACCTGAAGATCATGCTCAGCAACGCGTGCGCGGGCGTGCTGTGCGAGGCCTCGCAGACCTGCGCGCCAGAGCTCGGCTGCGTGTCCGCCACGGTGACCTGCGCCGGGGACACGTGCGACGAGCCGACAGGCGAGGGCGGTGCTGGTGCCGGCGGAGGAGGCGGCGCGGGAGGCGGCGGTGGTCCGAGCGTGTGGCGCGAGCTGCCCGTGCCGGCGAGCGCGCAGCCGCTCGACGTGGTGGGCTTCAACGAGACGCTCGATCCGGTCGCGGGCACGACGCGCTTCTTGTTGTTCGTCGCCGCTGGGCCCGAGATGTTGGTGTACGAAGATGGCGAGGCGCTGGTCGACAGCGGGGCGTCGCAGCCGTACGCCGACGCGTACGTGGCGGTGGCCGCGCGCACGGGGAACGAAACCTTCGACGCGGTGGCGACCATGGGCAGCGTCGGGTTGACCACCAGCGCCAACGGCTTCGCCACGAGCGGCGCCCCCAATCCGATCCAAGCGCTCGACTTCGACGTGGCCTGGCGCGCCGACCACAGCGGCGCGGAGCTCGCCATCGACTACTCCGGCACCGCTGCGACCTGCGCGGTGTCGGACTATCCGCTGCAGGCGCTGCCGAGCGAAGACTGTGGTGCAGCGTTGTTTGCGGTGGCGTTCGGTCCGGCCGAGGCGATGCTCGCGTGCGTGGCCACGGACCAAGCGATGGACGAGGACGGCGCGTGGCTCACGAACGTGGAGCCGCTTTCGCTCACGTCGACCGACTGGTCGCTGTGGGGACGGGTGCTCGCCGGGGGCAACCCCGAGGGCTACTGCGTGGCCAGCACCGGCGACGTCGTGCGCTTCTCGGAGACGGGCGGACAGGTCCTGTCCGTGCTCGTGCCGAGCAACCCAGCGCCCGGTGCGACGATCGACGCAGTGTGGGGCTGGGCCGACGCCACCGGCGTGGAGACCGTCCGGCTCTACGCGGTGGGCCAGCGCACCAACCGAGAAGCAGGCTTCTTGGCGTTCGCCGACCTCGCCGTGTCGAGCGCGGGCGCGAGCTGGGCGGAGCTCTCGTTACCGCCAGAGTTGGTGAAGCCCAGGTCGATCTGGGTGGGCCTCGACGCGAGCCGGAACGAGGACGTGGTGGTGGTCGTGGGCGAACGAGCGGACGGTCAGGGCGCGGTGCTGGTCGCGTCGCGCACCGAGCTTGAAGCCTCGCTTTGACCGCGGGCGCGCGCCGCCACGCCCCCCGGCTCAGGTCCGCCGAAAGTTAACATAATCTTTCTTGTGCGCAATGAACCGGGGCAGAGGGGGGGCGCGGGGCCGGCAAAACCGGCCGCTCTTCGGACGGATGATGATGCTTTGGGTCGCCGGGCGCCGCGCCGCTCAGCTGGGCGCGTCGTCGTCACCGGCGCCGTCGGAGAGCTCTTGGTCGTCTTCGTCCTCGGGCTCTTCTTCCTCGGGCGCGGCCGCCGGGATGTTCACCCACCATGCGCTCTCACCGGGCCGCAGGAACGGACGGCCGCCTTCGGTCTTGAGTGCGAGCCACTCGCGCACCTTCGCGGGCGCGTCGTCGCCGATCGGTCGGAAGCCCAAAGACACATAGAAGGCCTTGGCCCATTCGGCCTTGTCCCACACGCGCAGCACGACCTGGCTGAGGTTGGCCGCGCGCGCCTCTTCGAACACGTGCTCCACCAGCTTGCGGCCGATGCCGAAGCGCTGGTACTCCGGGTGCACCGAGACGTCTTCGAGGTACGCAACGCCCGGAGCCTCGTCGCGGAACGCAGAGAACCCGCAGACTTTGTAGTCGGCCTCGGCCACGCGCACCGCGTGGTGCCGCGGCAGATGGTAGAAGTCGCCCGCGGTCCGCACGGGAACTTCGGCGGCATCGAAGCCCAGCGCCCAGTACTGCTCCGCGCACGCGTGGTCCACTTGCCGCAGGTCGGGCACGTGCACCTCCTGCAGTTTCTCGAGCCGCACTCGCTTGGGGGGAACGCGTTCGTCGTCCGTCATGTCACTTACCTCCTTGGCTGCGCTTGCCGAGCAAGAGCGCGAGATCTCGGCTCGACGCGACGTCGGTGGCGACCAACATCGCCCCGACCAAGCCCGACGGTGTGGGCTCGCCGGGGAGCAGCGGGATCACCTCCAAGCGGCGCCCGTCGTCGGCGCTCACGATCGCCACGCGGAAAGCGGACAACAACCCGCGCGGCAGCGCGATGCGCCGCGTCTCACCGTCTTCGTCACCGGTGCCGGGATCGGTCGCGGAGTCGACCGACACGTCCACTTCGGCGGGCTCCGCTCCGCGCGCATCGACTCCTCTGGGGCGTTCGGTCGACGCGATCAGCTCGAGGTTGGTCTCCTTGCCGGTGAGCACGTTGGTCTGCTCGTCGAGGTCCGGGAAGCTGAGCCCGACCAGCGTGGGCTCTCCTCGGTGGGTGGCCTCGTCGTGGAAGCGCGTGGGCTCTTCGGTGACGTCGTGGATCGCGACGCTGCGCGGCGGCTCCACAGGCGGCTGAGGTTTGGCTAGCTCGGCGCTGACGCGCTGCAAGCTGGTGGACGATCCACGCCGGCCGCTGTGCGTGCCACGGCGCTTCGAGCGCACAGGCTCTTGCGCCGGCTCCTCGGCGGCGCGCGCGGTCGGCATACGCGGCGTGGGCGCTGGCTGAGGCAGCGCTGCGGCGCGACGCTCCTGCACCGGGTTCACCGTCTTGGCGACGGCGCGCCGCAGCGGTTCGCCAGCGTTTCGCGCGGCTTGCTCATAGCTCGTGTTGCTCGCCAACGTCTTGCCTCCTGAGAAGCCGCCGCTCGGCGCGGAGACCCTGGTGGGTGCGCTGGAGCCCGCGCGCGGCGTCGGCGCCGGTGGCACCACGCGGGCGCTCGCCGGCATGGTCGGCGCTGCCACGGTGGCCGCACCTGCGAGGTCGGAGGGCGTCACGACGTGCGGATGGAGCACGGTGTCAGGGATGCCGTCGGGGCGAGAATTGGCGCGCCCACGCGGTGGTGGTGGCGGCGCTGATTTGGCTCCCGGTTGGCGCGGGGGCGCGGCGGCGGCGGGCGCTGGCGGCGGCGCTGCTGGCGGTGGCGCGATCTTGCCGGCGTCGAGCTTGCTGGTGAAGTCCGCGGCTGCCTTGAACAGCTCGAGCGAGCGCGCGTCGCGGTTTGCATCCGAGGCCGTTTCGGCCGCTCGCCGCAGCCACTTCAGCGCCTCCTTGGACTCCCCGCGTGCCCACAGCGCGGCTGCGGTCGAGAGCGCCCAGTGGACGTCTTCGTCGTCGTCGCTGCGAGGCTCGGGAATGGGCAAAGCCGACATCTTGCCCTCGGGATGGTCGGCCAAGGACCCCCGCGAGCGCAAGCGTTGTTACGGCTTCGGCGAGCTCAGATGGGCGCGGGCTCGGGCGTGCACACGCCGAGGGCGCACAGTCCGAGGTCGAAGTCGTTCTGTGCGCAGCTCACCTGTCGCGAGCAGTAGTCGTCGTAGTCGCACAGCCGATGGCAGCTCTCGCCTTTGCCGACCACGCCTGTATTGGTCATGCACGCCCACGCGCTGGTGTACCAGACCGCCTCCTGCACCTGGGTGTCGAACAGGCAGACCTCTTGTCGATCGACTTGGTCGTAGGCATACACCGCGCAACGGTCGCCGTTCTTCAGAGCCGCCGACTCGTCCTCCATGGTGTTGAGGAGGTAGGTGAAGTCGCACGCGGTGGTGCGGGTCGACTCGCGATTCACGCGGTCCTTGAGCCAGGGATCGTTCAGGCCTTCGGAGCGGATCGTGCGCAACATCGTGAGCACCGTGGTGTTGCCGCCGTTCTCCTTGGGGCCCTCGCGCAACGCCTCCATCATGCGGTCGACCTTGATCTTGGCCTGGGGTGCGTTGCTGTGCCCGTAGCCCAAGCGCAGATACTCTTTGGGCGTGTCGGATCTGCAGAGCTTGGCGTGCTCCCACAGCACCGGGTTCACGATCGGAGGCTTCAGGGTCTGCGGTCGCTTGCACACGCCCACCATGCCGACTGGCACGGCCCCGAACGCCTTGTCGTGCGGCTGGCCCGGTCCCTCCCGCGGATACACGGTGGACGAGCAGCCGACGGCGGCGGACGCCGCCAACGACAGCGCCCCCAGCGCGCACAACGAGAGCGCGGTTTTGCGACCTATCAGCACGGTCTTCGGCAGCGAAAAAGCCACGACATGAAGCCTAGCATTCGCGTCCGGTGACCCGAAATTTCGTGTGTGCGAGGACTCAGACGCCGAGCATGGTCTGCTCGGCCAGGTCGTCGACCACGGCCTTCATGCTGCCCGTCTGCTTCAGGATGCGCAGCTGACGGTCGGCGCTGGTGCCGTCCTTGCACAGCTGGCGGATGCGTTCGAGGTCGTCTTGCGAGCCGAACAGCTCGGCGGTGTCCGCCACCAACTCGAGCAACTCTTCGATCAAGACGCGCGTCGGTACCTGCTCGCGCTTACCGAAGTCGATCAGCATGCCGTCCAGGCCGTAGCGCACGGCGCGCCACTTGTTCTCCTCGATCAGCATGTGCCCATACTCGCGCCAGGCCTGATTGCGGCGGTAAAACATGTATAGCTTGCCCATCAGCGCCTGGATCAGCGCGGCGATCGCCACCGTGTCGTCGATGCGCGTGGTCATGTCGCAGATGCGCACCTCGACCGTGTCGAAGAACGGGTGACAGCGCACGTCCCACCAGATCTTCTTGGCGTTGTCGATGCAGCCGGTCTTGATCAAGAGCTCCACGAACGACGTGTAACTCTTGAAGCTCTCGAACTTTCCGGGGATGCCCGTGCGCGGAAAGCGCTTGAAGATCTCGCTGCGGGTGCTCTTCAGGCCGGTGATGCGGCCGATCCAGAACGGGCTCGAGGTGCTGAGCGCCAGGATGTGCGGCAAGAAATAGCGGCACTGATTGGCCAGCGCCATGGCCACCTCTTTGTCTTTGATGCCCACGTGCACGTGGAGGCCGAACACCAGGTTCCCGCGCGCGATGTCCTGCAGGTCCTCGACGATCGAGTGGTAGCGATCGCGGTCGGTGATCTCCTGCGTCTTCCAGTCGCTGAACGGGTGCGTGCCAGCGGCGACCACGCGCATGCCGCCCTTCTTGGCCAGGGCGCCCAGGCTGCCGCGCAGCTCCGTGATCTCTTGCCGGGCCTGCTTGATGTCCCGGCAGATGCCCGTGCCCGTCTCGATCACCGACTGGTGCATCTCCGGTCGCACCCGCTCGCGCAGGATGCTGCCCTCCGGCGCTTCGTCGATGATCTGGCTGATGTACGAGTGGAGCTCGCGCGTCTCGTGGTGGACGATCTGAAACTCTTCCTCGATGCCCAGCGTGAACTGGCCGTCGAGCAGGCCTTCTACTTCGCTCATGGTCCCCTCCCCGTCAGCGCGGATCCCCGAGAGGGTGCTTCTCGGGTCCGACCAGCTTGTGCCAGCGATACCCCTCGGTCATCGACTTCGAACGATCCTTCGCCAAGCCGACGGCCATGTCCACCATCCAGTCGACCACGATGTGGAAGTACTTCTCCTGGATGCTCCAAATGTCCATGTCGGGAGCTGGGTTGGTGAAGTCGATGGCGTAGGGGATCCCGTCGCGGACGGCGAACTCCACCGAGTTCATGTCATAGCCGAGCAGGTTGTTGACCGTGACCGAGTCCTTCACGATGCGCTCGAGCACGCCCTTGTCGATCCAGTCGTCGTTCTCGTTCACGACGTACGCCCGGCGTGCGGGGCTGTACTGGATGGGCAAGATGCGGTCTTTGCCGACGCAGATGCAGCGCACGTACTCGTCGAAGTCGATGAACTCCTGCAGCGTCATCACGTTGGTGCCCGAGGCGTCGTAGGCACGAAGGAGCTCGCTCGGGCTCTTCACCACCGACACGTCGCGCCACCCGCCGCCGTCCGCGGGCTTGAGGATGGCTGGAAAGCCGACGTACTCGACGATTGCCTCCCAGTTCAGGGGGTATTCCAAGTTGCGGAGGCTGCGTTTTTTGTCGATCGCCGGCAGGTAGTCCTTCTGCGGGAGCATCACCGTGCGGGGCACCGCCACCCCGGCGCGTTGCACCGCCGAGTAACCGAAGAACTTGTCGTCCGCGCTCCACCAGAAGGGGTCGTTGATCACGTAGGTGCCCGCGAGCGCGGCACATTTGAGGTGGAAGCGGTAGAGCTTCACCTCCTGGCTGATGCGGTCGATCAGCACGCGGTAGGGCGACGAGAAGTGCTCCGCGGTGCCGCCGATCTTTGCCAGCTCGGCCTCGATCCCAGGGACCTTGTTGCACCGCTCCAGGAACGCCTTCGGGAAGGACTCTTCCCAGCCGCACAAAAGACCGATCCGATCCGCCATGTTCTCACCTCTGAGGCGCACGCGCGCCCGACCCGGGCGCGCTCCTACCCCAAACCATCAGCCGCAGGAAGCCTCCTTCGGGGCTCAGGGCCGCAAGATCAGGGCCGAGCGCGGCGGCAGCGAGGCCACCGGGCCTGTGACGGCGTCGCCGCTCAACAGATCGGTGCTGGACGCAGGAAGGTTCTCCGCGTTCTGGGCGGTGTCGCTGCGGTTGATGGCGACGTACAGCGCGCTGGGCCCGTCGGTCATCTTGTACACGTACACCTCGTTCGAGACGAACACCGAGCTGCGCGTGCCCCGCCAGAGGGCCGGGTTGTCCTTTCGGATCTGGCCGAGCAATTGCACCCGCTGCCGCAACCACTCCTGGTCTGGGTCGAGGTTGTCCCACTGCATGAAGCGGCGGTTGTCCGGGTCGCCGGAGCCGGGCATGCCAATCTCGTCGCCGTAGTAGACGAGCGGCACGCCGCGGGTCGTGAACAGGAACGTGAAACCGAGCGCGACGCGCTCGAACGGAGCCGTGTTGCCGGGCAGGCTCGGCGGGTTGTTCCAATTGGAGTCGCCGCCGTTGTCCCAGGTGCCCCATGGGCTGTCGAGCGCCGTCTGGATCACGCGCGGAATGTCGTGGTTGCCGATGAAGGTGCTCATGATGCCCGGGTAGAAGCCGTCGTTCGACGCCAAGAAGCCGTCGAGGTCGAACATCGTGCCCGATCGCCGAAGCAGGTGCTCGACGATGGCGCCGCGAAGCGGAAAGTCGAACTGTCCGTCGAGCAGGTTCTCCCCCACGTACTGGCGGATCACGTCGCGGTTGCCGGTCTCGAAGGTCTCGCCCACCATGTAGAAGCGCCCGGCGGACTGATCGACCTCTGCGTTCACGCGCTTGCGCAGGTCTTCGACCCACACGGTCTCGATGTGTTTGATCGCGTCGAGACGGTAGCCGTCCACGCCCGTCTCTTTGATCCACCACATGGCGTTGTCGATGCTGGCGGCGCGCGCCTCTGGGCTTTGGAAGTTCCAGTCCGGAAGGTAGTCACGGAACCAGCAGCGCCGACCCTCGTAGCCGTCCCACGAGCAGCCGCCGCCACACACGCAGTACTTGCCGTCGTAGTCGAGCGGCCAGAACCACTCCGGGTGCTCGCTGAAGACCGGGTTGTCCGAGTGCACGTGGTTCATGGCGTAGTCGAACAGCACCTTGATGCCGCGATCGTGGGCGGCGTCGATCACGGTCTTGAGCAACGCCATGTCGCCGAAGTGCTCCTCCACGCTCTCGAGGTCGCTGATCCAGTAGCCGTGGTAGGCGCTGTAGGCGCGGCCGTCTGCGCCCGGCCCGATCACGTTGGGGTTGTCCATCGGCACGGTCAGCCACAGCGCGTTCACGCCCAGGTCGTCGAAGTAGCCGCTCTCGATCGCTTCGAGCAAGCCGGCGTAGTCGCCGCCCTGGTAGTTGGCAGGTGTCTCCACGCCCGCCACGGGGGCGTCGTTGGTCGTGTCACCGTTGCGGAAGCGATCGACGAACACGAAGTAGAGCACCGCGCTGCGCCAATCGAACTCGCCGGGCGCCACGCCGCCGCCGCCGCCGCCCTGCCCGTTCGTCTGACAGGGGCCCGCCCCGCAGCTCACGCTCTTGACCGACTGCTGCGCGCCGAGCCCGTCGTCCTCCAGCACCGGGTTGTTGGGATCGGTGACCCACTCGCTGCCGTTCAGCAGGAACTTGTAGCGAATGCTCTCGCCGTTGGGCGCCGCGATGGTCACCCGCCACTCGCCGGCGTCCACCTCGAGCGGCACCCCGACCTCCCAGCCGTCCGGCGCGAAGTCGCCGCGCAGCTCGACGCTCTGGTGGTTCCCGAGCGGGTAGGAGAACAGCACGTTGCAGGGCGCGCCCGCATCGACACACGCGCCGCCTTGCCCGGCGCCCGCCCCTGCCCCGCCGCCCCCCGCGTCGTCGACGCCGGCCCCGCAGGCGAGCGCGACGCTGGTGACCAGCAGACCTGCAACCCGGCTGAGCTTCATAGGCACTCGCACGTCCCCGTTCCGGTGCACGTCAACACTCCCGTGCCCATGCAGTCGGCTGCAGGCAAGCACATGCAACAGATGCACGAACCGCCGTCGCAGCCAGCGAGCTGCCCGACCGTGCACTCGAGACAGTCGGAGGCATCGTTGCACTCGGGCCCGCCGCCGGCGCCGCCTCCGCCCGTCGTCGTGGTGCTGCCTCCGGCCCCCCCGGCCCCCGCCGCGCCCGCGCCGCCGTTGCCGCCGCCGCCGGTTGCGCCTCCGCCCGCAGCCCCGCCGCCTCCGGTCGCGGCCGCCGCGCC
>CAZXMG010000098.1:0-25476 GCA_964641275.1 uncultured Polyangiaceae bacterium
CGCCCGCGATCGACCGACCGCCACAGCTGTCTGAGCTGGGTCTCTACTCGAGCAAGCTGCGCAACATCCACGCCGTCTTCTCGTGGACTTGCATGCGCTGCGTGAGCAAGTCACAGGTCGGCTGGTCGCTCGCGCTCTCGGCCGAGCGGAACACCTCGCGAGAGGTGCGCGCGACCGTCTCGTGGCCGGCGACCAAGATGCGGATCATGTCCTCTGCCTTGGGCACGCCGTCTTCTTCCTTGATCGCGGAGAGCTGACTGAACTGCTTGTACGTCCCGGGTGCAGGCAGCCCGAGCGCCCGAATGCGCTCGGCCACGAGGTCCACCGCGAGCGCGAGCTCGTTGTAATGGGTCTCGAACATCAGGTGCAGGGTCTGGAACATGGGGCCGGTCACGTTCCAGTGGAAGTTGTGGGTCTTCAGGTAGAGCGTGTACGTGTCCGCCAGTACGCGCGACAGACCCGCCGCGATCTCTTCTCGCTTCTTCGCGTCGATGCCGATGTCGATGTTCATGGTCTTTCTCCGGCCGCAACATACGCCCAATCTGCTCGAGCGCAACGCGCGCCGCTGGCTCAGCGCTCGACGATCTGAAACTCCACACGGCGATTCCGCTCCCGAGCGTCCGGCGAGTCGGGCACGACGATCGGCTTCGCCGAGCCGGCCCCTCTGGCTTCGAGCACGTTCGGGTCGACGCCTTGCTTCACGAGGTAGTCCACCACCGCGCTGGCCCGGGCGAGGCTCAACGACGAGCGCTCGGAGACGTCGGTGTGGCCCAACACGACCACCTGCTTGATGCTGGGGGTTGCGAGCAAGAGCCTCGCGACCTCGTCGAGGATCTCGCGATGGACGGGCTCCAGCTTGGCGGCGCCGACCTTGAACGTAGGCTGCTTGAGGATGGTCAGCGCCCCCATCGACACGATCACCACGCGCCGCACCTCCGGGCAGCCCATGGCGGCGGGCACACCCGGTACTTCTGGACAGGAGTCCTCTGCGTCGGAGACACCGTCCTGGTCACGGTCGGGACCGACCGCGCTCGACGCGGGGCTCACCGCGACCGGCTCGGCGAGCGTCTCGATCCTGGCCGTCGGCGCGCAGCTCTCGTGCTCGTGAGAGCCCGCCGGCGCCACGCCGGTCACGGGAGGAGAGCTCGAGCACGCCGCCGAGAGTGATGCGGCCACCCACAGCGGGAGCCTGGTCGCAGGCCGGGAGGGCTCGACTCGGAACACGCCACCGCCCTGCGCATCGACGCGCATGCGCGCGCAGGTGGCAGCGCCTCCGAAGAGCAGCACGTGCGCGAGCGCTTGCGCGGCGGTCACGCGCGAAAGGTCCAACACCTGGTGTTGACAGCGATCGCAGAACCGCCCCTGCCCGGCGGCGGGCATGTCCTCCCAGCGTTCGGCGCAGGGCTCCGTGATGCGAAGCGCCGCCCCCTCGATCACGCGCGCGAGCGCTCCCTCTTGAACGCGCGCCACAGGCCCGCCAAAAGCAGCGGTACGGCCCACACGACACCGCGCCGGGCGGGCTCGTCCGCCACCGCGCAACCTCCGCCATCCGCCTCGGTGTCGGGGGGCGCGCTGGTGGGCGGTGTGCCGCCATCCTCGCCTTCGGCCGAGCCATCCTCGCGCCCGTCCGGCGGCTCGTACTCTCCGATGCGCGTGAGGCGCGCCGCATCGGCGGCGATGTGCTGCTCCTCTGCGACGGGACCGAGGGCGTTGTCGAACACGCTGAGGTGCTGGTCACCACCAGGCTCGAACTCGAACTGGCCGAGGCTCACCCAGCCGCTCTGTGCCGCTTGGTCGAGGATCACCTCTTGCTCCTGATCGCCGAAACGCAGCGCATAACGGGTCTCGCTGTGCACGCCCCACGCAGGGTCGATGTACACCTCGACCTCGTACAGGCCACGCGCGGAGAACGAGAAGTTCCAGCGCGCCCAGTTGGACGGCTCGTCGTTCTGCCAGGCGTTGGTCCAGTACAAGCCGCCGTCGTGCCCGACCCCGGTCTCCTTGCGCCAGAAATCGGGATCTCCAAACAGCATGAAGCAGTCGTTCGCGTCGTCGATGGTGCCGCCGCCGAACGCGAGCGGCTGGCAACCCTCGATGCCGGGCGGCTCGACCAAATCTTCGAACCAGTTCTCGGTCTCGTCCGCGTGCTCCACGCTGAGCTCGATGTGCAGGTGGTCGTGGTGCGGATGCTGCCCGCCGTAGTCTTTGCCCTTCTCACCGGGAGCGCGCGCGGCTTGCCAGGTGTAGAGGTCCCAGATGATGAGCTGGATGCCGATCGCCTCGGCGTTCTCGATCAGCCAATTGCCGATCGCGTCGCCGGCGTCGTTGTCTGCCTCGCCGCCGTCCGTCGGGATCATGATGTCGAGCGCGCGACCGGTACCGTGCACGCTCATCTGCGACTCGTTGCCCACGATGGGGCGGCAGTCGTAGCCGCCGATCAGGTTGGTCTGCGGGAAGTGCGCGTACAAGTAGTCGCGCAGGATGTCCGTCCCGCTCTTGATCCCGGGCGCGCAGCCTTCTTCCCCGATCCACGGACCCGCACCGGTGTAGTCGACGTCTTGGCCGTCCCCGATCGCCAGCGTCTCCTCCGGGATCTGCCAAGGGCCCGGGTGGGCGATGCCTTGTGCGATCTGGTCGGTAGGCTCCGCGCCAGTCTGGCAGCCGACCGCGGCGAGAAGCGTCAAGAGCGGGAGGACGCGGCGAACAGGCAAGGGGTGATGCAACACAGCGTCGAAGCGCTTACCAGACCGTCGATTCGGTCACAACCCACGCTGGACCTCACTCTCCGCGGAGAAACCGCCGCGCAGCCCCCGCGGTCGCTGCGGGGTCCTCCTCCTGCGGCACGTGGCCGAGCTGCTCGAACACCACCAGCTTGCTTCCGGGTAGCTCGGTCGCGAGGCGCTGCCCGTAGGCCAGCGGAATCAAGCGGTCCTGCGCCCCCCACAAGATCAGCGTGGGCAGCGCGAGCTCCGGGACCAGCGCGGCGACCTCCCCGGGCGGCACCTGGCGGAAGCGCTCCACCACCGCCTTGCGATTGCCCGCACGCAGCGTCAGCTCGAAGTAGCGGTCGACCAGCTCGGGCGTGACCTTGCTCGGGTCGCCGTAGACGTTGCGCAGGCTCGACTCGATCACCGAGCGCGGCAACGTCACCTCTGCCAGAAGACCGATCACAGGCGTACGAGCAATCCGGAACCCAATCGGCACCGACACCGACTCGACCGCGTACGCCGCGCTATCCACCAGCACCAACCTCTCCACGCGCCCGGGGTGAGCGTGGGCGACCGCGATCGAGATGGCGCCACCGAACGAGTTGCCCGCGAGCGCGAAGCGCTCGACCTCCAACGCGTCGAGCACGGCGATGACACGGCGCACGTAGGCGGACATGCGGTAGTCGCCATCTGGCGGTGGCCCCGTGAGCCCGAAACCGGGCAAGTCCAGGCGCAGCACGCGGCGCTCGGTCGAGAGCTCGGCGACCCAACCGTCCCAGGTGTGCAGGCTCGCCGACGTGCCGTGCAAGAGCACGAGCGGCGCGCCCGTCCCCTGGCCTTCGTCGCGGACGTGCACGCGCATGCCCTCGACTTCCACGAACTTCGACGGCGCAGGCGCCCAGCGCGCCTCCAGCGCGGACACCGGCCGGTCCGGCTCCCAATGCCACGCCACGAATACGATCAGCAACACCAGCAGCAGCGCGATGACACCCGCCAAGAGCTTCGCGCCTCGCACCAGAGCTCGCTTCACGGCGCTCTCTGTCGCAGACCGGCGCGCGGCGCGCAAGCACTCCGCACCCCGAAGGCACTCGACCCGCGGCGTCACTGACTCTACCGTGCACGAAAGATGGAAGCGCTCACGCTCCACCGGCTGCAGTTCGCCTTCACCATCACCTACCACTACTTGTTCCCCCAGCTGACCATGGGGCTGGGCTTGGTGATCGTGATCCTGAAGTACCAGGCCACCTTCCGTGGCGACCGCATCGCTGGCGACGTCGCCCGCTTCCTGTCGCGACTGTTCGGGCTCAACTTCGTGATGGGGGTCGTGACTGGCATCCCCATGGAGTTCCAGTTCGGAGCGGGCTGGTCGCGCTTCTCCGAGGCGGCGGGCGGTGTGATCGGCCAGACGTTGGCGATGGAGGGCGTGTTCGCGTTCTTCCTCGAGTCCTCGTTCTTGTACCTGCTGCTGTTCGGCGAGAAGAAGCTGTCGCCGCGCGCCCACTTCGCCAGCGCCCTCGCCGTGATGGTGGGGTCCTGGTTGAGCGCGTACTTCATCGTCGTGACCAACGCCTGGATGCAGCATCCCGTGGGGCACCAAGTGCTGCCCGACGGGCGCGTCGAGCTGGTGAGCCTGTCCGCGTACCTCACCAATCCGTGGGCGTTCGTGCAGGTCGCGCACACGCTGTGCGGGAGCCTGGTCACCGCGTTCACGGTCACCGCCGCGCTCGGGGCCTTCTACGCGCTGATGGGCAGCCACCGGGAGCACGCCAAGAAGCTGCTCACCGTGGGCGTGTTCGGCGCCGCGATTGCCAGCATTGGCATGGCGATGCCCACCGGGGACCTGCAGGCCCGCTTGGTCGTCAAGCACCAGCCCGCCGCGTTCGCGGCCATGGAGGGCCATTTCCACACCGAAGATAGCGCTGGCCTGGCGCTGATCGGCCAGCCCAACATGGACACGCTCACGCTCGACAACCCCATCGTCGTGCCGAGCGCCCTCTCGTTCATGACCTTCCAACGCTTCGACGCCCGCGTCCTGGGCTTGACCGAGTTCCCCCGCGACGAGTGGCCGGACAACGTGCCGCTGCTCTACTACGCCTACCACCTGATGGTGGGCCTCGGCACCATCATGATTGCGCTATTCTCCGGGGCGGCGCTGCTCGCGTGGCGCAAGCGGCTCTTCACCTCGCGCGCCGCGCTCTGGCCATTGATGCTTGCGGTGCCCTTCCCCTACATCGCCAACACCGCCGGTTGGCTCACCGCGGAGCTCGGGCGCCAGCCGTGGCTGATCTATGGCGTGATGCGCACCAAGGACGGCTACTCGGAGCAGGTCTCCGCCGGCAACGCGCTGTTCTCGCTGCTCGGCTTCATGGGTCTGTACGCCTTGCTGTCGCTGCTCTTCTTCTTCCTGGTGGTGCGTCTCGTCAGCGCGGGCCCCACCCCTCTTGGCGCGCCCGCCGAGGCGGAGGCGACGTGAGCCTCGAGGCGCTGTGGTTCGCCTTCGGCGCGCTCTCGTTCGCTGCGTACGTGGTGCTCGACGGCTTCGACCTCGGCGCGGGCATCATGCATTTCGTCGCCGGCCGCGATCCCAAGGAGCGGACGCTCATCATGCGATCGATCGGGCCCGTCTGGGATGGCAACGAGGTATGGCTGCTGGCCGCTGGCGCCACGCTCTACCTCGCGTTTCCCAAGCTGTACGCCGTCGCCATCGCGGGCTTCTACCTACCGGTGATGATCCTGTTGTGGCTGCTCGCGGCGCGCGCGCTCGGCATCGAGATGAAGCACCACCTCCACCACCCGCTCTGGGACGACCTGTGGGACGCCGCCTTCTTCGGCTCGAGCCTGCTCATCACGTTGTTCTTGGGGGTCGCGCTCGGCAACGTCGTGCGCGGCGTGAGCCTGGACGAGAGTGGCCGCTTCTTCGCGCCCTTGTGGACCAACTTCCGCGTCGGCGACGAGGTGGGCGTGCTCGATTGGTTCACCGTGTCCGTGGGGCTCACCGCCGTGCTCGGCGTCGCGCTGCACGGCGCGCTGTGGATCGCCGCGCGCATCCAGGGGCCTCCGGCCGAGCGCGCCCGTACGCGTGTCCCGCTGCTCGCAGGCGCCACCGGCGCTGGCTTGCTCGTGACCAGCGCCGGCCTCGTCGTCGTTCGACCCGACCTGCCTGCCTCGATCGGCTCCCGACCGCTCTTGTTGGTCTTGCCCGCCGTGGCGCTCGCAGGCCTCGCGGGCGCCGTGGTGTTCACTCGGCGCGGCCACCCGGCCCGCGCGTTTCGGGCGTCGTGCGCGTTCCTCGGGGCCATGGTGCTCACCGCCGCCGCCACCATCTACCCTGCTGTGCTCCCAGCCCGCGTGCTGTCCCGCAGCATGCTCGCCTCCGCCGCCAAGACCTCCGACTACGGGCTGACCGTCGCGCTCTATTGGTGGATCCCCGGCATCCTCTTGGCGTGCAGCTACTTCGTCTTTCTGTACCGAAAGCTGCCGCGCGCCATGTCGCTCGAGGACCTGGACGACCACCATTGAGAGGCGCAAGCCCTTCCGCAGGGACGGAGTGTGAGCGGATTGCGGCCTCTGGGCCGCTCCAGTAGGTCCGGCCCATGCGCACACCTTCGCTGCTGGGCTTCGTGCTCCTCGCCTGCTGCACCCCCGTGGCAGGGCCTTCGGGTCCGGTGCGCGAGCCGCCCGCTGCCTCCGCCGCCGCAAGGGTTGCCGCACCAGCGGCGACCTCCGCGCCGGCGCTGTCTCAGGAGGCTCCCAAGACGCCGTCCGCGGTCGCGCGCTTCGACGTCGACCCGTTGGACTCGAAGCTCTCGCGGGCCGAGCCCAAGGACGTCGGGATGGATCCGGCCGCGCTGGACGATCTCGTACGTGAGGCCGAGCGGACGAAGTCCGACACGTTGCTCGTCATCGTCGACGGCAAGGTCATCGTCGAGCGCTACTTTGGAAAACCCCGTTCCCCCATCGAGACCATGTCGGCGACGAAGAGCGTCGTCAGCATGGCGATCGGTCGGCTCATCGCCGACGGGAAGATCGCGAGCTTGGACGTGCCGCTCTCGACCTTCTTCCCGGACTGGCGGCAGGGGCGCAAGGCGAAGGTCGCGCTCAAGCACGTCCTGACGCACACCTCTGGCCTCGAGCATGGCAAGGGGGCCGGCAACCTCAACAAGCAGAAGGATCGGCTCGCGTTCGTTCAGAAGAGCGCGATCGTGGAGGAGCCGGGCGAGAAGTTCTCGTACAACAACGAGGCGACGCAGCTCCTCGCGGGCGTGGTCAAAGCCGCGTCCGGCAAGCCGCTCGACACCTACGTCGCCGAGACGATCTTCGCGCCCCTGGGGATCGTCGAGTGGCAATGGGCGAAGGACAAGGCCGGCAACGTGCAAGCCTTCTACGGGCTCGCGTTGCACGCACGGGATCTCGCCAAGCTCGGTCAAGTCATGCTCGACAAGGGACGTTACGGCGAGGTGCGCGTCCTGCCAGAGGCGTGGGTCGCTGCCTCCTCGACCGAGGCGGTGCCCCGCTCCGGCCATGGCCTGCTCTGGTGGCTGCGGTACGGCGCGTGGACGCTCGAGCTCACGAACGCGAAGCTCGACGAGCTCAAGATGGCCGGCTTCGGGGCTGGTGCCAAGCTCACGCCCCTCGTGGGCAAGAAGTACACGACCGGTGTCTCGGCGTTCTGGATGGACGTCGGAGCACGCCTCGACGAAGGCGAGCGCGCCAGCTTGGCCTCGGTGGTCCAACGCGGCGTCGTCCCCTTCGCGGAGACGCCCGGCCCCGTCATCGGCTTCGCGGCCGACGGCTGGCTCGGGCAGCACCTGCTCGTGATCCCGGATCGCCGCATCGTCGTCGTCCGGCAGCACCGCGAGCCCCAAGGCCAAACGGCGGACGACGCCTACAACCAGGCGGTCGGGTTCTTCTCGCTCGCGAAGCTGGTCGACCGAGCCGCGCGGCGGTGATGTGGTCTCCGGATGGCCGCGCGTAGGCGCGAGAGCGCCAAGCGCGGCGCGACCGAGGGCGTAGCGCGTCAGCGCTAGCCCGAGAAGTCAACGCAGCTCGAGGTCGGCGAAGTCCATGAAGCGCTGCCAGTCGGCCTCCGTGACGTCGTGGCCGCCCGGCCGCACGTGGTAGCCCACGCGGCTGAGCAGCGGCTGATCGACCGCGGGCCAAACGTCGTCCGTCAGCCCTTCGTGGCCGAGGAGCTCGAACACCACGCCGGCGTACTTGCCGCCCTCGAACTCGCCCTGGGGGTCGGCCCACCAGTCGTCCGCGCCGCTGGCGATGTAGACGGGCCGCGGGGCCGAGAGCGCGATGAGCTGGTGCATGTCGACCGGCAGCTCGTCCTCGCGCTCGTCGTACGCGCGCAGGTGGCCCGCGAACCAATGCGGGAACAGCGCGTTGACCGCGGCGATCGTCTCCCCCTGTCGACGCCGAGCGAGCGCCGCGCCGAGCTCGCCCGAGTTGTTGGCCACCACCATGGCGAAACGTTCGTCCTGCGCGCTCGCCCACAGCGCAGCCTTACCCAGACGGGAATGGCCCATCACGGCCACGCGCGCGCCGTCCACCTCTGGGTCGGTCACCAGGTAGTCCAACGCGCGGCTCAAGCCCCACGACCAAGCGCCCAGCGACGCCCATTCGTGGGGCAGCGGGGCGGTCTGGCCAGCCGCGTAGAAGAAGGGGTGAATGCCATTGTCGAACGCCTCGTAATCGGGGTCGACGTCGCCGTAGTACACGGTGGCCAAGCCATAGCCACGCGCGAGGATGCTCTCGATCGGCCAGCGCGAGGAGCGGGTGCCGCGGCCCGCTTCGGTAGCCACGTTCTCCGTGACCGCCCACTCCTCTTTGTTCTCCACCCAGCTCGTCGTGAGGACGATGGCAGGATCTTCGTGCACGGTGTGGTTGCCGCCGAAGTTCATGCCGAGAAACACAGGCACGGGCCCCTCCGCACCCACCGGTAAGTAGAGCAACAGATCCATGCCCCAAGCGTCGGGGTCCGCCGCGAGCGCGATGCGGACCTGCCGACGTACCGCCACGCCGCCGAGCGCCGCTCGGTCCTCCTCGAGCACCTCGAACGCGAGCTCCGGGACCTCCACCGGCGTGTGACCGAACACGTGCTCCGCAAACAGCTCCAACGTCTCGGGCCTACGCAGCTCGCGCCACGCCTGCTCACTGTCGATTCGCGTTCCGTCCTCTGCCACCAGGGGCTGCGGCAACCCGTACGGATCGTCGATCAGCAGCGGATCAGGCTCGGGTTGTGGGGTGGGCTGCGGCGTGGGCTCATCGCACCCGCAGAGCAGCGCGAAGCACACGATCGAGGCGCGCTCGGTCACGCATCGATCATCCCAGATTCGTCGGCGGGTTGACAGCCTGGTAGGCTGCGGGTCGCCCACCCCGCGAGGTCTCCCGTGATGGATGAAGCCCCCCTCTCGATGCCGGTTCTGACGCACGCACGCGCCAAGCTCGAGGCCGCGCCGCTGCGCGCCGCCCAGCTGCTGCACGCCATCGCCATGAGCCTGTCGGTGCGCGCGCTGCTCGCGCGCCACGGCTACGGTCCGGAAGATCACAACGAGGGCCTCGAGCTCCTGCGGGAGTGCATCGGCTCGGACGACGTGGTCTGGCCCGAGCAGCTCGATCTCGCCGTGCAAGACGCGGTGGTGGAGGTGGACCAATGGGACGAGGTGGGCTTCCGCCTGATCGAGGCCACGCTCGGTCGCCGCTACCCCGAGCAGGCCCGCTTCGTGCTCGGCGGGCTAGCACCGAGCCAAGGAGCGAGCGCCGTCACGGGCGTGGGGCACCTGCTCGATCGGCTCGACGCGCTGGAGTCGGATCCCGCGCGTTCGGCCTCGCGGCTCGAGGACAAGTCCGCCCTCGCCGCCTTGGCCAAGCGGGGCATCACCAAAGAGGAGCGCACTCGCCTGCGCGCGCTCGTCGAGAAGGCGCGCCCCGCGACCAGCAAGCCGCCGCTCGTGCGGGGCGTCCACCCCACCGATCACGAGACGCGCTTGATTGCGCTGCGAGCCTGGTACGACGAGTGGGCCACCGTCGCGCGCGCCGCCGTCACGCGCGAGGACCAGCTGGTGCGCATGGGCCTCATCAGCCGCCCCGGCAGCGAGCCCTCGACCTGACCGGCGCCCAAGTGTCTGCCCCATCCGGGCTCGCTTGCGCCTCCGGCGCTACGCTCGCTGCATCGAGCCGGCGGCCTCGCCAGCTGCGGCGCGTGGCGCGAAGCGCCAGCGCCGGGCGGCGCCGGGCGGCGCCGCAAAACACACCCACCTGTTCGACAGGTCCACCACTTCTGCGGACACCACACCGCGCCGCGCGCATGGTCGCCCGCCTCGGAGCGTGGTCGCCCAGCGCCGCCAACGTCAATTCGAGTAGAACGACTTGCCCTGCTCGGTGCTCGGCAACGTGATGCGCGCGAGCTCGAAGCGCCGAGCATCGGTCGATCGCAGCTCGAACGAGTATCCCTCTCCCTCGAGATCGAGGCGCGCATTGTCGAGCTCGAGCCCGTGGATCTCGAGCGAGCCGCTGGCGGGTACGTCCGCGATCGCGATCTCGGGCGAGCCGAGCTTGACGAGCTTCACGCGCCCCTCGACGGGCATGTCGGTGGTGTCCAGGCAGGCGCCGGCGCTGCGCAAGAAGGTGCGTCCGGAGCAAGCGTGGGCCTCGCGCACCACGGCGGCCACCTGCGAGGTTTGATCCTTGCCACGTCGCTGCTCGAGCTCGACGGTCAGCACGTACTCGGCGTCGCCTTGTCGAAATCGGTGCGGCCCGAGCAGGCTCTCGTTGGCCATCAGCGCGACCACGTCCGCCTCGCCGAACTCGAAGCTCGGACCGAACAGGCCACAACCGCTCACGAACGCCGGGTTCAGCGCAAACGCCAACCCGAACGTCCCGCCCAACACCGGCACTTTCCACGCTCCCCAACGCATCGAGAGAGCCTACCACGGACCTCGGGGATCGCTATCGGGTGTACAGCGCCTCGTATTGGTCGACCATGCGCTCCGCGGAGTAGCGCGCGTGGGCGACCTCTCTCGCGCGCTCGCCCATGAGCTTCGCGAGCGCGCGATCTTCGAGCAAACGCGACAGCGCGGCGCGCAATGCGGCTTCGTCGCCGGCCGGCGTGAGCAAGCCCGTCTCGCCGTCGTCCACGACCAGCGGGACGCCACCCACCGCGGTCGACACCATCGGCATCCCCACGCTCATCGCCTCGGCCATGGACAGAGGCAGCCCTTCGGACTCGCTGCTCAGCGCAAACAGATCGAAGCTCGCGAGGTAGCGCGGCACTTCTTTGGTCTCGCCAGGAAAGTGGCAGAACGCGCTCACGCCGAGCTCGCGGGTCAGCGCTTCCGTCGCGGCGCGCTCGGCGCCGTCGCCCACGATCACCAACCTGACGCGCGGACCGAGCAGCGGCGCCGCGGCACGCACCAGGAGCGGGTGATTCTTCACCTTGGCCATACGCGCCACCGTGCCGAACACGAACGCGTCCGGCGGCACGCCGAGCTCCTTGCGGGTGCGCGCACGCGCGTCGGCATCCTCGCGAAAGCGCTCGAGGTCGGTGCCGTTTTGGACCACCTCGAGCTTCCACGGGACGACCTCGTACAGGGTCTGCGAGAACTGCGCCGTCGCGTCGCTGACGGCCACGAAATGGTGAGTGGCCGCGGCGCCCACGCGGCGCAACATCAGCCTCAGCTGGGAGTCCGGGTGCGGACCGTGTTTGGTGTGGATCGCACGCGCGCCCGAGAGCCGCCCCGCCAACGCCGCATAGATCAGCGGCAGCGGGTTGTGGGTGTGGACCACGTCGAAGCGCTCTCGGCGAAAGAGGGAGAGGAGCCGCAGCGCCAGGGTGCGATCGAACCCGCCGGGTCGCTTCTCGACGCGCAGCACGCGCGCTCCTGCGGCCGCGAACTCGGTCTCGAGCGCGCCGTGAGGGGGCTCCTCGAGGGACACGAGCGTCACGTCGTGCCCGCGCCGCACCAGCCGCTCCACGAGCAAGAGCGCGACCCGCTCCGCGCCCCCGGTGTGGAGGCTGGAGAGCACCTGAGCGATGCGCAGCCCCGGAGCCACTACTTCCGACCCAAGCCTCCGAGCGGCGACCTGGCCCCGACCACGACGTCGCAGTCGATGCAGCGGACCACGCCGTCGTCTTGTTCCTCCAAGCTGCCGAGCGCTCCACACTCGGGGCAGCGATCGGTGAGGTTGGCCTTGCCCTCCTCCGCCAGCTTGCGCTGCGCGGCCTCGGCCAGCGCTTCGGACCGGAAAAGCTCGCTGCCCGCGGGATCGTCGGCTCGGCTCATGCTGACGGCAACGTAGTACACGCCGCCCGGGTTGCGAATCGCTATCGCTCGGCTCCGCGCGGTTGGCCCGGAGCCCCGCGCAGCTCTACGATGGAGGTGTCGTGAAGCTCGGTCGCTTGCTCGCTTGTTTGGCGCTCGTCGGCTGCGCGCCCCGTCAGGGGCCTGACCAACCAGCGGCGCGAGTGGCGCCGCAGCACGCGAGCGCGGCGCCGGCGGCCACCCCGCCGGCGTCGCAGACCGTTTCGCCGACGGTGGAGAGCGAGGCCGCGGAGGCGCCGCCGGCCGAGCCAGAACCGGACGCTACGGCTGCGACTGCGACCAAGGTGAAGGTGCCCTTCGACAAGCCCGTGTTGGTGGTGGCGGGCGAAGGTCCGACGCCGATCGTGTACCTGCACGGACGCTGTGGGGATCCGAGCGCGTTCCTGGTGTGGGCCAACGCAGTCCGTAAACACGGCACACTGATCTCCTTCTTGGGCGACGAAAAGTGCAAGGGTGGCACGCGTTTCAAGTGGAGCGCCGACACCGTGGCGCTCGACCGCCGCATCACGAAGGCCGTCGCCGCAGTTCGGGCCGAGCTCGGCTTGCCGCTCGATGACAAGCGCCGCCTCGTCGTCGGCTATTCGCAGGGCTCCTTGCGCGCCGAGGCGCTCGCCACCCGCTACCCCGAGCGTTACCCCCGCCCGATGCTGATCGGCGGGCCGCGCGCCCCGCGGGAGGAGAGCCTGACCAAGTCCGAGGCCGTGCTGCTGTTGGTGGGCGACCACGACCAACGCGAGCACCTGCGCGAAGCAGAGAAGAAGCTCAAGAAGCGCGGCAATCGCGTGCGCTACATGGAGCTCAAGGACGCACGCCACGGCGAGTACGGCCCCGAGGCGAGCGCGATCATGAGCGGAGCCTTCGCCTGGCTGATCGGCGACTCGGGCTGATGACGGCGGACGCCCGCCTGCCGAGACCCCGCGTCCCGCGTGGGCTCACGCGCTGCCGCTGGTGCGCGCTGCCTGTGGATCACTGCATGTGCGCCGAGCTGCCACGCATCGCCGTGCGCACCCGGGTCGTGATCGTGATGCACCACGCCGAGCGGAGGAAGACGTCGAACACCGCGCGACTAGTGGCGGGCTCGCTCGTCGGCGCAGAAATCCGCGTGCGAGGCTTGCTCGACGACGCGGCGCGCGCCCCCCTGCCGGAAGGCCGCCGCCTGCTGCTCTACCCCAGCGAGGACGCGACCACCCTCGGGCCCGAGCACGCTGGGCCCAACGTCGTGTTGCTCGTCCCTGACGGCAATTTCCGCCAAGCGCAGCGAGCGACCAAACGCGACGGCGATCTCCTCGGCGCGGAGCCTATCCAGCTCGCGGCGGGCCCTCCCTCTCGTTACCTCCTGAGACGCGCCGCTGCGCCTGGGTTGCTCTCCACCATCGAGGCGGTGGCGCGCGCCCTCGCCGTGCTCGAAGGCCCCGAGCCGGCAGCGCAGCTCGAGGCGGTGTTCGATCAGTTCCTGAGTCGCTCGCTCGCGGTATCGGGGAACAAGGCCGCGCTGTTCCGGTTGGGGCTCACTTCCGAGCGCCGGTGAAGCCCACCGTGAAGGTCACGCTCGCGCCGAGCACCGCCGCTTCGAGCTCGGGATCCGCGTCGACCTGAGCCACCCACAAGCAACCGCCGGCATACGCGACGGTGACGACGCCGTCGTTCATGTCGGTGGCCTGCCACTCCTCGGTCTCTTCGCCCTTGGTCTCCAGGGCGGCGTCCGCCACCGACCAGCCCAGCAGCGCGCAGTTGATGCCGTTCGAGGCAATTCCGGCACCGAGGTACAGGCGGAAGCTGTCGCCGGTCTCGCCGATCACGCCGAAGGCTTCTTTCTCCTCGACCTCGATCTCGCCGTCGCACACGTCGACGCAGTCGGGGTTGTTGGTTCCCTCCCCGCAGGCCTCTGGGTCGGCAGGAACCAACGCCGTCGAGCAGCTCTGGAACGGCAACGTGACGATCATCTGGTGCTCGGCCTCGCTGTTGTCCTGAGCGATCGAGACGGACTCCGGCCATGCCTCGCTGGGGCAGACCACCTCCGGGCGAGAGCAGTCGAGATCGAACTCCAACGTGGCTCCCTCGTGCTCGATGGTGACGGTCCCGCCCTCGGACGCGAGCTCGGCGTTGTAGGTGGCGCCCCCAATCTTGATCTCCACACCCAGCGCATCCTCGTAGGTGATCGCCCACTCACCGCTCAGATCGGGCGCGGGCGACTTCGAGACCGCGGCGCAGCCGTCCCCAGCGGCACCCGTCAATAGCGGCAAACAAGGCAGCGCGAGCGCAAGGAAGAGAACGCGAGAAGCTGGCGAAGCGAACGACATAAGCAAGAACCTCCGTGGCCCGCAGTTGCACGCAGCGTTCCAGGCCCCGCCAAACAGGGCAGCCGCTCTCATTTTCCAAGCACTTCCGAGATCTCTCGCGCGCCAGGGAAGAGGCGCACGGCCCGCTCCGTATCCGCGCGTTCACAAGGCCGTCCCTTTCGCTTCACGAGCTCAAAGAGTGAGTGTGCGCTGCTGTGGTCTCCCGCGAAGCGCCTCCCATGAACGCCGAGCTGTGAGAAACTCGTCGGTCATGCGCGTCGCGAGCTCGCTCACGATCCTGGCTCTGGTCGGCTGCGGTGGCACGCCAGCCCCTCCGGTGGTGGCGACAGCAGCGATGATGGAGCCGGTGGCGGCCAGCGCGCCGATCGCAGAGCCCGAGCCCGCTCCCGAGAGCTTGCCGAAGGCATGCGCCGCCAGCGCCGGGGACGCCTCCGCATGCCCGCTGCCACCCGACTTCGCCGAGCGGCTCTGCAATGGCAGCTACCCGGAGGTGGCGCTGCACCTGTTCGCCCCCAACACCCCGTGGAAGCGGGCGTACCTGCGAAGGAGCTTCAAGGCCTGGCACGTGGGGGGACGTGGAGAGCTGCGCGAGCTTCGCGCCAACGAAGAGGTGCTCGTGCTCAGCACCAAGGCCGGCGCCGGCGCGAGCCTGGGGATGGGAGGCCAGGCCTTCGAGGTGTTGCGTTGGGACGGGACGTGCGTGTCTCTGATGGAGGACGAGGTGAGCTTCCACAAGCCCGGCGCGGCCGTGCCCGCCAACATCCAGTGGAAGAAGCTCGACCCCGCGTTCCGCACCGCGCTCGGCGAAGACAAGCAGCTCGAGCAGCTGCGCGCCGCCTGGACCCGCGCGTGCGATGCGCCCGACGCAGACAAGGAGCCCGGCAAGACCAAGTGCGAGCTGGCGCTGCGCCGCTTCTCCCTGGCGGTGGCCCAGTCGGTCGGCAAGGGCAAGCCCCTGCCGCCTCCCAACTCGATGCCCTGAGCGTTACGGGACGAGCGTGGTCGAGGTGCCGCAGGTCAGCGCTTCTTCCAGGAACTCCTCCGGCACGTCCGGCTCGGCGGCGCACGCAGCATCGTCCAGCTCGCTCGTGAGGATGCCCTCGGAGATCAGGAACGCCATCGCGCGGTAGGTCGGCGTGAGCCCGTCCTCGAGCTTGCCGACCACGAAGCCCGGCTTCTGCGGGTTGCCGGTGCCATAACCTCGCTCGCACATGTCTCGATCGAAGGCCGCGCGCGCGTCTTGTCCCTCGAACAGCTGCGCGTGGATGGCAGCCAAGAAACCCGTGCGATCTTCACCGACGGTGCAGTGGAAGAACACCGTTTGCTCGGCCTCGACGCTCTCCCGCACGAAGCGGAGCGCCTCCAGCGTTTGCTCGCAGGTGGTGGTGAAGCCATCCAGATCCTTCCACTTGAAGGGCACGTGCAGCACGTCCTCCTCGGGCAGATCCCATTTCTCGATCTCCTCGCCCACGTCGTCTTGGCCGGTCGTGTTCTTGAAGATCACCACGCGCTCGACGCCGGCGCCCTTGAGCTCCGCGAACTGATCCGGCGTGCGCGGCTCCATGCCCCGGAGCACGCCGCTCTCTTCGTCGACCCAGTGGGTGTTGGGCACCGAGATCCCTTCGACGCTCGAGTCGAACGGCGACGACAAGCCGCCTGCACCACGCGGACGGATCTTGGTCACCTTGCACTTCATCTGTGCCGGCAGCCCCTCGACCTCGCCGCTGGGCGTGCAGCTGTAGTAGCTGCGCTTGCCCCCCTGATCGCGCACTGCCACCACCGAGTCGCCCGCGGACTTCACGATCACTTGCACCTTCTCGCCTGAGCGGTTGCAGGTGACGCGCTCCCCCGCGAGGCCGTCGAAGCGCTCCGTGCAGCTCAGCTTCTTGCCGCTGCTCTTGAGCGAGACCACGCCGTCTTTGGCCTCGAACCGCAGGGTGAGCGTCTGGCTGATGTTGCTCTCCTCGCTCTCCACCTCGGAGGTGTCGCAAGCGGTCAGCGCCGAACCGGAGACCACGCAGCAGAGAGCCAGGGCGGAGAGTCGCATGCGCCGCGCCATGCACACATCATGCTACGCCCCCTCACCTGGCCAACTGCTCGTGATTTTCGATACTTGTGCCGCTAGCCCCAGGTCGGCTCCCTCGCCGCTGGGCACCTCCTGATCCACCCGCGTGCCCCAGGCGGGTCGGTTGACACGAGCCTCGCCCGCCATCATCCGCGCGAGGAGCCCGGCCCAGGATGTCCCTACCTCCGCCGTGGCTCCCGCGCGCCAGCGCCTCACGTGAACGAGGTCACCTCGCCTGCTTTCGCGCTCGTTCGTCCGCCTCTTGCGCCTCTTCCTCGCGTTCTTCGAATTCCTCGTCGACGACGCGCGCTGCGGATCCCGAGACCCGACGGTGGGCCTGTGACATGGCGAGCTGCCGGTTGATCTCGTGCACCGTCGCGGACGCGTTCTCTCCGCCGATGAGGACGTGCCTGTCCTCACCGTCCTCGCGGTACTCGATCTCGACGCACGGTCCGTTCGTCGGCACGTAGGCCCAACCCTTCTTCCCGCGCCGCAGCCCCCAACCGCCGTACTGCGTCCAGTCGTACTCGACGATGCGGCACGCGAGGATCGAGGAGAGGGGGATCGTCGGCCCCCAGAGGCCGTACTTCACGTGAACCGCCTGCTCGGTGACGACCGTGCGCAGCACGCCGAACATCACCCCAAGGAGCAAGAAGCCGAGCCCCATCGCGACGAGCGCACCGATCACGATCGGCAGCGCTGCGCTCGGGAGAGGCTTCTCCGACGAGCTGTTCACGAAGCCGATGAAGATTCCAAGCGCGATCGTCAAGAGGCCGGGGGCCGCGAGGAGCGCCGCCATCCCGCGCGAGACCTTCTTGTCGCGATGAACGATCCGCGCGCCATCGTGCATCTCGCTCGCCTCGAAGGCGTCTTCCGTCTTCTTCTCTTCGTTCCCCACCCCTACAACCTAACAGGGTTTGTCCGGCCAGCTCCGGCCCCATTGCTCGAACGCGTCGCGGGTTACGGGACCGCCATGTCCGAGATGAAACGTCTCGAGCCCGCGTTCGAGGAGCGTTCGGTCCGGCTCGAGCTGGTCGTGGTCGCCCGTCGACTCGACGTGGAACATCCCGCCCCAGATCCCGCCGAGGATCTGATCGGCGTCTAGACGCAATGGCCGACCATTCACGGCGCGGCCTTCGTTGGCGGAAACGACTCGGATCCGGGGTGAGCTCGCAGGTCGCTGCGGTGACCGCCGTCCGGATTCGGAGCGCGGCGACGCCAGGCTTCGGAAAAGGTCCAGGCGCCGCCACTTCCCCTGAGCGTTGCGCACGCTGCGCAGGCGGCGCTCCGTGGCTGTGCTCTCGGTTGCCAACCACCCGCGTGCCGACGATCACCCCATCATCCGCGCTCGGCCCAGGCCGCCGGTTGACAGCGGCGGCCTGCGTCGTCATCTTGCCGGCGCTCGCCTCGCGTCGAGCTCGCATGCTCACCCGCTCCTGACTCGTCCACTCGCCCCTCTCCGCCACGCGGCGCGGTCGCCGCGCGCGCAGGGGGCCCAGACGTCAGGAGCCACCATGCTGGCAGTGAGCCTTCGTTCCGTCTCGTTCTCTTTTGGGGGCCGAGCCCCCGTCCTCAATCACGCGTCGCACCGCTTCGAGCGCGGCTTCACCGGCTTGGTCGGCCCGAACGGCGCCGGCAAGTCCACGCTGCTGCAGCTCTTGGCGTCGACGCTCGCACCAGACGAGGGAGAGGTGCGACGCGAGCCGCGTGGCCTCTCGGTCGCGCTGTGTCCGCAGGAGGTGGAGCACGAGCACCCCGCGGTGGAGGCGCTCGGCGCCGCCACCTCCGGCGCGGAGCAACGGCTGCGCGCCGAGCTCGCGCTCGATCCGAGCGAGGTCGAGCGCTGGAGCACGCTCAGCCCAGGCGAACGAAAGCGCTGGCAGATCGCCGCGGCGCTCGCAGCCAAGCCGGACGTCTTGCTGCTCGACGAGCCCACCAACCACGTGGACGGCGGCGCGCGCAGCTGGCTCGAGCGAGCGCTGGCCGACTTCCGCGGCATCGGCGTGATCGTGTCGCATGATCGCGCGCTGCTCGACCGGCTGACTCAGCACACCCTGCGCATCGCGGCCGGCGCGCTGTCACACAAGCCGCTCCCGTACACGCGGGCCCACGGCGAGTGGGAGCGCGAGCGCAGACAGGCGATCCAATCCCGCGCGCGCGCGCAGGCGGTCGTCGCGACGCTCCAGGAGCAGCTCGGCGCTGAGCGGCGGGCGCGCGACTCGGCCGAGCACCAGCGCAGCAGGCGCGCTCGCAGCCGCAGCCGCCACGACTCCGACGCGCGCGGCATGGGCGCCCAGACCCGCGCGGATTGGGCCGAGGCCCGCAAGTCTCGCCAGGTGGCCGTCACCCGCCACGCGCTGGAGCGCGCGCGCACGGAGGTGCCGTCGTTCGAGAAGTCGATCGAGCTCGGACGCTCCGTCTTCGCCCATTGGGAGCGACCTCCGCAGCCCGTCCTCGCGAGCCTGGAGCTCGACGAGCTCCGGGTCGCGCAGCGGGTGCTCCTCCGCGAGGTGCGCGTGGTGTGGCGGCGCGACGATCGCGTGGTGGTCACCGGCGACAATGGCGTGGGCAAGAGCACCCTGCTCACCCGGCTCTGCCTGGGTAGCCGCTTGGCGAACGACCGCTTGCTGGTGCTCCCGCAGGAGCTCTCCACCTTGGACCGCGCCCGAGATCTCATGGCCCTGCGCGGTCTCGAGCGAGAATCGCGGGGCCGGGTCCTCTCGATCGTGGCTGCGCTCGGCCTGGAGCCAGAGCGGGTGCTGGCGTCGGGCGCGCTCTCTCCCGGCGAGGGTCGCAAGCTGCGGCTAGCCCTGGGCCTGGGTCGCGGCGTGGCGGGGTTGGTGCTCGACGAGCCGACGAACCACTTGGACCTTTCGTCCATCGAGCGGGTCGAGGCCGCGCTACGAGCGTTTCCGGGAGCCATCTTGCTCGCGACCCACGATCAAGAGCTCGCGACCCGCGTGGCCAGCACCGAGTGGCGCCTCTGCCATGGGCGCGTGGAGGCTCACACGCTCTCGAGCAGCGTCGCGAGCGCCTCGGGCGCAGAGAAGAACGGCGAGTGACTCGTGTCGAGCGAGAGCTGCCGATCGACGCCCACCCGCTCTTGCATCCTCCGCTGCAGGCGGGGCGACACGCCCCGATCCTGCCGGCACTCGATGTAAGTCTTGGGTACCGCGCGGTAGCCCTCTCCCAGATCGAGCTTGGTCCCGACCGGGGCGTTCGGCTCCGGTGTGAGCAAGTGGCTCGCGAGCGCCACGTCCTCGGCGCTGCAGTCGCCATACAAGGCCTGGCGGAACGCTTCGCGCCGGAGCATGTGCGATCCGGCGGCGTCATCGAACACCAGGTTGGCCACGATCAGCGACTCGCTGTCGGTCGTGGCGGTGTCGAGCATCGACTCGCCATGTGGGATCAAGAAGGCCGCCAAGTAGACCAGGTGCGCGATCTTGGCGGGGCGCAGCTCCGCGACCTGGGAGATGACGATCCCCGCGCGGCTGTGCCCCACCAGCACGACCGGCTCCGGCTGCTGGTCCAGCACGCTCGCCACGGCCGTGACGTACGCGTCGAGCGTCACCTCGTGAGCCGGCTGCCACGCGGTGCCGTGCCCGGGCAAATCCAAAGCGATGGCGCGATGCCCGTGGGCCTCGAGCCGGGGAAGCAGCTTGAACCAGCACCACGCGCCATGCCACGACCCATGCACGAAGACGTAAGTCCTTTTGTCAGATGCCATGGTGACCTCCACCGCCAGCGACGCCCGCCGACACCCCGCCAACGTAGGGCGCGAGGCGGCGCCACTCGATCCACCAGATCATGTAGATCGTCGCGGCCCAGCCATGTAGTCGAGACCCACGCGTAGAACGTAGGCCGTAGCTTGCGTGCGGCTGCTGAGGCCCAGCTTGCCGTAGGCGTTGGCCAGGTGGCGTTGGACCGTGGCCGCGCTCACCCCCAGCTCCGTGGCCACCTCCTTGTTCGCGAGGCCTCGTGCGACCAGCGCCATCACCTCTGCTTCGCGCAGCGTGAGACCATCCGGAAGCGCCCTCGGCTCGCCCAACACCTCTCTCGCGGCGCGGGTCCAAGGGACCATCTTCATCGCCTCGAAGGCTTGCTGCGCCTCGCGCACCTCCTCGCGGGCCGCGAGCATGCCGCGGCGTGCGCCGCCGGCGAGCCCCGCCTCGAACTGCGCGATCGCGGCCAAGGGCCTCGCCCCGCGTTCCGTGGCCCACGCCCGCGCGCGCCGATAGCGCCGCTGCGTCTCGCGACGATCGCCGAGCAGGGCCGCCATGCGGGCCAGGCACAGGTCGGTCGAGCACACGGGCGCGGTCCCCTCCGACACCGGCGCAGAGAGCAACAGCTGGCGGTAGCTCTCCGCACGCTCACGGAGACCGAGCTGGAACGCCGCGGTCGCGCCCAGGTCGATCGCGGCCTTGCGCTGGTAGTCGTGGAGCTCGAAGCGCGCGACGAGCTCCGGGAGCGCAGTCACGATCTCGGCGGCGGTTCCCGCGTCGCCCGCCAACGACGACGCCAGCGCGCCGAGCGCGAGGGCCAGCAGGCCGAGCGGTGTCTGGCCGGCCTCCGTCTGGCGCGCGAAGCGCACGGCTTGCTCGGCGATTTCCGCCCACGGGCCGCCTCCGAAGTAGTGGATCTCGAAATGGAGCGCCGTGAGCGCCGCGAACCGAAGCCGATGCGCGGCGCCCAGCCGTTCGACGATGACTGGCACCAGCGCCGCGTGCCTACCCGCCTGGTCCAGGTCGCCCAGGATCGCGCAGCACTTCGCGAGCGCGTAGTGGCCCTCGGCCTCTCCGGGGAGGTGACCTGTCCGCTGGCTCTCCTCGAGCAGCGCACGCGCCCCCCGCGAGGCTCTCCGGTAGTCGCTGTGCCGGTGCAGCCAATCGCGCACCAGCGCATCCCACGCTCCAATCCTCGCGCTCCCAGCCACCATGCCCGCCACGCGCCGCTCGAGCGCTTCGGTCTCCTCGCGCGTGCGCGGGGCATAGGGGGAGAGCGAGGCGACCAGATCATCGTCCTCTCCCGTCGCCCGCAGCGCGGCGACGTGCGAAGGCTCGGGCGCGATCCAGCGGCTCACGAACCATGGCCCGCGCGACAAGGGTGCGATTCGCTCCTCGAGGGACGCCAAGCGAGCTCGGTCGTTCGTAGTCAGCGACGCGTCCTCGATCGCTCGATCGACCGCGGGCCGCCACAAGTCCGCGGGGGCTCCCCCTTGCTTCATCCCACGCAGCACCGACACCACGCGACCGGCCAGCACCCCCTCGTCGAGCGCGAGCGTGAGCGAGCGCTGAGCGGCCTCGAACCGGAGCGCGGCGCTCTGTGCTTCCGCGAGCTCGACCAGCACGCCACCTCGACCGGGATCGCCTGGCAGCATCAGATCGAGCGCGATCTGCAGGAGCTCGGCGCTGCGCTCGTGCGCCAGCGCGCGAGTCGCGCGCCGCGCGCCCAGCATCGCCCACGGAGCCCCGCCCTGTGCGCCGGGGAGATCGCGCGAGCGCCAGTACAAGAGCGCGATCAGATCCGCGTCTTCCTCTCGAGCGCGGCCTGCGAGCAGCTGGGCCATCTCCCGGCAGCGCCACGCGCAGCGGTCCGGTAGGAGCCCATCGAGGACGGTGTGGCGGAGGATGGCGTGATGGGGCGCGTAGCCGCCGCCAGGCTCCACGCGCAGCATCCCCGCGCGACCGAGCTCCTCGAGCCGCTCCAGCGCCTCCGCCGGGGCGACGCCCATCAGATCGGCGACCAGCGCGAGCGACAAGGGCCGAGGAGCCAGCACCACGACCTCCAGGACCTCGCGTGAGGCCGCGGACAACCTCGACAAGCGCGCCTCGAGCGCGAGACGCAAGCTGGCTGGTGCCCGCTTTGGCAACGCATCGTCTTCGACCGAGCGCAAGAGCTCGCGAAGGTAGAACGGCACCCCGGAGGTGTCTCGAAGCAGCGCTTCGACGAGCCGGTCGGGGGCCGGTCGACCGAGCTGCTCCGAAGCCAGCGCGCGCACAGACTCCACGTCGAGCCCCGAGAGCTCGATGTGCTCCGCGGCTGGCACGCGCGAGATCGCCTCGATCACCGTCGGCGAAAGCTCCGCGGTGGAGCGCATCGCCAGCGCGAGCAGCCAGCGCTCGCGCGGCACCCTGGCCAATAGGAACAGCAGCAGCGAAGCGCTATCCGCGTCGATCACCTGCAGGTCGTCGATCACCAGTAGGACGGGTCGCACCCTCGCCACGCCGCGCAGCAGCCGCGCCACCGCCTCGAACAAGCGCAGCTGCGCATGCCACGGCGCCAGAGGCACCGCCGGCAGAAGCTCTCCCACCGACCGGCCCGGCAGCAGCGCGGTCAACACCGCCGCGGACGCACCGAGCTCCGCGCGGGCGCGCTCCACCTCGTCCTCGACCCCGCTCGATCCCAGCGCCATTCGCAGCGCGCCGAACGGCGCCGCTGCGCCCCCCTCCAGGCATGCCCCCCACAGCACCGCGGCTCGCTGCTCCGCAATGGCGGCGAACGCGCTCAAGAGCGACGTCTTGCCCATCCCCGGCTCGCCGCGGACCACCACCACCGAGCCCGCGCCGCCAGCAGCACGCTCCAGCGAGCGCTCGAGGCGCTCGAGCTCCCGCGTTCTGCCGACCAACCGATCGAGCATGGCGCAGGCTCCTTCACGCTGCGAGGCGCGTCAATCGGCCGGCCTCCGCCTGCGAGTGGCCTCTCTGGTAGGCTGCTGCGCCGACATGAGCTCCGCCCGCTTTCATCGCTACCAGCTGCGCACGACCGACGTAGCCGCTGCGCGCGCCTTCTACGAGGAGCTGCTCGAGCAGGGCTCCGAGGACGTCGAGCCGCTGCCGGAGCTCGCGCGGGCGCGCGGGGCGGTACCGCACTGGTTGGGACACGTGGCCACGGACGACGTGCTCGGATTGGAGCAGCGCCTGCTCGCACGCGGGGCGGTGCGCCTCGGCCCCGCGGCAAGCCGCCCAGAGGATCGCAGCGTGCTGCGGGATCCAGGCGGAGCAGTCGTGGGCTTGTCGCGCGCGGTCGCCGACCGACCGCGCTCCGACGTGGTCTGGCACCAGCTCTTCGCCAAAGCCGCGGCGCGCGTGGCGAGCCATTACGCGGAGCTGTTGGGGTGGGCGCTGCTCGACCCGGTGGATGTCGGCGACCCGGGCGAGCACCGTCCCTTCTCCTGGCAGTCGGGCGGCCCCGCCGCGGGAGCCTTCACCGAGGTGGACGAAGCGCGCGGGATCCACCCGCATTGGATGTTCTTCTTTCGCGTCGCGTCGCTCGGCGAAGCGCTGGAGCTCGTTCGGCGCCGTGCTGGCAGGAGCCTGGAAGCGTTCCAGCTGCGCGGGGGGGCACGTTGCGCGGCGTGCGAGGATCCGCAGGGCGCCGCGTTCGGCTTGTGGGAGCCGCCCGTAGCGTAGTGCTGCGTTCGCCGACCTCCCAGAGCCCGCGCCTCCACGCTCGGAGGCGCGAGGCTCTCACGACTCGCCGGCGACCTTCATCAAGCTCGACCCCGAGAGGCCGACGACGAACTTCCCACCGGCGCGCGCCATCTCGGTCAGCGCCTCGAGCTCGC
This sequence comes from uncultured Polyangiaceae bacterium, assembly GCA_964641275.1. Classification (GTDB taxonomy): domain Bacteria; phylum Myxococcota_A; class Polyangia; order Polyangiales; family Polyangiaceae; genus Xiheicaenibacterium. The sequence goes on from CAZXMG010000098.1 coordinate 23,964, forward strand.
GCAGCTTGAGCAGCTCAGGAGACGCGCGGAGCGCGTTGGCCTCCTCGACCTCCCAGGCCAGCCGCAGGCGCTGGCGATCACGCTCGGCCTCGGCGGTGGAGCGCACCTGCTCACGCTGGACCTCGAGCTTTGCGCGCTGCGCGGCCGCATCCGCATCGGCGTGGATGCGCTTGACCTCCGCCTCGCGGCGGGCCTGGATCAGCTGCGCCTCCGCGCGGCGCTCCACCTCGAGCACCTGGTTCATGATCTCGCGGAGGTTGCCCGGGAACACCAGGTCCTTGACGTCCGCGCGCACGATCTCGACGCCGTAACCACCCGCAGACACGGCCACGTCGGTGCGCACCGCGTCCGAGATCTCGTTGCGATCGTTCAGGATGTCGGTGAGGTTCCGCGACGCGAGGAAGCGCCGCGCCGCGAGCTGTACGTCCTCGTAGATGCGCTCTTCGTACGACGTCACGTGGTGGAGGGCGGCTTTGGCGTCCACCACCTTGAAGTAGACGAGCAAGGAGATGCGGATCGCCGCCTTGTCCGCCGTGAGGATCTCCTGACCCTTGATGGTCAGCGAACGCTCGCGAAGATCCACGAGCGCGATGCGGCGCGCCACGCGATCCCAGAGAGCCCACCAGGGACGCAGGCGGTGGCTTCCCGCGGCGAGCTCGCGCGTGAACGCGCCATCCTCGTACAGAAGACCGATCGACGACTCGGGGATGGTGACTCGGTAAGACATGGGGCAGCTCGTGAAGAAATGGGCCGGGGCACCGACGCGAGCAGGCGATTTGCAGTACGACCGAGGGCCTAAGCGCCGCTCCGATCTCTTGGAGGAGAGGCGCGACCCGTTCGCTACGGCCTTGCGGATGTCCCGGCGCCTGAGGGACGCCCGCGTGCGGTGTTCCTGACGCGGGCGGGCCGGGCGCTGGCAGGACTAGGACGAAAGCGCGTGGGTCAGCACGCCGGCGAGCGCGCCCAGAGCCACGAGCCAGGTCGAGCTCACCCGGAAGCGCCCCAAGAGCAAGAGCGCGCCGAGCGCGAGCAGCGCGGTGGGCAGATCGACCACCGCGGCGCGGCCGAGCTGCGCGGTCACGATCATCATCAGCACCAGGGACGCGACATTGACGCCGTCCAAGAAGGCTCCGGCGACCTTCGAGGCCCGCAGCCGCGGGATCAAGGGCCCGCTCAACGCGACGAACACGAACGCGGGCAGAAAGATGCCTGCCGTCGCGACCAGCGCGCCCTCGGGTCCGGCCAATACGTAGCCGATGAACGTAGCGGTCGTGAACACCGGCCCCGGGGTGACCTGCCCCACCGCCACCGCGTCGATCAATTGGGCCTCGCTCAGCCAGCCCAAGCGCTCGACCAGCTCCGCCCGCAAGAACGCGAGCAGCACGTAGCCGCTCCCGTACAAGACCGAGCCAATCTTGGCGAACACGCCAAACAAAGAGGGCAGCGTAAGCGCCGTCGAGCCCACGCTGGTAGCGAGCGCCGGGGCGAACGGCGCGAGCGCCCTCGCGGCGCC
>CAZXMG010000099.1:0-25398 GCA_964641275.1 uncultured Polyangiaceae bacterium
CGCAGTCTCCTTGGCGAGGAGAGCCTGGTCCTCCGCGAGCTTCAGCCGCTCGTTCGCCCACAGCGTCCTCACGAAGGCCAGCGCGACGGCTGTCTGCACGCCTTGGGTGGTGCCTTCGCCCTCGGCCTTGGCGCGGTCGATCTTGGCGTTCAGCGCTGCGATGCGCGCCGACACGCCGCCTCCGAGCCCGAGGATCTGCATGTATTCCACCGAGATGGCAGGGGTCGCATCGGCGCCCTTGAAGCGCGGGCCGACTGCGGCCTCGATGGTGGGATTGAAGCGCGGGTAGATCGCGGCCTCGGCCCGCTCACCGTCGACCTCCGGGGCGAGCGCCCGCGCTGCAAGCACTCGAGGAGCGCTCTTGCGGGCGAGCGCTACGGCATCCTCGAGCGTCAACGACAGCGCGGCGGGCGATGCTGTGGCCGTGGGGGCCTGCTGCGCCGACCCTGGACGAACCCACACCGCGCAGGCCGCGCTCAGCGCGACCGCGACAACTCTTCGCGAAATCATAGCCACCTCTGCAAGGAGAAAGGAGCTGCGCGCACGGCGGCTGTCAGCCGCTACCCGTGAGGCGCACCGCGCCGAAAACGCGCGGCAATCGATCCGACTCGGCTCGTCTCAGCCTTGCGGCTTTGGCACTTTCGCAGGCGGGCCCCGGTCCGCCGGGAGCCAGGATCCGCTGGGCACGGCCGCCTGCAACTCACGAAGGTCCAAGAGCCTCAGCAGTCCAGGCAGCTCGGCTGTGAGCAGCGTCGGGGCTCCCTGATGGGCGCACATCACGCAGCAGTGGCAGTTGGGGCCACAGTCACAGCTGCCGTGATCGTCCTCGCACGCGGCCGAGAGATCGTGGGACTCGAACACCTCGACGAGCCCGCTCTGCCAAAGGCAGACCACGAGCGCCACAGCGGACAAGACGCGTGCGATCAGCCGCGGAAGGCGGCTCGCACTGATCTCTCGCCAGTCACGTTGCACCGCCGACAGGCTACCTCGCGGTGGCCGTTCAGGCAAGCGAGTCACTCCCGACCCTCGGCGACCCAGCCTGCCTGCGAGTGAACATCGCATAGAGGGCGGGGAGCACCAAGAGCGTCAGGGCGGTGGCGCTCACGACCCCGCCGATGACGACCGTGGCCAACGGCCGCTGAACCTCGGCCCCCATGCCCGTGTTGAGGGCCATGGGCACGAATCCCAGCGCGGCGACGAGCGCCGTCATCAACACCGGCCGTAGCCTCTGCAGCGCAGCCTCCCGCACGGCTGCCATGGGCGGCAGCCCCTCTGATTGCAGCTGCCTGATGGTGGAGACGAGCATCATGTCACCGAGCACGGACACGCCGAACAGCGCGATGAAGCCGATCGCGGCGGACACGCTGAACGGCAGGCCACGGAGATAGAGCGCGGCCACGCCGCCGACGGCGGCGAACGGCACACCCAAGAAGACGCGGGCGGCGTCGAGCACGCGACCGTAGGTCGCGTACAGCAAGCCGAAGATGAGCGCCAACGCCAACGGCACCACGATCAGGAGGCGGAGCCTTGCTCGCTCGAGGTGCTCGAACTGACCGGCGAACCGCACGTGGTAGCCCTCTGGCAGCGCGACTCTCTCGCGAATGGCGCTCTTCGCCTCCGCCACGAAGGTCGCCACGTCGCGGCCGCGCACGTTCGCTTGCACGATGATGCGCCTCTTCGCCCACTCGCGCTGCACGTTCGCGGGGCTCTCCGCGAGAGAGAGGTGTGCGAGCTGTGACAGCGGCACCAGGTCACCCGAGGCTGCCCTCACCAGGACGTTGCCGGCCGCCTCGGGATCCTCGCGGTAGCGATCGTGGAGCCGCACGGTGATGGGATAGCGGCGCTCGTTCTCTTGCAGCGTGCCGACCTGAATCGATCCCAGCGCCTCGATCACATCGAGCACGTCGCCTGCGGCGATGCCGTGCCGAGCGATGGCGGGGCGGTCGACCTCGATCGCCAGCATCGGTTGCCCGGTCACCTGCTCGCTGACGACATCGGTCGCGCCGGGGATGCTCTTCAGCACCTCCTCGATCACGCGCGCCTGCGTCTTCAGCGTCTCGATGTCGTCCCCGAAGAGCTTCACCCCGACATCGGCGCGCACACCGGACACCATCTCGTTCACTCGCATCTCGATCGGTTGCGTGATGATCGCGCGCATCCCAGGGTAGCCGTCGAGCTCCTCGGCGACTCGCTTGGCCAACTCCTCCTGCGTATTGGCGCGCTTCCACCGTTCGCGGGGCGCCAGCGTGATGAAGACGTCCGAGAGCTCCACGCCCATCGGATCCGTCGTCACCTCGGCGGTGCCTGTGCGCGTCCAGACGTGCTCGATCTCGTCGGGGAACTTCGCCAAGAGCACGCGCTCGAGCTCGCCGCCGTAGCGCACCGACTCCTCGAGCGACACCCCGGAGAGCCGAACGGTGTTGACCACCAGGGCGCCCTCCTGAAGGCGCGGAATGAACTCCGATCCCAGCCTCAACCCGATGTTCAGTCCTCCGGCCAGGACCAGCAGCGCGAACGCGAGGGGGATCGAGGGCGTGCGAACGATTGCCTTCAGCACGGGCGAGTAGCCTGCCTTGAGCAGGCGCACCAGCAGGGTGTCGTGGTGCTTCGGCCGCCGCGGGAGGAGCCATGATGCGAGGGCAGGTACGACCGTCAGCGAGAGCAACATCGAGCCAAACAGCGCGAACAGCATCGTGAGCGCCATCGGACGGAACATCTTGCCCTCGGTGCCTTCGAGCAGGAGCACGGGCAGGTACACGATGAAGATGATCAGCTCTCCGAACATCGTCGGCTTGCGCACCTCGCGCACCGCCTCTTCGACCACCGCTTCCCTGCTCCGCTCGCTGGTGTCCTCGCCCAGGCGCCGCATCGCGTTCTCCACCTGAATCACTGCGCTATCGACGACCAGACCGAAGTCGATGGCGCCCAGGCTCATCAGCGTGCCGGCGACGCCCGCGCGCAACATCAGCGTGGAGGCGACCATCATCGACAGCGGAATGGCGAGCGCCACGATCAGGCCAGCCCGGAGATTGCCCAGGAACGCGAACAGCACGGCGATCACCAGCAGCGCCGCCTCCAGCAGGTTCGTGCGCACGGTGCGCAACACTTGATCGACGATCTCGGTGCGTGCATAGACGGGCTCGATCGTGACGCCCGGCGGGAGCGTCTTTTGGATGTCCCGAAGGCGCAGCGCCAGGAGCTGCGTCACATCGTGGCTGTTTTCACCGAGAAGCATGAAGCCGAGGCCGAGCACGACCTCGCCCCCACCGTCGGCGGTCACTGCGCCCTGGCGCATCTCCCTGCCCTCGACGACCTTTGCGACGTCCTTCACCCGGGTGGGCACGCCGCGGTCGGCGCGGATGACGATGTCGCCCACTTGCTGCGGGGTCGTCAACAGCGCCGAGCCAAGCACGAGGAAGGAGCCACCAGCGTCGTACATCGCGCCGCCGCCCACGTTGCGACCGTCGCGCTCCACGGCGGAGACCACCTCGGCGAGCCCGAGCTCCCGCTGCTCGAGGGCGATCGGGTCGACTACGATCTGAATCTGGCGCTCGTCGCCGCCCCAAGAGTTGACCTCGGCGACGCCGGGGACGGACCGCATTTGCGGCACGACCACCCAGTCGTGGGTGGCGCGTACGTCGGCCAAAGAGCGAGTCTCGTCGCCGCGCACGATGTAGTGGAAGACCTCGCCGAGACCGGTGGCCACTGGCCCCAGGGAAGGACGGTCGATCCCACTCGGCATCGCCACTTGCGCGAGTCGTTCGGAGACGACTTGCCTGCCCAGGTAGATGTCTGTGTCTTCGTCGAAAATGACGGTGACCTGGGAGAAGCCGAAGCGCGAGACGGATCGCACCTCCAAGAGGCCCGGGAGCCCCGAGATGGCCTGCTCGATCGGCGCGCTGATCTGGCGCTCGATCTCCAGTGGGCCAAGCGCCGGCGCGCTGGTGTTGATCTGCACCTGTACAGGGGTCGTGTCCGGAAACGCGTCGATGGGCAGCTGATGAAAGGACAGCGCGCCCGCGATCAGCAGGGCGAACGCGCCCAGGGCGACGACGGCTCGTCGTCGAATCGACCACGCGAGGAGGAATTCGAGCATCTCAGTCGTCCGGGCAGCAGCCGGCCCCGATGCTGTCCTTCAGCGTCTCGGTCTTCAGCAAGAAGCTGCCGACCGTGACCACCTCTTCGCCCGGCTCCAACCCCGAAGTCACCAGCGCAGTCGCGCCCTCCTTCGATGGGACGGTGACGTGGCGAACTTGGTACAGCAGCGGCTCCTTTCGCACGAACACGAAGCGCGTGCGGTCCACCGTTTGAATCGCCGCGCGGGGGATGATCACTCCCCCCTCGGGGGTCTTGCCGAGCACGGCGGCTTCACCAAACATGTTCGCGCGCAGCCGCAGCCGCGGGTTTTGCAGCGACACCCGCGCGGTCACCGTCCGTGTGTGTGGATTGACCTCGGGGAGCACCGACGCCACGACGCCGGCGAACGCCTCATCGGCCACCGTGGGCAGGGTGACGACGACCTCTGCGCCCATTTGAATGGCGTCTGCGCTGATCTCTGGCACATCCAGCTCAGCCCACATGACGCTGGGATCGACCACCTGGAACAGCGCGTCCCTCTCTTCGACCAGCCGGCCGATGCTCGCTGTGCGCTTCGTGATCACGCCGCCGATGGGGCTCCGGATGGTGTAGCTCCCGCCCTTCCCGCTGCCCGCGCCGGCGATGGCGAGCTCGGTCGCGAGCAACGAGACGTCGGCCTGTGCATCATCGACGGCGAGCTCTGCCGCGACGCGGTCGCGCATGGGCAACACACCATCGGCTTCGAGCCGCTTGGTCCGAGCCAACCGATCCTCGGCCGCCTTGAGCCGTCGCTGGGCGGCCCAAAGCTTGGACCGGTCGCCTCCCACCGCGGCGCTGTCGAGCGTCGCCAGCGTCGCATCGGCCTCCACGTTCGCGCCGAGATCGACGCTCACCGAGCGGACGACACCGCCCGCGTTGGCAGTGACATCCGCGGTGCGCGTCGCATCGTACACGAGCCGCGCGGGGAAGCGGAGGCTCGTCTTGGCCGGTGCCTTCACCGCCCGGACGGTGACGAAGCCTGCGCCGTCCACGATTGCCTGGGACTTGAGCTCAACCCGCATCCCTTCTGCGGGCGCCTTGGTCGATGGCTTCTGCGGGCTCTCGTTCGCGGCGTCGGTGGGGCGCCCTTTTCGCTCCGGGTGGCAGATCGGGCAGAACGACTCAGGCAGCTCATGCTCTCTGCACCAGTCGCCTTGACGCTGGTAGACAGCGGCGAGCTCGGCATTGCACTTGGGGCAGAGGTCACCCTGCACGCCGTGCTCGCAGAGTGCTTCAGGCTGCTGAACGCTGGCGGAGCCAGTCTGTGGCGCAGGCTCGCTCTTGCACGAAAGTGCGACGCCGACGCTGAACAGCAGCGCCGGCCACATCCGCCTGACATCCATGTCAGGAGCCCTTGGGCGGGCGCACGATCTTGATGTCCGGGTTGCACTTGGTGCACTGCGACTCAGGCAGATCGTGCTCCACGCACCAATCCTTCGTCGCCTTGAACGCTGGGATCAGCTTCGGGTTGCAGCGCGTGCACTGGCTCTCGGGCACTGCGTGCTCACCGCACCAGTCTTCGTGCGACCCCGGTTTCGCCGTCGGCGGCGCATGCCCGACGGGAGCGGCGCTGGGGGCCTTTTCTGCGCTGGCACTGAGCGTCCCCGCAGGAGAGTTGGAACAAGCAAGCGCGCTCGTTGCGACGAGAGCAATCAACAGAAGACGCATGACAAACCTCCACGCGCGCACAGATGGACGCGCCGGTCGTTCTTTCGAAGAAGCGGCCTGAAAGGAGCGCTTATCCTCGTGGGACGTGGAGAATGTCGCTTGCCGCGTCATCGGTCGGAGGATCGATCGAGGCGGCGAAGGTCAGCAGCGTGAAGCTCGGAAGCAGCACCGGCGAGATGGGCGGAACTGTCATCACGGTCGACGCCGGCATGCCGCCGCAGCAAGGGCTGCAGTCGACCGGACAGGAGCAACCGTTCTCTTGGTGTGCGGGCGGGTCGGACGCGCGCTGCTTGTTCGGACAGCATCGATCCCCCGGGGGCGCGTTGGTAGCGCCGTGCTCTTCGTGCGCACTGCACGGAACCACCCAGGCCAGCGACCACGAGCTCGTCACGGCGGCCAGCACGACCACCAACCACGCCCGCATGACGTGGGAGATCGTGGGCTGGCGGCGCTTGGTGGAAGCTCGCACGCGCGAAGCCTAGCGCGTTGCCGCAGTGTTGGCTAGCGGGCCCGAGCGGTCGTGATCTCGGGCGTGATAGGGTGGAGCGTGTCCTCGCGAGCGCCCCTGCTCTTGCTCCTGGCGAGCGCGCTCAGCGCGACCGAGGCGCGCGCCAACGGCGCATTCCCCTCTGCGGGGCAGATCCTGGTCGAGGATGACCCGGACCGGCTGTGGGTGCGGACTACCTTCGGGTTCGCGCGCTCGACCGACGGCGGCGTCACCTTCCACTTGGTGTGTGAGGACGCGCTCGGCTACTCGGGAGGCTTCCATCCGTTGGCAGCGCTCACCAGCACGGGCGCCATCTTCATGGGGCTGCCGGACGGTTTGATCGTGGGGCGAGGGGACATGTGCGCGTTCGCACGCGCCCCCGAGCTCGAGGGATCCTTCGTCGCCGACGTGTCGATCGAGCCGGGGGGACGCGCAGTGGCCCTCGTGATCCCTCCCAATGGTGCCCGCGCGCGGGTGTTCGCCTCGGTCGACGACGTGACCAGCTGGGCCCAGCTGGGAGACGTGCTCCCGGACAAGAGCCTGCCGCTCACGCTCGACGCCGCGCCCTCCGACCCCGACGTGATCTACGTGAGTGGCTTGACCGAGGGCACCGAGTCGCTCGGCACCCTGTGGGTCTCGCTCGACGCGGGCGCCACCTGGTCGACCCATTTGATCCCCAACAGCGATGCGCGGGTGCGGCCCTTCATTGGCGCGGTGGATCCGACCAGCCCGGGCCGGGTGTACGTGCGCCTCACGGGCGTGCCGGGCACGTTGCTCCTCAGCGACGACTTCGGGCAGACCTTCACGCCCCTCGTGCTCACGACCGAGGGGCAGCTGCAGGCCTTTCGCCTCTCGGAAGATGGCGCGTACGCGCTGTACGGGGGCGCCGTCGACGGCCTGAACCGGCTCGACACCACGTCGCTCGCCAGCGAGTCGCTGGCGAACATCGCCGCGCGCTGCGTCACGATCGCCGACGACGTGGTGTATGCCTGCGGCGAGGACGCCATCGACGGCTTCGCCGCGGGCCGCTCGAACGACGGCGGGCAGAGCTTCGAGCCACTGCTTCGGAACGTTTGCATCGAGGGCATCCTGCCGTGCGACGGCGCTTCGCCTGTGGCCGCCGAGTGTGAGCCAGCGTGGCCCGCCATCGCCGCGACCATCGGCGCTACCGGCGACTGTGACGGCAGCGGCGGAGGCGGAGGCGGAGGCGCCGCGGCGACCAACAGCACGAGCACAGGTGCGGGTGGCTCGCTGGGCGCGGGTGGTGGCGGCGCGAGCGGCGGGGCAGGGGGAGGCGGCGACGACGGCTGCGCGTGCGCCAGCGCAGGCCGCGAGCCGGGCGGCGGCGCGTGGGCCCTGACTCTGAGCGCGGTCCTGGTCCGTCGGAGCCGACGGCGACAGCTGTCGCGCGCGAGCGACAAGGGCGCCCCTAAAGTGGTCTGATCTCGCGGGGATGTGGGGTGGCCCTGGGCTTGCCTTGCCACCCGCCATGCGAGCTTTGCTCTTCGGCGTGTTCTTCGGCGTGTTGTCTCTGGTGGGTTGCGGGCGCACCTACACCATCCCGATCGAGAGCGTGCCGGCCTACGCGGCAGGGCGACCGGTGCGCACCGTCGAGGGCTACCCCATCCACACCTCGGATGGCGGCAGCCTGTCGCTCGCGCCTCACCGTCGCCGCTGCCTCGAGCAGATCGGCGACGGCGAGGTCGACGTGGGGGAGCGCCAGGTGCCGGTCGTGGTCCTCGCGAACGCACCGGAATACGGCCCGTGCGAGCGGCACCGCGTGAAATCCGTGCGCCGGATCGAGCAAGGTGAGGTCATCACCCTCCTCGGCAAGCAGGGTGGCGTGCAGGCTCACACCGCCGACGTGCGGGGCATCCGCGTGCACAACCCCAACGAGGGTGCCGCGGCATTCGCGCCGCGGACGAGCGTGAGGAGCTCAGGGCTGATCGGCGGGGGCATCGCGCTCTGCGCGGCGGGGATTGGCGGCATGGCCGCCTCGATCGTGGCTGCCACCAACGTCGACCGCGGTGGCTTCATGGATTTCTCGGGCTTCGAGGTGGCCGGCTGGGGTCTGCTCGCCGCCGCCAGCGTAGGTGCCGGCCTGGGCGGTGGCATCCCCATGATCGTGTTCGGCGCCAAGCCTGTACGGGATCCTGTTCGGCCCGGCCAGGAGTGGGCCGGCCTGCCGGTGGCGGGGCCGTCTCCCGGTGGCTCGCTCGCGTGGCGCTTCTGAAGCAGCGCTCTATCGAGCGTGTTCGAGCGTGGCGACCGCGTGGCTCAACGCCCCGAGCACCAGTGCGTGGGCAGCCTCGACGCGCGCCTGCGGGTCCTCGATGTGTGCGGTGGCCGCGCAGACATCGATGGCAGGCAGCACCTCGCTGGTGATGCGCACCGGGTTGGGCACCAACGCGACCACGCTCGCGAGACCGAAGCCCCACCAGGGGAGTAGGCCCGCGATCGCGAGACCGCCCGCGATCACGGCCAGCAGGCCGCCCAAGACCAACGGAAAGCGCTCGGTGCGCGCCCACTGCTTCATGCGCGCAAGGCGCGCGATCGTCGAACCCCCAGGCAGCATCGTGTACGTGTGGTGGCTGCCGATCGTTGCCACTGGCACGATCGGCACGCCGAGCTCGAGCGCCAAGCGCACGTAGCCGCGGCGGGCGCCGAACACCACCTTGCGCGCCTCGGTGAAGGGCCGGCACGCGTCGAGGTCGCCGCCCGGGAACGAGGCGACATCGAAGCCGCGCGCCAGCGCTTCCTTGGCGCTCGTGGGATCGGCAGGCACCGCGCCAAAAGCGCGCGCGACCCTGCCTACGATCGGAGCCGTGACGAACATCTTGTGCATCATGCCCACGATGCGGCGGCGTCCCCGCAGGTGGTGCATCCAGCCCCCGAGCAGCGTGAGCACGTCCACGATGCCGATCGCGTTGTGGTTGCCCACGAACAGGCACGCGCGATCCGGGATGCGCTCGGTGCCGCGCAGCTGGTAGCGGAACCAGACGCGGCTGATGGTGTGCACGAACCGGCCAAAGGCGAGGGCGAAGCCGGCGTGGTAGTCACGCTCGATCACGGCGAGCACCTCCTTGCTTCGCCCGAGCGGCTGGGGCTCTTTCGAAGCGGACGAGATCGACGGCGAAACGGTGGTGGCGCTGCGCCTGCGAGCCACAGTGCCGCCCCCTGGCCCGTGGAACTACCCTCCGGCCGCCAGTCGGTGGCGCGTGCGCGCCAGTGTGCGGCTCAGCGGCGGTCGCCCAGTGGCGGTGCTGCCACGTTCAGCCACACGTCGAGCCCCTGGTCGGTGCGCACCAGCAGGTCGCCCAGGCCGTCATCGTTCACGTCCGCGGAAGCGAGCGCGCTGCCGGTCACCTTCTGCGCGGGTACGAGCACCAGATCAGCGCCCAGAAGCGAGAGCGAATCGCTCGTGAGGAGCGCGATGCGGTCGGCGCCGGTGGCGCGTGGCGCACGCGCGATGGTGGTCAACGCCACCGGCTGCTCGCCGTCCTGGAGCGGCACGAGCGTCGCGTTCGGAGTCAGGCCCAGCTCGCCGCCCCAGAAGATCTGGACGTGGGGACCGGCGGCGATCACCACGTCTTGGCTCTGGTCGTCATCGAGGTCGGCCACGGTGAGTGTGGCGCCCGCGCCCCCCGCGACCGCGAGGCGCTGAGTGAATTGCATCGTGACGCCTGAGACGCGGCCGATCCAGAGTGTCAGCGCCGCGTCGCCGCATGGAGCGCCGCCCGTGAGCGCGACCAGCTCGTCTTGCGCGTCGCCGTCCACGTCCGCGACGAAGAACTGGGCGCACGCGAGATCGAAGTCGCTTCCGAGCTGGTCTCTCAGCAACACATGCTCCCCGGTTTGAGTGAACAATGCCCCCTCCGCGCCGGGCAGCCACCACAAGCGAGGCTCTCCGCTGTCGGACTCTCCCACGAACGCAACGTCAGGAGCAGGGCTGTCCGCTTCGGCGAAGCGGCCCACCAGGGCGTGCGCGCCGTGGGAATAGGTGTACTGAACACCGTGTTGCAGCAGCACGCTCGAACTCAGCGATCCGCCAGCGTTCGCGTGAAGCACACCCAGCGAACGAGCACCGCTCGCCGTGCGCTGGCCCGCGAGCACGTCCGTGAACGCGTCGGTGACACCATCGAACCTCGGCCAGCGCATCAGCTCCAAGTGATCGACCGCGTGAAAGCCGGCCTGGCGGCTGGGGCCCGCGGGCCAATCGTCGACAGTGCTCGCCATGATGCTCAAGACTTGCGCACCGACCTCTCCCTCGAGCACCACGACGTCGTCAGCGGCATTGCCGCGCAGTCGACCGGCTCGCACCGCTTTGACCGCGGCGTCCGTGATGTGCTGTTGGGGCGCGAACAACCCACTGGTGCACGTCTCACCGCAGCGCAATACGTCGATGGTCGCCTCTGCGAATGCCACGACGTCGAGCTGCTGGTCGCCGTCCACGTCGGCGATCGCAGCGCCGCTCCAGGGCACGAGCGACGGCCGCGACGCGGTGAGCTCGAGCGCGTGAGGTGAGTCGGTGCTCGCGAAGTAGATGCCTTCGGCGCCCACATAGTCCGCGACGCCATCGCCATTCAGATCTGCCGCGGCCAGCGGCCAGGGTGCGTGGGGTCCACCGAGCTTGGTCTCGAAGCCACTCCCCAATGCCTCGAAGCGCGTGTCGACGTACGGGGCCATCAGACTGCCATCCCCGCGGCCCCGTGCCACGACCACCGCCTCGTATCCATCTGGGCCGATGACGCCGACCAGCACGTCCAGGGCGCGGTCGCCGTCGACGTCCGCGAACTTGGCACCGCGATCCACGATCAAGCCGTGCGCGTGGGTCGCGCATGCCTCACACGCGCGCGCTTCGCCCAGGTCGATGGTCTCCGCGGCCGAGAGCCGGAGGTCCTCCCCGAACTGGAGGACCGTGCGCACTTCGATCAGCGACTCACCCCGGAACGGGAACACGATGCTGTCGCCGGTGCTGTTCATGTGCAACCTCCCGATGGCCAGCTGCTCCCCCGCGATGTCCACAAGCCTGCGCGGACTCGCGAAGAACGTGCTCAGCTGCGACTCGCTCTCGATCGGTGGGACGATTCGGGCCACCAGGTGCGGCAGATCGTACAGCGCCAGAGCCAGATCCTCGCCGGGTCGAGCGGAGTGTGTGACGCGTGAGAGCCAGACTCTCGGAACCGGCGCCACGAAGCCGGGTGCGGCCACCTGCAGCGGTGCGCTCTCCCGCTGTCCGCGCCAGATCGAAATGCCTTCGAGGGTTGGAAGCAGCACGTCCACGAGCTCGTCGCTGTCGACCGCCCGCAAGGCGATCGGCCCGTTGCTCGCTGGGGCACCCAGAAGCAGCGGTGTGCCGAACGTGCCGGGACCGTCGCGCCGGAGGACCTCGACGTGGCTCGTCGCCGCACCCACGAGGTCTGCCCGCCCATCTCCATCCACGTCGGCGGCACCGAAGCTGACGGGGGTGAAGCCCTCCACAGGAATGCCGCGCTCGAGCTCCGCGGCCGGCGCGCGGCACAGACCATCGGCGCCGCAGCCCCAGCCGTTTGGGCAATCCCGCTCCGGATCGCAGCGATATCGACAGTCCTCGCACCAGAGCCGCGAGTCGGGCGAGGCACCGAGCAGGTCGCAGTCCTCGCCGGCCTCGAGCACCTCGTTCCCGCACACATCCAGCGCGATGGGCTCTAGGCCCGCGCAGCCAAGCAAGCTTACGCACAGCAGGCACAACCGCGGCGCCACCATCGGTCCCATCCTAGAGCAGCCAGCACGAGGCGTGCCCAGTCAGGGGCCCCTCTTTGGGCCCAGGTTCGAAGCCAAGGGGGACACCGTTCTCGCAGACTGAGACATGTCTCAGGCACCCCGAAGCGTGCAGAACTGGCGCTTTTTCGGGCCGACACGTAGGCACGGAAGCTGCTGTGAGGGAGACCATGTCGATGCAAACGAGTGGGCGACACGTGCTGGTGCTCTCGGCGGCGCTCGCGTGGGGTGGTTGTGGGGACGACGGCGCCCAACCAGCAGGCGGTGGTGGTGCTGGCACCGGGGGTGAGGCGTCAGGCGCAGGAGGAGAGGGAGGCGGGGTCGATCCCTGCGGGGGCATGGTGACGACGGAAGAACCAAGATTCGCGCAGGCGATGAGCGCACTCCGTGGCACCATCGACGGGCAGGCGATCGCGGGTGGGGCGATCGCGGTGATCCAAGACGGCCAGATCCTCGGTCTGGGCGTAGCTGGTACCAAGCGCGCGGGTGTGTGCGAGCCGGTCACGGCGGACACGCTGTTCGGCGCGGGGTACGGCAGCGAGATCCTCACTGCGATCGCGGTCCTGGACCTGGAGGAGGAGGGGCTGGTCGCGCTCGACGATGCGCTCACGACGCATGTGACGGTGACCGCCGAGGTGGGGGACCCGAGTGAGATCCAGCTCCAGCACTTGCTCACCAACAGCAGCATGTTCACGTCGGCCGCCGATGGCCCAGACATCACAACGATCTGTGGGCCCCTCGCGGAGTACTTCGCGAGTCCGGTCGACGCCATCATCCAGACGACTCCCGGGACGATGCACAACGCCGAGCACCGAGGCAACTTCGAGCTCGCCGGGCTGGTGTTGGAGGAGGTGGAAGGTGCTGCGTTTCCGGAAGCCATCGCAGCGCGCGTGCTCGGTCCACTGGGGATGGGCGGTGGCTACATCCTGAGCGAGCTGAGCGAGGGAGATCTGGCGTTCGGCTTCGGCGAGAGCACGCAGAACGATTGTCGTCAGCGTGACCCCTCGCTCGGATACTACGGAAGCATCCGCGATCTCAGCCGCCTCGCGCAATACATCATGGTCGACGATGGCGCCGTGCTCGATCCGGGCAACCATAGCGCCATGCGCGCCAACGTTCGGCCGGCCTTCTTCGGCAGCGACTACGTCGGCCATGCCCTGCCGGGCTCGGTCAACCCGAATGGCTATGCCGTTTGGTACGCGTTCGGCCAATCGGCAGGTTTTGGGCACGCCACCTTCTGGTTCCGGAGGCCGAGCTGCAGCGCCGGCGAGCCGTGCGAGTTGGCCGTGGTCGTGGTGGTGAACGACGGGTTCGCGCCTGTGGATCTCGCGCTGGAGATCGCCCAGGTTTACGAAGAGGGCGCGAATTTCGACTTTCCCGTGCACGTGCCGGATCCGGTGGCCGTCGCGTCGCTCGCCGGCGACTACGTCGACGCCATCGAGGGGCGGGCGCTCAGCATCGAGGTGGATCCGGAGGATCCGCTGCAGCTGCGGGCTGAGCTTCCCACGGGCGAGCTCTTGTGGTTGCTCTCGCAGCACTCGCCGCCGGTGGAGGACACCTACCGATTTGGGCCGGGCGCCAATAACGTGGCGCGCTTCTGGCGCGATGAGAATGGCGAGCCCTATGGTCTGCAGACGATCGACGATGGACCGCCCTTCATGCGAGTGGTGCCATGAGCGGCGCCGCGCGACCTGTCGCAGTGGTTGCTGCGGGATTGGCGCTGGCCGCGGCGGTGGGGTGTGAACAGGGCTCGGATGGCGACGGAGGCGGCGGAGCTGACGGAGGCGGAGGCTCGGGCGGAGAGGTCGCGAAGTACACCGTGCTCATTGCGGGGGAGTGGCAGCTCGAGCCCTACAGCGAAGAGGTCGCCAAGCGCTTCACGGTGCCCATCGAGCGGGACCTCTACGTGCGGGCTATCCGCCCGCTCTCTCCCGAAGGCACCCACCACTCCGGCTTGGGGATCAGCCGCCTGGGCAAGTCCACCTCGGTGTTCGCGGCGGGTCTTGGCACCGACGCGCTCGAGCTCCCTCCAGGTGTGGCGCTCAAGCTCCCGGCGGGCTCGTCGCTCGTCCTGGAGCTGCACATCTTCAATCCGGGCGGCGAGCCGCTGTCGGGTACGTCGGGCGTGGAGGTGATCGAGGTCGAAGAGCGCGACGTCACCGAGACGGCTGACGTGTTCCTGGCAGGGCCGATCGCCCTCGAGCTGCCCCCGAATGCCGAGTCGACCGTGAGGAGCACTTGCATCGTGGGAGCGCCCTACACCCTGTTTGCGCTCATGCCGCACATGCACCAGCTCGGCAGCCACCTTCGGACGGTGGTGCGCCGGGACGGTGAGGAGATCGTGCTCCACGACGAGGCGTTCTCGTTCGAGCAGCAAACCGTGCGGCTGTTGGACCCCATCGCGCTCAGCGCCGGAGACCAGATCGTCACGGAGTGCACCTTCGACAACAGCACACCTCTGAGCGTCTCTTGGGGGGAGAGCTCCAACGACGAGATGTGCTTCTCGGTGCTGTATCGCTACCCAGTCACCGAGGACGGTGGCCTGTGCGCGTTCTGAGCCGGCTGCCCGCTCACTGCGGGACGGGCGTGGTGCCGACGGTGACCGTGCCGCCGTTGGCGATCCACTGGAAGTTGTCGATCAAGGTCGTCGAGTCCCAGGCCGTGTCGCCCACGTCCCAGGTAGCGAAGCGGATCGAGAACTCGGCGCCGCCAGCGATCGGGGACGTGGTCTGCAGCCAGGACGTGGCGCCGTTGTCCGGCGTGAAGTCGGTGCCGTCGAGCTCGGCGGTGCCTGCGGTGCAGCCCGAGCAGACGTCGAAGAACGCGACGTTCACACTGACGGGGTTGCCGACCGAGTCGAACGAGATGTTGCCGTTGTACGAGCCCATCGGTGGCGGGTTCACCAGCGCCACGAACTGGTCGTTGAACGTGGAGCAGACGAAGATGGGGTACTCGTTGGAGTAGAACTTGAAGTCGAACTTGAAGCCCGTCGCGTTGGTCGGCGCGCGCAGGCCGAGCTCGAGCGCGACGTCGTCGTTGATCACGGAGCTCACCGGGCAGCCCTGCACGTCTTGGGGGAAGCCGGTCGGCGCCGTGCCGCCACCGTTGTAGGAGCAGCTGTGCGCGCAGAACCCGGGATCTGCAGTGTCGCGCGCGGCACCGGTCGACAGCGCGAGCATGCGCTCGCCCGCGCGCGTGGCGACATTGGGTCCGAAGTTGTCGAGCACGCCCATGTGCAGGTTGTAGGTGGCAGCGGCGCCGTTGGAGCGCACCCAGTGGGCGCTCGTCACGCCCCACTCCTCCGGGGTGACGGCTTGCTTGCACAGCTCGATCGAGCGGGCGCCGTCATACGGATCGGACGCGTCGATGGCGATGCCGGTGTCGCACGGCGGCGGGGCGTCGTCGTCCGTGCCGTTGCAGTCCTCGTCAGCAGGCACGTAGGGGACACACACGTTGTCGACCGGGTCGCAGGTCGCGTTGCAGCAGTCGCTGCCGGCGGTGCATGCGGCACCGTCGGCCGCGCAACCCGGCGCGTTGAACACGGGCACCACCTCGATCGCGCCGGGGTTCACGTTCGCGTCGCAGTCGTTGCAGTCGCCCGCGGCGCCCGTGAAGCCGTCCATGTCCCCGTCCTCGCTCGGCGCGGAGTCGCAGCCGGGGGTGGTGGAGCCGCCGCCCACCCCCATGAACTGGCCCTGACTGCCACCGTCCGAGGGGCTGCCGCCCGTCTCGCTGCCGCCCGTCTCGCTGCCGCCACCAGATCCCGGATCCGAGGCACCGAACTCGTCCCCGATGCCGGCGGAGCAGCCGAGAGCGATGCTGGTGAGGACCAACGGCCACAAGGGCGCGAGAGCATTCTTGGCGCGCATGACTACCTCTTCGAGCGCTGCGGTGTGAAAGCAAGAGGACACGCGGCGACGCCGCCCCGTACCCGATTTCCATCCTGCTCCGGCGTCGCCGCGCCAGCAACGGGGAAGTGGCGAGCCCCCGTGGACCTGGCGGCGTCCAGCCCGAGCGCGGTGCGGCCATCAGTCCCTCTACGATTGTGCGTATCGAGCAGGTGGCCGCGTGCCACTCTCGGTGGCATGTTGAAGCTCGTAGCGTCTGGGGTGGGGGTCGTCGCGATCTGCGCGTTGGGCTGTGGCGACAGTGGGACGGGCGGTAGTGGTGGGGGCACTGGCGGAGCGAACGCTGGCGGCGGTGGGGCGAGCGCTGGTGGCGGTGGGGCGAGCGCTGGTGGCAACGCTGCAGGCGGCAATGACCCGAGCGGAGGTGGAGGCGCCAGCGGCGACCTCGCGCACAGCTGTGACCAGCCCGCCGCTGGGACGGGAACGCACCTGTGCACCGACTGGGCGTACCCAGCGGACTTCGCGGACTTCTTCGCCGACGCGCAGGCCGACTGCGAAGCCGAGGGCAACACCTTCGGCAGCGGCTGCGACACCACCGGCGCGGTGGGCGGCTGTCGAACCACCGACACCGGCGCGCCGGGCATCACCGTCACGACCTGGGTCTACACGGGCACGACGGCAGACGTGATGGCGTACTGCACGACGCTCAGCGCTACGTTCGTCACACCGTGACCTCCTGTTGGCCGTGTCGCAGGGCTCGCGCCGAGAGGAAGATGCGCGCTCTGCCCACGTAAGCCAAGCCGCATGCGTCGCTCGACTCGCCCGCTTCACGGCGTCGCCCTCGCGCTGTGCGCGCTCGCTGGCGCGGGCGTCGCCTGCGGAGAGCCGCCGAGCTCGGATCACGTGCCCGAGGAGGAGGCGAGCTTCGTCGCGAAAACCTCCACCAGCGTGCCTCCGGTCGCGTCGAGCGCGCCAACGCGTCCGAGCGAGACCCGAGCGCGCGAATGGGGAGCGTTTCTGGCTCGGGCGTGGCAAGATTCGCCAACGCTGGAGCTCTCGCATGAAGATCGGAAGAACAGACCCTTGCCACTGCGGTTCCGGGAAGCGCTACAAGAACTGCTGCCGAGACAAGGATGAGGCTGCGAACGCCGCTGCCGCCGCCGCTGCGCCGGCACCCACCGCCCCTGCAGCAGCGGAGCCCGAGGTCGCGGCCCCGGCGCCGAACCGAGCCGCGGGCAACGTGAAGCGCACCCCTCCCCCTCAAACGCACGCCAGACCCAAGGGGATGCCGCCGCCGCGGCCCAACGTCGTGCGCAAGCACGCGGTCTGAGCTCTCGTCTGATCTCCACCGGCGGATCTCGTGAGCGATCGGGAGGAAGAGACTCCGTGGAGCGCTCGGTTGCCCGTCGCGCCCGAGGAGCGGATCGATCTCCGTTTGCGCGGGGCTCGCGCCGGCGAAGAGCTGCCGTTGCGCCTGCTCGTGATGGGGGACTACGGTCGCACCCCCGGGGCCGATCGCTGGCGCGCGATCGAGGTCACCGCCGCGGGGTTCGCACAGGCCGTCTTCGGGGAAGGCATCGAACGCGAGCTCACCGTGCCGAACCATCTTGGAGGTGACGCGTCGACGTTGAACTTGCGGCTGACATTTCGCCGCATGTCGGACTTGGAGCCAGAGGCGATCGTAGCTTCGCAGCCGGAGCTCCGCAGGTTGCTCGAGCGAAGAAGAGCGCTGTCGCCGCTCAAGGCGTTCCTCGGGAGCGAGAAGGCGTTCCGCGTGGCGCTCCAGCAGGCCCTCGACGATCCACACAAGCGGGCCGCGCTCGCAGCATACGTCGGGGACGAGAGCTCGCGCGCGCGGATGCCGGGCTTCGCGGCGGAGGTTGCAGCACGACGGGAGGAGGCCGCGACGAGTCACGAGCCCTCACGGCTGCATGAGCTGGCCAAGAGCCGGGACCCGGTCGTCGGCCGGCGCGTGGCCCAGAACGCCGCGACCCCGCGCGCGTGTCTCGCGGCCTTGTCGTGGTCATTTGCCGAGGAAGTCGCGCGGCATCCCGCGGTGCTCCAGGACGCCGCGAGCGATCCGACGACCGTGCGCGATTTGGGATTCGAGTGTGCGTCGCGCGTGCTCGTCGCGGTAGGGGTCGCCGCGAACGTCTTGGAGGCTTGGGCGGGCAGCGACGACGACGCCCTCCGCGTGCGGGTGGCCGCCTGCCCTGCCTCGCCACCGCAGGTGCTCGTGCGCTTGGCGGCGCAGCCGTCCGCCGAACTCGCCTGGTGCCTCGCGCAGAACGCGAGCGCTCCGGAGCCGGCGCTGCAGTTGTTGTATGAGCACTACCGTCGCGACCCGCACAGCGGCCGCCACGATGGCTGGATGCGCGTAGTGGTGCAGCATCCAGGCTGGTCGAGCGCTGGGCTCGAACGGATCCTCAGCGACTCCGAGCCGAAGGTACTGGGCTACCTCGCGGAGCGGGACGACCTTCCGGAGGCGCTGCTCTGGCGACTCGCCGGCGTCCGACGCCGAGGCGAACGGCCGCTCGCCCGATGGCTACGAAGCGTCTTCGGCGTCGAGACTGCGCCACACATCGAGCGTGAGATCAACCTCGAGGCAGCGGTGGAGGCGCGGCGCGCCGTCGCCGCGAACCCGACCACGCCACCGGCGTTGTTGGAAGTGCTGGCTCAGGCTGCCGAGAGCTCGGTACGTGCCGCCGCGGCCGCTCATCCCAACGCTCCTCTCGGGTCGCTCGAGTTGCTCTGCGAGGACGTCGACGCCGAGGTGCGGCGGGCCGTCGCCACCAACCCGGCGGCGAGTCGCCAGCTGCTGCGCCGCTTGCTCGACGATGATGACGACGACGTTCGCAAGACGCTCGCGCGCAGTCCAGCCCTGGAGGAAGTCGATGTCGCCAAGCTCGCGACCGATGCCCACTTGGGCGTGCGAGTCGCCCTCGTGCGAAGGCCAGGTGCGAGCCCAGCGCTACTGGCCGCGTTCTCCGCGGACGCAGACGACGGTCTGCGGCACGAGGCCGAGCTTCGAGCCGCGCTGGGGACGACGCTCGTGCCTTCGACGAAGCGGAGGTGAAGCCTCGAAGCGAGCCGTGAGTCGTGCGATGGTACCAACCGATGTCGAACGATCTGGTCACCGAGGAGCGCCATGGCAGCGCCGCCCTCCTCACGCTCAACCAAGGTGCCCGCCGGAACGTGCTGTCTGCCGCGCTGGTGGACGCTGTGGCCGAGGCGTATGACGCGCTCGAGCGCGACGGCTCCGTCAACGCGGTCGTCCTGACCGGCGCGGCCCCGGCGTTCTGCGCTGGGGCGGAGCTGTCGGTCTTGCGTGCCGCCGCGGAGGGGAGCTTCGAGGTCGTGCGCAAGGTGTACGACGGCTTCTTGCGCGTGCTCCGCTCGCCGCTGCCCACGATCGCGGCGGTGAATGGGCCCGCGGTGGGCGCCGGCTTCAACCTCGCGCTCGCATGCGACATCCGGCTGGCGGGGCGGAGCGCTACCTTCGACACGCGCTTCGCGAGGCTCCACCTTCACCCCGGCGGCGGGCACGCGTGGTTGCTCGCGCGCGCGGTCGGCGAGCAGCGAGCCATGCTCGCCACAGCTTTCGGCGAGGTGTGGGACGCCGAGCAGGCGAGGAGCGCTGGGCTCGTCGCCGCCGTGCACGAAGACGCGGAGCTCATCGCTGCGGCGCTCGAGCTCGCCCGCAGAATGGATGGTCAGGAGGGTGCGTTCGTTCGCAAGGTCGTCGACAGCGTGCGGCGTGCCCTCACGACGCCCACGCACGAGCAGGCGCTCGCCCACGAGACGGAGGCGCAGGCGTGGTCCACCACGCGCCCTGCGTTCTTGGAAGGGCTCACGGCGATGGAGAAGAGGATCGCGCGCCCGAGGTAGGCAGCCTCGCGCGCCCACACGTCTCGACTGCCCCCGCGCAGCACCACGTCTGGCCGTGGTACAAAGCGGCTCATGACCCAGCACCTGACCCGACGGCTCATCCTCGTGGGCGCCGGCGCGAGCCTCGCGGCCGCGGCCTGCGGAGACAGCGACACCAACGCACAAGGCGGCGGCGGCGCGAGCACCGGCGGCAGCAACGCTGGCGGTGACCCGAGCAGCGGTGGCGGGGGCGCCAGCGCGGGTGGCGCGAACGCGGGCGGCGCAGCCGTGGGCGGAGCCGGTGGCGGCGCTGGCGTCTGCGCCATGTCGCTGCTCGTTCGCGGGTCGAACTACGCCACCGACCCCCACGACATCACCGTGCCGTTGGCCGATCTCGTGGAGGGCACCCAGAAGACGTACACCTCCACCACTGCCAACAACCACAACCACATGATCACGCTCACCGAGGCCGACTTCACCGCGCTGCGGAACGGCGAGACCGTGAAGAAGTACGCCTGCTTCAATCAGGGCACCGACCACGAGTGGGTCTTCAGCTGCGCCGACCCGAAGTTGATGCCCACCTTCGAGGGCGAGTTCGGCACGCCCGGCAACTGCCCCGCCTGAGCTGTCCGCACAGATCGTGCGCAAGGGTCGTCGACACGGTCCGCGCTCGCTCACCACGCCGACGCACGGTCGAGCTAGGCGGCACGAGCCACAGCTGGCATGGGAGGTTCAAGGACGCGGTCACGTCGCTGGGTTGACGCTGTCCCATGCGGTCGCGGGATCGGCGAACCACGTCAGCGCCCAATGGCGCTCGTGCGCGACGCACGCGAGCTGGAGCCGCCGTGCATCGTCGGCGGCACTGTAACGTGTGCCGGCACCGACGAGGAGATCTCCGTCGGCGACGTCCTCCGCCGCGACCAGGTTGGAGTCGATGGCCGCGCGCGTTGCGCGCTCGATCGCAGCCTCGTACGAGTCGCCAGCAGGAGCGGGAATCCCCTGGCGGCGGAATGCCTCCGTGCGCGCGCGCCAGTTCCACAGCAACGCGAGCTCGAGCGCGTGCGAAATGTCGCTCTCGTGCCGCGACGTAGGCAGGTCCCGCAGATGCACGAGCTGATCCATTCGCGCCATCACGGCGGAGGCGGGGACGACAACGGTGTAAGGCGGGATCCAGGGTGCCTGCTCGAGAAGCCACAACAGCGGCGCGGCGGCGTCGTTGCGCCATACGGTCTCGGCGATCTCGTCCTGCGTCCAGCCGCCGAGCGGGCGCGCGAGCAGCTCGGTCTCGCGCGGCGACGACGGGACCGCCGCGGCGCGCATCCACGCGGTGAGGTGCGCGTTGTGTTGCTCGATCATTGCCCGCTGGGCCGCGGCGCGGCTGAGGTGCAGCTCGAGCTGGGTGCGCCACAGGAGGGCGCGTAGCGCCATCAAGCGACCGAGGACCTCCCGTGGGGAGCGCACCATCGGCGCAGTCTACGGCACGCGCCAACTCGAACGGGAGCGCATCCGCGCCATCTCACCCCGAACGATCCGGAGGGCAGAGACCCCCGCAAGCGCGACCGTTCACTCGCCTGACAGGGCGCGCCGCGCTCGGATGGCTGAGGCGCGAAGCGTTCGGGTAGAGTGCGGGCGATGCAGTCGCCCGCCCGCGCCGAAGACCTGCCCCGCCTGCCCGACTCCAGCTGGCTGGGGACGTTCGGCCCCTCGACACGGGAGCGCCTCGCTCTGCAGCGCGACCTCGCGACGCGGGACACCCCGCTCGTGCGCGGCCGCGTGCTGCACATGCCGGTCTACTTCCCCTGCACGCCCGACGCGGCGCACGACGTGCTCGTCACCCACGCGAAGAGCTTCGAGAAGTCGCCCGGGCTCCGGATCCTCCTGCACCATCTCGCGGGGCAGGGGCTCTTCACCTCCGAGGGCGCCGTCTGGCGCACCCAACGGCGTCTCATGTCGCCACTGTTCCAGCCGGCCACGCTGTCCCACGCGGGCTACGCAGAGCTCATGCGTCGCGTGGCGATCGACGTCGCAGACTCCTTGCCGGAGGGCGCCGCGATCGACGTCGCGCACGAGACGACGCGGATCGCGATGAACGTCGTGGGCAAGACCCTGTTCGACATCGACTCCTTCGATGACGCCGACGAGCTCTCCGCGGCGCTCACGACCGCGCTCGGCTGGGTGAATCAGAACCTCGCTTCCCCCACGCTGGTCGCCCACGTGCTCGGCATGGACGCGGCGAACGGCCTGGCCCGCCTCACCTCGGGGCGCGTCTCGGCCACGCTCAGCGCGTTGGCGGCCCGAATGGAGTCGCCGTTCCTGCTCCCGGGGGTGCGTGACGCCGAGCTCCGCGAAGCGGTCGCGCTGGTCGACGCGCGGATCGCGCGGATGATCGCCGACCGGCGCCAGCAGGGCCTCACCCAGCGCGATCTCCTCACGCTCCTCCTCACGGCGAAGGATCCGGAGGCCGCCAGCGAGCCGATGAGCGACCAGCAGGTCCGCGACGAGGCGATCACGCTGTTCGTCGCGGGTCACGAGACCACCGCCACGGCGCTCGCCTGGAGCTTTTACTACCTCGCGCGCGCCCCCGACCTCCACGCCCGCGCGCTCGCGGAGGCGCGCGCGTTTGCGGAGGCCCCCGTCACGGCGTGGGAGCCGCAGCGCCTCGACCTCTGCGCACGGATCTTCAAGGAGTCGATGCGGTTGGTCCCGCCGCTCATGATGCTCCCGCGCCGCAGCCTCGAGCCCGTCGAGATCGCCGGCACGGCGTTGCCCCCGCGATCGCTCGTTTTCGTCAGCGTCTACGCGCAGCACTACCGCGCGGACGTCTACCCCGATCCCGAGCGCTTCGACCCGGACCGTTGGCTCCCCGCCGCCGAGGCGAAGCGCCACCGCTCGGCGTTCTTGCCCTTCGGCGCCGGGCCGCGGGTCTGCATCGGCCAACACTTCGCGATGATGGAGGGCCCGATCGTCCTGGCCACGTTGCTCTCGCGGCTTCGCTTCGAGATCGACCCGACCCGCACGGTCGAGCCGGATGACTTCGCGACGCTGCGCCCTCGGGGTGGTGTGCCGGCGATCGTGCGCCGCGCCTAGGGCGCGCGGGGAGAGAGCCGTGGCTTGTCACGGCGCCGCGGTTGGCCAGGGCACACCGGGGTGCGGCTCTCGACGAAGACCTGGTCCTTGTGGGTGTCGTTGGGGATGAAGGCCTGGCTAATCCGTGACGAAGCCGACCTTGGAGTGGGTCCCGTCGCAGTACGGCTTCTTCGATGATTGACCACAGCGGCAGAGCGCCGTCTTGGTCACACGATTCACCGTGCGACCCGTGCCCGAGCAGATCTCGAGGTTCCCTTCGACGAGGAGCGGTCCGTTCTTCGCCGAGGTGACCTTGAGCTTGCCGGCGCGCGAGGAGAGGGCCTGCGATTCCTGCGTCGCGACCTCGCCCGTCGCGACGAAGCCCGCGGCGACATGGCTCGCATCACAGTAAGGCTTGGTCTTCGATGCGCCGCAGCGGCACAGGGTCGCGCGCAGCCGAGGCGCTCCGTCGATCTCCAGCTCGGCATGGAGCGCGACCGGCCCGTTCTCGCGAACCCGCGCGACGTTCACCAGCGGAGCCGCTTCGCCCGCGCCCCCGTCCAGGCGCTCGTACGTGATCGCGCCGGAGGGGCAGCTCACCGCCAGCGCCGCGATCTCCTCCGGGGTCGCTTGATCCGGATGGATCCATTCCCCCTGCACGTTGGGGACGAAGACGTCGGGGCGCGACAGCACGCATTGGCGCGAGTGGATGCACTTCCCACCCTCGAACTTGAGGAGCACCTTCTTCCCTCGGACCTCTTCGATTTCGCTCATGCCCGCGAGGCTAGCACCGTCGCCCGCTCGGCGACGTGACCTGCACGCCCCGCCGCTGTACACCGATCGCCGTCCGCGCGCGGTCGGCAAGAAAACGTCCGCTACATGCCACGACACGGTTTGACCAGCCCGCTCACTCGGAAGCCGCGCCGAGGGTCCCCGTCAAACAGCACCACGACCCCGTCCTGGAAACCGAGCGAGACCTCTTCGTCGGTCGCAGACAGGAGCACCCAGGATTGTCCAGCGAACATGCCCTCGGTGCCCTCGGTGTCCCCCACGCAGAGCCTCTCGGCCGCGCTGTGCGCGTCTCGACCCTGCCAGCGTGCACCCACCGTCACCTCGCGATCGCCCGCGCGGAGCGTGGTTGTCGCCATTCCGTGAAACGGCCACGCATCGTGAGGACCGGTGAGCCACTCGACCAGCTCAGTGCCGGTCAGCGCGTCCTTCGTGAGCCACTCGTTGTCATCGTGCGTGATGTTGACAAGTAGGAGGCCCCCCGGATAGGCGCGCTTCACCCCATCGAGGGTCCATTGGGTGTTTGCCCCTGATCGTCCGCTGGTGTTGAGCTGCTCGAGAAAGGCAATCGCTTGCGCCACGAGCGCGCGCCGATCGCTGTCCGAGAACGGCCAATCGTCGCAACCGGGCTGGGCTGGAGGAAGGCCCTCTGCGGCTGCTTCCACGCCCCCTGTTGTCGCGGGCGCCACTCGAGTCTGAGCCGCGTGCGCAAGGACGACGCCGCCCGCGGAGGGCGGCCCGACACAGGCCGCCGACGCGAGCGACACCGAGAGCCCGACCAGCACAAGCAGCGCGCAGTCGCCGACGCGCCTCACGGACTGCACGTCCCTCCAGCGCGACCACAGACCATCGCCGCCGGGCCTCAAGAAGTCGATATCCACGAGGGGTGACTGTAGCTGAGGGATCGCAAGATCCGGCGCGTTCCTGCACGCCGCGTCCTGGTGGCGAGCGCCGTGGTACACTTTCGTCATGAGCGCGCCGATCCATCTGGCCGATCCCGAGTGCGAGCCTTCGGACGCGCAACTCGTTGAGCTTTCGACGCGCGCGTTCGCGGGAGTGCGTCTGTCGCAGGTCGAGAGGCTCCGGAGACTGCGAGCTGAGATCGAGGTTGCGCGAACGCGTGCCCTCCAGCGTCTCGATGATGCTGAAGGTCCTCGAGCGAAGCCTTGAAGCCGGTTCTGCTTGTCATCGCTGGCCCGAACGGCTCCGGCAAAACGACCGTGACCGAGCGGCTGCGGGTCGAGCGCTGGAGCGAAGGGGTCGAGTATCTGAATCCAGACGAGATCGCGCGCGACCGCTTCGGTGACTGGAACTCGCGGGAGGCGGTGCTCGACGCCGCAAACTGGGGACACCCCTAGCCGCGTCGCCGGGGTCTCGAGGCGGAGCGCCTCGGCGGTGCGTCACGCGCGCGAAGTGGCGGACGCCGGCCACGCCTCCGCGAGGTGCGCCTCGAAGTCGGGCCAGGTGAAGCCGAGGTGAGCCCACGGCGCCTAGAGTTCTGCGCCAGCGGACCGCCATGGAGGTGGCTGCCGAAACTCTCAACGGCGTTGAGAGAAGGTCACTGGTCCGGCTCGCGACCGCCGTCCCCAACCGCGCGATTGTCTCCCACCCGAGCCTGAGCCACCTGTCAGGGCGCCCAGGCACCGGACGTCGGTCGCGCTTACAGCTTGACGCGAGGGCCTTCTTCCACGATTGTCCGCGCGTCGCACGGAGGTTGGCGTTCGCGCTGACACCGTCGAACGGGGCGTAGCGCAGCCTGGTAGCGCACCTGGTTCGGGACCAGGGAGTCGGAGGTTC
>CAZXMG010000100.1:0-25338 GCA_964641275.1 uncultured Polyangiaceae bacterium
ACAGCCGCAGCGGCGTGTCGAGCGGCACTCCCGTCCAGGGCGTGCCGCCTTCGCCCCCTGCTCCGCCGGCGCCGCCAGCTCCGCCCGAGCTCGCAGTCTCGCCCCCGCCCGAGCTCGTGGCACCCGACCCACCGCAGCCGAGCTCGCAGCCGCCCGCGCCACCCTCGGTCGTGGCCGCGTCGTCCTGACAAGCAGCGGCGCCAATCACGCCGATGGCGAGGAGCAGCAGCCTGGCTACGGGTGACACGAGTGGGGTCTACGATCGGGCCGAGGGGCCGTAAACCCCCCGACGTGCTACGACCAGCGTCGTGGGCTACCTCGTGCTGCTGTTCCTCGTCGTGCCGCTGGTCGATCTGTGGGTGCTCCTGCTGATCGGCGACGTGATCGGCTTCTGGCCCACCGTTGGGCTCACCATCGCCATCGCCGTGCTCGGTGGCTACCTCGGCAAGCGCGAGGGCAAGCGCGTGCTCGCGGCGTGGACGCGGGCGCTCGGTGAGCTGCGCATGCCCGAAGAAGGGTTGGTGTCCGGCGCGCTCGTGCTCGCAGGCGCGGTGTTGCTCATGACCCCGGGCGTGATCACCGACGCGCTCGGGCTGTTGCTGTTGATCCCGCCGACCCGGCGCCTGTTCGCCCGTATCGTGAGCGCGCGGCTGGGCCTGTGGATCAAGGAGCGCTCGGAGGCGGGCCAACTGCATGTGCGTGTCGTGACGCGCGGGCCGGTCGCGCCCCCGAGGGAGCCCATCGTGGTCGAGGTCCCCGACGAGGTGGATGCGCCGGAGCGGCGCCCCGACCGAATGCTGAACTGAAGGCGCTGTGCGGCCCTGAGCAGCCGCCAACTGTGCCCGCACGGCGTCGACGGCGGCGCTACGGTGCCGCATGCGTACGCTCGACTTCCGCATCCTCAACGTGTTCACCGCCGGAGACGATCGCCTGTCCGGCAACCCCCTCGCCGTATTCGAGGACGGCAGCGCGCTTTCCGACCAAGAGATGCAGGCGCTCGCGCGGCAATGGAACCTGTCCGAAACGACCTTCCTCCTCCCCGCTCGTTCCCCGTCCGCCACGTCGGGCGTGCGCATCTTCACGCCGAGCTTCGAGATGCCGTTCGCCGGACACCCGACGCTGGGCAGCGCGCACGTCGTTCGCGCGCGCCGCGGCGGTGGTGACCGAGTGGCGCTCGAGATGAAAGCCGGCGTGATCGAGGTGGTCGCCGACGGCGACCGCTGGACCCTGCGCGCCGCGCGCCCCCCCGCCGTGCGCACACCGGCCGCGACGCGGGAGGAGCTCTCGCGCATGCTGGGCCACGCCGAGGACGTGCTTGCGGCCGACCCGCTGTGGGTCGACACAGGCGCAGAGCAGCTGATCCTGCCGCTGCGCAGCGTCGCAGAGGTCGAAGCGTGCCGTCCTGACGTTGCGCTGCTCGCACGCCATGGCTTCAGCGAGTCCCGCGGAGCGAGCATGGCGTACGCGTGGGCGAGGCGCGATGAGGTCAGCGTCGTCGCTCGCTTCTTCTTCATCTCCGGCGGCGGAGTCGTCGAGGACCCTGCCACCGGCTCGGCGTGCGCCAACCTCGGCGGCTACCTGCTCACCACCGGCGTGGAGCTGCCTGTCGAGCTCACCGTGTTTCAGGGTGCTGCGGTGCGCCGGCCGTCGCACCTCGGCTTGCGGGTGGACGCCCGTGGAGACGTGTACGTGAGCGGCAGCGTGATCGAGATCGCCCGAGGCACGCTCTGGCTGTAGCGAGGGACGCATCGCACACAGGCTGGTAGGGGGACTTGCGTCACTCTCCCGCGAGCTTGGCGCACTTCTCGAATGGGTCGGTGATCAGGGTGCTGGTCAACCCGCTGGTGGTGCCGTTCGCCGTGCCTTGCTCACGAACAGCTTGAGCTCGTGGCACTCGCTGCCCGTCACGCCCGCCCAGATCAGGCTCTCGCCGTGCGCCCGCGGGTGCAGGCGACACACGGGGTCCTAGTCCGACACGCAGTCGAAGCGGCTGACGGCGTACTCAATGTCCCCAGTCGGACACGAGAGGTAGCCGACGTAGACGCTGTTTCCATCGGGCGCTGCGACGACCGATACGCCGTTCATGCAGACCGCGAGCTCCGGGAAGGTGTGCAACGCGAGGGTCGTGTGGACCTCGTCCGTGACGGCGACCACGAGCAGGTTCCCGGCTTGGAATCAACGAGAGCCCATCGAGCGGCGACACGGCGTCGAGCGGAGCGGCGTCCGCATATGCTTCGCGATCTCGGCGGCCGCGGGGGCGGCCCAGGGGAGACACTCGTCATCCGCACCGGGACACGCCGCTTCTCCCAGGTCACGCCGCTCGCGCTGGAGGGCAGCGGGGGCGCTGGTGAAGCCCGCCAAGGGTGACGCGCCCATCGCGAACGAAAGGCTGCCCTCCGCCCGCGAAAGCCGTGGTCACGAGCTCCCCGGTCCGTCTTTTCCGGAAGGTGACCCGGCACGCAGCTCCCCTTGACAGCCGCCACCCCCGGCCTCATAAAATGAACATGTTCACTTCTGGCCGCTCCCAGCCCGCAGGCCTCACCCCCAAGGCGCAGCAGACGCGCGCCGCGATCGTGGAGGCGGCGCTCGCCTTGTTTCGCGAGAAGGGCTTTGCAGCCACGACGCTGCGCGACATCGCGGGGCAAGCCGGGGTCTCGCTGGGCCTCTCGTACCGCTACTTCCGCTCCAAGGAGGAGCTGGTGCTCGCGCTGTACGAGGACGTGGCCGCGCGGGTGCTGGCCCACGTGCCCAAGCTGCCGGCCGGCTCGATCGCGGAGCGCTTCACTGCGCTGATGGATCACAAACTTCGCGTGCTCTCCCCGAACAAGGAGGCGTTCGCTGCGCTGCTCGTCGCGGCGCTGGATCCGGCCTCCAAGGTGTCGGTGTTGGGAGACGCGTCGCAGCCGATCCGCGAGGTGATGCGCGGAGCGTTCACCGAGCTGGTGATGGGCGCAAGCGACGCGCCGCCCCCAGAGAGCGTGCAGGCGGTGGCGCTGTTGCTGTACGGCGCCCACCTGGGCTTGCTGCTCTCGTGGGTGCACGACAAGTCGCGCGGGGCCAAGCAGACCGGTGAGTTGATCGCGCTGGTGCGCGATGCGTTCGCCCTGGTGCGGCCGTTCCTCGCGGCGCCAGGTGCGGAGCGTGTGCTCGCGCGTGTCCTTGGCGCGGTGGCGCCCCTCGTTTGGAAGGAGAAGAAGTGATGAACGTCTCGCAGCTGATCCAAGCCCGCACCGCGGCCTACGCGGCGCTCCCGCTGTTTCGCGCCTTCGCAGAGGATCGCATCCCGGTCGCGCGTTTCCCCGACTTCTTTCGCGAGCAATACGTGGCCGCGCGCTGGTTTCAGGACTTGATCTGGGCCACGACGGAGATTCACGACGGGCCGTACGCAGCGTTCGCCCGCGAGCACCGCCGGGTAGACAGCGGCCACCACCGCTGGATGAAGCACGACCTGGCAGCGTTCGGCCTGCCCGCGATGACGGACGACGACTTCTTTGCGCTCGAGTATCTCCCCTCGCGCATGCAGATGGCGAGGCTCTTGGCGCGCTGCCACGAGGCAAGCCCCGACGAGCGGATGGTCCTGCTCGCCTCCCTCGAGGCGGCGGGGGAGGTCACGCTCGGCACGTTGTTCGGCTACGTGATGCGCCAGGGCTTGGGCAGCAAGACCAAGTACCTGGGCGCACCGCACCTCGCGATCGAGGCGCGCCAGACGCAGAACATCGCCGAGGTCGCAGCACCGATCATGGCCTCGGCTGCCCCTGCCCTGCTCGCCGTGGTGGATTTGGCGTTCGATGCGCTCACGCTCATGTTCTCGCAGGGCGGGGATCGCTACTACGGCGACCTGCTCGCCCAGGGAGGTGCGCCATGCCCGGCCAACCCTACCCACTAGTGGCGGAGCTGCGCGCACTGGGGCACGCCCAAGCGGTCCCGCGAGCGGAGCTCGAGCGCGCGCTCGCAGATCTCGCGCCGCACCTCGCATCCTACGCCGAAGTGGTGCTCACCGAGCGTGGCCTCGAGTTGATCTCGGGCGGCAAGGGCCGAGCTGTCGCAGCGGATCTCGCACGCATCGCTGACGCCCACGGCGCCGTCGCGATCGAGCGCTTCCTCCGCTGCCACGAGCGCTTCCCGGATCGGATGCTGGGCCTCAAGCTTTGTCTGGGCCACGCCGCCGCGGCGCCTACGCTGTACGTCCGCACCATGGCCCCGGTGGCCGAGGTGCTCGAGCTCGTCGCCACCCTGCCCGAGCACCACGCGGCCGTCCCGGAGCTCGCGCGGGAGCTCGCAGAGAATCACCTTCTCTATGGGCTCGGCTTCGGCAAGGCGAACAGCGGTGAGCCATTGCTCAAGACCTACACGCTGGCGGACGTGTCGGTCTGTGGGCTGCGAGAGCGAGTGGGCTTCGTGTCGTGGCGCGCGTCCGGGGCCACGGTCGAGCGCGAGGCGAAGCGATACCTGCCGGATCTGGCCTGGAGCGATGTTCCGAACGCGGACCACTTCGCGCGGCTGCGATCCCTGCTGCCGGTGGACCACGTCGGTCACTTGGGCGTGATCGAGCGTCCGGGCCAAAAGCCCGAGATCAAAGTTTATGTGGAGCGCGTTGGTGCCATTGCTTCGGATTGGTCGGCGCGGTGAGCGCGCCAGCGTGGCACTACTGGGCGCACCTCCGTCCGCGCACCTTCGTGCCGACGTTCTTGTTGGCGCTCACGGGGTACGCCGCGAGCCCCGCGCGGCCTGCCGAAGCCGGCGCGATCGCGGCCGATCTGCTGCTCCTGTTCGTGGTGCACAGCGTGCTGCTGTGGGGCGGAGCGAATGCGTTCAACTCCGCGCAGGACGGCGATGAGGGCCCCATCAACCTGCTGCCCAACCCGCCACCCGTGCCGCCCCACTTGGCCGCGTTCGGCCTCGCTGCGCAAGGCGCCGGCGTCCTGCTCGCGAGCCTCCGCGGCGTGCGCCCTCTGCTGATCGCGGCCGCCTTCTTGATCTGCTCGACGTTCTACTCCTGGCGCAGGCGCCGGGGCCGGCGCGGCAAGGAGATCGCTGGTGTCGACAACGCCATCAACGCGGGCGGCAGCGGCGCCGGCGCGATCCTCTTCGGCTACGTGCTGACGCCCGCCGCGCTCGACTTGCACATCCTGTTCGTGGCCTTCGCGTTCACCGTGGCGACCTTCGGCGGCGTACCCACCTCGCAGATCTTCCAACTCGATCCTCGAGACCGCTACGCCGACGCTCGGAACTACACCGCGCTTCTGGGCGCAAGCGCCACCCTCCGCGTCGGCGCGTTGTTGTTCCTGTTGCACGTCGCGCTGCTGAGCGCCGCTGGCTGGCCCCAGTCTCCGGTCGCCTCCGCGTTGTGGGTCGGCTGGGCGGCGCTGGCGCTTGTCGCGAGCGCGCACAGCTGGAGCTGGTCCCGCACCCCATTCGTAGAGCCCTACCCGCGCATGACGCGCCAGCTGGCCATGATGATGGCGAGCCAGACTTTGTGGACGGCGCACGCGTGGATGATCACGAGCTGAGCGACCTTCTCCGGCCCCAGCGCCCGACAGGACGCCTCGGGCGCTCGCTTCAGGGCACGATCACCAGCTTGCCCGCGATCTCGCCGCGACCCATGCGTCCGAGCGCACGCGCCGCCTCGGCGAGCGGCGCGACCTCGCCGACGACAGGTGCGAGCTTCCCCTCGGTCACCATGGCCATCAGCTCCAAGAGCCGCCCTGGCCCCTGTTCGACCACCAAGAGCCCCGCCTTGCGATCCGAGCCGAGGCCGAGGAGCCAGCCGACGGTGACCAGATTCAACAACACGGGCACTGGCCCGCCCACCCACAGGTAGCGACCTCCCGGCGCGAGCACGTGTCGCACTCGGCGCGCGCTCCGCGTGCCGAACAAATCGAGCACGAGATCGAAGCGCTCCGGCCGCGAGGTGAAGTCTTCGGTGCGGTAATCGAGCACGCGGTCGGCCCCCAGCCCCCGCAGCAGATCGAGCTTGGCCGCGTTGTCCACCGCCCACACCTCGGCGCCGCCAGCCTTTGCCATTTGCAGCGCGAGCGGGCCGCTGCCACCGCCAGCGCCGTTGATCAGCACACGCATCCCCGCTCGCACGTGATCGCCGACGCCGCACAGCGCGATCGTGCCGGACTGCGGCAGCGTCGCGGCCACGACCGGAGAGAGCTCTCGAGGACGCTTCACCCACAGCTTCGCCGGCGCGACGACCCGTTCGGCGAACCCCCCGAACCTCCCGAAGATGTCGCCAAGGACGGCGTCTCCGGGCGCGAAGCCGGTCACGCCCTCGCCGACGGCATCGACGACCCCGGCAACGTCCGAACCGAGGGACAGCGCCCGGGGTCGCAAGAGACCGGCGACGGCGCGAGCGTAGGCAGGCCGGCCGGTCACGAACTCCCAGTCGCTCGCGTTCGCTCCGCAAGCCTCCACGCGAACGCGAAGCTCACCAGGCCCGGGCTCGGGCTCGGCGAGCTGTTCGACGGTGAGATCGTCCTCACCGCCATAACGGTGTTGGATCAATGCGCGCATCTCGAGCTTCGACCTCGCGGTTCTCTCAAGCGTGGCCCCGAACGATGGTATCGAGCGCCGAGCGCGAGCTACACCGCCGCCTTGATCTCCGAGAGCGGCGTGCTCGAGTAGCCCTCGTCCGCTCCGACCTCGGTCGCTGTCGGGTCCACCGCCTGCAACACCGAGAGCAAGATGTCGCTCGTGTTCTTGCCCTGGCTCTTGTCGTTCGACGAGCGGAAGTGGAGGTCGCTCTCGAGCGCCCCGCCACCTTTGCCCGCCACCACGAACGGCATGTCCCAGTTCGAGTGTGTGAGCCCCTGCGCGCAGTCGCTCACCACCACGATCGCGCTGTTGTCCAAGAGGTTGCCGCTGCCCTCCGGCGTGTCGCGCAGCTTCTCGAGCAAGTACGCGACACACGACATGTTGAAGACCACGGCCCCATGGATGAGCTCCTGACCGCCGGGCTCGTGGCTGAGACCGTGCTCTTCGGTCGTGGCGCCGGTCATCCAATACACGGTGCCACCCACCGACCCGCTCTGCTGCCAGGTGGCCACACGCGTGAGGTCGCAGCTCCACGCCAGCGCGATCAGGTCGGCCATCGCGTGTGCCACTTCCTCCAGCGGCTCGTTGCCGTTCACGTCCTCGTTCGTCTGTGTCGGAGGCCCCGGCTTGGTGCACGTGGGCGGCAGCGCGGCGATCTGCTGGCGCAGCTGCGACACACTGTCGATGTGCGCGTCGAGCCTCTGCTGGTCGACCTTCCCCACGCGCTTCTTCAGACGCTCCGCGTCCTTGGCCACGGCGTCCAACATCTGGATGCGAAGCTGTCCCGAGGGGTCGTCTTCGGGCACGAAGTTGCCGAACAGTTGGTCGTAGATCTCCTGCGGGCTATGCACGCTGGCGATCGGCTCGTCCGGCCCCTTGTGCGAGATGTGCCAGAGGGTGGGGCCCTCCCCCTCGGTGATGCGCTTGGACACGCCCACGTGCAGCGACGGGATGTACGTGCTCACGCCCTGAGCCTGCATGCGATTGACGATGACCTGGTCCAACGTGGGGCCACCAAACTTGCTCGCATAAGGGGCGCCGCCGGGGTCGAGAGGGATGAAGGGGATGCCGGACAAGCTACCGGCGGCGCCATCGTGGTGGCCGCGGCGATATTGCGAGCCGGCGCGGTTGAAGAACCCGGTGAGCACGGAGACGTACTCCTTCACGTTCGCGAGCGGCGCGAGCTCCTCGCTCAATTGCCACGCGTCGCGCTTCGCCAAGCCGGTCTCGAACAGCGGATTGTCGCCGTCGGGGTCGCTGCCTGCGAGAGCGGCGGAGGGCACCCAGCGGTCGAGCCGCACACCGTTGCCCCAAAACCAGCTCATGTAGCGGACGGGCAGCGGGGCACCGCCCGCGAGCGCGGTGCCATGCGAGTTCAGCATCGCGTCGAGCAGCGGCAAGCCGAGCGAGGCGATGCCCGTGCCGACCGCGCCACGCAACATCGTCCTGCGGCTGAGGGTGAACTTGCTCATGGCTCGGCTCCCACGAAACGGAACGCGTCGCTGACGACCAGCTCGACCAAGAATCCCCGCAACCGCCGGCCATCCGCGCCGAAGTCGGCGACCAGCTCGTCGATCAGCACCTCTTCGCCTGCGGTCTCGATGTGGCCGAGCGACGCGCGGTAGATGTTGCGCACCAGGCACGCGTCGAACGCGGGGTGCTCGGTGATGAGCCCGGCCAGCTCCGCGGCGTCGTCGAAGTGGCCCTGCTCGTCGAGCTCACCCGACGCGTCGATCACCACCCCGTTGTCCGTCTCGCGATAGCGACCGATGGCATCGAAATTCTCGAAGCCGAGGCCCATCGGATCGGTCAGCGCGTGGCAGCCGGCACAGCTCGGGTTCTCCTGGTGGACGGCGAGCTTCTCGCGCATGGTCTTGAGCCCTTCGTCGTCTGGGAACTCGGTGCTCACGTCGTTCGGCGGCGGATTGATCGACTGGCAGAGCAGGCGCTCGCGGATGAACTTGCCGCGCAGCGTGGGCGACGTGAGCTCGACGTGCGCCTGCGCCGCGAGGAACCCAGGCTGGGTCAAGAAGCCCGCCCGCGCCTGCTCGGCGGGGAAGTCGATCGCTTGCCACTCGCCTTCGGGCGGCGCGGTCACGCCGTAGAGCGCTGCCAGGTTGGCGTCCACGAAGGTGCGGTCCGAGGTGAACAGCTCGCCGAAGTCGGCGTCTTGGGTCCACACCAGATCCGTGATCAAGTGCAGCGACTCCTGCCGCATCGACTCGGCCAGCTCCGCGTCGAACTCGGGGAACAGCGCGTTGTTCTTGCTCACCTTGGGCAGGTTCCGCAAGCCCAGGATCTCGTCGTACATGGCGCTCACGGCGAGCTGTGCGGAAGGATCGGCGAGCAGCGCTTCGGCCGCGTGGCGGAGCCCTTCCGGTGTGTCGAGCGCGCCCGCGTCGGCCTGATCCAAGAGCTCGAGGCTGGGCGTGTGGTCGACCAGGAAGAACGAGACGCGCGTCGCGAGCTCCTGCGGGGTGAGACGGCGGATCTTCGTGTCGCCGTCGAGAGGGAGGCCAACCTCGACTTGATAGAGGAAGCTCGGGCTCTCGATCACCGTCGCGATGGTGTGCTCGAGCGCACTGTCGAACGTGCCGTACGCGTCACCCGCCGCCAGTCCGACCGCCACCAGATCGGCCACTTCTTCGTCGTCCAGTGCGCGCCGGAACGCGAGCCGCCCGAAGCTTTGCGTGAAGATCGTCAAACACTCGCCGTCGTCGGGCCCGGTCGGCTCGCACGTGAGGTGCACCGCGATCGCCGGGTTCGAGGCCAGGTCGCCGGTCACGATCGCGGCCGCCGCCGCGGCCCGCGCCGACCTCTCGTAGTCCACCACCGCCACATCGCCCACGTTCTGTTGCGCCGCGCCGATCGCGTCGAAGCCGTTCAGCGCATGATCGTCCGGCGCGGTCGCCGCCATCTGCGCCTCGGGTCCGAGCAGCACGCCGATCGATCCCAGGTACTGGCGCCCGAGGAGCCGCCGCATCGTGGGCGCCGGCGGCTGGAAGCCCTGCACCGTGGGGCCGTTGGGGTCGACCACATCACCGTCGCCGATCTGTCCTGTACACCCCGCGAGCGCGACGAGGAGCAGCGCGCGCGGGAGCCGAGAGCGGAGCTGGTTCACCACCCAAGCAGCCTAGGTGCGCGCGCCGATCCGCTCAACGACGTCGGCGCGCTGGAGCTATGAAAGGCCGGTCGCGAGGAATGTTTCAGCCCCAGCGGGTGGGCGACCCTGTGCGCTCCCGAAGCTCCGGGGTGATCAACCTGATCACCCCCCGATCACGGTGATCACCTCCAAGCCCTCGAAGGGCCAGTTTCCGCGCGCTTTCGCCGTGGCCTTGGGCTGGCACGCTAGCTGCTGTGGGGTCGGCATGACGCGGAACCGCCTGGCCCGTTCGGCCCTCGCCCCGCTGCCACTGCTCCTGCTCGGCGCAGGGTGTATCGGCAACATCGGAGACTCTGGAGACGACGTGGTGGGCCCCGGCAGCGGCCCCGAGTCGTGTCAGGACGGGGCCGAGGTGACGTTCCACCCGCTGCGCCGTCTGACGCCGACCCAGTACACGAACACGGTGCGCGACCTGTTCGGGGACCAGGACTTCGAGGCAGACCTCGACGTAGGCAGCGAGATCATCACCGAGCGCGAGGTGCGTCAGCTGCGCGACAACGCGGAGCTGATCGTGGGGCGTCAGAGCGCCTGGACCCAGACGGTGTTCCCGTGCGATGTCACCGGCGCCGAGGATGAAGCGTGCGTGAGCGCGTTCCTCGATGGCTTCGTGCGGCGGGCGTTTCGCCGGCCGATCACCGAGGCGGACCGCACCTGGCTCTTGGGTGTGTACGCCGGCACACGCGCCGACATGACGTTCCAGGAGTCGATGGAGACGTTGCTGCAGGTGGTGCTGCAGTCGCCAAGCTTCGTGTACTTGTACGAGGGCGGCGTGGCGGGCGCGAGCGAGCCGACGCGCGCGCTCTCCGACCACGAGCTGGCCTCGCGACTGTCGTACTTCTTGTGGGACACGATGCCGGACGGAACGCTGTCGGCGGCGGCGGACGACGGCGCGCTCGCCGATCCGGTGCGCCTCGCACAAGAAGCGACGCGCCTGCTCGACGACCCACGCGCCGAGCACGCCGTGGAACAGTTCACCTCGTCGTGGCTGCAGTTGGATGGCGGCGTGCTGCACCAGGCCCTGGAGCTGGCAGAGAAAGACCCCGCCCTGTACCCGGAGTTCGACGCGGAGCTGGTGGCGGCGATGCGCACCGAGACCCAGGCGTTCATGCGGCGACTCTTCTTCGAGGAGAACGGCACGCTCGAGGACCTGATGAACGCCAACTACGCCTACGTCAATGGTCCGCTGGCGACGCTGTACGGCGTCGAGGGCCCCGCCGACGCGGCCACCTGGCAATGGGTGGAGCTCGACCCCACGCAGCGCAGCGGGCTGCTCACGCGGGCGGCCTTCTTGTCGGTGCTCTCGACCAAGACGGTCACCGCGCCCATTCGCCGCGGGGTCTGGGTGCTCGAGGAGATGTTGTGCACCGAGCTGGGCGAGCCGCCCGCGAACGCCAACAACGTGGTGGTCGAGGGCGGCGTGGTCGAGGGCGAGCTGCTCTCGGTGCGAGAGGACGTGATCGCGCGCACCAACGGCGCCGAGTGCAGCTCGTGCCACACGCTGATCAACCCGATCGGCTTCGCGTTCGAGAACTACGACGCCATCGGCCGCTGGCAGACGAACGAGGTCGGAAGCGGTCTGCCCGTGGACGCCAGCGGCTACCTGGCTACGAGCGGCAACCAGGACGGCGAGGTGCAGGGCGCGCTGGAGCTGACGGACAAGCTCGGCGTCAGCGACCACGCGCGCACCTGCTTCGCCAAGCGCTGGATGGAGCAGGCCATCGGCGACGTGGAGCTCGACCAGTGCACGACCGACACGATTCAGGCTGCCATGAGCGAGGGCGCGACCATGCGCGAGCTCGTGGTCGCCATCATCCAGAGCGACGCGTTTCGCCACGTCAGCGTGACGGAGGAGCCATGAGCCGCCATCGAGTGACCGACCTGAAGCACTCTCGCCGACGCGCCTTCCTGCGCTTGATGGGCGGCGGTCTGTTGGGGCTTCCGCTGCTCGAGTACACCCACGGCAACGTGTGGGCGGCGGGCTCCAGCGCGCGACGCTTCCTGACCGTGTTCGAGCACGGCGGCACCGTCACCAACCAATCGCACTCGAGCTTCCACGACGGGAGCGAGGCGTACCTGGCCGCCGACTATTGGAAGCCGGCGCAGCCGGGCGAAGACCTGGTGCTCGGGCCGATCATGCAAGACCTCGAGGCGGTGAAGTCCAAGCTCTTGCTGTTGCGCGGGGTGGACAACATGGCCGCCAGCCAGCAGGCCCAATACGGCAGCGGCGGCCACGGCATCTCCAACGTGACGGCGCTCACCGCCGCCAACTGCCAGCTCGCTGCCTCGGACGACGACGCCGACTCGCTCGGCCCCAGCATCGACCACGTGCTGGCCGAGCGTCTGGCCGAGCAGTACCCGGTCAAGTTCAAGCGCATTCACCTCACGATCGAAGGGCACCAATACGGCTCGCCGTACTTCGCGGGCCCGAACCAGCGCGTGCACGGAGAGGGCAGCCCGCTCGCGGCCTTCAGCACCATCTTCGAGGGCGTCACCGCCGGCGAGCCCGACCCGGCCTACGTGCACCTGCAGCTCAAGCGGCGCGCCGCGATCCAGGGCGCGATGGAGGGCTACAACCAGTTCAAGGGCGTGGTCAGCCACTCGGACAAGCTGATCATCGACGCGCACTTGGACCACCTGAGCGATCTCCACACCGAGCTCTTGGCGGCACCCGTGCTGTGCGAGCCCCCCACCGGCATCGACGCCGACGAAAACGCGGCCGGCGACATCATCGGCGCGTTGCACGTGAAGATCATCTTGGCGGCGCTGCGGTGCGGGCTCACCAACGTGGCCAACCTCGAGATCGCCGACATCCTCACGCCTTGGACCGCGGCCGGGCTCAAGGTCGACTCGGCGTTCGGCATCGGCCACTCGCTCGGCCACTACGCGCGCGACGTGGGCCCGACCGGCGCCTACCCCGAGATCGCCCAGGACTGGCTGGACGAGATGCTCGACAACCGCCGCTGGCGCATGAGCCTGTTCAAGGCGCTGGCCGAGGGCCTCGACGACCCTGCCTTCATGGAGGGCGGCAAGACCATGCTCGACAACAGCCTCATGCTCTGGACCAGCGAGTTCAGCGAGCCGGCCAGCCACGTCTCCGCCGGCGCGCTCTTGCTGATGGCCGGCAGCGCGGGCGGCACCTTCAACACCGGTCGCCACCTCGACTACAACACGCACGCCGTCGGCAACCCCAACACGCTCGAGTACAACACGAACGAGTCGATCCACAACGTGTACACCTCGATCCTGCAAGCGTTCGGCGGCACCGACACGCACTTCGGCGGCGACCACGCGGCGCACACGGGGCCATTGCCCGGGCTGGTCTGATCGAGGACCTTGTCCGCCGCTCGGCTCCGCGGCGGCGTGTTACGATGATCGCGGTGAGCACGGCCAAACGCCTGCATTTCCCGTACGAGCAGTACCTTCAGATGCTCGAGCGGAGCGAGTTCAAGCTCGAGTACTGCGACGGCGTCATCTACGCCATGGCCGGCGGCACAATCACGCACGGTGCGCTGGGCGCTGCCGCCGCACGCGTCCTAGGGCAGGCGCTGGTGGGCTCTTGTCGCGTGTTCTCCTCCGACTTGAAGGTGCGGATCGAGGCCTCCGATCTCTCCACGTTCCCTGACTTGACGATTGTATGCGGCCCGCATCAGTCGGCCGCGATCGACCCGCACGCCATCACGAACCCTACGCTGCTCGTGGAGGTCACGAGCAAGTCCACAGAGGACTACGATCGCGGCGACAAGCTGAGCCACTACAAGCAACTCCCATCCCTGCGCGCCGTGCTGTTCGTGTCGCATCGAGCGGTCCGCGTAACGCTCGTCGAACGCACTGAGGGCGGTTGGACCGAACGCGAGGCACGGTCAGGCGAGCGGCTGGTCGTGGCAGCGCCGAAGCTCTTGCTCGACGTCGACGAGCTGTATGCGGGCATCGAGCTCGAGCGTGCGTAGCCTCAGCGCAACGGAGAGCGGGCGCACTCGCGGAACGCAATCAAGGCGTAGCCGGTCGCTGCGTCGGTGGAGACCACGTGGTGAAGCGGCTTGTCCCGGTTGGGTGATCGCGATGCGAGCGACCCGTCCGGCGCTTGGTGTGCGACCAAGAACGCGCGCGCCTGGTGCACGGCCTGTGCGACCGCTTGTTCGTTCGCATCGACGCTGCAGAGCGCGAACAGCGCCACTGCGGTCGGAAGTGGGTCGCTCTCCGTGCGCGAGCCGATCCCCGCGTCGGCCCACGACAGCCCGCCATCTTCCCGGAGCAGACGGGCGATGCTCTGCGCGGCTTCGCGACGCTGCTCGGGGCTCATGACGCCCGGGAGGTCGCGGGCAGCCCAGAGCGCGAAGGCGAGCGAAAACGGACGCACCGAGCCTGCCAGCCGCATGCGCGGAAACCGAGCCAACGAGCCGGCGGCGGCAGCGAAGCTGGGGTCCGCGGCCACTGGGGCGAGCGCGCGGCCAGCCAGGGACGCGCCGAGCACTTCGTCGCCGCTCTCCCAAGGCTCGAGCCGAAAGTCCAGCCAATCGAAGCCTCCATCGCTGCGCTGCACCGCGAGCAAGTGCTCGAGCGCGCGCTCGGTCTCCGCGTCTCGCCTGCGCGCATCGGGCGCAGCGGCCATCAGGATCGCTGCGTTGAGGATGGCTTCGCTGCCGAGCGACTGGCGCCCCGTCTTGCTGTGGCTCGAGCCGTAGAACGGCGTCGCTGCGTCCCAGCGCGGGGCGGCCGTGACGCGCGTGCGCACGGGCCCGTGGAACGGCAGCGGCCCAGGCGCGCCGGCGGTACCCGCACGCGCGAGCGCCAACGGCAACCCCGTGTGGCAAGTCGTGCTGCACGCGAAGTTGTTGCCGCGCTCCGGCGTGTCGGCGATCCACGCCTCGCTTCGCGCCACGAGGTATTGGGTCGCCCGAGCGGCGTCCAAGCTTGGGGGCGGAGCCGCCACCGCCGCAGAGATTCCCGGTGCGACCGCTGCCGCTGGCGGCGCCGCCACCGGAGAGCTCTCGTTCGGGTCGAACGGCAGGGGTGCTAGCTGGGCCGCGGGCCGGCACGCGACCACCCAGGCGGCCAAGACCCAACCGCTGATTACGCACTTCGCCAAGACTGCCCACGCCACCCGAGCTCGCACCACGGAAGGAAAGAGGACGGCGGGCCCACAGTGTTAGCGACCACGCGCCCTTGAGCGTCACCTACCGTCAACGCAGCGCGCCAGCCATCCCCGGCTCGCTCGGCTCGAACACACCGCGCTCGGTGATGATGGCCGTCACCAAGCGCGCCGGGGTCACGTCGAACGCGGGGTTGTTCGCCGGGAAGCGGCTGGTGAGCTCCGCGCCGTCCCGCTCCTCGATCGGGATGTCTCGACCCGAAGCGAGCTCGGGGTCGATGGTGGACGAGGGCAACGCGACGTAGAACGGCACGCCGTTGTCGCGGGCGGCGAGCGCCTTGAGGTAGGTGCCGATCTTGTTGCACACATCGCCGTTGCGAGTGGTGCGGTCCGAGCCGACGATCACCGCGTCGACCTGGCCATGCTGCATGTAGTGGCCGCCTGCGTTGTCGGCGATGACGCTGCAAGGCACGCCATGCTGGGTGAGCTCCCACGCCGTGAGGTAGCCCTGGTCGCGCGGGCGCGTCTCGTCCACCCACACATGCAGCGGCACCCCCTGATCGAACAAGTGGTACAGCGGCGAGAGCGCGGTACCAAAGTCGACCGTGGCGAGCCAGCCGGCGTTGCAGTGCGTGAGGACGCGCAGCGGCCCACTGCCGCCTCGACGCTCGAGCACGCGGCGGAGCTCGACGGCGCCGTGCTCGCCGATGGCGCGGCACATGGCCACGTCCTCGTCTGCCAGACGCGCGGCGAGCCGGAAGGCGAGCGCCGGCCGCTCAGCGACCCTCGCGGGCGCGAGCTCACGCCGCATCTGTTCGACGGCCCAGGCCAGGTTCACCGCCGTGGGCCGCGTCTCCCGCAACCGCGCGCTGACGTCCGCGAGGTGCGCGTCACTCGCGTCCTTGCGCATGCCGAGGGCCACGCCATACGCGGCGGCCACCCCAATCAGCGGCGCGCCGCGCACGACCATGGTGCGAATGGCGACCGCCACCTCCTCGGCGCTCTCGAGCCGCTTGGTCACGAACTGGCCTGGCAGCGCGGTCTGGTCGATCACCTCCACGGCGTCGCCGTCGTCAGCGAGCCAGATGGTGCGAAAGTGCCGCGCTCCGACCCGCATCAATGCCCTTCGAAGGCAACCAGGGAGAAGGACGGGCAGCCGGCGGCGAGCAGACGCTTGGCGCCGCCGAGCTCGGGCAGGTCGATGATGAAGCAGGCCTCGACCACGAAGCCTCCCGCGCCCTGCACCAGCTTGATGGCGGCCTCCGCGGTGCCGCCAGTGGCGATCAGATCGTCCACGATGAGCACGCGCTCGGCAGGCGAGATCGCGCCCACGTGCATCTCGATGCGGTCGGTGCCGTACTCGAGGGCGTAGTCCTCGCCGATGGCCTCGCCGGGCAGCTTGCCCTTCTTGCGCAGCGGCACGAAGCCGGCGCCCAGCTCCGCCGCGATCGCGCCGCCCATGATGAAGCCGCGCGCCTCGATGCCCGCCACCTTGTCGATGTGCTGGCCGCGATAGCGCTCGACGAACAGCTCGATCGCGTACGCGAAGCCCGGGCCGTCGTTCATCAGTGTGGTCACGTCGCGGAATTGAATGCCGGGCTTGGGAAAGTCCGGGATGGTGCGGATCAGCTGCTTGAGATCGATGCTCATCGTCCCCCCATCACGCGCTTGAGGATGGCTTCCATCTTGGTCTCGAGCACCGGGTCGCGCGCCTCCGCGCTGGTCATGATCGCCACGTCGAGCGAGCGATCGCAGCGCGCGGGGCAGGCGGCGTCTGCCAGCGCCTCGCGGGACGCGGCGAGCTTCGGCACAGCGGCCTTGATCAGCGCCCGTGCGTGCTCGCCGTTGGTGGCCATCACGCGCACCACGTCCTCCACGGTCACGTGATCATGGCTCGGGTGCCAGCAGTCGTAGTCGGTGACCATGGCCACGGTGGCGTAACAAAGCTCGGCCTCACGCGCGAGCTTGGCCTCGGGCATGTTGGTCATGCCGATCACGTGGCAGCCCCAGCTCCTGTACAGGTTGCTCTCTGCCAGCGAGGAGAACTGCGGGCCTTCCATCACCATGTAGGTGCCCTTGCGCTGGTGGCTGAGCCCGAGCTG
Organism: uncultured Polyangiaceae bacterium; assembly: GCA_964641275.1. GTDB lineage: Bacteria > Myxococcota_A > Polyangia > Polyangiales > Polyangiaceae > Xiheicaenibacterium. The sequence goes on from CAZXMG010000100.1 coordinate 16,895, forward strand.
TTTGGCGCCCGCCTCGAGCGCGTCGCCCACGCGGTTGCACACCGGGTGCGCCATCGAGACGTGGCCCACCAGACCTGTGCCGAAGAACGACTTCTCACGGGCGAAGGTGCGATCGATGAACTGGTCGACCAGCACGAACGTGCCTGGTGGTAGCTCTTCGCGCAGCGAGCCCACCGCCGACAGCGCGATCACGTCGGTGACCCCCGCGCGCTTGAGCACGTCGATGTTGGCGCGGTAGTTCACGGTGCTCGGCGTGTGCCGGTGACCGCGCCCGTGCCGCGGCAGGAACACCACCTTGGCGCCGTCGAGCTCGCCGAACAACAGCTCGTCCGAAGGCTCGCCAAAGCTCGACGACACCCGCCGCCACTCCGCCTTCTCGAGGCCTTCCACCTGGTAGACGCCGCTACCGCCGATCACGCCGATCATCGGCGGACCTTAGCGTAAGCGGGCTCAGTGCGGGAAGCCCGCCGCGAACCCTGAGCGCGCCGACACCACCTTGGCGCGGTAGCCGCGCTGGTAGAGGTTGCTCATCATCTGATCGAAGCCGCCGCTCGAGCATGCGGGGTACACGGCCTCGACCGTGGCGCGCCTGGCTTCGTAGTCGACGTCGACGGTCTGCACGCCGTCGACGCTGCGCAGCGCTTGGCGCACCTTGATCGGACAGGCTTCGTCGCAGGCCATGTTGGGCAGGGCCACGTCGAGCGTGCAGCTGTCGCGGTCGGGCACGTTGCTGTAGTCGCCGTACGGCTTGGCCGCGCAAGCCGAGAGCATCCACAGAAAGCCGACCAGGCCAGGCAGGGCGAGCAGATACCGGCGAACCATGCGACTTCGTCGAGCTTAGCCCGGGCTGCCACGAGAGCGCCACAATCGCTCCACGATCGTTCCTCGGCCCCTCCGCGAGCAGGCCAACTGCGTCGCGTATCACTCGGGCATGGCAACCTTTGCGCGCGCATTCGCGATCCTGGTCATCTACGTGGGCACCTGCATCTGCTGGGCCGTCTTGGGCGGCTCCATGCAGCTTCGCACCTCGGGACAAAAGCAGCAGCTGGAAGGCAAGGTGAACAGCCTGTGGGGCCGCCCGCAGGCGCAACACGCGCCGGAGCTGTGGCTCACGCCGCTAGGCAAGGAGCCGCCCGCGGGGCAGCCGCCTTCGCCCGAGTCGTTCCGCGAGCCGTGGTCGGCGCGCGTGAACGTGGACCTGGGTCTCGACCAGCGCCTCAAGGGCCTCACCTGGTACTCGCTGTATGACGTGGGTTTCGACGCCGCGTGGACCTACCAGCACGACGACAAGGAGCCCGCGACGCTGAACGTGGCGGTGGCGCTGCCGGACGCCGAGGGCGTGTACGACGGCTTTCAGTTCGTCGTGAACGACCAGGCGGTGGAGGCGCAGCCGGTGGCGGGGCGCCTCGCAACCCGGGTGGAGGTCTCCCCGGGCGAGGTGGTCACCATCGGCCTCGCGTACAAGAGCCGCGGCTTGGACGCGTGGACCTACGTGCCGTCGCGCTCGGGCCGCGTGCAGCGGCTGGACCTGTCGCTCAAGACCAACTTTGCCAACGTCGACTTCCCCGAGAACGGCCTATCTCCCTCCAAGATCCAAGACGAAGGGGACGGCAAGGCGCTGGCCTGGGGCTTCGAGAACATCCTGTCCAAGCAGCACATCGGCGTGACCATGCCCCAGCGCATCCAGCCGGGGCAGCTCGCCTCGCAGCTGTCCTTCACCGCGCCCATCTCGTTGCTGTTCTTCTTCCTGGTGATCGCCGTGCTGGCCAAGCTCGAGAAGCTCGACATTCACCCCGTGAACTACGCCTTCTTGGGCGCGTCGTTCTTCGCGTTCCACCTCTTGTTCGCCTACCTGGTCGATCACGTCGGCCTGGCCTTCGCCTTCGCCGCCTCGAGCCTGACCAGCGTCGCGATGGTCACCACCTACTTGCGGCTCGTCGTCTCGGCGCGCTTCGGCTTCATCAAGGCGGGCTTGGCGCAGTTGATCTACTTGGTCGGCTTTGGTCTGGCGCACTTCATCGACGGCTTCACGGGCCTCACGATCACGGTGCTCTCGATCGGCACCCTGTTCCTGCTGATGATGCTCACCGGCAAGATTCGCTGGACCGAGGTGCTCGCGCCCATCGTCACGTCGCCCCCTGCCCCGATGCCGCCGCAGCAGCCGCAGCCCTTCCCCGCGTCGATGATGCGCTGAGCGTGCCTCACCGCTCGCGGGTCGCCTGAAGCAGCGCCACGTCGGCGAGATCCTCGGTGTGCCTTGGTCGTGCGTGGACGGCGATCGCGTGGCCTCCGTGCGCTCGATCATCGTGGCCGAGTCTGGCATCACGCCTTCTGTGGCTGCTCGGCGCTCTCCACCGCGAGCGACTCCACCGCGCGATCGATCTCCCGCAGGCGACGGGCGACCACACGTCCGGACACGATGCCGAGGAAGATGCCGGCGAGCGTGATGGACACGCCCCAGGCGGTGGTGGCGGCGGTGAGGCGCCCGAGCTGCTCGGCCTCGGTGGCGCCGCCGGCGAAGCGGAGGAAGAAGGCGGCCGCGAGCGTCTCGCGCGTGCCGAAGCCCTGCGGCGTGATGGGCAGCGTGGTGGCCACCAGCACGATGGGCAAGTAGACGAGCGCGGTGCCGATCGGGATCGACACATCGAAGAACAGGTAAGCGACCCAGGTGCCGAGCACCAACACCAAGAGGTGCGGGATGCGCGCGGCGAGTGAGACCGCGTGGCCGCGCAAGCCGGCCTCGAACAGCGGCGCGAGGAAGCTCACGCGCGAGAGGAACGCGGGCTTGGTGTGCACCACGATCAGGTACAGCACGCCCGCGACGAGCAACACCGGCACGATGCCCATGGGCAGGTCGGTCATGGGCAGCGCGACCGCGACGCACCCCACCAGGCAGCCCATCCAGCCGGCGTACGAGACGAGCGTGGCGCCGGCCACACGCGCGACCGGCAGGCCGGCGAGCCGCGCCATCAGGTACGTGAGGTACGCCTGGCCCAGGTGGTGGTTGACCATGCCCGGGATGTAGGAGGCGCCGCGGAACACGTAGAAATCGCCGTAGCGCACCTCGGGCATGGTGAGCCGATAGGCGGCCACGTTGCCGAGCGCGTCAGCGCCCAGCAGCGTGATCTGCCAGATCAGCGCGAAGCCCAGGAACATGGGTACGTTCAAGCCGGTGAGCGCGGCCACGAACGCCTTGAAGTCGATGCGCGAGGCGACGAACGCGAGCAGTAGCGCCGCGATGACGAACGGGGCCACGCGGCGCACCGTCGACACGCGAGGTGCGGGCGAGAGCGGCCGCGAGTCCTGCTGCATCGCCCCGCGATGTACCGCGGTTCTCGCCACGGCCCAAGTGTTTGTGCTGGGGGGCGCGACCCCTGGCGCCTGTGCGGTCGATGCCAGGTCGCGGAAGGTCACTCTGGGTGAGCTTCCGTCGGGGCCAATATGCGCGGCCGCCCCAACCGGTCTGATCAGTTCGCCGGTGAGCCCGGCCCCAGTGCGTCGAGCCGTTGGCGATAGACATGCGTGTCGGTCTTGTAGAACACGAACGTGTCGTCGATGAAGCTCACGTGGTTGAGCAGCGCCTGCCATTCATCCATCGGGATGTTCACGGTCCAGAGCTGGGCGTCGCTCAGGCGCACCACATAGAACGCGGTGCTCGATCCCCACACGGCGTAGTAGCCGCCGCCCATGGCAGACGATGCTCCCGGCACGACCTGAGGCATGGACCGCCGCTCGGTACCGCTCACTGCCGCTGCGGTGGTGGCGTGGGGGGCTGTGTAAAGCGAGCCGGCGGGCCAAGAGTTGCCGCTCTTGAGCGGCGTCTGGATCCAGACCAGTGTCTGGCCGTCGCTGTTCACATCCACCACGTGATCCGGGTTGCGATCGATCAGCTCCGTGAATGAACCGGAGGCGCGGGTCCAGATCCAGGCCTCAGGCTTCTCGAAGTCCGGGTAGGCCACGAACAGCGCAGCGTCGTCCAGGAGTCGTGGTATGTCGGCGCCGACTCCGGGAGGTGTCGAATGCACCGAGCTGGTGGATCGGTCGTAGAGCTCCAATCCGGTGCCGAATCCGAGCTGCACCACGAATAGCTCATCAGCGCCGCGCTGGTACTGAGAGCTTACCGTGAGCGGCACGATCGCATCTTGCCCAGAAGCACTATCGTGGAAGGCATACCGAGCAGGCACCGGGCCGTCGACGTGTTGCATGCCGACCCAGTGGCCTGAGGCGGCGAGGCCAGGCTGGAGTAGCAAGCATCCAAAGCTGGGTGCCATGCGGTACGCAGCCACTGCTTGTCCTTGTGGGTTCAGGTACACCAGTCGCTGTTCAAGCTCCGGATAGACCACGACGATGCCCAGTTCGTGCCCGCCATCGGCCGCGCGTACGGCGGGATTGCTGAGACCGGCCGCAGTCCCGCTCGGCCAGTTGCGCACTATCCGCTCACAACCCTCGGGGCTGCCAGGACATGGCTCCCACTCCAATGGTGGAAACGCATGCTCGGGCTTTGCCGCGACCTCGTATTCACACGCACCGAGACGCCACTCGATCAGCGACCACTCCGCGTCCCCGCCCGTCCCGGTCCCGGTACTCACGGAAGACCCAGACGAGGAGGAGGAGGACCCAGCGCCTGCCCCCGTCCCCCCACCCCCTGTAGTGGTGCTCTGCCCGTCGCTGTCAGAGCACGCAACGAGGCCCACGCTCGCCAGAAGCCAAGGCAGCGCTCGCATGTCAGTGGGCCAGGATGGTGGGAGCGTCGTTGGCCCAGTCGGTGCTCATCGCACCAAAGCCAATGGCGGAGGCAGCTGGGCGCTCCGGCAAAACCGTCATCACGAGGTGGGTCCCGGTCATCGTGGGCGGGCTCAAGAGGCTGTCTGTGAGCCTGGATATCCCCGCGGCTGTCAGTTGATGCCCGGCGTTGGTGGCGAAGCGCGCGATACGCGTCTTCTGTGAGCCGCTCCCCTTCCACGCCACGACGGCGAGATCACCCAGCGGGCCGACTACAAGATCGTGTCGCGCGAAGTTGCCCCAGCTCGACGGGAAGGTCGCCAGGGTGCGCAGCACGCCCGACTTGAGGTTGCGTTGCGCGTGCCAGCGCCGGAGTGTCAGCGTGCCTTCGCTCAGATCCAAGAAATAGATGGCACGGTCTTGGTGGCGGTACACCATCGCCGGGACGATCCCCACCTCTTCGCCGTCTGGCATCGTGAACTCTCGCCACGTGCTGTTGCCAAGGTCGAAGAACCAGCCCTTGTTGGTGGGCTGCTCCTGCTCATCCAGGCCGCCGAGCACATACAGGCGCTGACCGATGGCACTGAAGGCCAACCCCGGCCCCTTGACGAACGTCGGCCCCCCGCTGGTCGACATCGCTTGCGCAGCAGGGACCTGGTTGAGCTGTGTGGAAACCAGCTTGGTCACCACCTCGCCCGACGTGGAGAGACCGAGCGCACGCGCGTAGCTTTGGGTCGGAGCAAAGTAGCTGCCGAGCAGCGGAACCGGCTCAGAGGCGGGCACGTGAAGTCGCGTACCAGCATCGACCGCGTCGAAGTGCGCGCGCGTGGTCGCATCCGCGACCGTGGTCACGTCCAGCCCAGCGTCGGTGACCCGCCGCCACCAGGGGTTCGTTCTCTCGTGCACCACTTGCTGCACGCCGAAGAGACACATCGGGCACTCGATCCAGTCGTTGATCGCCACCCACATGTGCCCCTTGGGCCCGAGCGTCTTGTGCGCGCCACCATCGTCGAGCGCGTTGGCAAACTTGCGGACGTTGGCCTGCGTGAGCGGACTGGGCAGACTCTGCGAGCTGAGGTCCCGCACGTGGGTCCAGAGCATGCCGGTAACAGACAGGCTGTTCACCACGTTCGAGACGTGGGTGGGGCCGAAGGCGGTGAAGTCCCAGAGCACCGAGAACGGAGCATCCCCTGCTGGTTTGACCCATTCACCACCGAGGAGCGTCGGGTTGGTCCAGCTGGTTCCGACCTTGGTGGTGAGCTTCAGCCACTTGGAGTTCGACTGGTCGTACTGCGTCTCGTTGAATTGACACAATGCGGTCGGATGGTTCCGACACGCGGATCGTCCTGACACGCTGTTGTTGAAGCCCGCCACGGTCTGGCAGTCGCACCAGCGAAGGCCAATCGTCTCGTTCGTGCCGCCGGACGCGTCCACCAGCGGAGACGACTTCGGGTTGATCACGATCTTGTTCTTGAACGTCAGCTCGCAGCCGCCGACGTAGGAGAGACAAGGCCAGCTCTCGGCCGCTTCGGTGGGACCCGTGACGGCTGCAGGCAAGTCTCCACCTTCCTGGAGCGACACGGTGGGCGCAGGGAACGGGTCACACGCGTCGGGGACGAACGCGGCGAGGTTCGCGGCGACAGCGGCGCTGAACGCCGCGTCGCTGGCGAAGTCACTGCGCTTGAGCACCGGGTAGTTCGTGGCTGTGGGCGCAAACACAGCGAGCTCCACCTCCTTGTTGCGATTGAGCAGCTGCTCCGAGGCGGGGAGACCGGGGCATGCGTCACAAGCGGCGCCGAGGCCGTTTCCATCGGGATCGTCGAAGGTGGTTAGCTGCTCGGGGTTGTACACGTGGGGGCAGTTGTCGGTGCTGGACGGAATGCCGTCGCCGTCCGGATCCGTCACGTTGTTGATCGGCTCTTCGCCCTCCCAGTTGCCGTCCACGTCGACGACGAACTGGGACCACCAATCCGCTGCATCGTCGTCGTCGAGCGCGACCGTGTGGTACTCGCACTCGAGGTGGTGCTGGACACTGCCCACGACGATCGTGTCGCAGGCCCAGAAGCCATCACCAGACACCACCGCGCAAATCTGCTTGTCCGAACTCCGATATAGAGAGGCACCGGAGTCTCCGCCGACTCCAATGCCGGTCATGTCGGTGCATCCCTCGTACGGGTCAGACTCGAACGTGTGACGGTACGTCCCCCCGATCGCCGAGCCATCGTTGAACATCCAGAGCACCGGGATGCCGAAGCGCCTGATGGTGGAGGAGCTGCCGGTGCACACGCTGCCGTAGCCGTTCTCGTTGTAGAAATCGGGGCCGAACCCCACCAGCTGGCCGCTGAAGGTGCCGCAAGAAGACAGGGGCAAGTGAGAAGGCACAGCGAACGGCGGCTTCGCCGGAGCAGAAAGCCGGATGAGCGCGAGATCGTTCTCGCGATGCTCGATCGGGTACACCGCCCAAAGCTGGATCGGCATCGTCAGGTCACGAGCGATGCTGACGTCCAGGTTGGCGCCGAGCTGAATGGTTTCTGGCGCAGTGGTCTGGCCGGCTTCGTCGTAGCAGTGCTGAGCAGTGACCACCCAATAGGGAGTGACAAGTGTTCCGCCGCACCCCGTGTTGCCCAGGCGCACCGTTGCAGGAAACTGGGCATTGGGGGCGGTAGCGTCGATGGTGCCGTTGACCACCATCGCAGCAGCCGCGTCAGTGAGCTCCGCCTGCGGCTCGCTGACCGCGCACGCTGCGTTACTCAGGGCCCCCCCAACAAGAATCATGCCCGCCAATTTGGATCGCATGCGGCACCTCCCGAGAGTCGGACGCGGGCTCAGCGCTCGCGCGACCTGGCTCACCGTATCTGGCATCGAGCCAGCGTCAATGTTGCGGGAGCGGGTCGCACGCAATCGTCACATCCGCGATGTCGAGCTCGAACACGCGGGCGCGAACGCCGAGCGGAGAGGCGGAACGACCGCCAGTGGGCTAATCGGTGGCTGCAAGCGCTGAGGGCCCGCAGCCACCCCACCGCTCAGAGGCTCATCATGTACGCGACGAGGTCGTCGATGTCGGCCTCGTCGAGCTGATCGATCTTGCCGTGTTTGGTCCCGCCGCAGCTGGGATCGAAGCGCTCGTGCAGGGTCTGCGCGCAGCCGTCGTGCATGTAGGGCGCGCGGTTCCTGAGACCCTTGAGGCCAGGCACCTGGAGCGCCTCGCCGGTGCCGACGTCGACGGTGGTGTTGTCGGTCAGGCGCTCGCCGCTGTGGCAGGTGGAGCAGTCGGTGATGTTGCTCTCGAACAGGGCCTTGCCTCGCTCGACGGAGCTCATCGCGCGGGGCGGCGCGGAGCCCACCGTGGGGACCTCACGAAGCCACGAGCCGAGCGCTTCGACGCGGCGCTCGGACTGGGGCTGACCGCGCATCCGGTCGACGAACACGTCGCTCATGAGGTGGCTCATGTCGGGCAGGTCACCACTCCAGTGGAAGGGCGCGGTGTCCATCACGTTGCCTTCGAGCGATTGCGTACGTCGCTTGCCGACGCCCTCGAACTGCCACACGTGGCCGTCGTCGCGGCCCTCGGGGTGGCACGAGGCGCAGGCGATGGTGGCGGTGGGCGCGTCGGGGTTGCCGTGGAACAGCTTGTGACCGCTGTCTGCGCGGCGTTCGCCTCCGAGCACCACCTGACCCTGCCAGGTGAGGAACGGATCGTAGAACACGATCATGGAGGGCTC
>CAZXMG010000101.1:0-25327 GCA_964641275.1 uncultured Polyangiaceae bacterium
TTGCTCACGTGGTGCCCATCAGGCCGAGGGCGTCACGATGAGGTCTACACCCAGTAGCGTGGCGCGCAGCCGGTCGTGGCCGCTGCCAAGAGGCCGGAAGCCAAGGCGCGCAGGAGTCGTTGCTTCTTCATTGCGGTTCTTTCGTGGACCAATGCGAGGGTGTCAGCGTGCGCGGGCCTCGAGCTTGTCGAGCCGGCGCGTCAGCGCGTCGATGGAGCGCTTCTGCGCGTCGACGGTCGCTTGCTGCTCCTTGAGCGCCAGGATCATCGCTGCGTCGAGGCCGGTGCAGGACAGCCCCTTGGGAGAGTCCTTGCCGCCACCGGAGGACACGATGTCCGGGAACACCGCCTCGACCTGTTGAGCGATGAGCCCGAGCTGCTGCTCGTCGTCCTTGTGCCCGCGCCAGGTGAAGGTCACGGGCTCGAGGGACAATACGCGCGACAGGTAGGATCCGTCCGTCTGGACCGGCTTGATGTTCTCCTTTAGCCGCGCGTCCGAGCAGGAGCTGCCAGTCATACATCCGCCGCCGAGATCCAGCCGGCTGACCGGGGTGTTGGTTCCGAGCCCAACGTTGCCATTCCCAAGAATCGCGAGCCGCGAGCTGCTGGCCAGCTCGATGTCGGTGCCCGCGGCCTGATTCGGCGAGGTGAAGATGAACATGGTGCCGTTGTCGAGCCCGATGCCGACGGCGGGGCCGCTGGCGATGTGCTCGAAGGTTCCGTTGGCGTCGCCGTTCTGCGTGGCATTCGACGCGAAATACAGCTGGCTTTGGGGGTTGGAGTTCGACCACAGGATCGAGCCGCGGGGGAGCTCAAGCGCGCCGTATTGGTCTGGGCCGGCGTAGGCCCGAGTCGTCTGCCCGAAATTGGCGTTGCCGAAGACGGAGAGGGCATTGCCCGGCGCGGTGCCGACGCCGAGCGCGCCGTCGACCGTCACCGTGTCCGTGAACGCCTTGTCCCCGCCGATCTGCTGTGCACTGGTGAGGTCCACCAGCGCAGCGAAGTTCTCGTTGAGGTCTGTGGCGGTCAGTACGTCGCCCGCGGTGTGCGTGTGCGGCACCTCTGCGCTTACGAAGGTGGCTGAAAGCGCGAGCCCCACGGGCACCAGGGCGGCGAGCGCCAGGCGATACGATGTGATTGTTGAACGAGTCGAGCTCATGTCTGCTTTCCCTTTTTTTTATGCGGAGTATCTGCGCCCTGCGCGTGCGGGTCCTTCATCGAGCCACTCGGCTTCCGCTCGCGCCGTGGGCCTTCTTTGGGGAGGGGGGCGCTGGCGCGGAGTCTGCCTGGGAGGCGGCTGCCATTGAAGTGTCTCCCCGCAGCTGTCCCGGTGGATGCGTTCGCTCGCTGCCAAGCTTGCCTACCAGGCGCCTTGCAGCATGAGCAGGGCTCCGCTCCGGTGCGGCAAAGCGACGAGCTCGGGGCTCGCGGTGTACTTCTCCCGCTCGAGTTGCCGGCGTGTCGATACGCCGACCCCAAGGACAACACTCCCCGTCACGCCCACTGAGGTTCCAATGACGGCCAGGCTCACGCCGGCGGCCCGAACACCGTCGTCCTGGTTTCCCAGTTCGTTGAATACATTCACTACCGCTCCGGCGAGCGCGGCGGCCCAGCCGAAGCCAGTGAGCACGCCGCCGGAGATCACCATGGAGCGTGCACGGTCGGCAGCTTCCTGTGCCTCCTCGTCCGAGAGCCTTGGCGGCGAGAATTGGCGGCGGTCGTCCCAGGTGGGGTCGTCCATCGTCGATACATGGCGTTCGCGGCGGCTCCGCGGCTTGCGCGCCGGCTCTGGGCCATCGGCTTGATCCGTGGGAGCGGAGCCACGAGTGAGGTCGATTCCGGACTTGTTCGGGGTGGATGCGCTCGAAGGCAGGTGGTCGTAGCTGACTGCTTTGACCTGCTCCGCCGGGACCAGCTTCACTGTGCCGTCGAGGAGCCTGATGCGCACGCCCGCGGTGGGGCTCTCCTCCATGATGGCGCCGCGAACGCGCCCTCCGTCCTGGAGCATCACGTCATCCGCGAGCGCCGTGCGAGTCACGGGGATGGCTGCCAGCACCAGCCCCACGGGAACCAGCACTGCGAGTGGCCGCCGATGCGACCTGGTGGCACGGCGGTGTGTTTGCGAGCCGTTCATCGTGACCTCATTGAAGAACGCAGCCGTCGAGCTGCGACTGATCGAGCACGCACGCCGGGGTGCCGCCCCCGTCCCCGCCTGCTCCCGTTCCACCTGCCCCGTTGGGAGCGCCGCCCCCTGTGTTCGCGGCCCCCGAGCCGCCCGAGCCGCCCGCGGCTCCGGTTCCTCCTGTGCCGGGCGGGCCGTCCACCAATTCGCCCTGGCACGCGGCGGACGCTGCCAGCCAGGCGAGCATGAGCACTCCCAATGCACGATTGCGCTTCATCGATCTGCCTCCCTTCCTTCGTATCGGAGGGTGATGTTGCCCTCCGATGCTGGGTAGTCGCGGGCCGTCATCCGGTGTGAAGCAGAATCCGTGTTCGTTGCGTCGGCTTCGCCTCGCTCACTGCGAGTAGATGGCGAAAGCAAGGAGCACGGCGGGCCTGGCGATGAGGTCCGCGCTCTGCTCGATCGATCCGAAGATCGCGCCGGCGCTGAGCGAAGGCTCGAGGAACGCGGAGCCGGCCTCGAACCGCAAGGCGATCGGGGTCGCGGTGGCGAACCCGCCATAGAGGGCACCGCCTCCCAGCCAGTTGTCCTCGTAGTAGCCGACGCAGGGGCCCATGCTGAAGCCGAACCCGTAGGGGCCTGCGACGAAGAAGAACACCTCCGGTCGGATCGCGGCGAAGCCCAGCGCACCGTTGGGAAACGCGGCGCCGAAGCCACCGACGCCCACGCGCAGGTCGAACATTCCTCGGCGCCAACCGAGGAAACCGGTGGCGCCTCCGACCCCGGCGACCCCGGGGAACGCTGGGCCGACGGCTCCCCCCACCAGGCCGCCGCCGTACAAGCCGTCATGATCGTCCCGTGGGCGATGCGCGGCGTGTGTGAGCGAGGGCTGCGGTATGCCGACAAGTGGGTCGGTGGTCGGGGGTGGTGTCGCGTCCGCGAGGGGGCGACAGACGTGCTGGAAGCAGCCGAGCCCCTCGGCGCAATGGGCGCGGGCCTGGCAGCTCTCGCCTGCCTCGCCGCGGACTGCGGGCTGCTCCGTGGTCGGTGGCGGGGCCGCGGCAAGCGGCGGCGCCGGTGGCTCGGCGGGCGGAGCCGCGGTCGGCTTGGCGCCGGGACGCAGAATGGCCGAAATGGTGTCGCCCGCGAGCTCGCGCACCTCACCGGACAGCAGGATGAGCTTCACGCCGCCACCGGGCAGCTCGTGGAGCAAGGTGCCCTCGAACACGCGGCCATCCTTGAGCGTGACCTTGGTGAAGCTCGTTTGTGCCTCGGCGCGCGCCGCTGTGAGCGCGAGCGCAAGCATGATCACAGCGGAACAGGCCTGCGCTCTCATGTGCGCCTACTTGTCTCGGCCGTCGTTGGGGCCGAGCGTGTGCGCGGTCATGGCCTCGGCGTCGTAGTTCGCGAGGTGCTCGTTCGCACGCTTGATGCGCTCGTCCACGTCCTCTCGGCGCTCGGCGAGGTAGGCCTGGCCGCTGACTGGGTTCGGCTCGAGCTCCTCGGTGTCGGCGAGCCACTCCTGGAGCTTGTCCCAGCGCTCGCTGCCGGGCTTGACGGGCAGCAGGTCTGCGCGCGCCGACAGCGCTCCCATGCTCAGCGAGACCTCCACGAAGTACAGCTTGCCGGCGGTGAGGTTCGCTTTCACCGCGCTGGTGTTCTCTGCCCAGACGACGAACGTGTGCTCGCCCGGCGGCATCCTCACAGCGAACCGGGACGACGGCAGCGCCTCGCCCAGGAACCGCCCTTTGCCATCCAGGATCGTCTGCTTCAGCGCGGCCCCGAAGCCCGACGGACGCACGAAGACGACGGTGGCCTCTCCGGGGACTGGGCTCGTCGGGCGTCCCGGCACGACTGGCCGCATGTGCTCCGAGCTCGCCGAACAACCCGCCGCGCCGAGCGCAGCCCCACACATCACCAGCATCCATGATCGACGAAACATCACGCGCTCCTCCTTGCGCAGGGCCAGTCGTGCCGAGGTCCGAGCCTGCGGGCGCGCTGGTCGTCTGCCCTTGGGTAGTCGGAGGCTCCCGCCGGGTGTGAAGCAGATTCGAGCGTGGCGGTCGTCGTCGGCCCCGGAACGGGCGTCAGATCGGATCGGCCAGCGGATCGCGCTTGCTGGTGGCCGAAGGCGCAGGGCTCGAGGCAGCAGGTGCCGTCGAAGAGGGCGTCGCCGTGCTCGCCGTCGGCACGGCGGACTTGCCGCTGCGCGCTGCCGAGGCCGAGGTCGCTGCTGCCGCCGAGGCGGGGGTCGTCGCCGCTGCCGAGGCCGAGCCCGAAGCCGAGGCCGATGGCGCCGCAGCCGTCGAAGCGAGGGGCGATACCGCGCTCGTGGGCGCCGTCGCCCCGGCGCGTGTCGGCTCCGCGCCGGCGGGTGGCTCCACCCGAAGCGACATCGTCGACGACGAGCTCCCCGACGTGGCGGGCGCAGATCCGCGAGTGAGCGCGAACGCCACCCCACCGCCAAGCGCGACGACCGCAGCTGCCCACACATAGCGGGGGTTCGGTGAGGGCCGCGGCGGTGCGGCGACCGAGACGCTGCGCGCCGCGCCCAGATCGATCGCGGCGAGCGCTCGAGCGATGGCCGCGGCGGCCGGCCGAGCATGCGGATCCTTCTCGAGGCACCGCGAGACCACGTCTGCCAAGGACCGCGGGATCCCAGGCCGCGCCACGTCGAGCGGCTCGGGGGCGTCGCGATCGATCGCGATCACGATCTCGAACGCATTCGTACCGGTGAAGGGGCGCTTCGCCGTCAGCATCTCGTACAAGACCACGCCGAGCGCGAAGCAGTCGCTCTTGTCGGTGAGCTCTCTCAGCTTGGCCTGCTCCGGGGACATGTAGGAAGGCGTGCCGACGACCACGCCCAAGTCACTCTCGCCGCCGCCGCTCTCGGTCGGCGTCGTGCCGTCCACGCCGCTCGTGCGGATGGTGGCGATCCCGAAGTCGAGGATCTTCACGGTCCCGTCGGAGGCGACCATCACGTTCTCGGGCTTCAGATCGCGGTGCACGATGCCGGCGGCATGCGCGCGCGCGACGCCGCGGGCCATCTCCGCTCCGATGCGCAGAACCTCGCCCAGCTCCATGGGACCGGAGGCCAGCTTGTCCCGCAGGGGCTGGCCGTCGACGAGCTCCATGGCGAGGTAGATGCGCTCTGCCTCTTCGCCCACGTCGTAGATGGCGACCAGGTTGGGGTGATTGATGGCGGCCGCGAGGCGCGCTTCCTTGAGGAACCGGCGCCGTCGCCCGGCGTCGCGCATCACCTCCTGCGGCAGGACCTTGAGCGCGACCTCGCGGCCGAGCACCGAGTCCTTGGCGCGATACACGATGCCCATGCCCCCTTGGCCCAGGCGCGACATCACACGGAAGCGGCCCACCGCTTGGCCGATCAGGTCCGGCTCCGGGACCGGCGGCTCGACGGGAGGCGCACACGCCGCCGCCCGCAAGAACTCCTCGGATGGGGACGTCTCGACCTCTTCGCTCACCAGGGGCCGAGCTTACCGTCGGTCGGCCGGTGGCGCACCCGCTCCCGATGGGATCCGCCTGCCCCACGAGCCGCGGGCGACCGCTGCTGCCGCGCTACGCCCGCGGATCCTCGAGCCCCGCACCTTGGAGCATCTCGGCCCTGCCGAAGCCTCCTTCCTCGGCGACGTCGAGCCACTCGCATGCGTCGTCGACCGTGCCATCGCACTCCCGCGAGAGGATCATGTACGCGAGCGTGGCCGCCGCGCGTGCGTTACCGAGCTCGGCGGCGGTCTCGTAGAGCTTCGCGGCCTTGGCTGGGTCCTTCTCGCGGCCGTTGCCGGCCGCGCACTCGGCGGCCACGTTGTAGAGCGCGCGCGGGGGGGCTCCCTCCGCTGCCCGGTCGAGCCACGCGCGCGACGTCGCCTGGTTGGCCTCCACGCCGAGGCCCTGCGCGTACATCACGTAGAGCTCGAAGGCCGCGTCGAGGTATCCCGCTTCGGCCGCGCCGGTGTGCGCGGCGACGCTCTCGGAGAGCTCTGCGAGCCACGAGTGCACCAGGCCTCAAGCGTAGGCCTCCTTCGGGGTGGGGTCGTCGAGGCTCGACAAGAGGTCGCGCGCGATCCGCGCTTCCCACCGCGAGGTGAGCTCGAGGTGGAGCGGACCAACGGGTCAGAGAGAGTTTGAGCGGACATCGGCTCGTGCCAGTCTTACGCGCTTCCTATGCGCGCTCGCCCAGCCGTCTCGTGCCTGCTCGTTGCCGTGGTCCTGATTGCCTGCGGCAACGACTCCGCCGGTGGAGCAGGCGGCGACGCGGGGGGAGCTGGCGGGACCGCAGGCGGTGGAGGACTGGGTGGCGAAGGGGGCCTGATGGCGCGCCCTGATCCCACCGGGTCGCGCGCCACCGGCGAGCTGGCCCAGGGCCGAAATCATCACACCGCCACTCTGCTGGCCGACGGGCAGGTGATTGTGATGGGCGGGGAGGACGCCAGTGGCGCGCCACTCGACTCGGTCGAGCGATTCGACCCGGTCAGTGAGACCTGGTCGGAGCTCGTCTCTTTGCCGGAGCCTCGTGCGAATCACACGACCACCCTGCTCGAGGATGGTCGGCTGCTCGTCGTCGGGGGGGGCCGCTCCAATCAGAATGGCAGCCCATCCCCACAAGATGTGTTGGCTACCGCGGTCCTGTACGACCCCCTATCAGGCGTCGTGGCAGAGATCCCGCTCGGGGGCCCTCGCGCGGGCCACGAGTCCTTTCGTTTGCCGAACGGTGATGTCGTGATCGCGGGTGGCAGCAACGATCAGGTCGGCTCCGATTGCACGTCAGTCCCTGATTGCCAATACGGGAAGGCGATCGCAAGTGTGGAGCGCTTCGACGTCGCCACGGAGAGCTGGAGTGCCTTGGATGATCTCGCCGGTCCGCGCATCTTGTTCGGCGTGGCACCGCTCGAGCCTGGTTCGCTGCTCTTGGTAGGCGGCGCTTCCGACACCGCCAGCCTCTCGAGAGTCGAGCGGTACGATCCAGCGATGGGTGCCTTCGTGCTCGCAGCGCCGCTCGAGAACGCGCGGCTCAGGCCGACGGTGGTGGCTCTCGGTGATGGGCGCGTCCTCGCAGCTGCCGGAAAGATCGCCAATGTCGGGCCGGTTGGAGTGACCGAGCTCTACGATCCCGCCCTCGATGCTTGGACCGAAGGCGAGGCGATCGGCGTGCCCCGAACCGGTGCGGTCGCGGTCGCCCTGCAGTCCGGCAACGCCCTCGTCGCTGGAGGCTTCAATCAACTCACCGGCAACATCCTCGATGAGCTGCTGATCTTCGACGCAGCGACCGATGGCTGGGTGTCACTGCCGAGCATGGTCGAGCCGCGCACGCTGCCCACTCTGACGCTGCTGCAGGATGGGCGAGTGTTGATCGTAGGTGGTTACGGCGGTCTCTCGTCCGTGGAGATCGCGGAGTAGCGCCCGCGGCCAGGCCGGCAGCCGCGTGAAGTGCGCCAACGAAGCCGACTGAGACACGCACGACCACTGCCGTGAGGCTGCTGCGCAGCGCAGGTCGAGCGCCTCGAGCGCCGCCTCTTCAGCCCTTGTGGAACTTGCGCATGAAGCCCGTGAGCTTCTCCACCGCCTCCATCGACACCGCGTTGTACAGCGAGGCGCGGATGCCGCCGGTGGAGCGGTGGCCCGCGAGGCCCACCATGGACTCCTTCGCGGCGTCGGCCACGAACTTCTTCTCGAGCTCCTCGCTGGGGAGGCGGAACACCACGTTCATCGTGCTGCGGCTGTCCTTGGCGACGGGTGCTCGGTAGTAGTCCGCGAGCTCGTCGATGGTGGCGTAGAGCGCGGCGGCCTTCTGCTCGTTGGCCTCGTACACCTTGTTCATGCCGAGCTCGGCCAGGTACGCGAGTACGTTGCGCATGAGGTAGATCGCGAAGGTGGGGGGCGTGTTGTACAGGCTGTTGGCCTTGGCGTGTGTCTCGTACCGGAAGATCACGGGGATGTCGCGCGGCGCCGCCACGACCAGATCCTTCTTCACGATCACGACGGTGATGCCCGACGGGCCGATGTTCTTCTGTGCGCCTGCGTAAATCAGCGCGAAGTCGGCCACGTTCACTGGGCGACCGAGGATGTCGCTCGACATGTCCGCTACGAGCGGCGCGCGCGTCTTGGGGAACGCCTTGTATTGCGTGCCGAATAGCGTGTTGTTGCTGGTCACGTGCACGTAGGCGGCGGCGTCGTCCAGATCGAGCTCGTCCTGGCGCGGGATGCGCTTGTACTGCTTGCCGTCGATGGTGGTGCAGGCGACGCGCGCCTTGCCGATGCGGCACGCCTCTTCGTAGGCCTTCTCGCTCCAGCCGCCGGTGATCACGTAGTCGGCGCTCTTGTCCTTGGGCAACAGGTTCATCGGCACGACCGCGAACTGCTGGCTGGCGCCGCCTTGCAGGAACAAGACGTCGTAGTCGTCGCCGATACCCATCAGCTGGCGAAGCAGGCGAATGGCCTCGTCGTGCACCGCTTCGTAGGCCTTGCCTCGATGGCTGTGCTCCAAGATCGACATACCCGTGCCCTCGAAGTCGCACAGCTCGCGCTGCGCGCGCTCGAGAGGAGGGAGGGGGAGTCCAGCGGGCCCAGCGTTGAAGTTGATCGCGCGCGGCATGGGGGCCACGTATATCACGGCGGAGCCATGGGCACCGACACAGCGCCCGGACACATTCCCTTTCGTCTCCCGTTCGGCCATGATCGCGCCGTGCAGTCGATGGCCATGTCCACCCGGAACGTGAGCTGACATGCGTGTGCTCGTCACCGGTGGGAGCGGCTTCGTCGGCTGCCACGTGGTCGCGCAGTTGGCTCGGTCCGGGCACGACGTGGTCGCGCTCGCGCGCGACCCTGCGCGGCTCGAGTCGGCCCTCGCGGGGGTCGGTGCCCCTCGCGTCGCGGTCGCTCGCGGCGACGTCGTGGACCGCGAGTCGGTCACGCGCGCGCTCCAGGGCGTCGACGCGGTGATTCACGCGGCCGGCGTGTACTCGCTCGACCCACGCCGTCGGGAGGTCATGTGGCGCACCAACGTCTCCGGCACTGAGATCGTGCTCGGCGCCGCCGTCGACGCGGGCTGCGACCCAGTCGTCCACGTCTCCAGCGTGACGGCCTTGTGGCCGCTGCCCCAGGATCGGCCAGCGCCGATCGAGCCGCCCGTCGGGACGATCGACACGCCCTACGTGGGCAGCAAAGTCGCCGCCGAGCGGGTTGCGCGTCGCTTGCAGGCCAGCGGTGCCCCCGTGGTGACGACCTATCCGGGCAACGTGTGGGGACCTCACGATCCGGCGCGCGGCGAGATGGTCGACCTGCTTCGCGGCTTCCTCGGCAACCGCTACCCGTTCTACTTGTTCGATGCGGGTATCAGCGTGGTCGACGTGCGCTGGCTCGCCCGCGCGCACACGGCGCTGCTCGAGCCAGGTGTGGGTCCGCGTATCGTGACCATGGGAGGGTGGTTCTTGCGCAACAATGAATGGTTCGCGCTGCTGCGCGAGGTCACCGGTCGCCGGCTACCACAACTGCTCCCGGCCCCGAGGCCGCTGTGCTGGTTGGTCGGTCAGCTCGCGGATCGGGTCGCAGTGGTCGCTCGCGCGTCGCTCATGTATGGCGCCGAAAAGATGATGGGCGCGCACTGGAGTGGGCAAACCGACGACGCTCGCGCGATCGCGCTGGCCGGGGAGCGGCCGCCGCCCAAGGAGACCCTGCGCGAGGCAATTGCGTGGGCGGTCGATGCCGGTCACCTGCCGCGACGATGGGCGGGGCGCGCCGCGTCGGGATCTTGAACCGCCAGCTCCGCGAGGCTCTCGGGAGACACATGAGCACCGACACAGCGCCCAGCAAGAGGCAGGTGATCAGCGCCGGAGACGCTAGGCGCGAGGGTAGGCCGCTGCCCGTGCTCTCGGTCGCGCCCGGGCTCGCCACGCGGCCGTTCTTGCCGCTCGCGACGATCACGTCGGTCGAGCCGCTCCCGGGCTTCGACGGGCGCGTGTTCGTCAAGCGCGACGATCGCGTGTCACCCCTGTACGGCGGCAACAAGGTGCGGCGCTGGGAGTGGCTGCTGGCGGAGGCGATCTCGCTCGGCAAGACGGCGGTGATGACGGTCGGGGGGACGGGCTCGACGCAGGTGACGAGCGTCTCGGCCCACGCTCAGGCGGCTGGGCTCTCTGTGTCGGCGGTGCTGTTCGATCAACCCGAGACCGCGTTCGTCGACGAGGCGCTGGCGCTCGATCGCGGCTTCGGCGCCCACCTGGTCCGCGGTGGCGGCTACGCTCGCACCGCGCTCGAGACGTTGCGCACCTACCGCGCGCGTGAGCGCCCATACTTCATCGCGCCCGGCGCCTCGGGGCCGCTCGCCAACTTGGCCTACGTCGACGCGATGCTCGAGCTCGGCGCCCAGATCGACGCTGGCGCCATGCCGCGCCCGGACAAGATCGTGGTCGCCTGCGGCAGTGGCGGAACGACGGCGG
This sequence comes from uncultured Polyangiaceae bacterium, assembly GCA_964641275.1. Taxonomy (GTDB): domain Bacteria; phylum Myxococcota_A; class Polyangia; order Polyangiales; family Polyangiaceae; genus Xiheicaenibacterium. The sequence goes on from CAZXMG010000101.1 coordinate 10,575, forward strand.
GCCTGGCCGTGGGAGCCGCCATCTTGGGTTACGAGACGGAGGTCATCGGCGTGCGCATCACGGACCTGTTGGTGTCGAATCGCCTCACGCTGGCGGGGCTCGCGCGGGGCACCGTCAGGTTGCTGCGGCGCGAGGGCTTGCGTGCAGGGCCGCTGCGCCCGCGCATGCATCAGGACCACCGCTTCATCGGCCAGGGCTACGGATTCAGCACCCCCGAGGCCGAGCGCGGTGCGGCACGCTACCAGGAGCTGTTCGGCGTGCCGGGCGAGGTCACGTACTCGGGCAAAGCCATGGCGGCGCTCGAGACGATCGTGCGGGAGAGCTCAGGCCAGACGATCTTGCTCTGGAACACGCTGTCATCCACGGGGCGCGCGTGAGCCGTGACCTGTGGCACCATGGGGCCGTGAGGTCTCGCGCGTTTCCCTGCATAGGGGCGGTCTTGGCTTGTGCCCTCGGGCTTTCGGGCTGCTTTCTCGACGCTGAAGGCGTGCGACCCTCGACCGGCGGCTCCTCCAGCGACGGCGGGGGCGGCGCGGGCGCGGGCGCGGGTGCCCAAGGTGGCGGAGGCGATGGCGGCGGCGTCGTCGGCTGCGGCGGCCCTGAGGATTGCCCAGATCCGCTCGAGTGCCGCGAGGCCCGCTGCGACAACGGGGCTTGCAGTGAGAGCTTCCTCGCCGAGGGCACGACCTGCGGCGAAGGCACCAACCAGGCCTGCGACGGGGCGGGCACCTGCTTGGGGCTCGCGGGGCACCCTTGCGGCGCGGAGGGCGATTGCCTGGGCCTCGCCTGCGTCGACGCGTTCTGCTGCGACGCGGACTGCGACACCGAGTGTGCCAGCTGCGACCAGGCAGGCCTCGAGGGCACCTGCACGCCGCACGCCGCGGCCACGGATCCGGAGGGCTGCGCCCCCGGCACCTGCGACGGCGCAGGCGAGTGCGCCAGCGGGGTTGGGCTCGGCGCGGGTGCGGTGGGGACCGGCTCGGGTGACACTTACCTCGTCGACCTCGCGGTGGCGCCGAGCGGGGCGGCCACCATGTTCGGCTACTTCACCTCGACCACCAACGCCGGCGGGGGTGACCTCACCTCGGCGGGAGCTCACGATCTGGTGGTCGCGCAGCTCGACGCAGCCGGAGCGCACGTGTGGAGCAAGCGCTTCGGCGACTCCGCCGACCAATTTGCGCGGGCGCTCGCCGTCGGCCCGAGCGGGGAGCTGGTGTTGGCCGGCAATCTGTTCGGCACCGTCGACTTCGGGGGCGGCGCGCTGCCCTCGACTGGCAGCCGCGACGCGTTCTTGGTCAAGCTGGACGCAGCTGGCAACCACCAATGGAGCGAGCGGTTCGGCGATGGCAACGAGCAGAGCCTGGACGCTGTCGCGGTCGCGGCCAACGGCGACGTCATCACCGCGGGCGACTTCGGCGGGAGCATCGACCTCGGCGGCGGCGCGCTCACCTCCGCGGGGAGCCTGGACATCGTGGTCGCGCGCTTCAACGCGGCCGGCACGCACCTGTGGAGCAAGCGCTTCGGGGAGGGCAACGAGCAGCGGGTGACGGGTATCGCCGTCGACGCTGCAGGCAACGTGTGGCTGACGGGCTACTACGTGGGCGCCGTGGACTTCGGCGGCGGCCCGCTGGCATGGTTGGGGTCCTACGACGTGTTTCTGGTCAAGCTCGATCCGGCTGGCAATCACCTGTTCAGCGCGCGCTTCGGGGACGGCTCGGATCAGCGCGCACGCGCCGTTGCCGTCGGGCCCGACGGGGAGGTCGCGCTCGCCGGCGGCTTCCAGGGCGTGATCGATCTCGGCAATGGCTCGCTCACCAGCCAGGGCTCGTACGACGCGTTCGTGGCGGCGTTCGATGGCGCGGGAGCACCGGCGTGGAGCAAGAGCTTCGGCAACTCGAGCGAGCAGCAGGCCTGGGGGCTCACCATCGATCCGAGCGGCAGCGTGATCGTCGCTGGCGAGATGCAGGGCAGCGCAGACTTCGGTGGCGGCTCGCTGTCGTCCCAGGGCGGCTATGACGTGTTCGCGGCCAAGTTCGCCAGCGACGGCAGCCACCTGTGGAGCCGGCGAGATGGTGACTCGAACACGCAGTACTCCAACGAGGTCGCCAGCGCTCCAGACGGCTCGCTCTGGTTGGCGGGCTACTTCCTGGGGGTGCTGGACTTCGGCACCGGTGGCCAGCTGACGAACGTCGGCGGCCACGACGGGTACTGGGCGCATTTGCTGCCCTGAGCGCGAGATGTCTCCGGATCCGGTCCCGTTTCGCAGCGACCGCGCGGCGCGCGTGCGCGCCAATCCTTGGCTCGTCGCGGTCTCTGCCATGTCCGGCGTGGGCGCGCCGCTCGCTGCGCTCTTGTTCGGCAGCCCCATGTTGCCGGTCAGTTTCGCGCTGGTCGTGCTGTCGTTCCTGGCGCTCGGCGCACTTCTCGAGCGGCGCTGGCCCAAGCTCGATCGCCGCAGGCTCGAGGCAGATGGGAGTGGCGTGAAGCAGGACGGCAACCTCCTGATCGCGCGCAGCGAGATCACGCGTGGGCTCGCCCTGCCCCTGGCAGGCGGCTGCGTGGTCAGGCTCGAGCGACGCTGGCCGCGTAGCCCGCTCGATGTGGTGGTTTGGAATGAGGAAGAGGGGCGCCAGCTGTTACGAGCGCTGGGGCTCGACGCCTCGCAAACCGCCACGGATCTGGAGGGTGGCTCGGGGTTCGCCGTGCTGCCCTGGCCTGCGCGCTTCTCGATCGTGGCCGGATCGATGCTGGGCTTCTTCGCGCTCGACGCGCTTTTCCGCTCCTTTGGCGCATCGCTCCTGTTCGTGCTCGCGTTGTTCGTGTTCGCGCGCTTCGTCGTCGGCAAGAAGAGTCGCATTCGCGTAGGGGTGGACGGCATCCACTATCGCTGGCTGTGGCAGAGTCGGTTCGTTCCGTTCGCGCAGGTCCGCAGCATGAAGCTCGTGCCCGGGGCTCGCACGCAAACCGCGGAGGTCGAGCTCGCAGGGGGAAGCAGCCTGCGCCTCCCGCTCGGCGCCGGCCGCGAGCAAGACGAGGGTTTCGTCTACCAGCGGCTGCTCCAAGGGCTAGAGGCCTTCCGGGCCCGAGGCGGGTCCGCCGAGCTCGAGCTGCTCGCCCGCCGAGGCCGCCCTCACGAGGAGTGGCTCCGGGCCCTGCGCGGTCTCGGCGCAGGTGCCACGGGCCCACGAGACAATCACGTCGATCGCGAGCGCTTGTGGGGCGTGCTGGATGATCCCAGCGCGCCGCCGGTAGCGCGCGCCGGCGCCGCCGCGTCGCTCGGGGCCAGCACGGAGCCCGGCGCGCGAGAGCGCATTCGTCTGGTGGCCGCAGCGGTCGCAGAGCCTCGCCTGCGCATCGCGATGGAGACTGCCGCCAAGCACGAGAGCTCCGACGAGGAGCTGGCTGAAGCGCTGGCCGAAGTCGAGGCTGCCGCGGCGCAGGGTCGCGCCCCCGGAAGCGAGTGACACCTGGGCTGGGAGCGACCTCCATGTCGAGCTCAGGAACGAGGTAGAGTAGCGCAGTGAGCGTTCCCCCTCCCGAGAGCCCGCCTCCCGACCTCGCCACAGCCCTCGCGGCAGGCGTGGACGTCGTCGCGATGCTCAATCAACACCGCGGCACTTTCGATCTCACGATGAGGCTCTCGTTCACGCGTGTCACCGCCGATGCGCTCGAGGCGGAGGTGCCCATCACCGAGGCGCTCCTGCAGCCCTACGGCCTGGTGCACGGGGGGGTGTACGCCAGCATCGTGGAGACGATGGCGAGCGCCGCCTCGGCGCTGGTCGCGCTGCCGCGCGGGCAGTCGACGGTCGGGCTGGAGAACAGCACGTCGTTCCTGCGCGCGGCACGCAGCGGGACGCTCCACGCGCGCGCGACGCCCGAGCACAGAGGTGGGCGAAGCCAAGTGTGGAGCGTGCACATCACGGACGACCAAGGCCGCGCGATCGCTACCGGCCGAGTGCGCACGCTCTGCCTCGAGCCAGGCCAGCTGGTGGCAGGCGAGGCGCTCTCGATCCGGGGCGGTTGACCATGGCCTGCCATCGCGAGCTCTCCCGTGCCTGTCGGCCCGAGACGGAGCCTGCGGCGCTGCTCCCCCGAGAGCACGGCAGACCCGTGCTCGCTGATTCCTCGGGCGAGCCCGTGGAGAGGTCGATGACCGAGCTTCGCTTCGTGCCGTGGCTCGTTGTGCTCGTCGCGCTGGGCTGCGCGAGCCCCGCTCCCACCGGGCAGACGAGCGCAGGCTCGGCAGGCGTGGCCTCGAGCTCGAGCGTCCAGTCGAATCGCGTCAGGGACAAGGGCCTCGAGATCTGGTTCGAGCTCCGCCCCGAGGTGCGCGCGGATCGCGTGCCCGTTCGCGTCGCTGTGTTGCACTTCCACAACGTTTCGTCGCAGCCGGTGCGCATCTACCTGCCGCGCGGGGAGGCGTTCCGCGCTGGGCTCAGCACGCTCCACTTCCGCGCGGGGGACGCGGTGCTCGTCGAGCCTGAGCCGCTGCCGCACGGCGTCGTGATCGAAGAGGCAGACTTTCCTTTGATCGTTTCCTTTGATCGCGCCTGGCGAGGAGAGGACCTTCGAGCAGACCTTCACGCTCGATCCCATGCAGCCCGGCAAAGGGACGAGCACCGCGCGTCGCCGCGGCTTCGAGGATGGCGTCACCGCCCGTGTCACGTGGACCTACCAGAGCTCGGTCACGCGGTGGGCTGGGGGGAAGATGACGCTCGACGGGCCGACCAAGACGCTGTTTGGCGGTGAAGACATCCCGCACCTCTGGACCGGCAAGCTGTCGGTTCAAGCCGACTGGGTCATTCGTTAGGACGCGCCGTCAGCTCTGGCTGGGCTAGGCAACAGCGGCCCGAGCGCGGCCCGAAAGTGCTCGCTCCACGCGGTGGGACGGTTGGAGTCGGGGTCGAGACGCACCAGGCGCGTCGAGCCGTCGGCGAAGATCTCGTCGCCGTGGACGCTGCGCACGCTGGCCGAGATCACCAAGCTGCTGGTGCCGAGCTTCGTCGGCGTGAGCTCGACCGAGAGCTCCCCTTCGCCACGAAATGGGAGCAAGTACCTGATGCTGTGCTCGGCGACGACGTGCCACTTGTCTGGGTTGGTCGCGAGGTCGTCGCTCCAGTGAAAGCCGAGCGCATTGAACAGCTCGCCGCGAGCGCGCTCGATGAACAGCAAGTAGCGCACGTTGTGCAGGATGTTCAGCGCGTCGAGATCGTCGAAGTACACGCGCTGGGTCGAGCGAAAAGGCGAGCGGAGAACCATGGGGGCGGCCATCCACTCCTCGCGCAACCCTTGCGTCAAGAGGGTCGCGAGCGCTCGTCCCTGCGCACTTGCGCGGAGCGTCCGCGCGACCCAGGTTGCGACCATGATTCGAGCCTGCTCTCACTGTGGCGCCGAGAACCGGGTGCCGTGGGCGCGTGTCGCGGACACAGCCAAGTGCGGCCGCTGCAAGCGCTCACTGCCACCCGTCGCCACTCCCATCGAGGTGGATGCAGCGCGATTCGACGAGATCGTCCGCAACACCAAGGTGCCGGTGCTGGTCGACTTCTGGGCGCCTTGGTGTGGGCCCTGCCGCATGGCCGGCCCGCAAGTCGAGCGCGCCGCGCAAGCGCTGCAGGGGGACGCCGTCGTGCTCAAGGTCAACACCGAGGACCACCCGGAGCTCGGCGCGCGCTTCCGAGTGAGCGCGATCCCGCACTTCGTGGTGCTCAAAGACGGTCGGCCTCGCAAAGCAGAGAGCGGCGTCTTGCCCGCGGCAGAGCTGGTCCGGTGGGTCAGGGCCGCGTAGCCCGGCTTCGAGTCACCGGGCCCGGCCCATAAGCATGGCCTCGTTGGCGCGGAGCACGTCGATCAGGAAGCGCACAGTGGCTCGAATGCGCGCCGAGTCGCAGAGCTCCTCCGCGTAAACCACGTAGAGCGGTGAGAAGCCGACCCCGAGCGGCTCGACGCGCTCGAGGGCGGCGTCGGCCTCGCCTAGCAGACACGGAATGGCCCCCAGGCCTAGGCCGGACCGGATCGCGGACGCGAGGCCCGCCGGATCGCCCGCGCGGAACACGACGCGGTCTCGAAACGGCTCGTCGCGCAGCCACTCGAAGCCTGGCATACCGCCCATGCCCTCGTACGCGAGGAGGTCGTGTGCGACCAGGTCCTCGCGGCTGATCGGTTTGCCGCGAAGCTGCAAGTACGGTGCGGAACCATACACGCACCCGGCGAGCTCGCCGACGCGCTGGCAGAGCAGCGCGCCCTCCGTGGGCAAGACGTTGCGGAGCGCCACGTCGGCGGCGCGTTTGGCTACGTCGAGGAGCTCGTGGGTGCCAAGCAAGCGGAGCTCGAGCTCGGGGTGTCGCCCGCGCAGCGTCGGCAAGGCCGGGATGAGCAGCCGCTCTGCGATCCACGGCGGCGTCGTGAGGCGGACCACGCCGCTCGCGTCCTCGGCGCGCGCGCGCGTCTCGCCGTCCAGCACTCTCGCCGCGCTATCCATCTGCTCGGCCGCGCGCACCGCCAGGCGCCCGAGATCGGTCAGCACCATCCCGCTGCTCTGCCGGTCGACGACCGCGGCTCCAAGCGCCTCTTCGAGCGCGGCGATCCTTCGGCTAGCCGTGGCCTTCGTGACGCCCAGCTCCGCCGCCGCCCGGGCGAGCGAGCCAAGGCGATGCACCGCAAGCACGTACCGTAGGTCGTTCCAGTCCATGAGTTACGCAGATGGATGGGCAGGGTATCGCAAACAGCGTCTGTCCGGAGCGTGACGCGGAACGTAGAAAGGGCGTGTGGCCAACGCCACGGAAGGAGACACCCATGATGATCATCGCCCGCTTCGAGCCCGAGAACATGACCGCCGAGAAGTACGCTCGGGTGCTGCGCACCCTGGCCGAGAAGGGGCTGGCCGCGCCGCCCGGCCGCGTCCACCACGCGAGCTACGGCCCTCCGGAGCGGCTAGCCGTGGTGGACGTCTGGGATACGCTCGAGCACTTCCAGGCGTTCGGCGCGCAGCTGATGCCGGTCCTCGGCTCGCTCGGGGTCGAGATGGGAGAGCCGACGATCCTGCCGGTTCACAACATCGTCCGCTGACCGGTGCTGAACGATCGCCCGCGCGGGTTCGAGGTGGCCTCAACCGCGACTGCCCCGCCGCTGGCGCGCGAGCGCCAGCGCGGCAAAGAGCGATGCCCAGAGCGCCCCGGCGTGGCTGCGCGTGGGCGTGGTGCTGCAGTCGCAGCCGTCGTCCTCGAGCTGCGACGTGCGCCGCCGCACCCTCACGTCGACGGTGTCGGTGCTCGTGACGTCGCCGTCGCTCACCTCGACCTCGAACGTCAGCGTCGCCGTCGAATCGCTCTCGGGCGCGACGAACGACAGCGCTGGGCCCGTCCCCTGGAGCTCGACGTTCGGCCCAGCCACCTGCGTCCAGGTGAAGCTGAGCGCGTCTCCGTCGGGGTCGCTGCTGGCCGAGGCGTCGAGCTCGACCTCCTCGCCAGCCTCCACCACCTGGTCTGGCCCTGCGTCCGCGCGTGGCGGTTGCCCGGCGGGAGCGCAAGCCCCGGCGTCCGGCACGATGCGCGGGAACGGCGTGCCGACGATGCCGCTCAGCGCGACATCGTCGATCTCCCAGCCAATCTCGCTGGCTGCTTGGTCCGTGCCGATGCGGAACCGGAAGCGCACCTCTTGGCCGGCGAGCGCGTTGCCGAAGTCCAGGCTGAGCTCGAGCATCTCGGGCCAGCCCTCGCTCTCTGCGGCGAAGGCCAGCCGATCGGCGAGCGGGTTGTCTGCCAAATTGCCGATCACGCCCGTGTAGCCGGGGTCGACGAAGTCGGCCACGTCGGTCCAGGTGGCGCCATCGTCGACGCTGAGCTCGATCACGCCACCGTCCCAGAGCTGGAAGTCACCGGGTGAAGCCTCGCTGGCCTCGAAGCGATGCCGGTGCTTGAACGAGAGCACGAAGTCCTCGTCCGCCGAGACGGTGAGCGCCGGAGAGACCAGCGCCGTGTCCGAGATCGACGAGTAGTCGACGCCGTGCCACAGGTGGTTGCCGCTCTCGTCGGCCTCCCGCGCCCAGATCAGCTCGCTGGCCTCTCCCTCGGGCGACCACAGATCGCTCTCGCTCTCGAAGTCGTCGGAGCTGGACGCCTGCTGTTCGGTGTCGAAGTGGACGCGTGGGCGCAGGTTCACCTCCACGGCGGCGTTGCAGGACGCGGCGTTCTCGGCGGTGGCCGTGAGCTCGACGAAGGCGAAGCTGTCGGCTTGTGACAGCTCCACCTCGAAGCTGACCTCCGCCTGCCCGAAGCCCTCGAGATCCTCGACCAAGGCGACCGTGCCTTGAGGAAACTCCACGCCCGAGGTCGCGGACGAGATCGTAATGGTGGTGCCTTGGGCTGGCAGGTAGCCAGTGTTCGCCAACGTGACGGTGACGCGCGCCGTCTCCCCCAGATCCAGCACCCCGTCGTCGTCACAAGACTCCGGTCCGTCCGCCAACGCGAGTGACTCGATGGTGATCGCGGGGGCGACCTCGAAGCTCTCCACGACGCCCTCGTTGTCGAACGAGTCCTTGGCGGGCGACACCGCGCAGGAGCCCGCGCCGCGGCGCGCGAACCCCTCGGCGATCAGCTGCGCATCCTCGGGATCGTTGACGAAGGCGACTGCGATCAAGGCGTCGCGTTGCTCCGTGAACGTCGGCTCGGGCGGCGCCAACTTCATTCCCGCCACCACATAGTCCGCCATGCGGCGCCTGCCTTCGTCGAAGCTGTACTTGGGGGTGGGGCCGCTTGCCTGCTCGAGCAGCGACACGTAGCCCTCCCACATCATGGACGCCCACACCTCGCCGGTGTTGTGCACCTCTGCGTTGCTGACGCCGCTGCTCGAGATGGGAGCGTTGTCCGGCAGGGCGGCGGAGTTTTGGATGTGCGCGAACGTGAGCGCGTTTTTGCTCTGGTCGACGCTGTAGGGCAGTCGGCGCGTGCCGAAGTAGGCCGCGTCGTCGCTCGCGATCTTGGCGTAGATGGCCGACGAGTAGACGCCGCTCAGATCGTCGCCTTCGCGCACGGCCAGCATGAGCGCCAGGAAGTCGCCCCACCCTTCGCTTTGGCCGCCGCATTGGTTGAGGCCGCACGCGACCAAGCGGTGATGGATGTAATGGCCCCATTCGTGGGCCACGACCAGGTTGTCGATGGTGCCATCTGCTTGGACCGTGGGCGCCCTCTGTAGGGTCGCGTTGACGGGGCCGCTCAGCAGTGCAGCCTTGACGGCGTTGCCGTCGGCTTGGGAGAGGCTCATCACCGGAATGGTGACGGGGGTGCCCCCGGAGCCCGGCATGAATGGCGGGGCGCCGCTCTGGTTGTTGGCGATCAGAACCCCGATCGCACCTGCCGTCTGGGCGTTCTCCGCCTTGGTCTTGAAGCTGCAGTCACCACGGTCGACGAGCGCGATCTTGCCGACGACGTCGTTCGTGAGGGGCTCGCAGGCGTTGGCCAGGTTGGGCGTGCCGTCGTCCGCAAGCGCGAGCTCTCCGGTCAGATCGAAGACTGCGGGGCCGAACTCGGCCACGTTGCTCTCGACGGTCTGCGCCGGCGCGTCCAGTGACAGCGAGTGGATGTTGGGCCCGCTCCACACGAACATCTGCATGCGCGGCGAGGCTCCGTCGGCGGGCGTGGACATGTTGGCGTTGTTGAGCGCGCCATTGTCGAACGCGTCCTGCGCCTCACAGCGCAGCACGTCGCCCTGCTCTCCGCCGCGCCCGTAGTTGTCGAGCTGTGCGTTGCCCGCGGCCTCGTCGAAGCCCGAGTCGTACCAATAGTCGTGGAGCCAGTTGGTGGTGTAGAAGATCTGCGTGACCGCCGCCATCTGCTGCTCGGCCGACGCCAGCGGATCCTGAGCCGGATCGTAGACGTAGTCGAACACGCCGGGCGCAGAGATCGCGGCGCGCAGATCGCCGCCGGCGACGTTGTTCGAGTCGTCGTGGTCGGTGTACGCATCCACGTTGTTGCCGCGGGCCTCGGTGGCGCCGTCGGTGAGCCAGGGGTCGGCGAATTGGTTGAAGCCGTCGATGCTGACGAGCTCGGGCGAGACGAATGCGGGGAAGCTCCCGTCGGGGCTGCCGCCAGGGTGCGGCGTGAAGTCCGCGATGGGGCCGTCGAGAGGGCGTTTGTCGCCGGCGGCGTCTGCCCACACCCGGTAGGCGAACTCGGCGTGGCTGGTCAGGTTCTTGCGCGACAGCACGGTGCCGTCCCGGGCATCGATGACGTAGCCGAACGCGTCCCAGGGCGCGCCGGTTTGCCGAGCGAAGAGCTCGACGTAGAACGCCGGGACGAGGCCCTCGGGCGCGGCGAAGTACACCTTGGCCGCGCGCGCGGGTTGATCGAAGGAGAACGCGCTCGGGCCCAGCAGGTCGAAGCGTTGGTAGCGGTCCTTGGGCCCGCCGGCGTGGGGTGTCAGCTGCTCGTGGGGGAAGCCCGCGCCATAGCGATCGACCAGCGCGGCGGTGAGCGCGTCCCAGGGCGCTTGCGAGAATGGCGCGCGGGTCGCGGACTCGATGGCTTGGCCGCGGATGGATCCTGTGATCGCCACGAGCGCGCCGTCGCGTCGCAGGAGGACCTTCACGTCTTGGCCGTGGAGTGGCACGCCCGAGAGCTCGTGGCGCAACACCACGATGATGCCTCCACGCCCGGTATCGTGCACGTGCACGACGGTGAGGGTGTCGAGCGCTGCGGGGGTCGCGCCGTACAGCTCCAGGTGCGCTGCCAGGTGCTGCCGAGCCCACGACTCGGGTGTGCCGTGTGCGGGCAGCTCGAGGCCACCCCACACGAAGCTCGGAGCGCCCGTGCGTGGGTCGCGGGAGGCCACCTTGGCGGCTCGTCCGTGCGTCTGCGGAGCGGCCGCCGAGGCGCGCTGGTCGAAGGAGCGGTCGAGGTTGGGCAAGCCGCTGGCGTGGGCCAGTGAGCCCGCCAGGAGCGACAACAAGGAGAGCGAGACGACGCGATGAGGGTGCCGCATGTGCGAAGAGCCTCCGAGTGTGGAGGCTCATCGCACGGACGCCGGGCAGGGTCGAGGTCAGATGCAGACCTGGTCGAGCGCTTCGAACACGGTGGGCTCGGTGTCGCCGGCCCAGAAGTTGGGGGGGGAGAAGCCGTAGTCGCCGCGGTGGGTGAACGCGGTGAGGCGTAGCTCTGGGCAGTCGACGCCCATCTCACTGGCGGGGATGATGACCATCACCGTGGCGCCCTTCACGATCAGCCTGGCGGCCGACGCATAGGGCTGAATCTGCCCGTTGCTGGCGTCCAGCACGCCGAAGAACGCGCCCTCCCCAGGGTAGTGCTCCAGCGAGTACCAGCGGTCGGTGCCCTGGTAGAAGTCGTTGGGGTAGGCGGGGTCTGCGACGTAGTTGTCGCTGTCGACGCCGTTCTGATCGAACACGAAGCCGTACTGACCGGTGTACTCCGCGGAGTCGATCGGGACGACGTCGTCCAGGATGTGGGTGACGACGATGAACTCTTGCTCGCTGGGCGCCGGATCGTTGGGCCCGCACAGGACGGTGCCGAGCTCGGTGTCGCCGCAGCCCAGGTCGATCACGGCCTGCGCAGCGAGCGAGAGCTTGTAGTGGGCACGGAGCTTGGTCCAGGCCCACCGCGCGCCGGCGTCGGGCGGCGGAAGGTCGCTCGCAGAGTGCTCGATGGCTGCGGGGATGCCCGTCTGGAACAGCGCGCACAACTGCATGGCGGCCTCCGTACCGCCGACCAGCTGCGCGGTCGCATCGTACCAATCGGAGACGTCCTCCTGGGTGATGCCCTCCGGTAGCTCGGTGCAGCCTTCAGACGGGACCTCATCCTCGATCAGCACGTACACGAACTCGCCGCCAGTGCGGTCCTCGGGGGCGGGAGGTGTGGTTTCGGCGGTCTCGATCTCGCAAGCGAGGGCGGTCGCAGACAGTGCCAAGAGCAGAGACAGGTACTTGGGAGACATGGTCATGATCCTCGTGCTGAGCTTTCAGTTGCAGCGGTCTTCGTAGATGGCGGACTCCCACTCTTCGGGGAAGTCGTCGCCGACGGCGGTGCGGGCGATGAGCACGTTCTTGCCCCCGAAGGGCAGGTCGCTGTCGACAGCGACGTTGCTCGGCCACACGATCGGGTCGTTGCCTGGTCCGAGCTTCACCTCGATCAGCAGCCGGGGCGCGAGGCCCATGTCGCTCTCGGTGCGGCTGGGCGCGTTCAGCGAGTAGAACGCCTTGTCGAGCTCGGTGTTGGGCGGTGCGGTGATGGCGAAGCCGTAGTTCTTGCTCGGGTCCGCGAAGTGCTCCTGCACCGCGTCGAGCACGTTGCCCGTGGCCCATGCTCGACTGCGGAAGGAGAGGCCGTGCTCGCCGCTCACGGCCTGGTCGACGGGCTGTTCGTCCCAGCTGAGGGCGAACGGGCTCCAGCTCTCACCCAGCGTGGTGATGCCGAGGCATACGTCGTCGCTGCGGCCGTCGCCGCGCTCGGCGCCGTTGTAGACCTCGAGGTGAGCGCGCAAGACCTCCGAGCCGGCGGGCAACGTCGGCAGCGTGAAGTGCAGGTAGGCGCGCTTCAGCTCGACTGCGGGCTCGTTGGCCACGTGGAGCTCACCTTGGAGCGGGTGGTTCTGGTCGCCGTTGTTGCACCCGGCAGCGACCGAGCACTTGGTGTAGGTGTCCTGGTCCGCACTGATCCACAGGAACACCGTGCCCGATGTAGGTGCAGGGCCCTGGGTGGTGGGGTTGCCGCCGCAAGCCGCAGCGGCCAGGGCGAAAATCGAGGCGACGATGGTACGCATCTAGGGTTCCTCCGCGCGCCGCAGGTCGTTCCGCGGCGTTCAGAGGGGTAGAGCCCCGTGCTCCGGAATCGATCACTCCTCGCGTTCGAGGCTGCTTTTTACCCCGCGCGCCCAGCCGTCCAAGTCGCGCCGGCTCTCGCTCAAGGCCACCTCGTCGCCCGCGCTCGCCAGCTCCTCGAGCTTGGTGCGAACCGCGTCTTTGGCCCTGCGCAGCCGGCTTCGAACGGTGCCCTCGGGCACGCCCAGCACCTCGGCCATGTCGGGGCCGTCCATGTCCTCGAAATAGTGGAGCTCGAGCGCCACTTGCAGATCCAGGGGCAAAAGCCGAAGCGCTCGCAACAGGAGGTCCTGATCGCGGCGCTTGGCCAGCGCGCCGCTGGGGCTGGTGCCGAGGTCTGCGACCGAGAGCGAGCCCAGCTCGTCCTCGCGATCGAGCTTCCTCCTCCGCTTGTCGAAATGGGCGTAGAGCTCGTGGCGAGCGACCGTGAAGAGATAGGTGCGGAAGCTGGCGTCGCCCCGGAAGCTGCCCTTGGAGCGAACGCAGGCGAGCATGGTCTCCTGCACCAAGTCCTCGACCGCGTCGCCCGCCTTGTTGCGAAAGAAGCGGTACAGGGACTCGAAGTGGAGGTCGAACAGCTCGCTGCCCGCGGCGCTGTCGCCCGCGGCCCACCGCTCGAAGAGGTCCTCGCTGCTGCTCACAACGGCGGATGCTAGCATTCGGCTCATGAGGGCGGGCTCGATCGAGGCGGATCGCATCCGCGCCCGGCTCAAGAGCCGCCTGTTCGGCCAGCCCGAGGCGCCACTGCGAGTGGGCCGCTACGAGGTGCTGGGCCGCATCGGCGAAGGCGCGATGGGCACGGTGTACCGCGCGCGGGATCCCGAGCTCGAGCGGGAGGTCGCGCTCAAGGTGCTGCGCGACGGCGGCGAAGGAAGCTCCGTGCTCGACGAGGCGCGCGCCATGGCGCGCCTGGAGCACCCCAACGTCGTGCGCGTGTACGACGTGGAGCAGGCCGACGAGCGCGCGTTCGTGGCGATGGAACTGGTGCGCGGGCAGAGCCTGCGTGAGTGGCTGCGCGAGCCGCGCGCGCCGCGCGAAATCGAGCGCGTATTCGCCGCCGCTGCCCGGGGCCTCCACGCCGCGCACCGAGCTGGCGTCGTGCACCGCGACTTCAAGCCGGCCAACGTGCTGGTCACCGATGAGGGCGACGTGAAGGTGGCCGACTTTGGGCTCGCGCGCGCGGCGAATGCGAGCCGAAAGTTGGCAGATGGAGAGGCTCCGCCCTCGGACGCGCCGATGTCTCGCACGCAGCTGGCGGGAACGCCCCACTACTTGGCGCCGGAGCTGCTGCGAGGAGCCAAGGCGACCGCTGCGAGTGATCAGTTTGCGTTCGGCGTCAGCCTGTTCGAAGCGCTGACGGGCAAGCGACCGTTCGCCGCCACCTCGATGAGGGAGCTCTCTTTGGCGCACGCGCGAGGACCTCTGCTGGACCGTGGCCTGACGCGCGCACAGCGCAAGCTGATCGCTCGGCTCTTGGCCCTCGAGCCCGCTGCGCGCATGGCCGACATGGGCGCCGTCGCTCGCGCGCTCGAGCCGGCGCGGCGCGCGGGCGCGGGGCTCGGTGCGGGCGTAGCGCTGCTGGGGCTCTCGACGCTCGCCTACTTCGGCTTGCGTGTGCGTGACAGCGTGACGGTGTGCTCTGGCAGCGAGCAGCGGTTGGCAGAGGTGTGGTCGGCCGAGCAGCGCGGGCAGGTGCTGAGCAGCCTGGCCAGCGTCGACGCGCCGCACGCACAGCAGACGGCCGACCGCACCGTGGCCGTGCTCGACGCCTACTCGCAGAGCTGGGTGGCCGCGCGGGACGAGGCTTGCGAGGCGACGCAGGTGCGCAAGGAGCAATCGCAAGAGGTGATGGACAGGCGCATGGCGTGCCTGGAGCGCCGGCGCACCGAGCTCTCCGCGCTGGTCGTCGTGCTGAGCCGCGCGGATCGCG
>CAZXMG010000102.1:0-25279 GCA_964641275.1 uncultured Polyangiaceae bacterium
GCGACGCCGCTCACGGCCGCGGCGCTGGCCGAGCCCAGCGCGCCCCATCGCGTGCTGCGCGCGGACGACTGGTCGAGCGGCGACGGCCGGCTGGCGCTCGACGGCGACGCGGCGAGCGCCTGGCGGAGCGAGCAGGACCAGCACCCGTTCCTGTCCCTCTCCGTGTCGGACGCGATCCCGCTCACCGGCTTCGAGCTGGCGTTCGATCCGGCGGCCGCGTCGCTGCCGAGCTCGTTGACGCTGCTGACCGACGCGGGGGCGCTCGCGGTCAAGCTGCCCGCGTCCGCTCCCTCTGGGCGCGTGGCCGTGGAGCTCGCGCGCCCCATCACCAGCAAATGTGTGGGACTGGTGCTGGATCGTCCCGCGGCGCCCGCGGGCAAGAAGCCCGCGGCGTCGAGCTCGGCCTTCGGCCTGGCGGAGGTCGCGGCGCGGACCAGCCTCGATGCCGAGTCTCTGGAACAGGTGGCCAAGGGGTTGGGTGCCTCGGGCCCCGAGCTCAAGCTGCGCGAGGCGCTGCTCTTGGCCGAGCGTGCGCGCGGCGTGCTCGCGATCGCCAAGGTGTACGCTGAGCTCCCGCCTGCGGCGCGTGAGCGGGCGCGACGAGTCGTCGACCTGGCGCCGTGTGATCAGCGGCTGAAGGTGTTCATTCCCCTGCTGGAAGGCGCGGACAAGGACGAGTCCGACCGCGCGCGCGATCGCATCCGCGCCTGCAACAAGGAGGCCGGGCCGCCGCTGCTCGCGGCGATCGCGGAGACCAAGTCGCTCGAGCAACGCGGCGCGATCGCAGAAGAGGCCGCCCTGCTCGCGCCGGCCACGGCCATCCCGCCGCTGCTCGAGTGGCTCCAGAAAGCAGAGCGGCCGGACGAGCGCCAGGCGTTCCGCAAGGCGTTGGCCAAGGGGGCGCTGCGTGAAGTGGGGCTCCGTACCCTGGACGCGACGATCGCGGCGGAGACGTTCGCGGCGCTGCCGTTGATCACCCGCATCGACGTGTTGCGCGCGCTCGGCCCCGAGATCGGTCGCACCCAACACGGCGCCGCGGCATTCGGCGCCGTGGCCAAAGCAGCCGTGGACTTCCGCGACAGGTACCTGCTCCTGTCGGTCGCCGCAGATCTCGCGCGCGCAGGAGACGCGGGGGCGCTCGGGGTGTTGACCGCGGCGCTGGCGGACGACGCGGATCCGCGGCTGGTGGCGCGCGCAGCGTCGCTGTCGCGCGGGGTGACCAAGCTCACGCCGCGCCTGTTCGCGCTCCTGGATGCCAAACACGTGCGCGTGCGCGAGGCGGCGCTGCTTGCGCTGACCAGCCCGGGCGCTCCGGTGGGCGCGGCGCTGGGCAACAAGCTGCTCGGGCGGTTGACGGAGGACCCGTGGACCTTCGTGCGTCTCGCCGCGGCGGGGGCGCTCGTGGCGGCGCCCAAGGATGCGGCGCTCGACGCGAAGATCGCAGCCGCCGTCGACCTCGAGCCGTCTCCAGGCGTGCGTGCCGAGCTCAGCCGTACGCTGGGCGAGCGCGACGCGCGCTCGGCCAGTCAGACGCTTCGTGAGCGGGCGTTCGATCGCAAGGAGGCGATCGAGGTGCGCGTGGCGGCGCTGGGCGCCTTGGGGCAAGTCTGCGACAAGAGCGCGAGCGAGGAGCTCTCGGCCATGGCGCTCCAAGGCGTGCGGCCCACGTTCGAGTCCGACCGCAAGCTCGCCGTCGCCGCGATCTCGGCGCTGGCGGTGCTTCGGCCGGCCTCGCTGAAGGACACGCTGACGAAGCTCGCTGCCAAGGACGCTCCTCCCGAGCTTCGGGCCGCCGCCAAACGCGAGCTCGAGCGAACGGCCGCACCCTGCAAATGAAGGTGCGCTTTCTTGAGAGCCAAGCCGCGCGGTGCTAACCCCGCGTCTCGGTCATGTCCGAAGCCTCGCCTGAAGCCCAAGACGCCCACGCGGGCACCGCAGCCAAGCTCGAGTCGGATCCACCGGCGGCAGGGGCAGCGCGCGAAGCGCGCCCGTCGGAGGCGCGTGGCCCCGAGCTGGGCGCCCCGCTGCCGGGCTCCGGCCGCGACGCGCTGCGCGAGGCGCTCGGGCTCGCCGCGATCTGTTGCCTGGTGGGCTCGCTGCCGGCCGCGCTGCGCGTCGCGCGCGCCGGCGGATCGTTCGTGCTCGGCTTGTTGGCGGCGGCGGCCATCGTGCTGCCCTTGGTGGCGCTCGCGATCGCGCTCGGCAAGGCCGCGGGCCGTGGCTTCCGGCTGGTGATGGGCCTGTCTGCTGGGCGCTCCACCGCTACCGGCATCGCGCTGTTCATCGGTCTGCTGTCGCCCGTGCTCGTGCTGCTCGGCGCGATCCTCAAGGAGAAGACCAATCATCGCGGCTTGGGCGGCGGCACCTTCGGCGTGATGGCGCTGGTGATCGCCGGGCTCGCTGCGCTGTTCGCAGACCGCATCGTCGAGAGCGGGCGCTGGCTGGTGAACAAGGGCTTCTCGCCGCGGGCGGTGGCCACGGCGATCGCGCTCGTGTCCGTCGCGCCGATGTTGTTCGTCTCGCTGCCGCTGCTCTCTGCGCAGAGCGGCACCACCCCCGAGAACCGCGTGGCAGCGGCGCTGATCGATGGCGTGATCTTCACGCTCGCTTCGGCGGTCGCGGTCACGTTCGACCTGAAGGAGCGCGCGCGCACGTTCACTCGGCGCGTGGGCGCGGGTGGCGCTGGCGGACTGTTCGCGGCCGGGCTGCTGGTCCTCAGCCTGTCGCCTTCGCTGGGCACCGCCATGGGCGAAGCGGGCGGCCTGTCGAGCGCCATGCTCGGTGGGCTCGAGCGCTGGACCGACCGCGATCGCGACGGCAGCGGCTCGCACTTCGGAGGGCGGGACTGCGACGAGGGGGATCCCGGCATTCATCCTGGAGCGTTCGACCTCCCCGGGGACGGCGTCGATCAGGACTGCGATGGCGCTGACGGCGTGGGCGGTGGCCCCCCGGCGTTGGCCGAGCCCGCGCAAGATCGCCCTGCCGACGAGCTGCCCGCCAAGACGGTCGACAACGTCAGGGCGTCGCTGCCGACGCAGAAGCCGCACATCGTGTGGGTCACGCTGGACACCGTGCGCGCCGACCACACGTCGCTCCACGGCTACGGCAAGCCCACCACACCGAAATTGCTCGAGCTGGCCGCGCGAGGCGCGACGTTCGAGCTCGGCTATGCGCCCGCGAGCGATACGCAGCGCGCGTACGTGCCGCTGTTCTCGGGGATGCCGTTCGAGAGCACGCCCAAGGATCGGCGCGCTTGGCCCACGCTCAAGGACGAGGTCGAGACGGTCGCTGAGCGCATGCGCAAGGCGGGGTACTTCACGATCGGCGTGAGCTCGTTCCAGTGGTTGAGCCGCGAGCGCGGCTTCGACCAGGGCTTCGATCAGTTCGCGGAGGTGTTCCAGGACGAGCACCCGGAGCGCGGCGTGACCGGGCCGCGCGCCGTTCGTGCGGCGCGTGCGGCGATCGAGAAGGCGCCTGCCGACAAGCCAGTGTTCGTGTGGGTGCAGCTGTTCGATGCGCACGAGCAGTACCGCCGGCACGACGGCTTCGACTTCGGTCGCGGTGAGATCGGCGCCTACGACTCGGAGATCGGCTTCACCGACAAGCAGCTCGGCGATCTGATGGCGGCGGTCGAGGCCAAGCTGGGTGCCAACGTCGCGTGGGCGGTGCATGGCAGTCAAGGAGAGGGCTTCGACGAGCACGACTCGAAGGGCCACGGCACCGAGCTGTACGAGGAGTCGGTGCGGGTGCCGCTGGTGATCGCGCTGCCCTCGCAGCCTGCGCTCAAGGTGGCGGGCGTTGCCGTCTCCACCAGCGAGCTGGGCCGCACCGTCTTGGACTTGGCAGGCGCCTCTCAGGAGGGACTGGTCGGCCGTTCATTGCTGGGCGCGGCGCGCGGAGGAGCTCTCGCTCCCGAGCCGCTGGTCTTGGCAGGTTCGAAGCGCCGGGCCGTGATCGACCCCCCCCTCAAGCTGATCGCTCGTGAACGCAAGGGGAAGGAACGGCTGCTCTTGTTCGACCTGTCCGAGGACCCCAAAGAGCAAAAGGACCTGTCCGAAGCCCGACCCAAGGACCTGGCCAGGCTGAAGGCGCTGCTCGACGAGAAGGGTCCCCGCCCGGCACCATGACGCGCTGTGGCGCGGAGTCGAGGAAGAGTCTGGTGAGGCTTCGCGAAGCGATGCTGCTAGCATCATTCTGACCCGGCTTTTTGACTTCAGCCTGAATCGAGCACCACCATGACACGCAAGGTGTCGTTCCGCGTCTTCGTTGCTGTCGGTTTCGCACTCTCTGTCACCGCGCTTGGAGCGTTCGTGGTTCGCCTGCACGCAGGGGAGCTGCCGGTCGACATGTTGACCGCCGCGATCGGCCAGGGCGCCGAGCGCAAGCCGCAGCGCGAGTGGCGCTCGGTCGACGGCAGGTACTGGCAGATCGCCACCTCGGAGGGTGAGGACCCCGCCATCACCGACGCGGCGGAGGGCACGCGTGGCGCATGCGCGCCGGGCATGGTGGAGGTCAAAGGCAACATGAAAGCCGACCCGCCGAAGCGCATCCTGTTCGATCCCAACAGCGTCGAGGAGATGCAGAAGCGCACTTGCACCAAGTGGATCCAGAAGGAGTACCCGGAGCGTTGCGCAGAGTTCAACCGCGACAAGTGGCTCGCGCTCAGCAAAGACCTGCCCGTCAAGCCCATGCACTACTGCATGGACCGCTACGAGTACCCCAACAAGAAGGGCGCCTTTCCGGTCATCTTCATCACGCATCCGGAGTCGGAGGCGCTCTGCAAGAAGGACAACAAGCGACTGTGCCGCGAGGACGAGTGGACGTTCGCCTGCGAAGGTGAAGAGGCGACCCCGTACCCCTACGGCTACACGCGCTCGCCCGAGGCCTGCCCCATCGACGCGAAGTGGAAAGCGTTCAACGAGAAGCCGCTGAAGGAGCGAGACAGCTTCGAAGCCATGCTCGAGCTCGACCGTCTGTGGCAGGGGGTCGCTTCCGGCTCGCGCCCCGGCTGCAAGAGCGTGTTCGGCGTGTACGACCTGACCGGGAACGTAGACGAATGGACGAAAGGCATCCACGAAGGTGAGCGCAGCACCATCTTGAAGGGTGGCTACTGGGGCCCCGTCCGCACACGCTGCCGCCCGTCCACGCGCTCGCACGACGAGAAACACCTGTTCTACCAGCAGGGCTTTCGCTGCTGTTCCGATGTGCCTCCGCCGGGCACGTACCCGCCCGCGATCCGAGAGCAGCCGGGCCCGACCTCACTCGATCCGTCTCGCCCCACGTCGCCGTGAGCTCGCCGCCCGAGCCCATTGCGCCGCGCGCGAGGCCGCTGCTCTGGGCCACTTGGTTGATCGTCCTGTTCACGCTCGCCTGGTTGGTCGTGAGCGCGGGGCCTGCCTTGGCGCGCGAGATGGGTCTGACGAGCGTGCGGGTGGTCCATCGCGACTTCGATGCGGGGCGCCCAGCTGGGCGCGCTGGCAGTGACGCCGTCCAGGACTTCGAACGTGACATCGGGCGCAGCGTCGATCGACTGGACCCGGGCAACGACGAAGAGCCGTTCGAGATCGTGATGACGATCAAAGAAGCCAACTTGCGCGAACGCCCATCCGCGAGCGCGCGGTCCATCGCCACGCTCAAGCCCGGCCGCATCTTGGCGGTGATAGGCCGCAGTGGCGCGTGGGTCCAGGTCGTCCACTCGCGCCCAGACGACACGCTCGACGTGGGCTGGATCGCCGCGTCCGACGTCGGGGCGCGCTGAGCCATGGCCCTGTGGCGCGCGTTTCGGGCTGCGATCCTGTCGCCGTCGAGCAGCGGCGGCACGACCTACCTCGACGACGGCGTGCTGGTCGTGGATCCCCAGGGCGTGATCACGCGCGTCGCCGCGTGGGGCGATCCGTTGCCCGCGCCGGTGACGGTGCTCGATCTGCGCGGGTCGCTCGTCGTCCCGGGCTTCGTCGACACCCACCTGCACTTCCCGCAGACGCGCGTCATCGGCAGTGCCGCCGGCCCTCTGCTCAGCTGGCTCTCGAGCACCGTGTTCCCCGAGGAGGCCCGCTTCCGTGACGAAAGCTACGCGCGCACGGTGGCCGACGAGTTCATCGCCCATTGCTTCGCCGCCGGCACCACCTGTGTGTCGGCGTTCTCCAGCTCGAGCCCGCAGGCGACCCAGATCTTGCTCGAGAGCATGCAGCGATCGTCGCTGTCGGGGTTTGCGGGCCTCACCTTGATGGACCAGAACTGCCCGCCGGAGCTGAGCCTTCCGCGCGAGCGAGCGCTGGCTGCCAGTCGCGAGCTCGCGTCGCGCTTCCCGAGCGACGGGGAGGGGCGCGTGCACTTCGCGGTGACGCCTAGGTTCGCCCTGTCGTGCAGCCGAGCGCTGATGGAGCAAGCGGCCGAGCTGGCTGCCGAGTTGGGCCTGTGGGTGCAGACTCACGTCGCAGAGAACCCGCGCGAAGGCGAAGAGACGCTGCGCGCGCACCCGTATGCCGACAACTACTTGGGAGTGTACGCGGCGGTGGGTCTGCTCGGACCGCGCACCATCTTGGCGCACGCGATTCACCTCTCTGCGAGCGAGTGGGACGTGCTCGCGGCGAGCGGCGCGAGTGTGGCGCACTGCCCCGACTCGAACCTGTTCTTGAACAGCGGGCGCATGCGGCTCTCGGAGGCGCGTGCGCGCCGGGTGCGCGTTGGACTGGGCAGCGACGTCGCGGCGGGGCGCAGCTTCGACCTGCGCCGGGCGATCTCCCACGCGTATGACAACGCCCAGCTCGCGGGCTCCGAGGTGACCGACGAGCAGCTGTTCACGCTGGCTACGCTGGACGGCGCTCGAGCTCTCGGGCTCGAGGCGCGCTGTGGCTCGCTCGAGCCTGGCAAAGATGGAGACTTCGTGGTGCTCGAGCGGCCGAGCCACGCACACGGGCGCGCCGGCGCGCTCCGGTGCGTCGGCTTTGGCGCCGAGCTGGCGCCGCTGTTGGCGACGTATGTGCGAGGGCGCTGCGTGCACCGCCGCTCGGCGTAGGCGGCGCGTAGCGCGTGGCGAGCGGGCTGGGGTACGATCTCGCCATGCGCTCGACCTTCGTTCTCGTTTGTTTGGGGCTGTGTTCTTGGGCTTGCGGCGACAGCAGCAGCACCGGCGGATCCAACACGGGCGGCGACGCCCAGGGCGGCGGCGGCAGCGGCGGTCAAGGCAGCGGCGGCCAGCCCCAAGGCGGAGCAGCCTCGGGCGGGGCCGGTGGTGGCAGCGGCGGTGCCGCGCCCGGCACGCCGTGCGAGGAGATCTGCGGCTTCTTCGCAGCCATGGAAGAAGAGGTCATGTGCGGCTACGACAGCTCGCCGTGCATTCCGGACTGTGAGGCTGGCTTCAACCAGCTGGCCGCAGGCTGCGAGGACGAAGCGATCGCGTACAACGACTGCGTAGCTGCGCAGCCGACCGACGCGTTCAACTGCACCGCCGGCGTGTTCACGTTGACGAACGGGGAGTGCGACGACGCGCTCGCCACGCTCACTGCCTGCATGTGAGCACCGGCCAAGAGCGAGGCCGAGGGTGGTGGGACCTTGATCCACCGCTGGGGTAGCGAGTTATCCTACCTTGGCTCCTCGAAAGGCCCTCGTGGCCAACTTTTTCGCAAGATTCGGGGGGCGGCGGGTATGGCCCGATGTGTGCTTACGTGAGTGGCATGCGATTCCTCAGCTGGTCCCGCGCTCTCCTCTGCTCCTCGTTCCTTGGTCTCGCCGCCCTGACTGGCTGTCAGGACGTTGGCTCGAACACGGACAACATCACCGATGTTCCGCAGACCGATGTCGAGCGCCAGTCGATCGGCAACTGCTGGCTGTACGCCACGGCCTCGTGGGTCGAGTCGATGCACTTGAGCGCGACCGGCAAGTCGTTCGACATCTCGCAGTCGTATTGGACCTACTGGCACTGGTACGACGAAATCATGAACGGCTTCGGCGACGAGCTGGAGACCGGCGGCAGCGAGTCGGTGAGCTTCGACATCATCCGTCGTCGCGGCTTGATGGCCGAGGCCGACTTCATCCCCGAGGATTCGGTCGGTGAGATGAGCTCGCGTCAGAGCGCGGCGCTGGCCAAGATCAACGACGAAATGAAGAACGGTCGTCTGGCCAGCACGACTGCGCGCAGCAACGGCAAGCTGGTTCGCCAAGTGCTGAACGAGGCGTGGAACCTGAACGCGGACGTGAAGGCCCAGCTCGACAAGGCCTTCGGCACCACCGGCAAGAAGACCTACCTCACCTCCGCGACCTACAAGGGCACCAAGATCATTCGCGCGAAGGACTTCGCCGTTCAATACACCGAGCGCAAGACCAACCCCAACGCGCCCACGGTCAAGCTGACCAAGCTCAACGTGGCGGTGGACGAGTGGCGCACCGCGGCTTACCCGTGGAACAAGAGCTCGCGTCGGGACTTCCAGATCCGCGTCCAGCGCGCGCTGCACGACCGCCAGCCGGTGATCGTGACCTGGATGGTGGACTTCAACGCCATGGAGAGCAGCGGCGACAAGCGCGGCTCGTTCAACATGGAGACGCTCGAGCGCAACGGCGCCGGTCGTCAAGGCGGACACATGACCGTGTTCGAAGACTACGAGGCCGAGACCCAGGAGTTCGGCGTCCTCGCGGCGGGCGTCACGCTCGACCCCGCGAACCCGGATGACAAGGCCAAGCTGGACGCCGCGCTCTTGCCCAGCACGAAGATCAAGTTCTGGCGCATCAAGAACTCGTGGGGCGCGTTCCGCGACGACCGCTCGAGCGCTCCCGGCTTCCCCGGCTACCACGACCTCTACCAGGACTACATGGACGGGCCGTTCGACTGGTGCCCGAGCGTCGAAGGCACCAAGACCGACGACAACTGCAACGGCAGCACCGAAGGTTGGGAGAACGTGATCCTCCCGCCCGGGTACTGAGCCGCCGCAGCGCAACGATTTCGTTTTCGTTCGCTTGGCTTCCTTGCCATCCTCCTCCTCGATGGATCGCACTGGCGGGCCGACGCCCTCGCACGACGAGGTAGATCTCGATCCGGAGATCTTCGGTCCCGACTCCACTTGCTTCGGTTGCGCTCCCACCCACCCGATCGGCTTTCGACTTCGCTTTCGTCGGGTGGGTGAGCGCGTCACCACCAGCTACGTCCCGCACCCGGATCTTGCGGGCCCACCAGGCATCATGCACGGTGGGCTCGTCACCACGCTGGCGGACGAGGTCGCGGCCTGGACGGTGGTGGGGCTGCGCGGGCGCTTCGGCTTCACCGGATCCATCAGCGCCAGGCTGCTGATGCCCGTGCGTATCGGCGCGCCGGTGCTGGCCGAGGGGGTGATCGTGCGCGACTCCTCTCGGGTGCTCGAGGTGGCGGTGACGCTCACGCAGGCCGAGATCGAGTGCTACCGGGGGGTGTTCACCTTCGTGCTGCTCGACGAGGCGGCGGCGACCAAGCTGCTCGGAGGCAACCTGCCCGACGCGTGGAAGCGGTTCGCGAGAGGGGAACATGGCCGCACGTAAAGCCAAAGCCACGACCAAGCCGGCGAAGCCCCCGCGGACCGCAGATCTCACCCCCGTGGTGGGGCAGAACCTGCGGCGTTTTCGCACCGATCGCGGCTTGTCGCTCGAGGGGCTGGCCAAGGTCAGCGGGGTCAGTCGCGCCATGTTGGGGCAGGTGGAGCTGGGCAAGAGCACGCCCACCATCAACGTGGTGTGGAAGGTGGCGCACGCGCTCGACGTGCCGTTCTCGGCGTTGATCAGCGAAGAGCACAAGCCTGGCACCTGGGTCATGCCACGCGCGCGAGCGCGCACGTTGGCGTCGGCCGACGGCAAGTTCCAGTCGCGCGCGCTGTTTCCGATGGATCGGCCGCGTGCGGTGGAGTTCTACGAGCTTCGTCTGGGCGTGGCGGGGCGCGAAGACGCCGATCCGCACCCGCCTGGCACCAGCGAGAACCTGATCGTCACCCAAGGCCGCGTGGCGATCGCGATCGACGGCGACCGCCGCATGCTCGAGGAGGGAGACGCCATCTTTTTCCAAGCCGACGTGCCCCACACCTACGAGAACCTGGATCTCGCGCGGGAAGCCGTCATGCTGTTGGTGATGACTTACGCGCAGCGGGTTTGATCTGCTGTAATGGGCGGGGGGGATGAGCGTGGCAGGAGAACGTGTCGTGGCCGAGCTGCCGAACCCGCAGCGCGGGCGAGTGCTGATCATCGACGACGAGGTCCGGCTGGCGCACACGCTGCGCATTGCGCTGTCGTCCAACCATGAGGTCGACGTCGCCCACAACGGCCGACAGGCGCTGGAACGACTTCGGGGCCCAGCGGTCTACGACGTGGTGCTGTGTGACTTGTTGCTGCCGGATATCTCGGGGGCGGAGGTGTTCGAGACCATCCGCGGTGAGGCGCCCGAGCTGCTCGAGCGATTCGTGTTTCTGACCGGGGGCGCCTTCGCGCCCTCGACGCGCGACTTCTTGCGAGACGTGCCCAACGAGAAGCTCGAAAAGCCGTTCGATCTCGAGGCGCTCGAGGCGCTCGTCGAAGCGCGCGTGCGAGCGCGGCGCTCCGGCTAAGACACGAAGTACTGCACCGCGCGCACGGCGAAGAACAGGCCCAGCGCGGCGATCAGCCAACCTATCGACCGCACTACCTGGTCCAGCCGCTGTTGGTTGAAGCGCCCCCGGTAGCGGCGCAGGAGCCCTGCGAGCAGCCCGAACCAGCCACCGATCCCGATCAGCGCGCCCAGCGAGAAGGGGATGGCGCCCTCCGGGCTCAGCGTGACGATGTTGGCGGAGTAGAGCGTGGTCGTAGCGGCCGTCCAAGTGGCGATCAGGGTAGGGTTCAGGGCCGTGATGGTGAAGCCGAGCAGCACGCTGCCCAGCGGTGAGTCGACGCTGCGCTTGGGGTCCGCCGTGCGGGCACCGCGGTAGCGCGCGAAGGACACGCCCAGACCGATCAAGATCACAGCGGCCATCGCGCGGGACACCGGATCGATCCACGGAAAGCGTGTCAGATAGGTGGAGAAGCCCCAAAACGCCAAGAACGCGTAGGCCGCCTCCGCCACTGCGCCGCCGACGCCGATCAGCGCCGCGCTGGTGTGCCGACCCGTCAGCCCGCGCTCCAGCACCAGCGCAGCGATCGGGCCCGCGACGGGCACCGACCCGAAGAAGCCGAAGCAGAAGCCGATGATGAAGGCCACCAACATGCGGGTCGGCCTATAACACCGTCCCCTCGCGGCGCATCGTGAGCTCTGCTACGGCGCTGAGCGATGCGAGAGCTGATCGAGAAGGCCAACATCCTGCAAGAGGCGCTGCCCTACATTCGGCGCTTCGCAGGCACCACCTTCGTCATCAAGTATGGCGGCCACGCCATGGTCGACGCTGCGCTCTCCAAGAGCTTCGCCCGCGACGTAGCGCTGCTCAAGTTCGTCGGCATCCACCCCGTGGTGGTGCACGGCGGGGGCCCTCAGATCGACGCCACGCTGGCGGCGATGGGGGTGACCTCCGAGCGCATCGACGGGCTTCGGGTGACCGACGAACGCACGATGGAGGTCGTCGAGATGGTGCTCGGCCGCCTCAATGGCCAGATCGTCTCGCTCGTGTCCCAACACGGAGGGCGCGCGGTGGGCCTCTCGGGTCGGGCCGACGGCTGCTTGCGCGCGCGACGCGTGACCGAGATGAGGACCAAGAAGGGGAACCTCGTCGACCCCGGCCGAGTGGGCGAAATGGAGCGCGTGGACGTGGAGCTGATCCGTTTGCTGGGCGCGAGCGGCTTCATCCCGGTGATAGCGCCGGTCGCCGTGGACGCCGCGGGCGAAGCGCTGAACATCAACGCGGACTTCGTCGCCGGCGCCGTGGCGGCGGCGCTGGGGGCGGAGAAGCTGGTGCTCATGACCGATATCGAGGGCATCCGGGATCGGGAGGGCAACCTGATCACGTCGTTGGGGCGCGCCGAAGTGGCAGACCTGATCGCGCGCGACGTGATCACGGGCGGCATGATCCCGAAGGTGCGTTGCGCGCTCGAGGCGCTCGACGGCGGGGTGGGCAAGGTGCACGTGATCGACGGGCGCACCGAGCACGCCGTGCTGCTCGAGATCTTCACGGATCGCGGGGTGGGGACGGAGCTGCTCCGCGAGCTCGGCAACGCGCCGTGAAGCCGCTGGAACGCCTGGCTCGGCATCAGGTCGCCGCGCCCCTCTTGCGCGGAGCCGCAGCGCTGGCAGACGAGCCGGCGTTGCCCTCCGTGGCTCGGATCGACCACGCCTTGGCGCCGCTCGCCGGCGTGCGCTTCGTGCCGAGCCGCCCCCGCGGGCGGCGGCGCCGCACGCTCGATCCCAGCGCGATGTACGACGCCGCGATCGTGCTGCGTGGTGAGGTCCCCACGCGCGAGCAGAACCTGCACGACCTGCTCAACGCCTTGGTCTGGTCTGCCTTCCCGCGCGCGAAACGCGCCTTGCATCAGCGGCAGTACGCGCTGCTGCGCGATCACATGACGCGTCACGAGGGGGCGCTCCCCGCTGCGCGCAGCAGGGAGCACGATCAGCTGGCCATGGTGGACGAGGGCGGGATCCTGCTGTTGGCGGCCGATCCCGAGCGTGCGGCGGCCTGCGCCGAGGGGTTCGACGTCGAGGGGCTCGGGCAGCTGGAGGCCGAGCGACGCCTCCGGGTGGTCGTGTTTGGTCACGCGCTCTTCCAGGAGCTGCTGGAGCCCAAGGTCCGCCAGATCTGGGGCCGGACGGTGGTGGTGCAGAGCGCCTGCCCATGGTCGCTGGCGCTCGCCGAGGTCGACATGATGCTCGCGTCGGCGATCGGCGATCCGGCGAAAGTGGGGGAGCACGCAGCAGCGGGAAGCGCACTGCTACGCTCGAGCGTACCGTGCTGAGCGTGAGACGAAGCGGCTCCTGTGTGGCCCTGTTGGGGCTCTCGATGCTGGGTGCGGCGTGCACGACGGCCGACGTCGACGTCTCGCCGCGCCACAGCGCCACGGCATCCCACGCGGCCGACGAGCCGGGCCCCTCGAGTCCGCCTGTGCCGTCCGACATCGCTCCCCCCCTCTCGAGCTCGGGCAGCGCAGCGCCGCCCAGCCCCAGCGCGAGCCTCAGCGCGGCCGAGCCCGCCGCGCCGCCACCCTGCCCGGCAGACATGGTGCTGGTCGGGCGCTTCTGCGTCGACCGCCATGAAGCGTTCCTGTTGCGCGTGGCCGACGACGGCTCGCGCACGCCGCACCCCTACTACGAACGTCCGCTACCGAACGTGCGTTACGAGGCGACCAACCGGGCCGGCGCGGCGCCGCAGGGGTACATCAGCCGCGTGGAGTCCAAGGCCGCTTGCGAAGCTGCAGGCAAGCGGCTGTGCAGCAGGCGCGAGTGGACGCGCGCCTGCAAGAACAAGGGTTTCATGATCTACCCGTACGGCCAGCGCGGCGTGCGAGACAAGTGCAACACCGGCAAGATCCATCTGCTCTCGCAGATGTTCAAGAACCCGCGCGGTGGCTTCAAGTACGAGGACCACTTCAACAGCCCGGACCTCAACAAGACGCCCGGCTTTCTCGCCAAGTCGGGCGAGTTCGCGGGGTGCGTCAGCGACTTGGGCGTGACCGACATGGTCGGCAACCTGCACGAGTGGGTCAGCGACAAAGTCGATCAAGACCTGATGGACAAGCTCGAGGAGGACCAGGTCGAGCGCCGCGACCAGCCTTGGCAGGAAGGCAACGGCATCTTCATGGGTGGCTTCTACTCCACCACCAGCGAGCACGGACCCGGCTGCTTCTTCACCACCGTGGCGCACGAGCCCAGCTACCACGACTACTCGACCGGCTTCCGCTGCTGCAAAGCGGCGACGCTCCCGCCGCCGGAGCCCAAGGCGCCCAAGCCCTCGAAGAAACTAGCTCGCTAATAGTGCGGCGGGGGCTCGAGCGGTACCGCGGGCTCGCCCTCCCGCACGCGGCGCTCCAGGTCCTGCACTCGCTGCGAGAGGTCCTCGATCACCTTGCTTTGCTCGAACATCACGCTCGAGAGCTCGGACAACAGCCGCTCCTGGTGGGTGTAGCGGATCTCCAGATCGGTGAGGCGCTGATCCATGGTCGGCCGCATGATGGCGCGGCCCACTTGGTCGCGCAATCGAACGCCGTTTGAGCGAACATCGATCCATGGTCGTCCGCGCATCGAGGCCCGAGTCGATCCGGAAGGTCGACCTCGAGTTGATCTGGGGCTCGGACCACTACGAACGCGTGGTGGGCGCGGTGCGCGCCGCCAACGTGAGCGTGTGGATCGCCACTGCGAACCTGAAGGACGTGCACGTGGAGGCGCGCGTGGGCACTCGTGCGCGCGCGCGCGGCCGCTACGAGAGCCTGATGGACGAGCTCAGCCAGAAGCGCGCGCAGGGGGTGGACGTGCGCATCCTGCACGCCGGCGCACCCTCGGGGCCGCTCTCGATCCGACTGTCGCGCAGCCGGGATGGTGGCCGCTCGCTGCTCCGGCGCTGCGTCCGCGTGCACATGAAGATGATCGCGGTGGATGGCGAAGCGCTGTACCTCGGTTCGGCCAACTTCACGGGCGCTGGCTTGGGTGCCAAGGCCGAGGGGCGAAGGAACTTCGAGGCGGGGGTCTGGGTCAGCGACGACGTGACGCTGGATCGCATGCAGTCCGCGTTCGATCACATCTGGTCTGGCGCCGAGTGTGCGTCCTGTCGCGTACGCACAGAGTGTCCGCTGCCGATCGATGTTCTGGTTGCCCCGGACCGAAAGCCCTGATCCGTGGAGCGAGTGCGTCGTGTGTCTCGAGGTTTGCTCGCAGGTGCACTGCTCGCTCGCGCGCCGTCGTTCATCGCGATGCAAGCCAGCCTCGCCGCCCTCGATCGCGCGCCCGCGCTGGCAGGGCACGTGGCGCTCGGGCTCCTGGCGTTGGAGCTGCTGGTGTCACTGGCGCTCTCGCTGCTCGCGTTGGCCAGCCGTGGGCGCGAGCGCTCGCAGTGGTCGTGCGCGGCGCTGTGCGCGTGGCTGCACGCGCTGCTCGGTGTCGCATCCGCGTGGGGGTGGGAGGGTGGACCGATGTGGGGCCCGCTGGATCCCACGTGGTCGCTGCACAGCGTGACCCAATGCGCCTGGGCGCTGGTGGTCGCTGCGACGCTTCGTGGGGAGGCGCCCGGCTGGGTGAGCGTCGCGCGTCGCGCGACCGTCGCGCTGGTCGCCGTGACGACGCTCGCGGAGCTGGTGCTCGTCCATCGCGGCGCCCTGGACCTCTCGCCTCAGTCGTCGCAGCGGCTGCTCGCGTGGGTGCGGTTGGCGCAGCCGATCTGGTGGCTGCTCTTGGGCATGCCGATGCTGCGTGCGGTGCTCGCGTCGCGTCGCGACGGCGCTTCCGATGTCGCCGTGCGTGATTGGCGGCCCCTCGCCCTCGTGGCGTTCGCCGCGGGCATGCTGTTCGAGCTGGTGTTGCCGCTCTTCAGGCGGCTCTCGCCGAACCTCGCCGAGCTCGCGCAGCTGCTTTGGTTGCGGGCCGGGGTCGCGCTGTCGCTGTCGCTGCTGGTGGCCGCTGGTGTGTGGGGCCTGCGCAGGCACCCCGTCGCCGGTCCGAGCGCGCGGATGACGCTCCTGTTCTTGTCGTTGGGCGTCCTGTTCGACCTCGGTGCGACCTGGGTGATGGTGTGGGCCTCGGACGCGCTCGCGCTGATGGGATCGGGAGAGTTCTTGTACCTGGGCCGAGCTCGCACCGATCTCAAGCTGTTGCTGGTGGTCGCGGCGGCCTTTCGCACGAGCGCAGCCGTCGCGCTGATCGAGGCGATCTCGCGTAGCGCTCCCCTCGCGGGCGGCGCCGTGCACCTGAAGCGGGCGCGCTGGTTGTCGCTCGCGACGTTCGTCGCTTGGGTCGGTGCGCCGACCATCGGCCCCCTGGCGCCGCTTCGAGCCTTGGCCGTCGTGTGTTTGGTGGCTGCCGGGGCGCTCGGCGCCGCTGCGATGGCCGAGCTCCTGCGAGGCCT
Organism: uncultured Polyangiaceae bacterium; assembly: GCA_964641275.1. GTDB lineage: Bacteria > Myxococcota_A > Polyangia > Polyangiales > Polyangiaceae > Xiheicaenibacterium. The sequence continues at coordinate 15,963 of CAZXMG010000102.1, forward strand.
CGACGCCGGCGCCGCCTCGCGTCGAGCGCTCAGCGCTGGCGGGACGAGCCGAAGTGAAACCTGAGCGCCGGCAACAGACGCCGCCTCCAGTCTGCTTCGCGGTGGTGGCCCTTCGGGTCGGCGCGGAACCGCAGCGACACCGGGGTGTGCGACAGGAGCTCTGCCATGCGCTCGGTCGCCGCGAGCATGCGCCCGCTTGCCTCTCGCGCACCTGCGTCCAAGTAGATCTTGCCGCGCACCACGCCGCGGTGGGCCTGCGTCCAGTCGAACATCGCACCCCGGCCCACGAACAACGATGGTGACATCGCGATGGCGCCACCGAAGACGTCCGGCAACCGTAGCGCCGCATACAGCGCCGCCAGCCCGCCCATCGAGGAGCCGGCCACCACCACCCGCTCGGGCGCGCTGCTCAGGCTGTGCTCGCGACGCAGCTTGGGCAAGAGCCAGCTCGTGATCCAATGCAGCAGGCGCTCGAGGCCCGCGCCGTGCCCAGCAAAGGGGAACGGGCTCAGCTCCGAGAGCCGGTGCTCGTGGCCGTGATCGATCCCCACCACGACCGGCGGTGCGACGGACTTGGCCAACCGCTCGACCGCGCGGTGGGCGTGCCATCCCCCGGCGAAGCTGGGCGCGTCGTCGAACACGTTCTGGCCGTCGAACATCAGCAGCAGCGGCCGCTCCCGTGCCCGCACGGCCTTGGGCACGTACACGCGCACGTGACGCTTGGGCGGGACGCCGGGGACGATCTCGAACGGTCCGGTGACTTTGATCATATGATCCGCCGCGAGCAGCGGTAGAGGGGAGGAAGAGGTCTCCGCGGTGAGCAACGGTCTCGGCGATACCCAACGTTTGCCCAAGCGGTTCCGCATGGAGCGGCCTGTCGCGTCGGGGGGAATGGGGCAGGTGTACCTCGCCACCGACCTCGAGACCAGCCAGAGGGTCGCGCTCAAGGTGCTGCACCAGGGGCTCGACGACGCGGCGCGCTTCGAGCGTGAAGCGCAGGTGCTTCGCGCGCTCTCGCACGACGCCATCGTCCGCTACGTCGCGCACGGAGTGACGGAAGAGGGGCGCCCCTTCATCGCCATGGAGTGGCTCGACGGAGAGGACCTGGGGCGGCGCTTGGCGCGTGGCCCCATCAGCGTCGAGGAGACGCTCGGGCTGGTGCGACGCATCGCCGAGGGCCTCGCGGTGGTGCACCGCGCCGGCCTGGTGCACCGGGACATCAAGCCCGACAACGTCTTCTTGCCGAGCGGGATGCTGATCTCGGCCAAAATCGTCGACTTTGGCTTGGCCCGCCCGCCGCGCTCGCAGATCCTGACCGCGCAAGGGATCCTGGTGGGGACGCCCGGCTACATGGCGCCCGAGCAGATCAAGGGTGAGTCCCCGACGCCCGCCGTCGACATCTTCGCGCTCGGTTGCGTCGCCTACCACTGCCTCACCGGGCAGGCGCCCTTCCCCGGCAAGAACGCGGTGGCGGTGCTGACCAAGGTGCTGATCGAGGATCCGGCGCCGCTCGCGACGGCGTGCCCGGGGGCACCACCCGCCCTGATTGAGCTGGTGAGCCGCCTGATGGCCAAGAAGGCGCCGACGCGCCCCGCGGACGGCAGCGCCGCGATCGCCGCAGTGGATGCGCTGGTGACCGCGCCAGCGGCGCGGCGTGCCAAACACCTCTCGGGGGTCGAGCGCATGCTCGCGGCGGTGTTGGTGGTGGCTTGGTTGCACACGCGCTTCGACCACTACGACGCCACGGTCGCGCAGATTGCCTCCGAGTTCGGCGGTCGGGTCGAGGCCTCCATCGGTCACGGTGCGGTGATCACCTTTTCCCGCGCTCGCGGTGCAGAGGAGCAGGCGGTAGCGGCCACACGCGCCGCCCTGCGGATGGCCTGGATGCCTGGCGTGCGCGCGTCGCTGGCGTTGGTGGCCACCGACGGATCGCTCACCCAGGCGATCGAGCGTGCCGCCACCTCGCCGACCAGCTGGCCGCGCGGCTCGGTGCTGATCGACGAGACGACCGAACGCTTGCTGCCGTCTCGCTTCGAGCGTGTGAGCCTCGGTGAGCACTTCGCGGTGGTCTCCGAACGTGAAGGCTTGGATCTGCCGCGCACGGTGCTCGGGCGGGTGACGCCGTTCGTGGGCCGCACCGAGCCGCTCGAAGCGCTGGTGAGTCACACCGCGGGCGCGCTCAGCAACCGACGCTCGACCGCGCTGATCGTCGAGGGCGAGCCCGGGATGGGCAAGAGCCGGCTGCGCGCCGAGGCGCTGCGTGTGTTGGCGGGCCGCATTCCCGAGCTCTCGGTCCTCGCGGCGCGCGGGGACGATCGCAGTCGGGCCGTGCCGATGGGCACGTTCGGCGGCTTGGTTCGCCGGCTCGCAGGAGCCACTTCCGTCGACCCCGTGGTCGACCGCGCCAGGTTGGCGGCGCGCGTGGGGCGCAGCGTGCACCCTGCCGAGCGCGCAGCACGAATCGCCCGCTTCTTGGGCGAGGCGGCGGGCCTCGCCAGCCCCGAGGACGACCCGGAGCTGCGCGCAGCGCGTGCGGATCGCTCGCTCATGAGCGAGAACGTCCGCTCCGCGTTCGCGGACTTCGTGGCGGCGGAGACCTTCCGCGGGCCGGTGCTGCTGATCGTCGAGGATGCCCACGTGGCGGATCCATCTTCGATCGGGTTCTTGCCCACCTTGCTCGACCGGCTCGAGCGAGCCCCGTTCGTCGTATGGCTCGTGTCTCGACCGCCCACCGACGTGCTCAGCGTGGCGCTCGGATCCCGGGTGGCGGAGCGCATCACGCTCGGGCCGCTGCCGGCGTCGGCGGTCCACGCCTTGCTCTCGTCGCTGGTGGAGGAGGATCCGCGCATTCCTGCCGCGGTCGTGAGCGTGGTCTCGGCAGGCGGGTCGCCGCTCTTGGTCGAGGAGGCGGCACGGAGCTTGGCCGAGCGCACGCACGCCGAGCAGCCAGGCCGCATCGGCGGGGTGGCGCAGGTCATGGTTGCGCGTATCAGCACCCTCGCGCCCGAGCTTCGCGCAGTGCTGCGCGCGGGCGCCATCGTGGGCGAGTCGTTTTGGGTGCCGCTGGTGGCGGAGCTGTTGGGTGAGGACGCATCTCAGGCGGTGGATGTGGCGTGTGACGAGCTGATCCGCCGCGAATGGCTGGTGGAGCGGCCGCAGAGCCGCTTCCACGGAGAACGCGAGGTGGGCTTCGTGTCCGAGTCTGCGCGGACCGCCGCCGAGTCGCTGTTGGTGGCGGCGGACCGCAAGCGCGGTCACGAGATCTGTGCACGCTACCTGGAGCAAAAGTCGGACGTCGATGCGCTGGTGATCGCGGACCACTTCGCCAAGGCGGGGCTGATGGCCGAGGCAGTGCCACACTGGCTGCGTGCGGCCGAGCGCGCGCTCACGTTCTCGGACGTCCGGGCAGCGCTCGAGCTGCTCGAGCGGGCGCTCGGCCATGCCAGAACCCCCGAGCTCGAGGGCGGAATCTTGACGCTCAAGGCCGAGGCGCTGCGCATTCGAGGCGACTACGCCGCTGCGCTCGAGGTGGCCGAGCGCGCCCTCGCCACGCTCGGGAGCCTCGGCGGAACGCGGCCCGCACGCTGGTTCGAGGCCGTGGGAGAGGTCGTCACCATGGCCAGCCGATTGAGGCGGCTCGACTTGTTGGCCAAGTACGCCGAAGCGCTGCGGGGCGAGCTGCGTTCGGACCCCAGCGGCGCGCAGGTGATCGCCACGGCTCGCGCCGCCATGCTGCTCGAGCACGCCGGTATCACGGTGCGCGCGCGTCCGCTGTACGAGTGGCTCGACTCGGTGGAGGCGCTGTTCAATCAGGATCCCCTGGTGTGCGGGCGCCTCTTGTTCGCGCGGGCCTGGCGCCAGCAGAGCACCGGCGACTACTTCGCGTACTTCTCGACCATCAAGCAGGCGATCAAGCGCTTCGAGCAGAGCGGCGACGTTCGCACCACCGCGCAGATGGAAGCGAACGCAGCGTTCGCATGCCTGGAGCTGGGCGACTACGCGCAGGCGGCAGAGCTGGGCCGCTCGGCGCTCACGCGCTCCCGCTCGACCGGTGCCCCAGCGGCGATCGCGATCGCGCAGAACAACCTGGGCATGGCGCTCGCGCGGCTGGGGGAGCACAAGGAGGCGCTCGAGCTCGAGCGCGCGGCGGCTTTGGCCTACGAGAAGCTCGGAGACGTCAGGCTCGAAGGGGCGAGCCGCATCTACTTGGCGCGCATCCTCGCCCTGAGCGGTTCGCTGTCCGAGTCCGAGCAGGAGGCCAGGCGGGCCGTCTCGCTGCTCGAGACGGTGCCGCTGATGTTGCCGCACGCGCTCGCGGTGCTGAGCGCGACGCTGCTCGCGCGAGGCAAATCGGTGGACGGCCTGGTAGCCGCTCAGCGCGCCGCCGACGTGTACGCGACGGCCGGCGACACCGAGGGGAGCGCCGTGCCCATCCATCTGGCGTTGGTCGAGTCGCTGATCGCCAACGGAGAGCTCGACGAAGCGCGACTGGCCCTCTCGCGCGCGAGCGAGGCGCTCTCGCGTGCGGCGTCGAACATCTCCGATGCCAGCGCGCGCGCGCGCTTCGAGACCTTGGTGCCCGAGCATGCGCGCGTGCGGACCCTCGAGCGGGAGCTCGTGCGTCCGACGTCCTGAACCGTCACTCCGGGCACGCCTCCGGCAGCGAGCAGTACCTGACCAGATCGTGCCCCAGCACGCAGCGCATCGTGGGCTCGCTGCAGTCGCCGTCGTCGAGGCACTCGTCGCGCTCGGTCAAGCACGCGAGCTCGCTCCGGGATCCGGGGTCACACACGAGCGTGGGCGCCTCTGCGCACAGCGAGCCTTGCCGCGGGCAGTCCGCGTCGCTCACGCATGCCGCGCGCACGCACCGGCCGTGAGGCTGACCGCAGAGACAGATCGAGCCATCCTCGCAGTCGGAGTCCTCCGCGCAGCCATACGTGCACCCGCAGCGGCCACTCTCGCCCAGATCGCACAGGCCGAACGGGAGCTCGTCACAGTCCGCATCGACCAGGCAGGCGGGCTCCTGCTCGCCGGCGCAAGCGCTCGGCGCTTGGTGCTCGAACACGGGGCAGGACCGCTGCTCAAAGCGATGGAGCAGCGAGCCGCAGCGAGCGAAACCGGTCGAGAAGCCTTCGATCACGAGCGGCTCGCTCTCGCACGCGAGCTCGATCTTCGTGTCGTCGCAGCCGCTCGCCGAGAGCACGAGCAGGGCCGCCAGCAGCGTTGCGATTCCATTCGGATGAGCCATCGCAGCGGCATGGTAGCTCGCTGCTGCTGCCTGGGAGCATGGTAGCTTCAGGGCATGCCCGCGTTTCGTCTCCTGATGGCCGCTCTGCTCGTCCACGTCGCCGGGTGCGGCCCCGGGGCGGTCAAGAGCGCGCCAGAGGGGTCGAGCGCGAGCGCGGAGAGCCCTCGAGCGCTGGGCAGCACCAGCGCCAGCTCGAGCGTCGGCGCGGCGAGCTCCAGAAGTGCACCTTCTGCCACTGCCGACGTGAGCGCCGCCGCGGCGCCGTTTGTTTGCGGTGAGCTCTCCTGTCGCGCGTTCGCGTCGGCCGAGGAGGCGTTCGTCCACGTGCTCGAGCAAGACAAGCCGCTGGTCTTGGCGCTGGGTGAGAGCCACGCGCAGAAGGGCTCGGAGGGCGTGCGCTCCACGACCTCGCGCTTCACCGAGCAGCTCCTGCCCAAGCTCGAGGGCAAGGCCAGCGCGCTGGTGCTCGAGCTGTGGGTGGCCGACGGCAAGTGCGGCAAGGCGACGGAGGGCAAGGTCGCCGAGCAGCAGAAGGAAGTGACCAAGTCTCAGGCTCAGGCCAACCCCAACGAGTTCGTGAAGATGGGGGAGAAGAGCAAGTCGCTGGGCGTGACGCCGTTCCTGCTCAAGCCCAGCTGCGAGGAGTACGAGACCATCAAGAAGGCTGGCGAGGACGCCGTGCTCGAGATGCTGGCGATGATCACCCGCAACATGAGGAGCAAGGTGGAGGCGCTGTTCAAGGAGACGGAGAAGAAGGCGCCAGGCAAGATGGTGGTCGCCTACGGGGGAGCTCTCCACAACGATGTGGTGCCGGCTCCGGGCCGCGAGCAATGGAGCTTCGCCAAGGACTTGGACAAGCTCGCGCCGGGCCGCTACGTCGAGCTCGACCTGATCGTGCCGGAGTACATCAAGGACAACGACTCCTGGCGCAAGCTGCCCTGGTACGGCGCCTACGATCGGGAGCGGCTCGGCAAGAGCGTGATCTTGATCTCGGTTGCGCCCAGGAGCTACGCGTTGGTGTTCGCGCGCTCCGCGAATTGACGGGCGGGACGGCGCGGCGCCGGCTCAGCGCGAGAGTTTGTCGATCAGCGCGCCGAGGTCCGCTGCGGTCTTCTGATCCGAGACCTTTTGCGCAGCGGCACGTGCGCTCTCGAGCTTGGGCACCACGCTCTTGGCCTCGGTCTTGAGCAACGCGCGACGCGCGTGCGGACGAAGGCTCGGAGACTTGACGAACACGTCAGCCAGCTCGCTCGCGACGAGATCGCGCACGGCCGCTCCCTCTTGCGCGTGGAGCTTGCCTTTGGCGGCCCACGCCCAGCTCGAGGAGAGCGTGCCGAGCGCGTCGAGCGCGCGCACGGCGTTCGCGCCCTGGGCCGTCCTCGAGTAGCTGACCAGCGCCTGCGCAGCAGCCCTGGTGCGGCACTCGCCGAGACCGCTCACCGCGGCTGACTCCAGCGCGTGCCCGGCCTTGGCGTAGCTCGAGAGCAGCTTCACCTCCGCGCTGCCACAGGAAGCGCCAAGCGCACGGGCCGCTGACAGCGCCACAGGGTCGGACGTGGTGCGCTTCTCGAGCACCTTGCGCAGCACCGGCAACGCTCGGGCATCTTGCAGCTGCCCGAGCGCCGTGAGCATCCCGGTCACCAACGCCTCGCGCTCATGAGCCGCCAGCTGCTTCTGCGACGCATCGAGGACCAGCGCCTCGAGCATGGGGAGCAGGGCCTCTTTGCCCAATGCTCGCAGCTCGCGGCTGGCGACCGGCACCGGGTTGCGCGCGTTCTTGTACACCTCGGGCTTGACGCCCGAGACGTCGCGCACCTTGCTGAAGATGCCCGGGTTCTGGGCCTTCTTGGCCGCGATTTCTTGCACCAGCGTGGCCTTCTCGGCGGCGTCGAGATCGCTCGCTTTGAGCAACAGGCCATCGGCGCGAGCCGAGTCGGACCAGAGCAGGGAGAGCCCTGCGGCGAGGGCCGCGGTGAGGGTGAGCTTGAAAGAACGTTTCATCGGCCGGTCTCCCACCAGTTGACGCTCGAGTAGGGCGCAGACGCATCCGGGTTGGTGCCGCAGTGAACCTCGCCGTCCAGTCGGTGGTAGAGGTTCCAGTCGTCCGTGAAGTAGACCTCCAGGCCCTCGCCGTCGGCGCCCAACCCGAGCGTGCTGTTGCCCAGGCGCTCGCGCAAGTCGGTCTCGAAGATGTCCTCGCCGTCGATCACCGGTCCGAACGGCTTGGCCATCACGATGTAGTCACCGAACACCAGCGCGTTCACCGTGCCCGGCTGGTAAGCGATCTTGTATGGATCGCCGAAGAAGATCTGTTCGTCGAACAGGAACGGCATCTCGATCACTTCGTCGTCGGCCAGCCCCAGCTCGGTCTTGAGCTTGTCGACTTCTTCGTCGATGTACGACTGCGCGTCCTGGGACGCGGCCATGATGGCGACGTCGGCCAAGAGCTCGTCGATGGTGATGGCCGCGGGCCCATCCAACCACTGCTTGCCTTCGTGCACGACCACGGCGCCATGGCCTGCCGTCTGCGCGTCTTCCAGCATTTGGCGCGACATGCGCGGCGAGGCGACCAGCATCTTCCAGCCGCGCGGCGTGTTGGCGGGGACGAAGCTCAGGTACTCGTCCACGTGGCCTACCAGCAGCCAGTTCGTGTCGGCCACGTAGTAGGGTGATTGGGCGCCCTGCGCGTTGTAGAAGGTTTTGGTCTCCGGCAGCACGCCCGTGCCGATCAAGATGCGCCCCAGCGGGAAGTCGTCTCCGCCGTTCGAGTACGGCGGGATCAGATCATGGTTGCCATGACTGTCGAACGAGTCGCCCGTGTGCGGCTCTTCGTACACGACCAACGTGGCTTGGTCGGGCCCCAAGTAGTTGTTGTTGAGCCAGGTGATCGGCAGGTTGGGCGTCGTGTTGGTGCGCCCCCAAGGCCGGGCGTTGGCGACCATCATCCCGTGCACCGTGAGCTGGCCCTCCGCGTCCAACGCGGGGATGGCGAAGTACCCAGTCTGGAAGAAGTCTTGCGTCCACTGGTCGTTCCAGTTGCCGTACCGCTCGTAGGTGATGCCAGCGTCGTCGGTGGCCTCGCGGATGCCGGCCACGAACTGGCCCGAGTCGCTGCTCGACCAGACGCGGTCGAATGGGCTCAGGTTGCCGAACAGGATCCACGGTGCCACGCGCAGCGTGGCGCGGTCGACGCCGTCCGGGTTCTCGGCCGAGGTGAGCGCTTCGCCCTTGTCGTTCACGATCGCGTAGCTGAGCTCCACCAGCCCCGTCCACGCGCCCTCGTTGTCGCGGATCACGTCGCGGCCCTCGATCGCCAGGAGCAGGCCGGCCTGCACCTCCTCGCTGGTGAGCTCGATGTTGGCCTGCTGCTGGCAGGTCTCGTCGACCTCGTTGCAAGGACCGAGCTCGCCGCCGACCAGCGTCCAGGTGCTCTGCGTCGCCACGTCGAGCGCGAAGATGCGCACGTTCGCGGCCGATGCCCCGTCGATGGTGATGGTGCCCTTGGAGCCGGTGGGACAGTCGGGGCAGGCCGAGACCCGGAACGCGATCAGGTCGAGCGCGTCGGCGCCTCCGTTGTAGACGTTGTCGTCGGCGTCGCGCACTTCGTCGCCGTCGTCGTCGTCGAGGTTGGGCAAGAACATCGCCCCTGCGGTCGCGCTCCACGCCTCTTCGCCGTCCTGGTCCGCCGCGTCGTCGCCGTTCGCCACCCCGTCGCGGTTCGCGTCGACCACGAGATCGATCACGATGCTGGGGCCGGCGCTCGCGCCGCCTCCGCCGTTCGGCGTGGTGTCGGTATCATCGCCGCAGGCCGCGGCGTTCACGCCGAGCAGCAGCAAGAGAGATGGCCCAGTGAGACGGAGACCCAGGCGTCCTCGGCGCACCGAGGTGGGCGCCCGATGGTTGCTGCGCATGCAAAAGCGTTCGCACGGACGCGCACACGCCGCCAGCGCTTCAGCGCTTCATCCAGATCATTTGAGAGGCTGGTTGACGCGCTGCTTCCCAAGTAACGTCATCGACGATGGTGCGTCGTGAAGAGGCAGGTCGTCCGTCGGGCTCGCCCGACGAACGA
>CAZXMG010000103.1:0-25131 GCA_964641275.1 uncultured Polyangiaceae bacterium
TCGACGCGCCGTCTGTTCGAGCCCCACCGCAGCTGCCGCGAAGGTCGACAGCCCCAGCAGCGCACGGAGCCCGAAGCCGATTTGGGCGGGCCGCGACGCCGCTCGATCAGGCGAAAGCACCAGGCCAGCGCTGACCGCCGAGCCCCAGGCCAGCGCCGCGGCGATGGTCGCGAGCAGCGTGGCGTGCGCCGTGACCGCCGTCACCTCGATCGCCAGCGCGGCGCCGAACAGGACCCCGGCGGTCCTGGCACGGTCTCGGGGCGTCGCGCGGAATCGCGCCAGAAACGGTTGATCGCGAAACGACACGGCGACCCACAGCCCCGCCAGGACGGCCGGCACGAACAGCACCACGGCGCCCAACCCGAACGCCGCGGGAGCGTCGGCGAGCGTGATCTGCCCGAAGAGCCACGCGGCGCCCACCTCGACCAGCACCAGCGCGAGGCTCGCGAGGTAGGCGTCGACGACCCGCACCCCCGTCACGACGTCGTGCCTACGACGACCCGTAACGGATTTCGAGGATCTCGTAGGTGCGCATGCCCACGGGCAGCTTGACCTTCACCTCGTCGCCTTCGTGGTGACCGAGCAGCGCACGAGCCACGGGCGAGGCCACGGAGATGCGGCCCTCGTCCAGGTTGGCCTCCTCTGGGCCGACGATCTGGTAGCGGACCTCCTCCTCGGTGTCGACGTTCGAGAGCTTGAGGTGAGCGCCGAACTGGACCTTGTCGCTCTTGATCTTGGTGGGATCGATCACCTCGGCGCGGCTCAGCGACTGCTCGATGTGCGAGATCCGCGCGACGATCATGCCCTGTCGCTCACGAGCCGCGTGGTACTCGGCGTTCTCGCTGAGGTCTCCGTGCTCGCGCGCCGTGGCGATGTCTTTGATCACCTGCGGCAGCTCGGACTCCTTCAGCCGCTTGAGCTCGTCGCGCAAGCGCGCCTGACCTTCGGGAGTCATGGGGACCTTCTCGGACATGTCTCGGGTTCTAGCAGGCCGCTCCCAAAGCCGAAAGTCCGCGGCGAAAAGGGCCCGCACACGCCTCCGACAGGGCCGGCTGGGCTCGCCCCCGAGATCCTCGGGCGACCTCTCGGTCAGACCAGCGCGTAGCGGAGTTCGCGCCCGTTTGTGCGGCGTGGAAACTGGCCAACCGCGTTCTGGTGACTAGAGTGCCCGCCATGAACCGTACCTTGTTGGCCTCCTTTGCCTCGCTCTCGCTGCTGCTCGCTGCTTGCGGCTCTACCATCGCCATGACGCCGGACCCGATCGTTCCCCACGCCACTGGCGCGATCGAGGTCGAGGCTTCCGAGGGCAAGAACGAGTACACCGTGCGCGTCGAGCATCTGGGCGACCCTGCCAAGCTCGACGCCTCCGCGACGACCTACGTGGTCTGGATCAAGCCTGCCAAGGACGACGCGGTGTTCACCAACGTGGGCATCCTCAAGGTGGACGACGACGCCTCCGGAAAGATGACGTTTCCCAGCCCTTTCACCGAGTTCGAGATGCAGGTCACGACGGAGTCGGCGCCGGATGTGACCGCGCCGGCCGGCAAGGTGGTGTTGCGCTCGAACGTCGACATTTGAGGGCCGGTCACAGACTGCGCTCTTTTTTCGACGTTCACTCCGATGCGCGCTAAGGACCAGCAAACGGAGGAGCGGTGATCGAGAAGCGTGTTTGGGCGGTGCCGTTGGCGTTGTGGATGAGCGGCTGCGCGGGCGAGAACGCGGTGCCTTCGGAGACGGGGACGAGCGGCGCGGTCAGCGGTGGACCGCCGCCCGCCGCGTCCGCAGCAGAAGCGCCAGGGCCGCTGCCCGCGGGCAGCGGCGCCTCGAGCGCGACGGCAGGGGCCACGGACGCCACCCCCACCGATCTCAACGTGCTCATGATCAGCATCGACGCGCTGCGCGCGGACCGCATGGCCTGGGCCGGGCATGACCCGGAGGTGATGCCGACGCTGAACGCGCTCGAGAAGACGGCGGCGAGCTACACCAAGTTCCGGTCGGTCAGCTCGTTCACGTCCCAGACGATCGGCGGGTTCTTGGGCTGCCGCTACCCGAGCGAGCTCAAGCGCTCGGGCTCGTTTTTCGGCAAGTACCCAGACGAGGAGCTGCTCTTCCCGGAGCTGTTGCAGAAGGCGGGAGTGCGCACGATGAGCGCCCACGCGCACTTCTACTTTGCGCAGGACAAAGCCAACTTCCAGCAGGGCTTCGACGTGTACGAGATCGTGCCCGGGCTGAAGAAGAACAACACGACCGACGAGAACATCACCAGCCCGCAGCACACCGAGATCATCCTCAGGCACCTGAGCGATGCGGCCAACACCAAGGGTCGCTTCTTCGCGTACTACCACCTGCTCGACGCCCACGATCAGTACGTCGGGCACCCCGAGGGCAAGAGCTTCGGCAAGGGAGCCAAGGCCATGTACGACGGTGAGCTCTACTTCGTCGACATGCACCTCAAGAAGATCCTCGACTTCGTCGACAAGCAGCCCTGGGGCAAGCGGACGATGTTGATCATCACCGCGGATCACGGTGAGGCCTTCGGCGAGCACAAGATGTACCGCCACGGCTTCGAGCTCTGGGATGTGCTCACCCACGTGCCCCTGATCATCAAGGCGCCTGGCGTGGTGCCGAGGCGCATCGATGAGCCGCGCGGCATGATCGACCTCTGCCCCACGCTGCTCGAAGCCTACGGCGTGCCGATGCAGCCTGGCTTTCAAGGGCAGAGCCTGTGGCCGGAGCTTCGCGGCGGTACCCCTGCGGCACGCGACGTGATCACCGATCTGTCTCGCACCAGCGACAACGATCGCCGGCGCACCCTGCTGCGCGGCGACTACAAGATCATCGAGAGCGGCAACGCCGGTGGCTACCAGCTGTTCAACGTGAAGAGCGATCCCGGCGAGCTCGACGACCTGTCTCGCAAGGAGAAGGCCAAGCTCAAGGAGATGATCGAGGCGCTGCAAGCTGCCGAGAAGACCATCAAAGAGGTCTGCCCGAAGCGCACCGATCACTTGGTCGGCAAGCCCAAGGGCCGCGACTGCTGAGCGCGAGGCGCGTACAGTAGCGAGCAGCCATGAAGCCTCGCTCGCTGCTCGTGCTCCTCGTCTTTGCACCCTCCTGTGGCTCACCGGCGCCCGCCGACGTGGACACGGTCACCGCGGATCTCACGCCACCAAACGAGCCGCGTGGTCTGGCCAAGCTGGGCGTGGTCGAGCAGGTCTTGGGGGCGCCCCATGCCGGGCTGTCGCGGGCGCTGAATGCCGCCGGACCGGCGCTCGACGCGTGTCTGCGTCAGTCGCTGGACCGAGATCCCTCGCTCCAGGGTGCGCTGGTCTTCCAGCTCGAGATCGGAGCCGCTGCGCGCGTGGAGCGCGTGGCCGTCACCGGCGACCTGCGCGAGTTGCCGTCTGCCGAGTGCGCTCGGAAGGCGCTGTCTTCGCTGTCGGTGTCTGGCGCGGCGCCGGGCGCGAGCTTCCGTTATGCCCTCGAGCTCAGCGGCGAGCACCGACCCGCGAAGCTGCCGCCCGATGCCCCTGAGCTGCGTCGCTCGCTCACGAGCACGGCCGCCTCGACGGGCTGGATGCACGACGCGAGCGTCGACGCGCCGTTCGCCGCCAAGGCCGGCGCGCTGCAGCGCTGCATCCTGGGCGCGGGCGGCCCCGTGCCCGTCCCCACCTGGATCGTGCTGCGCGCAGAGCGAGACGGCACGGTGAAGCTCGAGCCGCTGCCAGCTGGCGAAGAGCAGAACGAGACCGCGCTGTGCCTGCGTCGCACGATCGAGGGCATGCGCTTGCCGGCGACGACCTCGGCCCGAGCGCTCAGCGCCCTGATCGGCGTCAGCGGCCAGAAGCCGTTCCCCGAGGAGCGAGACGATGTCGCTGAGTTCGGCATGGTGGGGCTGATCAACTCCGGCGCAGCCGGGGACGGCACGACGGCCAAGGGCAACATGTGGGGCGACGAAATCGGTGACGCTTTCGGGGCCGGCGGGCTCGGACTCCAAGGGATTGGCGAAGGCGGAGGCGGCATCGGCATCGGCACCATCGGCACGGGCCCGGGCTTTGGCAGCGGAGGTGGCCGGCTCGGAAGCAGCAAGCGCACCACGCCGAAGATCAAGGCCGGCGCGACCGACGTCCAAGGTCGCCTTCCGCCGGAGGTGATCCAGCGCATCGTGCGCCAGAACTTTGGTCGCTTCCGGTTGTGCTACGAGAACGCGCTGCGCACGAAGCCCAAGCTGCAGGGCACGGTGCGAGTCAGTTTCACCATCGATCCTGCAGGCAACGTCTCGGCGGCTTCTGGGGGCGGAGATCTCCCCGACGCCGCCACCGTGTCCTGTGTGTCGCGCGCGTTCTACAACTTGAGCTTTCCCAAGCCCGAGACGGGCGTGGTCAAGGTCACCTACCCGATCCGCTTCATGCCCAGCGACGAAGACGCGGCGGCGCCGCCCGCGCCGCTCGCGCCGCCGCCCCCGCCCACCATCGACAAAAAGCGCCTCGACGCCGTCGACAGCGCGACCCTCGCGCGCGTGCTGCGCCAAAAGGGGTTTGGCGCCCGCGAGGTGCCGGGCGCGAACACAGATGGGGAGCTCTCGGTCGTGTTCGCGAGGAACCTCGAGACCGACGAGATCGTCACAGTGCGTATCGCGCCGACCTACAGCGACACGCCCTGGTGCAGCCTGCGAGACGGAGCTCGCGCGGTGGTCGTGCGTGGCAACGACTGCGAAGCGGTGGTGAAAGCGCTCAAGGACTGAGCCCCGCTACTGCGCGCGATCGACCTCGACCTGTCCCTCGCCCTCCCCATGGCGCTCCACGATCACCGTCCACGGACGGCAGCACACGGCGCAGTCCTCCACGAACGTGCCCGTGGTCTCGGGATCGACGAACAGGTCGACCCGCTCGAGGCAGTACGGGCAGCGCACCCGCGCGATATCTTGTCGCAGCCGCGGCACACTCGCAGCATGACGCGCGCTGCCTGCACGCGCACGGAAACGCGTCAGCGCGCCTGCTGAAGGTCGGCGGCGCCTCGAAACACGGCGATCTTGCGGCCTGGCAGGTCGCTGCCCTCGCAGTTGATGCGGTACTCGTCGGAGCGCGTGTTGCCTGGCGCGATCACGGCGCGGCTCGCGTTGCCGCTGCCGAAGGTCGGGCCGCCGCTCGGATCGGCGATCTTGAGGCAAGCGTCCCGCCCGTCCGTGGTGGTGAAGAACGTGGTGTCTCCCCAGTGCGTACGGTGCACCACGGCGGGATCCCCGGCGAGGTAGTTGAAGTTCGGCCAAACATCGAAGCGCGGGATGCCGACCAAAGAGATGTCTTCTTCGACTTCTCCGTTCGATCCGCGCACCACGACGCGCAAACTGGCTGCGCCGAGGCAACCGTCCATGAAGCTTGCGCGCACGTCATCCGACGGCGTGTTGACGAAGCCCGCACACTGCAGGAATCCGCTAGGGGGCGCAGGATCGATCCAGGCGCTCTCTGGCCTCACGGTGGTGCCAGGCGGGTTGCAGTCGTCGCTCTCGCCGTGGAAACAACGCGCCTGCGCGACGACCGGTGGCGGCGTGGGCGCCGCGGCGGAAGGAGCGGGCTCGACCTCGAGCACCACGAGCGAGGCGGGCGGCGGCGCTCCCGAAGCTTTCGGCCTCGCCCCACACGCGAGCAGGCACCACCACAGACACGGCCAGCAGCTGCGCACGACTCCAGCATACGACAGCACGCCCGTGCCCATCGATTGCGTCCGGAGCTGACCCTGGTTACGCGTGCGCGATGCGGGCGCGACGGCTGACCGGGATCACGCTGCTGGCAACGCTGGTCGCGGCTTGTGTGGGACCCGAGCCCGAAAGGCCCGCGGACAGCCGGCAGCCGAGCGGGGTGGAGGCGACGGGCGCCCCGAGCGCGACTCCGCTGCCTCCGCTGAGCGCGACGGCCCAGGGGCCCAGCCCGGAGGAGATCCGCGCGCTGCTGCTGGAGCAGATCAAGAAGCAGGGAGGCCCAACAGCCCCGACGACCAACGCGACCCAGCAGCTGCCCAAGCTGGACGAGATCGCTTGCGACAAGAAGTTCTGCATCCGCGCGGTGAACGACGGGCTCGATCCCTTCGACGCCGTCGACCCGACGACGCTGCCCGCCGGCGTCACGATCGAGCGAGAGAACGTCCCGCTCGGCGCGCAGCGCAGCGTGGTGCGAAGCTTCCTCGCGTGGAGGAGCCCCGGCACGCCGCGAGCGAAGACCGAGGCCGAGCTCATCAAGCGCTTCGGTTCCACGCTGCCGAGCGATCACGTGCTCCTGTTCCAGCTCGGCCCCGAGGGCCAGATGCGCAGCTACATCGGCGGTCCGGGTCTGCTCAACACCAGCCATCTGGCCAAGGTGACGGCGGAGCCAGACACGTTCAACGAGGGCTACCGCGTGGGGCTGAAGCTGACGGACGATGGTAAGGCTCGCTTCGCCGCGGCCACCGAGGCGATGGCGAGGCGGCGCATCGCGATCGTGGTCGGAGGCGAGGCCAAGACGGTGCCGGTCGTGATGGAAAGGATCCCGGGGGGCATGGCGTTCATCTCGGTGACGGACAAACGCGAGGCCGACGCGCTGGCCAAGGCGCTGTCGCCCTGACGCTGGCTCACTCCTGCGTCGCCGGGTCCCACCCGGTCACCAGGCCCTCTTCGAGCGCGTCGAGGCGCGCCATAGCGGCGTCATCCAAGGCGAAGTCGAACAGCGCGCCGTTCTCCTCGATGCGCTCGGGGTGCGTCGACTTGGGCAATACGACGAACTGCTTCTGGATCCCCCAGCGCAGCAGCACCTGGGCCGCCGTGCGCCCGACAGCGCTGGCCACCTCCAGCACCACCGGGTGCGTGAGCCGCTTGCCTCGGGTGAGCGGGCTGTAGGCCTCGATCGCGATCTCGGAGGCGCGGCAGAGCTCGACCGTCGGGCGACGCTGCAGGAACGGCGTCAGCTCGATCTGATTCACCGCAGGCATCACCTTGCAGCTGCCGAGCAGCTCCTTCAGGTGAGGCACGAGGTAGTTGCTCACGCCGATCGCGCGGGCACGTTGGTCCGCATGAATCTTCTCGAGCGCTCGCCAGGAGTCTGCACGTTTGCCCGCCATGGGCCAGTGCACGAGGTAGAGGTCGACGTACTCGAGCTTGAGCTTCTTCAGGCTGGCGTCGAACGCCCGCAGGGCGGAGTCATAGCCTTGGTCCTGATTCCAGAGCTTGGTGGTGATGAACACCTCTGCCCGCGGGACTCCGCTCACGCGTAGGCCCTCGCCCACGTCCCCTTCGTTGCCGTAGACAGCCGCCGTGTCCACGTGGCGGTAGCCGCAGCGGAGCGCAGCGGTGACGGCGTCTCGTGTCGTCTGCCCGCGCCCCGCTTGCCACACCCCGAGCCCCACCTGGGGGATGCGCCCCCCCGTGCGCAACGGCAACGAAGCGGCGCTGAGCTCTGTGTTGGGGGGAGCCATCACCCAAGCAGAGCACCGTGTGCGCAGCAACTCCAGCGCGTCGTTCGCAACAGGTGGCGTGTCGCTAGAACTCGCCGAGCCACCAACGCGCAGCGCGCTCGGGGGGACGGGAGTCGATCGCAAAGGCCTCTCCTGCCGGGAGGGTCGCCTGCTGCGGCGGCTCTTCCGTGGTCAAGAGCACGATCCCGGGTACGGCGAGCCCAGCGCCGATGCCGATCGAGATGCCGCCCATCACCTGCAGCATGGTCGTATCGATCACGAGATCCCCTCCGTCCCCGTCGCTGGTCATGGCGATCGCGACCGGCAACATGATCGTTCCGGCGAGCGTGAACAGACCGCCCACCACGGTCAGCGCCACGCCCGCTTCGCATTGCCCGCCACAGACCGGGGCGTCGTTCGGAGAAGGCTTGGGTTGAGCCGAGGCGACGCGGGCCGTGAGAAGCGCGAAAGCCAACAGCGGAGAGATCAAGCGGTGCATGTCAGCCCCGAAGCAAATCGTGGTCCAGCAGGGCGCACGCGACGATCACCGCCCTTGGGGTCATCGTCGCGTGCCCAGGGCGTTGCGTGCAACCCTCTACCAGCTGCTGCGCAACGCTGCGCGACCGCGGCCGCCTCACAGCGACAGCGACAGCTCGGCGAAGGCGTAGCCAGGCTCGACCCACACGAACAGCGGTGAGACCCAGTCGAGCACGACGCCGGGCACCACCGCGACGTCGACCTCTTGGTGAAGTGGGGCCGCGCCTCGTCTGGGACCCAGGGGCTCGTGGCTCGCGAACACCAGCGCGTGCACGATCTGGCCCTCAGCGGCGGCGGGTGGCTCCGCGTGCGCGAGCTCTGCCGCGAACAAAGGTACTGCGCCTATCAAGGGAATGAGCCGGGGAGCCATGACGGTGCCTCACGTGGGGCAAGCTGACGGCGCGGCCGGAGCGAAGCTGACCAGCGATGGCGCAGAGCCTCAGCGGGAGGAGGGCACGCAGTGCCCTCCAAGCCAACCGTGTGCGTGACCTCGTCGCTCAGCCGCGGCGGCCAAACGCCGAACGGGTCCATGAGTAGGCGAGAGCGCAGCTGCCACGACCCCACACAGTCCAGCTGTCTCCCCCACCTCAGGGAGACGCGCTGGGCGCGGCGGGCGCGGTGTCCTTGCTCACGCCGAGGTGCATCTCCGGGAACAGCTCTCCGGCCGCGTCGGCCCGCACGGCATCGAGCACCGTGATCAACTCCCGGTACTCGATCGACCGATCCGCCACGAGCGTCACCTGCGTCTCCTGCGGCCGCTTCGACTTGAGCGCGCGGGCGCAGCGCGTGAGTGGGGCGAGGTCGAGCGTTCCGTCGGCGGCGCGCGGGAACGTCACGCCCGGCGCGTGCCGGCGACAATCGGGGGCCATCGTGCCGCCAAACGCCGCGACGGTGAGACCTGCCTTGCTCATGGTGACGCTCAAGTCGAGGGCGCCGGTCAGCTCGCTCGGTTGTTCGCGCGCGCTCGTGGAGGCGCTCGCCACCGCCTCGACGCTCGCGGAGGGTGGAGGGGGCAGCGACAGGGTGAACGAGGAGCTCGAGCTCGGCGGCGAGCCAGTGCCACAAGCGGGGGCCAAGGCTGCGACAAGCAGCACGACGGCGGCGCGGGGTCGAGCGGAACGAGAGGTCACGCGCAGCCAGCGTAGCGTGCTTCGAACGGCGGACGAGGGCTCGAGCGTCACGCTCTCAGGATGCTCGCCATCTTCTTTCCCCTGGCGAGCTCGTCGATCAGTTTGTCGAGGTAGCGGATCTTCTTCATCAGCGGGTCGGCCACGTCCTCGACGCGCACGCCACACACCACGCCGCGGATCAGCTCTGCGTTCGGGTTCATCCGCGGGGCGCGCGCGAAAAACGCCTCCAGGTCCAGCTTGCTGTCGATCGTCTGCTGCAGCTGCTCTCGGGTGTAGCCGGTGAGCCAGGTGATGACCTGATCGACCTCTTGCTGGGTGCGACCCTTCTTGGCGGCCTTCTCCAGGTAGAGCGCGTAAACGCTGGCGAACGACATCGCGAAGACTCGGCGCATCCTGTCCACGGCCATCGGCCCGCTGATACCAGCGAGCTCGCGCCCGCATCAAGCTCGACCGCGTGGTGCGCGCGACGTTTCACGGCTACCGTTCCCAGCGTGAAGTCCACGCTCGAGCACGCAGGCCAGGTGGTGACGGCCATGTCGAGATTGGTCTTGGGGGTTGGGCTCGCCGGCGCGGCTGCCTGCGGCGCCCCACCCGAGGCTGGTCCGCCGATCGAGCCTGCCGCCAGCGTCGCGTCGACGGGACCCTCGATCGCCTCTCTGCCCCCCTCACCGACCGCAGTAGCCGTGCCCAAGAGCGTGGTCGCGCCGCCAACGTCCGAGCCGCCCCCACCGGCCGAGCTGCCGCGCTCGATGGAGGCTCGCTTCGCGCCGATCGACACCAAGTGCGCCAGAGACAGCGACTGCGCCGTGACCCAACACGGGGTCTCGGAGCGCCTGTTCTGCTGCGACGGCTGCGACGCGGTCGCCGGCGAAAAGGCCTGGGTCGCCCGCGCCAACGCTGCGTGCAAGGCGTACGAGGCGGGCGCGTCGAAGCACCCCTGCCCGCCGCGCGACTGCACGCCGCCAGGCCCCGCGCGCTGCCATCAGGGGCGCTGCGAGCTCGTGCCCACGCGCCCGTGACGGCTCTCGCCGGTCGCTGCGCCCCTCACCGGACCTGGCGCTGCGGCCAGAACTCCGGCCGCGCGCTCCACAGGGCGTCGCTCATGAAGGGCCTGCGCGTCTCGCCGGTGACCACCATCAGCAGCTTGGTGATCTTGAGGTTGTCGGCATCCGTGATGAGCAGGATCAAGAGCTCGCGCAGAAAGCTCGTGTCGAGGGTGACGTCGTTGTCGGTGCCGACGCCGAGCTCGACCCCCTTCTTCTCCCACCAGCTGAAGGGGTGCGCCTTGTAGGTCGCGAGCGACTGCGTGAGCTTGACGTTCGAGGTGGGGAGGCTGACGAGCGAGACGTGCTTGTCGATCATGCGGTTGAGCACGTCGTGTTGGTAGTGCTCCACCTCGCGGGCGGCGTGAAACTTCACGCTGATGAACTTGCGGATCTCGTCGGCGCCGAGCGGCTGGCCGCGCGCGAGCTTGTCGAACACGTCCCGGCGGCCCCGCCAATCCATGTCGTCGATCTCGCGGTACTCGGCGCTGCTCTCCGGGATCGGAGTGGACTTGCTGTTCAGCGCCATCACGCGCTCGAACACCATGTGAAAGTAGAAGTTGGGATTCACGCCCAGGCTGACGCCGTGCTCGAGCGTGTCGATGTGCCAGATGTTCATGGCGTTGTCGACCGACTGAACCCCGCGGCGCAGGCAGTGCCAGGTCTCTCCGTGGTGCGAGCGAACGCGGAAGCCCCGGCTCGCGAGCTTGCGCATGCCCGGGCGCATCTCCTCGAAGTGGGCCTTGCGGTAGTGGTGGCGCTCGTCGCCGACGGTGTCGACGTCGGTCATCTTGTCCCGCAGGAAGGGGTGCTTCGCGATCAGCCCGAGGATCTCGTCGACGTGGTGGAGGAACGACTCTGCCTTGCTCGCGAAGCGCTGGCTGTCGAAGGCGCTCGCCTCCTTTCGGAAGCTGGGCGAGAGCACGTAGTCGAAGTCGGGGTGCTCTCGCCGGAAGGCCTCGAAGCCCTCGTACAGCCCGAGCACGACCTGCTCGGGGCTGACCTCGGGGCCAGGGAGGGCGTCGGCCGCGCTGCTCGTGGCGCGTGAGAACGTGAACTTGAGCCTGATGCGGCCAATGTTCTCGTCGCGATAGAGGCGCGCCGCCATGTGGTAGGCGGCGTCCTTGTGGGCCTGCTGATCGACGAGCACGAGCTTGCCGAGCGTCAGGACCTGCAGGTACCGCGAGAAGCCCATGCCCTCTTGGAGGCGCAAGAGCCGGTCGACGTCGGCTTCGGATCGGATCGGGAGCGCGTCGTTCCCGTACGCGTCGCGGATCTTTTGTTCGTAGCTCGCACCGTTCGCGCCCGCGAGCAGGGCCGTGAGGCGCGGGTAGACGAAGTCTGCGGTCAGCGCCCCGGTGAGGTGGATGTGCTCCTCGCGGAAGCGCAGCGGGAAGGCGCGGAAGATGCCCCCGAGCGTGCGCGCAACTTCGTGGTCGAGCACGCCGCGGATGTCCCTCGGGTCCCGGTGATAGGCGTAGACGAGGTCCTGAAATCCGCGGAGCGCCGTCGCGACCTCCGGCCGCTCGTCGACGAGCATCGAGCGCAAGGCGAGATCGAGCGTGTGCGCCAGGGTGAGCCCGTTCGTCTCGCTGATGAGCTTCAGGAGGACGTGTCCGAGCTGGGAGGCGTACGGGTCACAGAGCACGCGTCACGATACCAGCTATCCCCCGCCGCGGTCCGCGAGCTCCGCGAGGCGCTCCTTGACGGAGGTGTCCTCGGGGAACACCTTGGCCATGGCCCGCAAGAGCGCTTCGCGCAGCTCGTCGGCGTCCACCGAGCCCACCAGCGTGTCGAGCGCGAGACCAACGGCGACAGCGCGCGTCGAGCTCGTGCGCGCGATGACGCCGGAGTGCACGCCCTTGAGCCAGGTGAAGTAGAGATCGAAGCCGGCATCGAGGGCCTCGGCGTGCGTGAGCTCTTCTGCAAGCAGGAGCCACGCTCCGCTCACGGCTTCTGACTTGGGATCGAGCGGCCCGCCCGCGAGCTTCTGCACGAACTGGGAGGCCTCCTCGCGCGCCAGCAACGATCGAGCGTAGTGACCCGCGAGCGCGAGCTCGAGCGTGTCGGCGTCGGCCTTCGCACCGAGGGCGTGTTGCGCCGTGACGACCGCGGCGAGCCCTTGCTCCGCTCCCTCGAGGTCGCTCAGCGCCAACCGACCGATCGCGCGACGCGCGCGCCCTTTGGCGGCGTCGTTGCGCCGCGCGGCGATCGGCTCACCGTCGCCCGTGACGCTCCACGCAAAGACCCTCCCCTGGGCGTCCAGGCCCACCAGCTCGCGTGCGCCCATGTCGGTGAACAGCACTGCCTCCGTGCGACCGGTGCTGAAGCGGTGGAGGCGAGCCTCGGGCAGGTCGAGCACCCCCGCGACGCCACCCGCCGCGCCGAACTGCACGCCGCGCTCGCTGACCTTCAGGCTCACCACGCCGGGCAGCTCGAAGCGGGCACGCTCCGCGCCGTCCGCCCCGAATTGATAGACGTGGTCCTGGTCGGCCGTGACCCACCCGCCCTCGAAAGCCACCGCGGCGCTCACACCGTCGCGGTGGGGGCCCAGACGGTCCACCAGCTTGCCGCCAGGCAGGTCTGCGGTGAAGGGCATCGTGTTGGCTGGACCCGGACGGTTCTGCGAGCAGCGCACCAGCAAGCTGCCGCCAGGCCCGTCGTAGCTGCCTCGCACGAGCGTCAACAACGGGTCTTCGACGGCCGCGATCGGCGCGCCGGCCGCTCCGCTCCAGACCACGACGGCACCTTGATGGTGGGTGATCAGATCCCCGGTCGAAAGAAAGCGCGGCGGGCCCCAGCTATCGTCCTCCGTCCTCGAAGCGACGCGCGCGGTGCGGTCCCCGGGCTTCCACAGCTCGAGCTCGCGCGCGCGCAGCACCGCCAAGGTGGCACCGCCCTTGTCCAGCGCGAACCAGGTGCCCGGCCTGTCGTCGCCAGGCCGCGTCGGGACGACGCCCAGCGCACCACCGCCGGCGCGGTGCACTTCGATCCCTTCGCCGCGCCGCACGGCGAAGGCGCCGTCGCTCGCGAGCGCCACGACTGGCGCCGCGGCGTCGAAGCGCAGCGGTGACTCGTCGCGAGTGGCGCCGCCGGTCTCGGGAGCGACGGCCGAGGCGCCGCAGCCGGCGGTGCAAAGCAGCAAGGCGAGCCGAACGGCCCAGCTCACCGGGCGCGCGCTCCGACCCACGACAACCACGTTCGGGTCATGTGCCCTCGCCGGATTTCGTGCCCACCGTCACCTCGTCGCCAAAGCTCGAGCACACCTCCCCCTGCAGCTCGAGCTCGCCGGCGCCGCCGCTCAGGCGCTCGAACAGCCCGTCCCCATCGAGGTCGAAAGAGAAGGAGGTTGTCACCCCGTCGGCCTCGGCCAAGCCCAGCTCGGGTTGACCGTAGAACAACGTGCACGAGAAGCGCGCAGCAGCGGTGGGGTCGCTCAAGTCGACGATCTGCCCGCAAAGCTCCAGGTCGGTGGGGCTCAACAAGGAGGCGGCGTCGCTGTAGCAACTGGCCAGGCTTTGGGTCTCGACGCCGCCGCTCGCGTCCACGAGGTGGACCTCTGCGCTGCCTGCCTCGAGGTCGAAGCTGACCAACACGAACTCCGGGAGCGCCAGGCCTGCGTTCAGCTCGGGGACGAGCAGCTTCGAGGTCGGGGCGACGGGGGGGAGCTGACCGAGCGGCACGGCTTCATAGCTGCCCATTCCGAGCGCGCTGACGAGCTTCGCACCGGTTGCATCCCAGAGCACCAGCCGCCCGGAGCCGCCCACCGCCCAGCTGTCCTCGTCGTTCAGGAGGAACGGCTCCCCGGAAAGCGTCGCCTCGGTGCTCGAGAGCTGCCCAGCGAGAGAGGTGACTTCGTGCACGCGAGTGTCCTGCTCGGAGCGCACGACCACGAGCGCGATCGCTCCGTCCGTCGTCACCACCCCCTCCCCCGTCGACAGCGGCAAGAGCCGTTGGACCGAGCTCTCAGCGAACGAGAGCGGCGAAGTGAGCACTCGCTGGGCGTCCCCGAGCAGCGTGCCGATCTTGAAGTCGCCACCTTCGTCCCGCAACACGGCCACGTCCCCGATGCCGTCGCCGCTGCTCTCGAGCTTGAGCGGCAACATCTCCACGATGCAGGTTCCCGACCCGACCGCCACAGGGTCGCTGGGGTTGTCCTGCGCGTTGCCGAACAGCACATAGATGCTGCCCCCAGAGCAAGGCGCCCCCAGCTCGGCTTCGGTGCGCACCACCACGTCCTCGACCCCGTTGCCGTCGAGGTCGCTGAACACCGCCTCCGCGGCCTGATTCCCAAGGGAGTAGTTGAAGCTCACCAGCGGCCAGGTCACCCCTCCCAGCAGGATGGCAGTGAACCCCTGCCGCCTTCCGACGATGTCGGAGATGCCGTCGTCGTTGATGTCTCCCACCGCGAGCAGCTCGTCGATACCGAGCGGGAACGAGAGCCCCGGGAAGCTCAGCCCGAGGCGCAGCTCCCCCTCGAAGCTGAACACGAAGTCGGGCAAGCCATCACCCGAAAAGTCTGCGAAGCCAGTGGACGCCACCGACTCGATCAGCTCCGAGCGGTCGCCCTGTTCCGAGAAGAACACTTCCGAGAGATGAGCGGGTGCGGGCACGCAGGCGCCCTCACACGGAGCCTTGCCGCTGTGGTGCGCGAAGAACCGCCCGAAACCCCTTCGTCCGTCGCCATCCAACAACGCCGCGCCGAACTCGAGCAGCGCGCCGTACGGCCCAGCGGAGCCGCCGGGATACGCGATGGCGTAGAGCACTTGGTCGATCTCGTAAGCGGTGCCGCACTGGGTCGCTGCGCTGCAATCGGCCGCGCAGACAGGATCGCCGCCGCACAGGGCGCAGTTCGGCACGTCGAGCAAGAAGGGCCGGCACGCCTTCGCGCACGGAGTCGTGCAGTCGCAGAAGGTGCCGCTGGGCGGTTCACTGCCGAGGTTGCAGTGCTCCAGGCACGCGAGCTCGGAGTTGCACGATGCGTTGCAGGCGGCGCTGGTGTCGACGCAGTACAAGGCTGTGTAGGCGTCTTCGATCGGCAGACGCGGGTCGAGCAGGTAGCTGCTCGGCTGAAGACCGGGGCCGACCGAATCGACGATGGATCCGAACGCCAGTCTGCCCGTGTCGGTCTCGACGCTGAGGATCGTGGGCAACAACGTGGCCGGCTGCTGTGCCTCCCGGGCGTAGGCGACGAGATCTCCCTGCCGGACCCTGTAATCCGTGAAGACGAGCTCGTCACCACCGGCCACCGCGCCGCACGTGGCCCCAGGCTCACACACGAGGAAGCCGCTGTCGCCTGGCACCAACGACACCGACAAGTAGCCGATGTTCGCGAGACTCAGCCCTGGCGGGCCCGGAACGCGGATGAGCCTCGGGGACTTGGTGCCATCGACGGGAGGGTAGCCTGCGACCGTGGGCATCCCCGTCTGAAGCTCCGTCAAGAAGGTGTCACCGTCACGCCGGAACAGACCGATCGCGCTCGCCCGAATCTGTTCGTTCTCGCGGGACTCGAGCGGGATGAGCAGGTCCCCGGACGGAAGCAGCGGCGAGATGTGCCGCGACGCGGGACGCTCGTCGGTCACGTCACCCGCACCCATCAGATCGTCCCGTAGCGGAGGCGCAAACCCCTTCGCCAGCTGGGGCAGGGTCAGGCGGCTCTGCACGTTGCCCTGGTCATCCAAGCTCACCACCGACAGGTCGGCGCCGTTCCTGGCCACGACGGTGACCCCGGACTCCTCGAGCTGCACCGCGAGCGGCTCCGCCTCGAGCGTGGTCTTGACCTCGAACGCGCCCGTGGCGTCGCGACAAATGCCGTCGGCCCCGAGGTGGTGCTGGGGCGGGCACTGCTCTTCCGCATTGGGCACGAAGCGGCACTGCGAGCTGGTTCCGGTCTTGCCGCACCCGTACCCCTCGGCGGTCTCGCCCGCGAGCGCGTCGCAATCTTCCCCAACGTCGACCACGCCATTGCCACAGACCCCGACCGTGGGCGCCGTCAACGTGGCGCACGCGCCGGCGGAGGCCAGCGCTGCGAGGCCGGCGGCGGCTAGAAGCGACCGCGAACGTACAGACCGGCGTCGAACGGTGTGACCACGGGGGTCCATGACATCTCCAATCCGGGTTGGGGGGTGTTTGACTTGGGGGAGCCTGCTTCGTCGATCGGCAATGGCAGCGGGCCCGGGTTGTCGAAGAAGAACATGGCGCCGCCCGCCAAGAAGGCCGCGCCGCCGACCGCGCCGACGAGCAGGCCGGAGGCGCGCAAGAGATCGCGCTCGGCGGTGAGGTCCTCGAGCTCGACGCGCTGCGACTCCGAGATGCCGGTGCTCTCTCGAGCCTCCTCGAGCTCGAGAGCCTGTGATTGTGCGACGAACGCCATTCCTAGCAGCACGCCGCCGCCGACCATCGTGGCGCCGCCGCCAGCCATCATCCCGATGGAAGCGTCGCGTTGGATCGTGGTGCTCAGGTCGACCTCGAGCTTGCGCTTCTCGTCGCCGCGGAGCTCGATGATCTGCCCGAAGCTCTTGTGCCCTGGCTTGCTGATCGAAATGAAATGGCGGCCGGGGCTGAGCGAGAGCTTGGATGAGCTGCCCTGATCTCGGCCATCGACGTGGATGGTCGCGCTCGATGGCAGCACCAGGTCGAGCGTCGCCGGCGCTTGCTGCAGGTTGAATGTCTCGGCCTCGGTCTGGCCGGCGAGCGCCTGCATGACGAACTCCTGGGTCACATAGCCGGGCGCGGTCACCTTGATGGTGTGCCGGCCGGCGTTCACCTCCGCATCGACCTGCGGTGGCGCTGGCTCGCCGCCGTCCACCGAGATCATGGCGCCCGGCGTGGTGGAGTCGATCGAGATGATGGTCTTGCGAGCCTCCGCGCGACCGGAGCTCGTGCTGCCGGAGCCGCTCGACCGCTGCCCGAGATCTTCGAGCGCGCGAATGGCGTCGGGCTTGCGGCCGCCGTCCTTGGTCGCATCGATGTAAGCGCGCAAGAGCTCGACCGCGGCGGCGCGGTGGCCTTCGTCTTGAGACTCGGCGAAGCGCTTCTTGTAGGCCATGCCAAGCGAGAACAAGATCGAGGAGCGGCCGCTCAGCGAGTACGCGCGCTCGAACGCTTGGATGGCGGCGACGTAGTCGCCCTTGTCGTACGACTTGCCCGCCGCATTGAAGAGCGCCCTGGCCTTGGCGACGTCCTCGGCCGACGGACTCTTGGGCGCGTTCGGGATCGCGGAGACCTTGGGTTGCGTCGGAGCTGGCGGGGGCTCGACCTTGGGCTGCGCGGGCGGGCCGGGCACCCCGGGGCGAGGTTGCGCGAGGAGTGGAGTGGCGATCAGAAGCAAGCAAGCGGCGACACCCAGCCGCGGCAAGACAGACATACGCAAGTCACGGTATCGCGCCCAGCCGACTCCGTCGAGGCTCAGCGCCCGACCACGCGAGCGATGGCCACGGCGACGAGGCTCGTGGGGTCGCCCTCGGGCGCGTCCTGGCGCGCGTGCGGCTCGGCCAACACCCGCACCTTGAAGCGTGGCACCGTGGGCAAGATGGCTTCGAGCGCGAGCGGCAAGTAGAGCGGCAGGCTGCCGCTGCTGCCGATCTGCACCGACGCGATCAGGCGCTCCTCGCCCAACACCACTCGCTTCTGGTACTTGCGCTCCTCGACCAGCCAGTGCTCGGCGCTGGTCTCCAGGTAGCCTGCGGGGAACCCCTTGCCCGCCGCGAGGAAGGCCTGACGCAATCGCACAAGACCGCTCTCGATCATGGGTAGCGTCACCTTGCGATCACTCTTGCCGAGCTCCAGCACCACGTCGTGTGTCTCCTTGAACTTCTTGTCTGCGGCCGCAACGGGCTCGGACAAGGAGAGCGAGACTGCGAGCGCTTCACGCGGGTCGAAGCTCACGATCAGCTCGCCCTCCACGGTCACCACCGGCCGCACCAGCACGCCGTCGTCGTCGATGGCTGCCAGCACCGCACCGTGCACGCCTGCCGCGTCGAGCGGGGTCCCGCGCGCGATCGCGCGTCGCACGAGCCGTTCCCCTTCTTCCTGGGAGCGACCGGAGTCCCCTTGTTTGCCCAGAAACTCTTTCTTGTCCTTGTCTTTGCTGAGCAGCTTTCGCCAGTCGGGCAACGCTCGCAGTCGCTCGGGCAAGGTGGGCAAGAACCACAACATGTCGAAGAAGCCGGGAGCCCGCTTGGCTCCGCTTGCCGCCACCTTGACCTCGCTGACGGGCGCAGCGGGTGCTGCCTTGGCCGAGGACGCCGCTGCGTCGGACGCGCCGGCGACCCCCGCCAACACGGCGCTCGCCTCGTGGCTCGCCCGCTCGACGATGGCAGGTCGCCGCGAGTCGACCATGTAGGACGGCGGCTTGGTGGCCTGGGCCAGCGCGGAGGGCGACAGCGCGGAGGGACCGGGGGCAGCGGGGCGCGGTTGTACGGCCACGGGCTGCACCCCGAGGGCTTGCGCACCCAGAGGTTGCGCACCCAGAGGTTGCACGCCCAGAGGTTGCACGCCGACGGGAGCTGGCGGAGCCGGGATCGGCGCAGGCGGCTGCACGGCGGGAAGCGCCGACGACGCCGGGGCCTTGTGCGGTGGGCTGCCGAAGACGGCCTCCGACTGCAGCACCGAGGTGAGCTGTTGGCCTGTCGAGGCGGGTTGCACGGGCCGTGCGTTGGCTGCCGGCGTCAGCTGACCCAGCAAGCCACCCAGTCCGGCCTCGTTGAGCGCGGGCAGCTCGGCCGTCTCGAAGCGACCAAGCGCCGGCAGCGCCGGGCTGCTCGGTGGCGCAGGCGGCCCGCCGAAAGGTGTGCCGCTGAAGCGTGTCGGGCCAGCGGTGGACTGGGCGAAGGGCAAGCCGCTGCGCACCGGCGCGGGCTCGTCTGCCACGAGCGCGCGGATCTCTTCAGGGGTCAGTGGCTCGTCCCGGTTCTCCCGGGCGATCACCACGCGCTCCAGATCTCGTGCGCTGCTCATCAGGAAGGTGCCTCGCCAGGTGAGCGTCGCGGTCTGCTGATCGGTGTGGATGACCAGCGTGTCTGCGACCATCTCGACCTCGAGCCCCCCGGGCGCCAGGAACGCGCGCACGCGGTGACCGGGCAACCGCGTGCCGACCATCGCCGCGTTGGGAGAGAGGTTCTCGAGCACGATTTGCAGGTCGGTCGCCAAGTGCTCGAGCTGCTGGTCCCGCGGCGCCACTTGAAAGAAGAGAAAATCGGCGTCATCAGGCACACCTTGCTCCACCCAGCCCTCGGGCCATGACGCGCCATGCGGGCCCGGCCGCAGCGGCAATGGCGCGCCGGAAGGCAACGACGATCGCTGCGGCCAGCTGGGCGCGATCGGTCCCAGCCCGACCGTGGGCACCGTCCACGGTGCCGCTGGCGAGAATGCGACCGGCTGCAGGTTGGGCAGATGCAGACGTCCGAAGGCGTCGCGCGAGGTGCGGCGCCCCGCTGGGTTGCGATCTGGATCCGCGCTGGCGCGTTCCCAGCCCAGCGACATGGAGCTGAAGGGCGGTCCCTCGTGCAGCTGATCTTGCACGTCCACCCAACGATCGGCGCACACCTCGACCGCCTTCTCGAGCTCACCCACGCTCAGGTAAGCCACCAGGCGCCGCACAGTGGTGCCCTGCGGCGCGTACGCAGACCCCATCAGCACGACCTCGGCGCGCCGCTTCTTCAGCGCGAAGTCCGAGGCCGCTCGCAGGGCCGCCTTCGGATCGTCGTTGGCGAAGGTGTCGCCAAACACCAGCGGCTCCTGCTCCCGTGCGAGGGTGGCCTCGCTCGGCTCGAGTCGGTACGTGGCTTTGCACACGATCAGCTGAGCATCCCCGCCGCGTCGCGCACGCCAAGGCAAGAGCGCGGCCGGCAGGCCGGAGGGACACACCACGATGGGCTGAGCTGCCACGCACGCGAAGACTAGCCGCAAAACAGCTGGGTGAGGCCAGCGTCACAGCAGCGTTTCGATCTCCTCGCGAATCTCCTGCGGACTGGTCACCGGAGCGAAGCGCAGGACCTCGCGCGCGTGGCGAGCGACCAGAAACTTCGTGAAGTTCCACTTGATCACGTGGGTGCCAAAAATGCCTGTCGCGCGGGCCTTCAGCTCGACGAACAGGGGATGGGCGCCAGGGCCGTTGACCTCGACCCTCTGGAACATCGGAAAGGTCACCTTGAAGGTGGTGTCGCAGAACTGTCGGATGTCGTCGCTGCTGCCTGGCTCTTGGCCACCGAACTGGTTGCAAGGAAAGCCCAGCACGGCGAAGCCGCGCGACTGATAGCGCTGGTGCAGGTTCTCCAGGCCTTCGTACTGGGGAGTGAACATGCAGCGACTGGCGGTGTTCACCACGAGCAGGACGTGATCGGCGTAACGTGCCAGGTCGAGCTCGTCGCCAGCCAGAGTGTGCAGACGGTGTCGGTACAGCGCCTCCGGCTCGACCATCCTCGCCAAGGTAGCGCAGCGCGCCGTCGGCGGCCTCCGCAGCGGCCCTGGATCGGGGAGAATGGTGGCCAACGCGCCGCGTTGTTGCTAGTTAGTGCATTGCGTCAGTGAGTCCGCCCCGATCGCCCTACCCGCTCCACCACCCCGAGTCCGAACGCGATGCCTGCGGCGTCGGGTTCATCGCGCAGCTCTCTGGGCGCGCCTCTCACCAGATCGTCGACCTGGGGCTCAGCGCTCTCGAGCGCCTCGAGCACCGCGGTGCGACCGGCAGCGAGCCCAACACGGGGGATGGCGCGGGCATCCTGATCACGATCCCAGACCGGCTATTTCGCCGCGAGTGTGCGCTGGGTCGCATCGAGACACTGGAAGAACGCAAGCCGCTCGCAGAGCTGCCACCGCTCGGGAGCTACGCGGTCGGCCTGTTCTTGGGCTCCCAAGATCAGCAATCGACCGCATTGGCCCGGCTGATCTTCGCCATGATCGTGCGGCAAGAGGGCTTGCGCTTGCTGGGCTTTCGCCGCGTCCCGACCGACAACGAGAGCTTGGGCAAGACCGCGCGGAGCGTCGAGCCCACGATGGATCACGTGTTCGTCGCCCCTGCCGCGGAGCCGTTCGATCCGCGGGCCTTCGAGCGCAAGTTGTTCGTGGTGCGCAAACGGTTCCAGTCCACGATCAAGTCCAGCGGCATCGACGATCGCCAGTTCTTCCACGTGCCGTCGCTGTCCCACAAGACGTTGGTCTACAAGGGCATGCTGACGCCGCCGCAGCTCCGCGAGTACTTCGCAGATCTGTCCGATCCTCGCACCGAGAGCGCGCTGGCGATGTTCCACTCGCGCTTCTCGACCAATACCTTCCCCAGCTGGGAGCTCGCGCACCCGTACCGGATGATCGCGCACAACGGCGAGATCAACACGCTGCGCGGCAACGTGAACTGGATGCACGCACGCGAAGCTTTGCTCTCTTCCGAGCTGCTCGGCAAGGACGTGGAGAAGGTGCTCCCGGTGGTGCACGAAGGGCTCTCCGACTCCGCCTGCCTCGACAGCGTGCTCGAGCTCCTGGTGATGGCGGGTCGCTCGCTGCCACACGCGCTGATGATGCTCTTGCCCGAGGCCTGGGAGCACAACCCGGAGATCAGCCCGGAGCTGCGAGCGTTCTACCAATTCCACGCCTGTTTGGTGGAGCCTTGGGACGGCCCTGCGTGTGTCTGCTTCACGGACGGGGACCAAATCGGCGCGGTGCTCGACCGCAACGGGCTGCGGCCTGGGCGCTACTGGGTGACGGACGACGGGCTGGTGATGTTGGCCAGCGAGAGCGGGGTGCTCGCCGTCCCGCCCGAGCGCATCCTTGAAAAGGGCCGTCTGATGCCGGGCCGCATGTTCCTGGTGGATTTGTGCGAGGGCCGCATCGTGCCCGATCGAGAGATCAAGCAGCGCGTCGCGTCGGAGCGGCCCTACGCCACGTGGCTCGCACACAACCTGGCCAAGCTCGAGGATCTGCCGCCAGGCACCGTGGCTCCGCCGCTCGAGGGCGTGGAGCTCACGCGCGCGCTGGCCGCGTTCGGCGTGTCCGAGGAGGAGCTCGCGCTGCTGATCGCGCCGATGGCGAGCAAGGGCGAAGAGGCCACTGGCTCGATGGGCAACGATGCGGCGCTGGCGGTGCTGAGCGACCAACCGCGCCTCCTGTCGGACTACTTCACGCACTTGTTCGCGCAGGTCACGAACCCGCCGCTCGACGCGATCCGCGAGCGCATCGTCACCAGCCTGGGCACCGCTGTCGGCCCCGAGCAGAACTTGCTCGAGCCTTCTCCCGAGAGCGCGCGCCTGGTGCTGTGCGAGACGCCGTTCCTGTCCAACGCGGAGATGGCGCGGCTCAAGGGGTTGGCGTCCATGTTGGCCACGACCCAGGCCGCCACGTCCTCGTCGCTGCCTCCCGCCTCGCAAGCTTCCGGTGTGCCGGCGTCCCAGTCGCAGACACCCCCGTCGATGGGCGCGACCGCGTTGGGCGCGACCGTGCTCGACATGACGTTCCCGGCCGCCGAAGGCGACGAAGGTCTCGAGCCCGCGCTGCTCTCCCTGTTCGCCAAGGCGGACAACGCCATTGCCAACGGCAGCAAGGTATTGGTGTTGTCGGATCGGGGCGTTCGCCAAGATCGAGCTCCCATCCCTGCCCTGCTCGCCGTCGCGGGCTTGCACAACCACCTCGTACGCGAGCGCAAGCGCACCCGCGTCACCATGATCGTGGAGACCGGCTCCGTGAGAGAGGTGCACCACGCGGCGCTGCTGGTCGGGTACGGCGCGAGCGCGGTGAACCCTTACTTGGCGCTCGACGCGCTGCCGTCTCTGGCTGCGCGAGGCCTGGTGGAGCCCGCCCCCACGGAGGAGCTCGAGCGCCGCTACCTCGCCGCGATCGAGAAGGGGGTGGTGAAGGTGATGAGCAAGATGGGGATCAGCACCGTCGCGAGCTACCGCGGCGCCCAGATCTTCGAGGCAGTCGGCTTGTCCAAAGAGCTGGTGGATCGCTACTTCACGCTCACGCCCTCCCGCATCGGCGGCATCGGCATCCGGGACGTCGCCGCCACTGCGCTCGTGCACCATGCTCGCGCCTACTCGGAGCCCGAGCCCGGAGCGCCGTCGAGCTCGCCGCTCTTCGGCCAGTATCAGTTTCGCGCCAGCTCGCCCGATGGCGCTGCGGCGGAGCTGCACCTGTTCAACCCAGAAACGGTGTACTTGCTGCAGCACGCCACCCGCACGCGTCAGCAAGCCGTGTTTCGCCGCTACACGCAGGCAGTGAACGACCAGACGGCGCGCCTCGCAACGCTGCGCGGCCTGTTCGACCTCTGCACCGAGGGTGCGACGCCGGTGCCACTCGCCGAGGTCGAGCCGATCGAGAGCATCCTGCCGCGCTTCGCCACCGGCGCCATGAGCTACGGAAGCATCAGCGCCGAAGCCCACGAGACGCTCGCGATCGCGATGAACCGCATCGGCGGGAAGTCCAACTCCGGCGAAGGCGGCGAGCACCCGCGCCGCTACCAGCCCGACCCCGACGGGGACAGCCGCAGGAGCGCCATCAAACAAGTGGCGAGCGCGCGCTTCGGCGTGACGAGCGCCTACCTGGTCAACGCCGACGAGCTGCAAATCAAGGTGGCCCAAGGCGCCAAGCCCGGCGAGGGCGGGCAGCTCCCGGGCGCCAAGGTGCTGCCCTGGATCGCAGAGGTTCGGCACGCGACTCCTGGCGTGGGTCTGATCAGCCCGCCGCCCCACCACGACATCTACAGCATCGAAGACCTCGCACAGCTGATCTACGACTTGCGTGCCGCGAATCCGCGCGCGCGCATCTCTGTCAAGCTGGTGGCAGAAGTGGGCGTGGGCACAGTGGCAGCGGGTGTGGCCAAGGCCAAGAGCGACGTAGTGATCATCGCAGGCCACGACGGCGGCACCGGTGCGAGCCCGCTGTCCTCCATCAAACATGCGGGGGTGCCTTGGGAGCTCGGGCTGGCCGAAGCGCAGCAGGTGTTGGTCAAGAATCGGCTCCGCGACCGCGTCGTCCTCAGCGTGGACGGGCAGATGAAGACGGGCCGCGACGTGGTGATCGCCGCGCTGCTCGGCGCGGAAGAGTTCGGCTTCGCCACCGCGCCGCTGGTGGTGCTCGGATGCGTGATGATGCGCGTCTGCCACCTGGATACCTGCCCGGTCGGCATCGCCACCCAGAATCCCGAGCTGCGCCAACGCTTCACCGGCAAGGCCGAGCACGTGGTCAGCTTCTTCCGCTTCGTGGCTGAGGAGATCCGCGAGCTGATGGCCAGCCTGGGCTTTCGCAGCTTCGACGAGATGGTGGGACGAGTCGACCGATTGAGGCTCCGCGCGGCGGCCAGCGCCCACCCACGCGGCAAGCTGGTCGACCTGTCGGCCGTGCTCGATGCGGGACACGTCGCGCTGGGCGAGCCGCTGCGCTCGGCGACTCGCAGCGGGACGCGTGGGGATCTCGCCGCCACCCCGCAGCGCGGCGTGGATCAGACCATGCTCGAGCTGAGCGAGCCGGCTCTGTTCTACGGTGAGCCCGTGCGCGCGAAGCTCTCCGTCAGCAATCAGGATCGCGCGCTGGGAACCAGGCTCGGCAGCGAGATCAGTCGCCGTAAACCGCTCGGCCTCCCGCCCGACACGATCGTGTTCGAGCTCGTTGGCTCCGCGGGGCAGAGCTTGGGCGCGTTCATCCCCCCAGGCATGACGCTGCTCTGCGAAGGTGACGCCAACGACTATGCCGGCAAGGGCCTGAGCGGGGGCAAGCTCGCGGTGTTTCCCCCAAGGCAGGCCACGTTCGTGGCCGAGCACAACACCATCGCAGGCAACGTGGCGCTGTATGGCGCGACGAGCGGCCAGGCCTTCTTTCGAGGCCGCGTCGGGGAGCGCTTCTGCGTGCGCAACAGCGGAGCGTTCGCGGTCGCGGAAGGCGCTGGAGATCACGCCTGCGAGTACATGACCGGCGGCGCCGTGCTGATGCTCGGTCCGGTGGGGCGCAACTTCGCCGCGGGCATGAGCGGCGGCAGCGCGTTTCTGTGGAGCGAGACGCCAGCCGAACGCGCGCGC
>CAZXMG010000104.1:0-25127 GCA_964641275.1 uncultured Polyangiaceae bacterium
CGCCTACTGCGCGACCAAGCCCTCACCATCTCCTCGGTGCGCGACGACTTGTTTCCTCCGGGTGTGAAGTTGGACCTCGATCGCGTGCTCTTCGAGGCGACCTTCATCGACCCGTCTGAGCGCATGCGAAACATCTGCTCACCGCTCGAGCTGATCGAGCGCCTCGAGGAGGCGCTGACGACACCCGACACCACACCGCTCGAGCCGCAGATGGACTCCGCGGCGCCCGCCGAAGTCGATCCGCTCGAGGCCGGCCGCGGCACCGTGCTACCAGGCGGTATCGAGGTGCTCTCCGTGCTCGGCAGTGGCGCCACCGCGCGGGTGTTGAAGGTCCGCCTCGGCGATGACGAGCTCGCGCTCAAGGTGCCGCTCTCCGACGCCCACGATGAGCGCGTGCGCCGCGAAGGCGAGGTGCTCGCACGCCTCCACCGCCAACCGGGCATCGACCGCGTCGCCCATTGGATCGACACCCGCACCATCGCCGGGCGCTCGTGTCTGCTCGTCCAGTTCGCGGGGGATCGCACCCTCGCCGACGAGATCCGCCTCGAAGGCTCGATCTCGCTCGACTACGCGCGCCGCTGGGGCGAGGACTTGCTCACCGCCGTTCGCAGCCTGGAGGGGGCGGGGGTCCAGCACCGCGACATCAAGCCCGCCAACATCGGGCTGACGGCGGGCGCCGAGAAGAAGCGAAAGGGCCTCTTGCTGTTCGACTTCTCGCTCTCGGACAGGCCCGCTGAGGACGTCGGAATGGGCACCCCAGCCTACAAGGACCCGGCGCTCGTCGCTCGCGGCCGCTGGGACGACGCCGCCGATCGCTGGGCGGCCGCCATCACGCTGCACGAGATGTTCACCGGCGTACGACCTGCCCCGATCCCGGGCGCGGCGGCCGGAACCGTGGCGGTACGAGTCGAGGCCGACCGCATCGACGCCGACGTGCGCGACGGCCTCAAGCGCTTCTTCCATAGGGCGTTTCAATGGTCGAAGGAGGCGCGTTTTGCCACCGCCGAAGAGATGCGCGAGGCGTTCTCCGAAGCGCTGCGTCGCGTCCCCAGCCACGAGGCTGAGCCTGGCGAAGAGCCCGCGCTCACCCCGGCAGATCTTGTCGGCCTCGGGCCGGAGGCCAAGGTGCGAGAGCTGTCGCTGTCGACGCGCCAGCGCAACGCCCTCGATCGCATGGGCATCTACACCCTGCACGAGCTCTCGGAACTGCCCACCAATCGGCTAAGCGCCGTGCGCGGCGTCGGCGCCAAGACGGCGCGGTCCCTCGTGCTGCTCGCCGAGGTGGTGCGCAGGCACCTCTCGATCAGCGCGACCGAGCAGCCGGCACCGTTTCTCCGCGGCTTCAATGGCGCGCGCGTCCACCTCGAGTCGCAGGTCGAGCCAGGAAAGCTCAGCCGCCCGCTCGTGACCCGGCTGCTCGAGGCGGGCCTCGACGACTCCGTCGCGCTGGCCTCGGCACCTCAAGCCCAGATCAAGAACCTCGTCACGCGCGCCAAGAAGGAGGGCGCGTCGGAGTCGACGAAGGAACTCACGCAATGGCTCGAGTCGCTGGTCGACGCCGAGCGTGCGCCGTCGACGATCGGCGCGGCCGCGGCGCTTCTGGCACCGCGGCCGAGCGGTCGCTCGTCACCCTCCAGTAGGCGGCTGCGCCACTACCTCGGGCTGGAACCCATCGCGGGTTATCCAAGGCACGGCTCCGCGACGGAGCTCGCCAAGGCGTGCGGGGTGACGCGCGCCCTGATCTCGCTCGAGTTGATCCGCACCCGCGAGCGCTGGACCGGCAAGAAGGAGGGCCCGGTTCTCGGCAGCGAACCGGAGCCTCCCACGCGCGAGCGCCTCGTGCTCGAGCGCGCGCTCACCGCCGTCCTCGCCGCGCTCAGCGCCGGAGCTGGCGTGCTGCCCATGCCACGCGCGGCCGCCGCCGTCCTCGAGGCCCTCCCTCCCGAGCCGGATCTGTCGGTCGATGCCGCGCGCGAGGCCGCCGAGGCTGTCGTCCGCGCGCTCAGCGAGATCTCGCTCGAAGACCTCGGCGTCGAGGTGGGCTCACGCCTCTTTCTGCGCCGCCACAAGCAGCGGGGCGAGGTGCTGATCGCCAGCGACAAGGCCGGCTTCGCGCTGTGCGATCTCCTCGGGCGTGTGGTCGATAGGGCCGTGGATCAGGAAGGCGTGCTCTCCGAGGCAGCGGCCTGCGAGCGGCTGCGTGAAGCGCTGCGCGACTCGTCCGAGATCGAGCCTACCCGCGCGCTCGCAGCCAGCCAACTGCCGGACCGGACGCTCGTCACCCTCTCGACGGCGACCGCCGAGCGCGCCCGGGTCTCCGCGCGCGGCGAGCTGTACCAAGAGGGCCTCTCTGCCGAGCGCGCGATCGTGCTCACCGCGCCGGCCCTCACCACCGAGATGACCGCCGACGAGCTGCGCCGCCGCGTCCTTGCCCGCTATCCCCATTGCACCCCCCTTCCCGAGGACCCAGCCACCCTCGCCAAGCTGACCGCGAGCGTGCGCATGCAGCTCGATGCCGCGGGAAACTTCGTCCCACGCGACCGCACCCTCGGCGTCGGGGGGACGGAGTACGGCTCGGGATCCAGCGCCTCCTCAGGCTCGCAGGCCTCGCCTGCACCCGCACCGAGCCAGGCCGGCACAGCGGCGCCCGCGCCCAAGCCGGCTCCACGCGTCCCCCCGCTGGCGCCGCGCGAGCGCGCCGCGACCGATGTGGCCGGCGCCACGGCGATCCGCGCGTTCGACGACGAGCTCGACGCCGTGCTGCGTGACGGAGGCTTCCGCGTCCTCTTGTGGCGTGGTCACCGCGCCGCAGCCCATCGCACGGCGGGGCGTGGCGCCCCGAACGATCTGCCACTCGCCGAGGCGCTGGCCAAGCGCGCCCGGGCCGAGCTCCTCCCGCTCGACCGTCAATTGGTCTCCGCCGCCGAGCTCATTGCCGCGGAGAAGAAGGTGCACGGCGGGCTCGCGCGGGCCGTCGACGCCGACGCCTCCGGCCCCGGAGATCCCTCGTGGGGCCGCCTGCTCGATCTCATGAAGCTCGCCGCGGAACGGGTCTTCGCCAAGCTTGTCGAGCTCGAGCGGCCAAGGGTTCTCCTGCACCTCGGGCTGCACGCGCGCTACGGCCTGTTGGGGGATATCGACGCGCTCGCCGAGCGGCATCGACGCGGCAAGCTGCCCGCGGCGACGCTCGTGGTGCTTCCGGTCCTGCAGGGCGAGCATGTCTCGGTCGAGGTCGCCGCTGACGTCGCCGCGCGTGCCGGGGCGATGGCAGGCACCCGCCTCGTTCCGCTCCACGGCGTGCTGCCGTTCGAGATCGTCGAGGTCCCCCCGCAATGGGTCGACGCCCACGTCGCCAAGCGCAGCACCAGCTCTCCGCCGCTCGTCGCCGCCCGCTGAACCCACCCCATCGCACCCGTGTCCCAGCCCACCCCCTCTACCTCCAGCGACGCCAACCTCAACGCCCCGATTGCGCCGCTGCGCGACGCAGAGGCGTTGGTCGCGGCGATGAGCAAGGTGCATCGGGTGCTCGCGGCGGACCTGCTGGAGCGGACCGACGACGCGCACATCGCGCCGACGGTGCGTGCGGCGCATGCCCGGGACCTGGCCGCAAAGCGCACGGGTGAGGGCTACGAGGAGTACCGGGAGGCGTTCTGCGACCAGGTCGCTGCGAGCTGGGTGCTTTGCTCGGTGTTCGTGCGGACGCTGGAGGACCGCGGCTTCGTCCCGCACCGGCTCGCCGGCCCCGGTGCGGCGGATCGACTGGAGCAGTTCCGTGCGCAGTTCCGCTTCCTGGGCGAGCGGGACTATTTGCTCCACATCTTCGACGCCATGTCAATCGTGCCCGGCGGCCGCGGGGTGTTCGGCCC
The DNA here is from genome assembly GCA_964641275.1 of uncultured Polyangiaceae bacterium. Classification (GTDB taxonomy): domain Bacteria; phylum Myxococcota_A; class Polyangia; order Polyangiales; family Polyangiaceae; genus Xiheicaenibacterium. Next base: position 3,867 of record CAZXMG010000104.1, read on the forward strand.
TGCGCACGCGCCGCTCTGGCGGCTCAGCCCTTCTTCGCGCGCCCTGAGCGAGCTGCTCGCGGCGCTCCGCGGCACCGACGACGGCGTCCTGCGCTTCACCTTCGGCCGCCCTGCGGATCTGGAGCGCGAGCACGACGGCGCCTCCACGCGCTACCTGGGCGACCTGTACCAGGACCTCAATGAAGGCGTCCGCAATCGCTACGCCCTGCTGCAGACGCCCGAGTTCGTCGAGCGCTTCATCCTCGACCAGACGCTCGACCCGGCCCTGCGCGAGCGCGGCATCGCCGTGACCGTGATCGACCCTGCCTGCGGCTCCGGCCACTTCTTGATCGGCGCCTACGACCGCCTCTTCGACGCACGTCGCGCCGCCGAGCCGGGCCGCGACCGCGCCGAGAGCGCGCGCCTCGCGCTGTCGCAGGTGCACGGCATCGACCTCAACCCGTACGCCGCGGCCATTGCGCGCTTCCGGCTGCTCTTGAGTTATCTGGACAAGACAGGCCTGACGCGTCTCGAGCAGGCGCCCGAGGGGCTCGACCTTCGCGTCTACGTTGGAGATGCGCTGCTCGCCGGTGCGCGTGACCAGACCACGTTCGGGGACGCGCTGGCGGATCGAGGTACGGACGCCGGCACATTCGACAGAAGTGCGCTCTTCTCGTTGGTCGACGCAGCAACGGACGACTTGCTCTCCAAGACGCGCTTCGACGTCGTGGTCGCCAACCCGCCCTACATCACCGAGAAGGACCCAGTGAAGCGCGAGCTCATTCGAGAGCGCTACACCGCCGCCGCAGGCAAGTTCGCGCTCTCGGCTCCATTCGCCGAGCGGATCTTTCAGCTCGCCAACGAGGGCGGCTTCACAGGGCAAATCACCTCCAACTCCTTCATGAAGCGCGAGTTCGGCAAGGCGCTGATCGAGGACGTGCTGAAGACAGTGGACCTCACCGAGGTGCTCGACACCTCGGGCGCGTACATCCCGGATCACGGTACACCTACCGTGATCCTGTTCGGTCGCTCTCGCTCGCCGATCAGGACGGCCATCCCCGTGACCATGGGCAACCGCGGCGAGCCGACCACGCCCGACGACCCCGCTCGCGGCAAGGTATGGCTCTCGATCGCCGAGCACCACACCGAGCCAGGCTTCGAGAACGAGTACGTGTCCGTTGGCGAGATCGAACGCACCAAGCTCGCCCAACACCCATGGAGCCTCGGAGGAGGCGGCGCCGCCGAGCTCAAGGCGCTGATTGAGGAGAGAGCCGAGAAGAGGCTGGGTGCCATTGCTAGGAGCATTGGCTTCATGGCAATCACCGGCGAAGACGATGCGTTCTTCGCTACAGAAAGCGCCCTCGTTAGAGGCCAAATTACGAGTCCATGGCACCGGGATGTCGGCACTGGGGATGTAGTCAGAGATTGGAGTATCGGAAAAGACCTGTCGACAATCTTTCCGTACCCCGAAGGCCACTTGGCTGACTGGAATGAGATGCCCGCGGCCGTCCGTCGATGGCTCTGGCCGAATCGACGAATTCTTCTGAATCGACCAGATTTTGGCGGAAAGAAGTACATCGACGTCGGCCGCACCGCGCACGAGTACCATCAAATACCGCTTGAGCGGCTCCGCACCCCCCTCTCCATCACCTTCGCCTTCGTCGCCACCCACAACCACTTCGTCCTCGACCGCGGCGGAAAGGTTTTCAAGCAATCGGCGCCCATCATCAAGCTGCCTGCTGACGCGACCGAGGAAGAACACCTCGCGCTCCTCGGGTACCTCAACAGCTCCGTGGCGTGCTTTTGGATGAAGCAGGTCTCAGCGCCGAAGGGTGGGAGTGGCATGGGTCGCGGCATTCAGCCGGATGGTTGGATGGAACGTCGAGAGTTTGCGGCAACTGGACTTGAAGAGTGCCCCGTAGTTGACGGCTACCAAAGTCTTGCAGCGTCCGCCGACGCGCTCGATGCGCTAGCCCATCGGCACCGCTCACTCGAACCCGCTTCGACGATCGCCTCAGCCATTGGTAGTGACATCCAGCATGCGCTTGCGGAAGCGATGCTTGAGCGCGAAAGGCTTTGGCGGAGCATGATGGCGCAGCAGGAGGCTCTGGATTGGCGCGTGTACGCGCTGATCGGTCTCGTTGGCTCCGACGTCCTGTTGCCAGAGCGAGTTGAGGCAAGCCACGTGCGCGCCTTTGAGTTGCTCATGCGGGAGACGGCGGCGTCTGCCACGTGGTTCGAACGGCATAACCGCGAAGCCCCGACGATGGACCACGTGTCGAGCCACTGCCGCGCAGTATTGGAAGCGCGGATGACTGCCATCCGTAGCTCCCGCGAGATCGCGATGCTGGAGTCACCCGAGTTCAAACGCCGTTGGCCGGCTTTCGATTGGTCCGCGGAGACAACGTCGGCCTGCGAAACCTTCCTCCTCGACCGCGCCGAGGCGGCTCTCCACGAGCGCCCCGATCCCCGCCCGCTCTCCGTCCGCGCCCTCGCGCAGATCCTCCAGGCCGACCCCAAAGTGCGCGCCGTCGCCGAGGTACTCACCGGTTCGAGCACCTTCGATCTCGAAGCGGTGCTAGGCGGGCTGATGGAACGTGAGGCGGTCAGCTCGGCCACCTGCCAGCGCTACACCGACGTCGGCATCGAGAAGCGGCGCGGCTGGGAGCGCACCTGGGAGCTCCAGCGGCGCGAAGACGCCGGTGAGGTCGTCACCGTCCCCAAGCCGGAGAAGTACGATCAAAAGGACTTCGAGCAAGCGGGCACGGTGTGGCGCCTGCGCGGCAAGCTCGACGTGCCCAAGGAGCGCTTCATCGCCTATCCCACTGCGACCCCTCCCTCGGGTGCCACCGGAAAGGCCGGCGACGTGTACGGCTGGGCCGGCTGGACCCACCTCGAGCAGCTCCAGGCCGCCGTCGAGCTCTGGCAGGAAGAGCTGGGCCTCCACCTGCACGAGGTCATCCCGCGCGCTACCCGCCGCGAGCTGCAAGAGAGCCTCGGCACCGAGGCTGCCCATGACGTGGCCCTGGAGCGCGATGCCGCCGCCCGCGAGCGGCTCATGCCCATCCTCCAGACCATGGTCGACCTGCTCCCGTGGGTCCGCCAATGGCACGACCATGACGGCGAGACCGCCTCCTCCTTCGAGGCCTACCTCGCCACCGAAGCCCGCAAGCTCGAGGTCTCCCTCGACGAGGCCCACCTCTATCGCCGGTCCAAGGCCACCCCCAAAACCAAGGCTCCCAAGAAAGCCAAAGAGCCCAAAGCTCCGAAGGCGCCCAAGGCACCAAAGGAGCCCAAGGCCCCCAAGGCTGCCAAGGCTCCCCGCGCAAAGAAGTCGAAGCCATGACCGAGACCGCCCTCCGCCTCTATTTCGATCTGCCCACGTCGGTCAAACCGGGGGACTTCGTCCACCAGATCGACGCCCACGCTGACGCGGCCGGGCTCCACAAGACCCTCACCGACTACCAGGTCACGCCGTCGATCGCGCGCAACTTCGATCACGCGCTCGACAACGTCGCGCAGGGCCTCGAAGACCGGCGCAGCGTCTTCACCTGGGTGCACGGCAGCTTCGGCTGCGGCAAGTCCCACTACATGAACCTCGTCAGCTTGTTGCTAGCCGACGAGAAGGCGGTCTACAGCGTCCACCCCGAGCTGCAGGACCAGCGCAAGCGCTTCGAAGGCAAAGCCATCGGCCGCAAGCTGTTCCGCCTTCACATCCAGTGCATCAGCCGGCAAGCGCTCACGCTCGAGGAGATCATCTTCCGCGCCGCGATGGAGGAGCTGGCACGCCAGCACCCGAAGGCCCCGGTGCCCGCCCTGTTCGAGGTGCAGCGGCTGTTCACCGCCGCGCAGCGCTTGCTCGCGGATCTCGGCGACGCGAAGTTCTTCTCGGCCTTCCCCTCCAACCAAGCCGAGGCCGACGAAACCTGGGGCGAGCTCGGCAGCAGCGCCTGGTCACGCACCGAGTTCGAGGCAGCCATCGCTGACCCGGACGGCCCCAAGGCGCGCGCCCTCGCCGGTGAGCTGGCCAAGACCCCCTGGCTCGAAGGCATGGCCTCAGGCTCGGAGCTCGTGAAGCTCGGCGCCGGCCTGCAGATCCTCGCGGCTCACCTGCAATCGCTCGGCTACGAGGGGATCGTCCTCTTCCTCGACGAGCTGGTGCTTTGGCTCTCGACCTTCCAGGACCCGAAGAAGCTCGCGCTCGAGGCACCCAAGGTCTCCACCTTGATCGAGCACGGGGACTACCCCCCAGCCATTCCCTACTTCACCTTCGCCGCCCGCCAGCGCGATCTCTCGCAAATGGTGGGCAAGCTGGTGGTCGGTCGCGACGAGCAGATCTTTCGCGACCAGCTCTCCTTCTGGAAGGACCGCTTCGACACCATCTCGCTCGAGGACAAGGACCTGCCACGCATCGTCCAGAAGCGCCTGCTCAAGCCGAAGAGCGACGAGCGTCGCACCGAGGTGGATCGCGGCTTCGAGGGTTGGAAGCGCAGCTTCGCCGAAGACTTCCGCAAGCTGAACGGCGAGCAGGGCGAGCCGGAGGACTTTCGGCGGGTCTACCCGTTCTCGCCCGCCTTGGTCGAGGTCATGGTCGCGCTCTCGGCTACGCTCCAGCGCGAGCGCACCGCGCTGCGCGAGCTGACGCGCCTCCTGATCGACTACCTGCCGGATTGGGAGCTCGGCAAGGTCGTCCCCATCGGGGATTTGTTCGACGTCGTCGTGCACGGCAAGACCAGCGATCTGCCGGCGCTCCAGCGCGTGTACGAGCAGGCGCGCCGCATCTACGACAACGATCTGCTGCCGCACATCCGCCGCAAGGCGAAGACCGACAACCCGGACAAGTGCCAGCTCCTGCGCGAGAGGTTCGACCCGGGCCTCGGGTGCTCCGGGTGCAAGGAGCGCGAGTGCCGCAAGCAGACCCGCATTGCCAAGACGGTGCTTCTGCAGGGGCTCGTGCCCAACACCCCGGTGCTCAAGCGCCTGACCGCCAGCAGCTTGGTCTACCTCAACAGCGGGACGCTCAAGTCCGCTGTTCCCAACCAGGAGACCTCCCTCGCCGCGGCCTTCGTGCGCGAGTGGGCGGGCGTCACGCCGGCGATCCACGTCCAGGGCGAGAACAACCCAGAGGTGAGCGCCATCCTCGACACCGTCGATGTTCGCCGCATCCTCGACTCGTGCCGCGATCTCGACAACGAGCAGCGCCGCCGCCTGCGCGTGCGCGATTCGCTGTTCAAGAAAATGGATGTGGTGACCAGGGACCAAACCGGCACCCGCACCGTGGAATGGCGGGGCCGCAAGTGGAAGGTTGGGGTCGTCTACGACAACGTGAGGGTCGCCAACGACAACGTCTTCCGGCCCGGGCCCGACGAGGATCTTCGATTGGTGGTCGACTTCCCGTTCGACGCCAGCGGCCACGGCCCACGCGACGACGAAGACCGACTGCAGCAGGTGATCGAAGGCCTCAAGGGTGACGAAGAGACGCACGGCCTGCCCACCGCGGTGTGGCTGCCGGCGTTCCTGGATCAGGACTGCCAGGACGCCCTCCGTGATCTCGTCATCCTCGAGGGCTTGGTCGAGCTGCGTGATCACGATCTCGCCCACCGCGTGCCTTGGATCAGCATGGACGATCTGCCGCGGGTGCGCTCCACCCTGGAGCAGCAGTGCGACCACAAGCGCACCAAGGTCGAGAACGCGCTGAGCAGCGCCTACGGCCTGACCAATCAATACGACAGCGCCCTCGCCGCCGGGCTGTGGCCCAACCAGCGCGTCCACTTGCTGAAGCGTGGGGCCAAGCTCAGCCTCTCCGAGGGCCTCGTGTTCGATGGTGCCTTCTTCTCGATCATCACGCAGGCGCTCGAGACGCGCGCACCGACGCACCCCGAGTTTGGCAAGCTCGCCACCAAGAGCCGGCTCGAGTCGGTGCTCGCCCAGCTCGAGGCGCTGCTCGAGACCCCCGAGCGCAAAGCACGCCTGGATCGTCACGCTACCGATGAGATGGGCGCCATCCTCGGCGCGCGAAACCTTCAGATCGTGCGCGTCATCGAGAACGAGGATGTGCACTACGTCGGAGGGCTGCTCGACGAGGTCGCGCGGCGGCTCGGTCAGCACCGCGGGCCGCTCTCGGTCGGAGCCGTTCGTGCCGCGCTCGATCCCGATGGGCTGATGTGGCTCGCGCCCGAGGTAGAGGACTTCCTCGTCCTCGCCTACGCCCGCGTCGCGCCCAAGCCGCTGCGCTTCTTGGCGCATGGCCAACCCGTGAACGCCATGCTCGGTGGCCTGACGGATGACATGGCCCTCGTCGCCGTGGACCTCCCGAGCCAGGAGTCGTGGCAGCGCGCGCTCGAGATCGCGAGTCTCTTCGGCGTGGTGCTCAGCGGCCGCGCGCTCACTCCCAGCCACGTCGAAGAGCTCGCCCACAAGGCGAAGAAGGCCGCGCAAGAGGTGGGTCGCTCGCGCGCAATCGAAGCCATCACCCAGCTCGACGAGTGGAAGCGGCTCCTAAGCGGGGACGTCGGCGAGACACCCCGCATCGCGGTGCTGCGCACCATCGACGCCTGGGTGGCAGGCGTGCTCGAGGCGCAGGAGAGTGGCGAGGTCGTCAGCGCGCTCGCGCAGCTCGAGGTCGAGCCTGCGAGAAAGACGGCGGTCACGTACCTCGCCAACGCCCGCCGCATCGACCACCTGCTCGAGACGCTGCGCTCCGAGCAACATCGGACCACCATCCTCGCCGCCGTCTCGCGCGAGAGCCACGGCGAAGATGCGCAGGATCTGACGCCCATCCTGACGCGTCTGCGCAGGGCCTTCATGGCCGACGAGAACGTAGAGGCGCTCCACGCCGTTTTGGATCGCGAAATGGCGCGGCTCACCCAGCTGCTGCTCGGACGCCACACGGCCACGGCCTCGGTGACCCATGCACCCGCTACACGCGCCGCGGCGCCGGGCAGCGTCGACCTCCCCGTGAGCTCGGTGGGTGGCCGAAAGCCCACCCAGCACGTCGTGCGCAGCACCGCCGAGCTGGACAAGGTCATGAGCGAGCTGCGATCGCGCATCGACAGTGGCGAACGGCTGCGCATCCAGGTCGAACAACTCGACAAGGACGAGCCGTGAGCAACGAGGCGATCGAGGCGCCCGCGCTGTCGCTGGAGCTCCTGAGGAAGGAGCTCGAGCAGCTGCATCGCGGCGTACATCGCACCGTCCGCTCCGCGTTCTACGCGCGCATGAGCGAGCCGGTGGAAGGGCGTCAGATCAAGCTGGAAGGCAAAGAGAAGCCCTTCCGTGTCGTGGAGGTGGTGGGCGAGCTGGATCTGCGCCACAAGCTCACCCACGAGACAGACCACTATACGGTCTATGTCGTTCCCTTCGCACGCCAGCTCCCGCGCGATCTCGAAGCCTGCTTCGCGACGGGGCGGCTCGGCGTGCCACAGATCGAGTCGACGTTGCCGCGCCGCTTCGGCGCGCGCAGCGCAACGCCCCGGCTGCTGGCAAGCCGGCTACGGCTGATCGCCCAAAGAGAGGGTTCTCGCAGCTACGCCCAGGGCGATGCGCCGAGCGTCGACCTCGACGACGCCTGGATGCTGCTGCTCCGCGACCGACTCCGCAGCCATCAGATCGAGACCGAGGCGCAGCTGTTCGTGGCGTGCCTGCTCGCAGGGGACGCCCCGGGGAAGGAACTCGACGCGCTCCTGGAGACCGAAGCGGGCGCGCTGAGCGAGCTGCTCGAAGTAGTGTCCCGCAGGCTTGGCTCCTGCGCGGGGACCATCCTCCGCGCCTGGCTCTCCGAGTCGACCGTCGAGCTTGCCGCACTTGCGTTGGTCGGCGAGGCCACCCGCACGGCGCTCACCGGCTCGGGCGGAGAGGGGCACGACGCCCTGGTGACGGCGCTCGAGATGCGGGTGACCCAGCGTGCGCGCCACCCGCTCGCACCCCTGCGCAATGAGGAGGGCGTCGCCGGGATCGTCCGCCGCGTGGCGGAGCTCGGCCATCTGGTCCCGGTGGTGTGGGAGCGGGTGGCCAAGCCGGAGCAGAAGCCACTCCGCGAGGCCATTCTGCGCGAGGCCGACACGGTGCTCTCGCTCGAGAAGGTGCGCGCCACTGCGCAGGGCCAACGTCTCCCCTTCGTGTTCGAGCGGCGGGTGGGGGCGTTCGTCGACGCGCTCAGTGCCGTGGTCGCCGCGAAGGAGGGCGCGATGAGCGCGGCGCTCCCCGCGTTGGAGCGCGCCTTGCACGATCTGCGCGCCCACGAGCTGACCGCGACCCACCCGGCGTTGGAGACCCAGCTCAAGATGGCGCGCCGGCTGGCGGCCTTCCTTGCCGAGCCGGTCCCCGCGAACCAGCAGGCTCCCGCTGCCGAGGTCGCGCTCCTCGCGCAATGGCAGCTCGACGTTGGCGGATTTGTCGATCACGCGCGTCAGCTCGTGAGGGGGGACTCGGCGGGCCCGCTGGGCAAGAGCCTCCAGCCGCTGGTCGCCCGCGTGGATGCGCTGCGCGATACACTCGATGCCCGCTTCGCCGCGGCCTATGCGCGCACGGTGCGCCACGACGCGGACCGCCGCGCGCTCACCAATGCCGTACACGTGGATGGCAAGCCGCTCCAGATCACCCTGATCGAGGATGCGCTCGCGAAGCTGGCTCTCCCTTGGCTGCGCGCCAACCCGAGCCTGCGTCTGCTCGTGCTGTGCATGGACGGGATGAGCACGGCGAACCTCGTCGAGCTGTGGGCATCGCTCGATCAAGACTCGGCGCTGGTCCCGGTGTCGCACGGGGTTCGTCCCGCTGTGATCGCGCAGCTCCCCACCGTCACCAAGCTCAGCCGTAGCGCCCTCTTCGCCGGCAGAGCGCTGACCGCTGGCGAGTCCACCGACACCTCGCGCGAGGCCGATCGTCTGGCCAAGCACACCGTGGTGAAGGAGCTAGGCGGAGGCTCGCAAGTGCTCCTGCGTGGCGACATCCTGGGCCGCGACGGAACCGTTTCTCCCGACGTGCTGCGCGCCATCGCCGAGGCAGATCGCGTCGTGGGCGTCGTCGTGAACGCCATCGACGACCAGCTCAAGGGCTCGGCGCAGCTCCGGGTGAGCCTCACGCGGGACCATATCGTGCCGCTTCGCGCGCTGCTCGAGGCCGCGGAGAGCGCAGGTCGGCTGGTGCTCCTGTGCAGCGATCATGGCAACATCAGCTCGCTGCGCTTCATCGGGGCCCCGGTGCGTGCAACCCACACCGAGGAGGGCGTCGAGAGCGGCGCTCGCTATCGCCTGCTCCGCGAGAAACAGAAGGTCGAGGCGGACGAAGTCGAGCTTCCGCTCGGGGCGCTGCCTGCACCCAAAGGCTATGACCGGGTCGCTGTCGCTGTCGCCGAGACGGTGCGCTACACGCTCATGCTCCACGCGGGCGAGCACGGTGGTGCCAGCCTGGCCGAAGCGGTCGCGCCCTTCGTGCTCCTCGCGCCGCGCGGCCTCATCCCCGAGCTGGAAAAGCTGGGCGTCCACGAGCGTCCGCTGGCGGTCCCCATCTTCTGGGACCGCGACGGCCTCCCCCCGAGCGAAGTACCGGTCGCGCCCCCCGCCGTCCCGGAAGGCAGGCGCAAGCCCCCGAAAAGGGAGCCACTCAACCAAGCAGCGCTGCCGTTCGCGGATCCGGTCCGCGCGCAGCTCGACGAGCTGTTCAAGTCCAAGCTGTTCCTCGCGCAGACCGACGGCGTCGCCGAGTCGACGGTCGCGGATGTCAAACGCGTCGTCGAGCTCTTGATGCGGCACGGCGGATTGTTGTCCTGGGACACGTTCGCTGTGGAGCTCGGCATCGACACCAATGGTCGAGGCGCGCGCGTCCCGGGATACATCGACAAGCTCGAGCGTGTGCTCAACTTCGGCGGGGAGGCAGTGATCGAAGCGGACCGCCCCTCCCAGCGGGTCACGCTCGATCGCAACCTCCTGCGGTCCATCTTTATCGAGGATCAAGATGGCTGAGCTCGATCTCCCGTCGAAGGCACGTCGTCGCGACATCATCCACGCCCTCCGCACCGGGAGCGTTCCGGAGAAGGGGCTCGAGCACCTGGCGGTCGGCCTCCAGCCGTTCGAGGCAGCGATCGTGTCCGAGCTCTCCGACTGCTCGACCGGCCGTTGTCGGTTCAAAGCGGTTCAGGGCGAGTACGGCTGCGGTAAGACCTTCTTCTCGCGCTACTTCGGCGCCAAAGCGCTCGGTCTCGATATGGCCTTCACCGAGGTGCAGGTCAGCGAGGCCGACACGCCGCTCTACCGGCTCGAGACCATCTACCGGCGCGCCGTCGAGAACCTGCGCACCAAGGAGCGCGATCGCGGCGCGTTTCGCCAGCTGGTCGAGAAATGGTTCTTCGACATCGAGGAGGACGTGCTCCAGGGAGAGCCCGAGCTGCGCTCGCTGCCTGCTCGTTTTCATGAGCGCGTCGCCACGCGTCTCGAAGAGCGCCTTTCGGACGTCTCGCGTGATCAGCCGGCGTTCTCTGCGGCGCTGCGTGCCGCTCATCGGGCGCGTCTCGACGGAGACGAGCCGACCTTCGAGGGTCTGATCGCCTGGGTGATGGGGCAGCCGCACGTCGCGGCGTCTATCAAGAACAAGGCGGGGCTTCGCTCGGAGCTGGATAACCCTGGCGCGCTCGCGTTCCTTCGCGGCCTGCTCCTGCTCCTCAAACAGACGGGTCGACCTGGGCTGATGTTCGTGCTCGATGAGGTCGAGACGGTTCAGCGCATGAAGAGCGACGTGCGCGAGAAGAGCCTCAACGCCCTTCGCCAGATCGTCGACGCCGTCGCAAACGGTCAGTTTCCGGGGCTGTACTTCCTGATGACGGCCACGCGCGCCTTCTTCGACGGCCCGCACGGGGTCAAGCGCGCTCCAGCACTGGCGAGCCGCCTCCACGTCGAGTTCGATGAGAGCCCCCGCTTCGACAACCCGCGCGCGGTGCAAATTCGGTTGATGCCCTTCGATCAGCCCCGCTTGCTCGAGGTCGCCAAGCGGGTTCGCGCCCTGTTCCCTGCCGAGCATCCAGAGCGGATCCAAGCCAAGGTGAGCGACGACGTCTTGGCCTCCGTCGCGCGGAAGGTCGCTGGGCAGCTAGGAGACAAGACGGGCGTCGCGCCGCGCCTCTTTCTGAAGAAGCTCGTCGAGCGTCTGCTCGACCGGGTCGACCTGTTCGAGGACTTCGATCCTGCGAGCGATCTGGATCTCAAGATCGCCGCCACCGAGATGCGGCCCGAAGAGGCCATGGCCGCGGGCGTGGCGTCCTCGCCAGAGGACATTGCGCTCGTCGTTGGGGGTCGAGGCGACGATGACTGAGGGGTACGCTGCGCGAGCCGCCGCCTTCGATCGGCTCGGCTCGGCGCTGCGCTATCACATCGCGAACACGTTGGGGTGGTCCGGTCTACGACCGGTCCAGGAGCTCACGACCCACGCCATTCTCGACGGGGACAACTGCGTGGTGCTGGCGCCGACCGCGGGCGGCAAGACGGAGGCCGCGTTCTTTCCCCTGCTCTCGCGCATGACCGAGGAGGACTGGGCGGCACCCAGCGTGCTCTACCTCAGCCCCATCAAGGCGCTGCTCAACAACCAGGAGGCGCGCCTGACCCAGCTCGCCGGCATGCTCTCGCGCCGCGCGTTCAAGTGGCACGGAGATGTGGCCGCTGGCGCCCGGGGACGCTTCGTCGGGGATCCCTCCGACATCCTGATGACGACCCCTGAGTCGGTGGAGGTCATGCTCGTCTCGTCGCGCTTTCCAAGCGAGCGATTTCGATCCCTGCGGGCCGTCGTCATCGACGAAGTGCACGCCTTCGCCGGCGATGACCGCGGAGCCCACCTCGTGGCGCTGCTCGAGCGGCTGCAGCGCTTCGCCGGGCGCGACCTTCAGCGCATCGGGCTTTCGGCTACGGTCGGCAATCCGACCGAGATCCTGCGCTGGCTCCAGGGCACGAGCCGGCGGAACGGCCGCCTCGTCGATCCACCGAAGCCGCCGTCCTCGGCCGAGGTGACGCTCGATTGGGTCGAAACGCTGACCAACGCGGCAACCGTGATCTCCCGCCTCGACGTCGGCAAGAAGCGGCTCGTCTTCGTCGACAGCCGCCGACGTGTCGAGCAGCTCGGTGAGGCCTTGGTCCAGGCTGATGTGCAGACGTACTTGATGCACTCCTCTCTGTCGGCAGACGAGCGCCACCAGGCCGAGCGCGCCTTCGAGAGCGGGTCGAACTGCGTCATCGTCGCGACTTCGACGATGGAGCTCGGCATCGATGTTGGCGACTTGGACACGGTCTACCAGATCGACTCGCCTCCGGGTGTCGCCAACTTTCTGCAGCGGCTCGGTCGCGCTGGGCGTCGCGCGGGCTCGAGCCAGCGAGCGCACATCCTGTGCACCAAGTCGGAGCAGGTCGCCCAAGCCGCGGCCGTCCTTCGCCTATGGCGGCGCGGATACGTGGAGCCGGTTCGTCCGGAGCGCTCAGCCTTCCACGTGCTGGCCCAGCAGCTCCTCGCGCTCAGCCTCCAAGAGAAGGCCGTCCCCCTGACGAGCTGGTGGGGCTGGGTGGAGGGGGCGCAGTCCTTCGCGGACATCACAGCCGCCGAACGAGAGCTCCTACTCCAGAAGATGCTGGGCGACGCCATCCTCTTCGAGTCGGATGGGCGGCTCGCGCTCGGCCCGCAGGGCGAGCGGCTGTACGGGCGAAAGAACTTCGAGGCGCTCTACGCGGTGTTCGATGCGCCTGCGCTCTTGCGCGTCATGGCTGGGCCCCGCGAGGTCGGCACTGTCGATGCTCAATTTCTTCAAGCGCTACCGCCCGACAGCGCGTTCGTGTTGGGCGGGCACGCCTGGCAGGTCGGCCATATGGACTGGAAGAAGGGGTTGTGCGAGGTCACCCCTGCACCGAGCGGTAAGCACCTCAACTGGTTTGGCCAGCCCAAGTACCTGCCCCGCGCCCTGTGCAAGGAGCTGCGCAGCGTGCTCCTGGACTCTGCTGAAGACCCGGGCTGGACGACCCGAGCCAAGCTCGCCATGCGTACGGAGCGAGAGAGCTTTGGCTTCCTCCAGGATGAGCCCATGCCTCTCCGCAACGAAGGTGACGAGGTCGTCTGGTACACATTCCTCGGGGGACGCGCCAACAATCTTCTGGCCCGCATGCTCGAGGAGCGTCTCGGTCAGCACGTCGTGCCTGGCAACCTGGCCATCAAGCTCAAAGGCGGGGCAGCTGCGTCCATATCGGCCGCGCGCAATGCCGCCCACACGTTGATCACGCCCGGAGTCGTAACCGAAGTGGATGCGATGCGACACGCGGAGTCGTTCGCTCGTGGCGGGCTCTCCAAGTTCCAACCCTGTCTGCCAGAGGGGCTGGAACTGCGCTTCTTAGCGCGGCGTCTCGTCGAGCTTCCGGTCGAAAAGCTCGACCACGATGCCGGACAGCGGGAGGTGAATCCAGCGACGAAGTCGCTTCCATGAGCCCACCGTGGCGAGCGCGTCGGCATACGCTCGAAGCTGGCCCCCGAATTGAGAGGCAGACGTCAAGGCGTCAAGCTCCGAGGAGCGCAGCACCTTGTGGTCGATGATCTGCGCCTCGCCCGCCGCGCAGACCAGCATGTCAATCGTACCGCGCACAACCGAACCACTGTGCAGGTGGTGCTCGATCGGCCACTCGTACCGATTCACAGAGCCAGGCCATTGGTCGACGACCCATTGGCGGAGGCGCCTGCTGAGCTCCAACAGGTCATCGACCCAGAGAGCATCCTGGCAGCACCACGCCGTGAGCACGCGGCTCGCCAGCTCGGCGCGCTCGTCCACGTCAAGTGAACCGCGATCAGCTGCGAAGAAGCCGTGGACCGCGGAGCCGAGCACGGATGGATCCACGTTCCCCCGAGGGGTGATGGGCAGACCAAGCCGTTGGGGCGTACCCAGCTCGGCGTACCCCTCCAGGTCCGAAGGCCGCACCCATAGCGGAGCCTGGCGTGACCGAGGGGGTCGCACGAAGAGCGCGGGAGGGTCGAGGATGCGGCCGACGGCTGGGCGCGGCGCCGGCGGAGGACGCACGAGTAAGTCGACGGTCGCTGCTCCCCACTCCACGCGCGCTCGACCGTCGATCGGGTCCAGCGGGGTGGGCTCCGTGAGCGACGGTCCGCCACCCAGCTCGAAGAGCTTCAAGCTCGTGTCGCTCAGAGTCTTCCTGCTCGCGAGCACGAGGCGATCGCGGGCACGCGTCCAGCCAACGTAGAGCAGCCGAAGCTCCTCGCGTGCATGGCGCTCTGTCAGAAGTCCGAAGCTCGGGTGCTGGCGCAAAAGGTCGTGATACGGGCTGCGTGACGCGTTCGCAGGGAGAGGGTCAGGCCAATAGCGAATAATCCGACCTTCGAGCGGCCGCTCGAGCCGCAGCGAGGTCGCCTCGTCCTGTTCCACGTGCACGCCGAGTGCTGCAGGCGAGAAGGCCGAATCGAGCTCGAACAGCACGACCAGCGGCCATTCGAGCCCCTTCGAGGCGTGCCACGTGGTGATCTGCACCGCGTCGTCGCCGTCCACCACCGCCTGCGCGTCTTCATGCTCGTCTGCGAGAGCTCTCAAGTGCTCGACCAGCGCAGCCGGGGAGGATGAACCCCCGTGATGGTGGGCGAGCCGCGCGAAGCTCACGGCGTGCGCCCGCAGCGCGTCAACGTTGGCTCGGCCGGTCGCGCCGCGTCCCCAGCGCTCGACCCAATCGTCCATTTCCAGGGCGTCAGTGGTGCCGTCGAAGGCATCGACGGCGCCCGCGAACGGTGCGGTGGAGCGACGATCCAAGAGACGACGAACCGCCGCGTGCTTCGGCTTGAGCGCGCGCTGTGTCGGATCGACCAGCGCATCAATCGACACGCCTGCTGGGTCCAGAATCCGCACGAGCTCGGCTTCCGCGAGCGCGTCTGTAGGGTTGGCCCAAAGTCGAAGTCCCGCGAAGACGGCGCGCCCCTCCAACGTCGACATCAACCCGACGCGAGCCACCTCCGAGCGAACGCCGAGCTCGGCAAGGCACTCGGCCACGCCCAGGCATGTGTCACGACGTCGACATAGGATCGCGACGTCGCCGGGCCGGAGCGCGCGTGGAGATCCGTCGAGACGGTCTCGAACGTGAACGGTCGGGTCGGCGACGAGGCTCGCGACATACGCGCTAAGCTCCTCGATGGCTGCGCCAGCGTTGCGTGCGGAGATACGCCAACGCTCCAGATAGGGACCAAGGATCGGTTGATCCTCATGCTCACTGGGCTCCAGCTCGACGCGGTTCGCGGGCAGCCCAACGTGCGCGAACGGGGGGACGAACAGCGCATTGGTGATGCGCACGAGCGGCGCGCGGCTGCGCCTGCCGACATTCAGCGTCTCCGGCTCGGCCCCGCTCAGCACCTCTGCGACAACCAGCTCCATCAGCGCTGGGTCTGCGCCGCGGAATCCATAAATCGCCTGCTTCTGGTCACCGACCCAGACGCTCCGTGGAGCAAGCTCAGCCAACGTGAGAAAGAGGGCGAGCTGCAGCGGGCTGACGTCTTGAAACTCGTCGACCAGGACGAGCTCGATGTCGGCAGAAAGGACACCGCGCACCTCGTCGTTCTGGAGCAGCTCGAGCGCCATCGTCTCCTGATCGACGAAGTCGATCGCGCGCCGGTCCACCTTGAATCGCTGATAGGCCAGGAGCGCTCGTCGCGCGAGATCGAATGCCAACTGAATCGCCAGCTGGCAGTCAGCCATGAACTCCGGGTGACCAATGAACGTGGCGGCCGCCGATCGCACTGAGCGGCATAGCCCGTCGCTCTTGGCGCCCGCGGTGGTCGTCGACAGGCGCGCCCAGTCCGGCCATGGAAGGTGGCGCTGCGTCCGCAACCGCTGTGCCGCTCGTTGGTAGGTGTCGAAAGCTGCGCGGGTAATCGCCGTCTTGTCGAGCTCGCGATCCAACCGGTCGCGCAGTTCGGCGAGCGCCACCTCCAAGGCGCTCTCGAGCCGGCTGGTGAAGAGACCGGCGCCCGTGTCGGCCACGGCCACAGCGCCGGGCCCAACCGCCGGCGCTCCGGCCAGCAGGCTCGCGAAGCCAGCCATGCTGCGCGCCGCGTGATCAGCCAGCGCTTCGGCGCTGATCCGATTTGCACGCGCAGCGTCGGCGATCGACTTGACGATCGCAGGCCAGGGGAGTTCCGCGAAGCGCGACGACAAGCGTCCGAGCTCGGCAAGATCGTCCTCCAGCACGGCGTCGCTCAGGCTTCGCCGGAAGGCTTCGTCAGCGCGCGCCTCGTCGAGCACCAAGAGGTTCGGAGACAAGCCCGCCTCGAAGGCGAACTCGCCAACGATCATCCCCGCTACCGCGTTCACCGTGCCGATGCGCGCGGCTCCGAACGACTCTGCGTCATCGGGTCGCCCAACGCGAATCAGCGCCTGACGCCCTCGATCGATCAATTCGGCGGCCGCTTTGCGCGTGAACGTGGTCGCCACGATACGTTCTGGGCGAACCCCGCGCTCGATCACGGCGAGCTCGAGCTCGCGCGCCAATCGCGTGGTCTTTCCGCTCCCGGCGCTGGCAGACACAATCTCGATGCGAGGTGCGATCATCGTCGTCACCCGAGGGAGCGGCCGCACACGACGCTTAGCGAGCAATAGGTGCAGGGGGGAGGCAGCGAAAGCACGCCCTGAACCAGCGCGGCTTCCTCGAGCGGTTGATGGTTGGGAGAGGTGACGCCCTCGGCGTAGATCTGTCCACGAGCGAGCTGTGCCCTGCGCTCCGACCACGCGCGCTCCACGGCGCTCCACGTGTCGTCTAGCAGCGTGGAGTGCACCAGCTCGGCGTGGGCCGAACGCGCGCCTCGCAGCAAGAGTCGCCCGCTCCGCAAGATCAGATAGCCGAGCGCGCGGACCATGCTCCCGTGGGCGTGCAGCAGCGTGCCGTAGGCGGCGAGCTGTAGCGCAGTGCCCGAACGCAGCTCGTCCCTCCGGTAGCTTTCTCCTGACCACTTGAGATCCAGAAGCACGAGCGCGCCCGCGGAGTCAGTGAGGACCAAGTCAGGCGTGCCCCTGAGTTCTCCCACGTCCGTCGGTGCCTGCAGCTCCGTCTCCACGGCACGAACGGCCAGCTGCTCATGAATGATGAACTGGCTCAGGACGACGGCGCTGGCTGCTAGCGCAGTTCTGAGCTCGACCAGATCCTGCTGGTGCCCGGGCATCAGCAAGATGCCGCCGTGATCGGGCAGTAGCTCGTCGAGCAGCGCGATTGCCCGCTCCGCAACCTTCGGAGCGGCGAGCGAGTCTTCGCGTGCCAACCGCGCGAAGACCTCGTGCGCGAGCTGCCCGAACAGTCGGTTGTCGACCGTAGGCCGGCCCACGCTGTGGGAGCGAATGCGACCGAGGTACTCGGCCCCGTACGCGAAAGAGCAGCCGAGCAGCTTCACCAAGCTCGACGGAGACTCGACCTCGCGAGGCACAAGCGGGAAGCCGACCTGGCTCTGCCATTGCGAGGAAGCGGGGCTGACAACGGCGTCAGTCTTTCGTGCAGCGGGCCGGCCAAGCGTCGGGCTGGTCCGCAGCAGGTGCCGGACGTCGCTTGGATCGTTCAGGCGGCCCACGACCTCGGCCCACAACGCGTGTGGGTGCGCGGTCTCACCTGTCTCGTCACGGGACGGCGCGACGAGCAGGAGTGTCCCCGTCGTGTGCTGAAGCGGGCGAAGCGCGCGCTGTGCTCGCTCGCGGACCGTCTCCGCCAGCGGACGCTCCACGACGCCAATCGAAGCGAGGGCAGCTCGCTCGGAAGCGCGCAGCGCCACCACGCCTCGACGTCGCGAGCTGCCGTCGAAGAAGTTCCACCAGATCGTGCGGCGAGCGGGCGCGACGACCCCACCGGGGCGCAACACACTTGCGTAGCCGACTTCGGGCACGAAGCTCGAGCGGGCGCCACTGTCGGCGACGCTCGCCATCACCGCCTCGAGCGCGGCCGGCCCGAGCCTGGAGAGATCTGCGACCTGAAAGCGACTGCGAAGTGCGCGCGCTTGCTCGACCACTTCTGCGTGTGCCGCGCTCGTCTTCGCGAAGCGAATCGCCCAACGCTCAACCTTTTCGACGCGCGGAATCAGGTCGCGAACACGTACCTCGTGTTGGCGGTCGCAAAGGGGCGAGAAGAATGTGGCACACGCGTCCAGGATCTCTCGGGCTTCACCTTCCGGCGATGCGCCCAGATGCTCGAGCACGGCAAGCCAGTCTGGGTTTCCCACGGCCGGCCAACGCTCGAGAGTCGCCAAGAGCCTTCGAGCCAGTGGTCGCGGAATCGGGCCGTCGGGCAGCGCCAGCCAATCGTGAGCCAGTGCCGGATCCATGGGAGACCAGGCCAAGCCCACTGTCATCGGCAGCAGCTCCGAGAGCGCGCCTGCTCGATGCGCCGAGGCAGCGCCCAGGGTCGGGAGACCGAACTCTGCGAGCGCGGCGTCCAGGATTCCATCTGCCCCGACAAAGACGGTCTCCCCAAAGCCAGGATCAGCTGCGAGCGCGGCAGCCACGGCCCGCGCCGCTTCTCGGGGCCCGGCAGTTCGGACGAGCTGCAGAGTGTGGTCTTCTGGGAGCACGCTTGCGCCGGCCGATCGGACCGCTAGCAGGTTCCCGGAAGCGGCAGCGTCATGCAGTGGCGCATGGTGGACGCGTGTCCCACCCCTCGCGAGCGCGGCCAGCACGTCTTGCCACGCTCGCGAGAGCGTTCCCTGCTCCACAAAGAGCTCCACCGACGCGAGGTCGACAGTGCGGCCACGAAGGTGGCCGGCAATCAACTCGAGCCGTTCTGCTTCGCCGGCCGGTAGGCCCAGCGTGACCTCCGCGAGCTCGATCAAGCGCCGCTGATCCAGTCCCTCGCCGCGCCAGCCACTCTCCCAGAGGTGATCACGAAAGCTCAGCAGACGCTGCGCCGTCCCCCATGGATCGACGCGCGCTGAGCCCGAGTAGAATTTGTTGCGACTGAAGAGACGTGGCACCAAGGTGGCGACGCGGTCGGCGTGCGACTCCACCGGACGCCTGAGGCCGAGCTCGGTCTCCAGGATCCCGAGTAACCCCCGCGGTCCCACCCAAGCCGCGCCCACGAACGCGCTCCCTGGCGCCGTTGGGCCGCGCCAGACCCCGAAGTCGAAATCGGGATCGAAGGTCACCTGCACGCCGGAGAGGTTATCGGGGCGGCGGCCCCGCGTGTACCATTGCCAACCGAATCACGACATCTCTCACGCCACCGTGCATCCCGCGGCTCACACCCTTGCGCGGCCCGGCCAGGGTTGCGTCGTGAAGGTCATTCGGGGCGGAGGTCCAACATCACGCGCGCCTTCTCGTCGGACGTGAGGGAACCGCCCGAGCCGTCGTCCTCGATGCAATCCTGATCCACCTCGGCTTCGAGCTCCTCCGGCAGCAGGCCGAGCTCCTTTTTCTTCGAGCCAATCAAGATCTGGAACCACTGATCGCGCTGCATGACGGTGTGGAAAATGCGCTCTTCATACGTGCCGTTGAGCAGCAGAAAGCGCACGTCGATGAAGCCCTCCGAATGTCGGCGCGATCCCATCCAGCCCATGCGGTCGACGCGCCCTTCTCGCTGCTCCATCCGGGCGGGATTCCACTCGAGATCGTAGTGGATGACGTACCGGCACTGCTCTTGGAGATCGATGCCTTCCTCGCCGACCTGACCTACGAGCAGGAGGAACGGATTGTGCCGGCGGTTGAAGTTCCTACGGTGCGCTTCCCGGTCCCGCGCGTTGTCCCCGTCGAAGCGGCCGACCAGCGCGATGGACTTGGACTCTTCCAGCTCGACGATGAGGTCGCGCTCCGCGTGATCGAGCAGCCTCTCGCGCGGTTCGTCATCGTGAGGGGAGTCGTCGAGGTAGCGGTCGATCACCGCGTGAACGGTCCGAACCGCGCGTCCGGTCACCTCCTGCTCGACCCACGCTCCGATCCCGGCGTCGTCGAGATCGGGGGAGCTGCGAACGAGGTCGATGAGTGCCAACGGCTGGACCGCCCGCCGGCGTAGCGGCTCCCGGAACACGCGCAGGATCGGGCGTCCGCGATGCGGCACGAAGTCTTCGTGCACGAACTCGTCGGGTACTTGTTGCCAGGCAGCGCGCGTAGGGTCGTCCTTCATGCCCTTCTCTGCGCTGTCGAGTTGCTCGGCCACGGCCTGGCGGACCTTCTTGGCCAACGCGTCGCGATCCATGCCTGTCGCGGCGAGCATATCGACGAGGCAGCGATCGAATGCTTCACGAAGCAGATCGCCGAGGACCTCCGTCAACTGCGGAGCCGTCCCGCGGATGAGCTTGTTGAAGACGAGGACCTTCGACAACCAAGCGTCCGGCGTCTGCTTCACCTTGCGGACTTCTGCCTCGACGATCCCGCGCACGACCTCCGCGAGAGCGGCGACCTTCGGGTGCAGCTTGCCATCCTTGTTCCAGCGGTCGACCAGCTCCCGGAGGCGGGTAGCACTCTCCAGGTCACGACTCAGCAGCTGCGAGGCCGCGATCTGACGGTAAGAGGACAGGCCCTGACGCAGGTCGGTGGGAATGAACGTTCGGGGCGATTCACCGTCGCGAGCGCGCTCGGTGACCTCCTGGATGAGATCGCGCAGTTCGAGATAGAAGAGCGTGTGCTCTCCCTCGAAGGGGATGAGAGGTGACCGCTTGACGCGGACCTGGAGGTTCTCGTCGAGCTTCCGAAACTCGGCGCTCTCGAACCCGGCCGCTCCGCGCTCGACGAGAAAGTACCGCCGCTCGTTCTGTTTCTTCGTGTTGCGGATGAGGAACCGACGAAGGAGCGCCTGGAGCCCGCGGTCTGAAGCTCCGGACCTGAGAACGTCCTCGTCGCGCAGGCGCTGCAGCAGGGCGACCTGCTGCTGCCGCAGCGGATCCGTCGGTGAACGTTCCCGGAGCTCAAAGAACCGATCGAGGGCCCGGACGAAGTTCTGAAGGCCTGCCTCGATCGTATCGAGCACCGCGTGATCCGCCCTCACGAGGGCGAGCAGGTTCACGAGCTCGTGGGGCGTGAGCTCGAAGGGCGTTGCCGTCAGCGCGATGATCTTGTCGAAGTCCAGGGATGGCTGGTCGTAGTTTCGCAGGTCGCCATCGCGCGCGAAGAGACGCACCGGTCTGTTGCCATGTAACCGTCCGGCCTGGGACGTGGCCGAAGACGGTGGACCGCTGCGCGCGGGTGTGACGTCGCCCCCCGCTGGATTCAGGGTGTATCGCCGGGTCGCCAGCGATCGGGGAGGATCGCGTCGATGTGTAACCGTCCGGTCTGGGACGTGCTTGTGGCGGGGCGCGGGTCTGAGAGGCTCG
>CAZXMG010000105.1:0-24607 GCA_964641275.1 uncultured Polyangiaceae bacterium
GCGAGCGTCGCGCGGCCTCAGGACGGCCCCAACACGGGGTCCGTGCATCGGTTACGCCAGGGCAGCGACGACGTGGAGTACTACTGTCCCGACGGAGTCGACGCGAACGCCGGCTGCTCGGCGACCGCCGGGCCGATCTCGCAAAGCGCCGCGTTCGCTCTGAGCTGCGTCGCGGCGCTGGGGCTGTCGCTCGCTCGACGGAGACGCGCGCACGCGTAGCCCGAGCGGCGTCGCGCGCTACTCGAAGCGATCGAGCGGGTTGGTCGTGGTGGTGCCGCCCTTGGGGGGCGCCTTGCCCGGGAGCTTGGCGGGCGGCTTGGCCGGGGGGCTCGCGGACGGCGTGGGCGACGCGCTGACACTGTTCGCCGCCGACGCCGATGCGCTGATCGCGGGCTCCACGGTCGGGATCGGCGGCGAGACAGTGACGGACGCGTGGCTCGGGGCGACGACGGCGCCATTCGCGGTCGAGGGTTCGTTCGGGGGCGCGGGATCGGTGGCCTCCATGGAGGCCGGTGTGGGGGTCGACGTCGGACGGAGCCAAACGAACGCAGCCACGCCGCCGGCCACGCCCAGCACCGCGAACAGCGCGACCCAACGCGAGGTTGGGGTGCTGGTGCGCCGATTCGAGCTCGACATCGCGGACGCCGTGCTGCGAGACGGCGCGTTCGCGACCGTGGCGTGATCCCAGCTGCCGTCCGGCGCGGCTCGTGGTTCGCCCGAGCGCCTTGGCGGAGGCGTTACGAACAGCGGGTCGATCGTGACCAAGGCCAGCGCTTCCTCGAGCGCCTTTCCGTCCACGTAGCGCTCCTCCGGCGAGAAGCGAAGCGCGCGATCGAGCACCTGCGCGAGCGACTCGGGGATCCAAGGCGCGAGGGATCGCACGGGCGGCGCCGGGGTGGTGCAGACCTTGACCAACAGCTCCGAGGCGGTGCGCCCCTCGTGCAGCAGCTCACCCGTGAGCAGGTTGAACACCGAGGCAGCCAGCGCGTACACGTCGCTCGGGGGGCCGACCCGCTCGCTGTGACCGAGCGCCTGCTCGGGCGCCATGAACGCCGGGGTCCCGAGCACGGCGTCTTGCGTGGTGCGGCGCCCCGAGTCTGCGTCGCGCACGCGGGCGATGCCGAAGTCGAGCACCTTGATCGCGCCATCGTTGCACACGAACACATTCTCGGGCTTGATGTCGCGGTGCACGATGTTGCGCGCGTGCGCCGCGGCGAGCACCGCCGCCACCGCGCGGGCGGCGGGCAACACGCGCGCAATGGGAAGCCTTCCGCCCGCGCGCTCCGCGAGCGCCTCGAGCGATGCGCCGAACAGGCGCTCCATCACCAGGTACACCACCCCCTGCGCGGTCTGACCGTCGTCGAGCACGCGCACCGTGCCCAGGTGCTCGACGCGGTTGGCCGCGTAGCCCTCCTTCAAGAAGCGCGCACGGGTGTTCTCGTCTGCGCCCGGGTGCAGCACCTTGATCGCCACGGCGAGACCATTGCGCGCGTGGCGAGCTGCGTAGACCACGCCCATGCCGCCTTCGCCCAGCACCTCGTCCAGGATCCATTTGCCGTCGAGCTGGGTGCCGGGCGGATGAGGCGTCATCGCGCCGCCTTGGGAATCATGCGGAGCTCTGCGCCGTTGGAACGCTGCGACACATAGAAGAGCCCTTGCGGCCCAGCGGTCAGCCCTCGCAGTTGCTCTCCAGTCTCTTCCTCACGCAGCGGCGAGCACTCCGGAGATTGGCTACGGTGGTCACACCCCCACAAGCCCTTCGTCCCTTCGCGCGCGAGCCGGCCGATGAAATAGACGCAGCGGTCGTCGACGGCGATCTGCGAGGGCCCTTCGTTGGCGTCTAGCTGTACCGCGGCTTCAGTGGTCTTGCTGCCGCGGTGAAGTGCCAGATAGGAGCGTTCCTCCACCAACGCCCACACC
This sequence comes from uncultured Polyangiaceae bacterium, assembly GCA_964641275.1. Taxonomy (GTDB): domain Bacteria; phylum Myxococcota_A; class Polyangia; order Polyangiales; family Polyangiaceae; genus Xiheicaenibacterium. Next base: position 1,921 of record CAZXMG010000105.1, read on the forward strand.
TCGTCACCACCCGCCGCGACCGCGAGGTCGTGAACCCACTGGTGCCCGCCGATGTCCGGATTCTTGATCCCGGTGCTCAGAGGGCAGCAATAGCCTCCAGACCCGGTGTCGCCGTGATACGAGAAGCACGGTCCGTCGGCAAAGACTGCGTCGGTGAACTGCCCCGCGTCGGAGCACATCGCGCCGGTCTCCTCACTGAACGGAACACCGATCTGCGAATGGTGGACCCGGCCATCCGATGTGACCGCCCACAGCGTGAGCGCGTCCGGACTCCAGGTGAGCGCCTGCACGGGAAACCCCGACGTCGAACCTGCCAGGATGGTCTCGGAGCTGACCATCGGGGGTGTGTAGCGAACCGCGCCGACCCCCACGTCACTGGGCGGCGCCAGCGCCAATGCATCGCTGTACAGCGCCGCCGCCAGGGGTTGGTCGACGACCAGCGCAGGAGAGAACAGGGGGCCGACCGGGATCGAGCCTGCCTGCGGGACCGCGAACACCTGGACGCCAGGCGCCTCCTTCTCCATGCCGAGCACCATCGCGCCTGCGAAGTTGCCCGGGACGGCCGGGGAGGCCTGCGAGATCAAATGGCGGACCGCGACCTCCCCCAGAGGTTCGCTCAATCCTGATACGTCGAGGTCGAGCCCGCACACCGTCCCGCCAAAGCCACCTCCCGCCCCCGTGCCACTGGCCTGGGACGCGGAGTTCTGGGTGGCGCCGCCTGGGCCCTGCCCGCCCTGGCCGCCGCCGCCGCCGAACTCGTCGAACAAGAGAATGCAGCCTCCGCTCGCGACCCCGAGCAGTGCCGCGCTGCCGAGCACGAGCGCGGAGACGATGCGCATCAGAACGTCCCCTCAATCGCGGCGCCGAGAGGCCCCACCCGCAACTGCGCCGCGGCCGCGGGGGCCTCCCCGCTCGAGGAGCCGACCACCAGCAGCGGGATCCCCACGCCCAGGCCCACGACGCCGGTGATCAGCCCCGCGAGGTTGAGCGCGTTGAGCGTTTGCACCGAGCTCTCTTCTTCCGCTGGGCAGGTGCTGTCACCCAAGCCCCCGCACTTGTCTGTGACGACACCAGCGGTGACGGCGAACAGGATGGCACCCGCCCCGCCTGCGGCCACCGACACCCATCCCCCGACCCACAGCGCGGTGTTGCCGTCGGAGGAAGGCGGCGGCGCTTCGGGGCCAGCCGCAGGAGGTGGCGCAGGGACCTGGCTGGGTGCTCCCACCTCGCGCGCGGTCAGGATGCGCAAGGTCGCCACCTGGCCGAGCTCGCCGCGCACCGTGTGCGACTCCGACTGGAAGCCCTGTGCCTGCACCGTGATCTGGTTGGGGCCGGGGTCGATCGGGACTGGCAGAGACTCGTCCACCTCCATCCCCTCCACGGTCACGCGCGGGTCGACCCCGGGAACGACCAGCTGGAACTGCACGGTCGGCGCGCGGGGCAGGAGCGCCGCGATCCGCTCCCGCGCGAAGGCCGCGCGCTCCGCATCGCCCACCACCTTGGCCTCGGCCGCGCGCCAGAGGCGCAGCGACGTGCCCACCCTGCCCCGAGCCTCCTCGCAGTCGGCCCAGTTCAGCAGCGACCCGCCTGTGCCAGCCAAGAGGTAGCTCTGACGGAACGCCTCGCACGCGCGCGGGTAATCTTTGGCCTTCATCGCGTCGCGGCCCTGCTCGAACAAGACCTTCGCCGACTCGGCGTCGCCGCTCTGCGCGAGGGCGAGCCCGGGCGCGAGCCAGCACGAGACCACCCACGCGCAGGCTGCGCGCCAAAGGAACATCGCCGAGCAGTCTAGCCGAGAAGCGGGTGTCAGGGAGCGCGTCCAGCCTCAAGCACGACGACACTTGACGCTGCACGGGGCCAGGTGGGAGATGGGCGGATGTCGACCCGTGCCGTGGCGCCGCTCGTGTGCGCAGGCTTTGCGTTGTGGGCCGCGTCCTGCTCCGACGGAGCCGGCGGCGCGCCTTCCGCCAGCACCAGCGCCGCGAGCGCCAGGGCGCCGGAGAAGCCAGTCAGCGCCAGCGTCACCGCCGGCGCCACCGCCCCGCCATCAGCCAGCGCCGCGGCCGCAGAGGAGGTGGCCGCACAGCACATCCTGATCCGCTTCAAGGGCAGCAAGAACGCCCCCAAGAACGCCCGCAGCAAGGACGAGGCGAAGAAGCTCGCGGAGAGCATCCGGCAGGAGGCGCTGAAGGGCACCGACTTCAGCGAGCTGGTGAAGAAGCACTCCGAGGACGAGGCCACCAAGGACGGGCTCGGCAGCTTGGGCAAGTTCAAGCGCAGCGAGATGACGCCCGCGTTCTCGGAGGCCGCGTTCGCGCTCAAGGTGGGCGGCATCTCCGACCTCGTGGAGACCGGCTTCGGCTTCCACATCATCAAGCGCAACCAGTGACGCGCCCGCGCCCCTGAAGGCCCCATGGCAGATCTTCGCATCGTCCACGCGCTCGAGGCGCTCGGCTTCAACCTCAACGAGGCGCGGGCGTATGCCGCGTTGATCGCGCGGGGCCCATCCACCGGCTACGAGGTGGGTCAGCACGCGAACATTCCGCGCTCGGCGGTGTATGGCTCGCTGCGCCGACTGGTCGCCGAGGGAGCCGCGCGCTGCCAGCCTGGCCCGCCCGAGCGCTTCTTCGCCACACCTCCCGACACGCTGCTCGGTCACCTGCAGAAGCGCTTCCAGCAGTCGTCTCGCGAGCTCGAAGAGGCGATCGCCAGCGCCGCCGTCGCAGACGCGGCCCCGGACGCGTTCGGCGTGCGCGGATACGATCGCATCTTGGAAGAGGGAGCGCGAATCGCGCAGTCCGCGCAGCGCACGCTGGTGCTGAGCGGCTGGCCCCGCGAGCTCGCGCTGCTCGCCGAGGAGCTCGGCGCGGCGCAAACACGCGGCGTGTTCGTGGTGCTGTTCTCGCACGCGGCGCTCTCGCCATCGATCCCCGGCGCCCACTTCAGCTACGGCTTCCGAGAGGCCGACCTCGAAGCGTTCTGGAAGCACCGCCTGGTGCTGGTAGGCGACGACAAGAACTGCCTGCTCGGCGCCACGGAACGCAGCACCAGCGACCGCGCCGTGGTCAGCCACACCGAGGCGATCGCCGAGATCGCCGTGAGCCAGGTCGCGCTCGACATCACGTTGCTCTCGCAGCGGCACGACTTCGATGCAGGAGCGATCTTGGCCAAGCTGTTGGGGGACCGGGTCGGTCGGCTCGACTCGCTGCTCGGCAAGACCAGCGCGCCGGAGCTGGGCTTCGTGCACGGGCCCACAGCCAAGGAGCTCGCGCCGCGCGCTGTCACCAAGCGCAGGGCAAAGCCCTGACGTGGACCGCGAGCGCTACCCCAAGGCCGCCCGCTACATCGATTCGCTCCCGCGCGGGCTCGCCTCGCACCCACAGTGCCAGGTCAAGGGATCGGTGCTGCGGCAGATGATCGAGTCCACCCCGACGCCGTTCCCGACCGAGGGCTTGCCGTCAGACTTGCGATCGATGATCGACGCGCCGCCGCTGCCCAGCGATTGGATCCCCGAGGTTTGCTTCAACGCGCTGATGCTCGCGCACGAGGACGTGATCGATCCGCGCGTGTTTCGAGAGTGGGTCTACACACGCAATCGCCAGCTCTTCAGCTCGAGCCTCTACCGCATCTTGTTCTTGGTGGTGTCACCAGAGCGGCTGATCGTGGGCATGACGCATCGCTGGCGAGCCTTCCGCCGCGGCACGGAGCTCCAAACGTTGGAGCGGAGCAAGAACCGGGTCGTGGTCGAGCTCAGCTACCCCGAGAACCTGTACGAGCTGCACGCGCTGACCAACCTGACGGTCGCGGTCACCGCCGCCCTCGACGCGGCGGGCGGCAAGAACAGCGACGTGAAGCTCGTCCACCACGACGCTCGCGCCGCGAAGCTCGTGATCCGTTGGGAGTAGCTCACTCCGGCGGGCGCAGCTCCTCCGGTGGCACCAGGATGAAGACGTTGCGCTCATCGAGCGCGCCACAGTCGTCCGCGAGCACGCGGATCGTCGCGACGAACAGCCGGGGAGCGGGCCCCTGAGGCACGAAGTCGTTGAACGCCTCCACGGTGAAGGTGACGTCGGTGTCCGGCACCACGCCCTGGAAGTTGGTGGCGGTGAGCACGGGGTTGGGCACGCCCGGCACCGGCACGACCCCGTGCGAGAGTGGGGTGACCGCCTTGACGAAGTCAGCGGTGGTGGTGCCCATCGGCAAGGCCACGCCGTCTTGATCGGCGGTGAGACCGTCCCACTCGCGGTTGACGTCGAACGGCGCGTAACGCGCCACCATCTGAATGCCCGCGACGATGGAGGCGTCCACGCCCGTGCCGTTGGACGCGGCCAGGTAGGTCAGCGGGCACATCCCGGCGGCATCGGGGGCCACGCCGGCGCCATTCACGCCCGTGCAACATTGCCCGACGGCGCACCCCGGCGGGTGCCCCGCGACGTCCCACGCCTCGGGGGGCACCAAAGCGCCCGTGGCGTTGTTGTAGGCAATGCCGTCGCTGCGGCCCGAGCAGCTCACCGACGAGTCGGTGGAGACCTGAATGACGCGGGCGCAGATGGCGTTGAGCGCGTCCATCGCCTCGGTCTCGGTCGCCGCGACCGCCGCGACCCCCGCGTCGGTGTAGGTCACGCCGCCGCAGGCCGAGGCTCCGCCATGGTGGCTGATCGCGTCGGTGATGTTGACGACGACCGGCATCGTGCCGTCTCGGAACCCGACGCCGCCGATGCCACTGACGTTGGCCGGCACGGAGGTCCCGCCGGGGCCCACCAGGCCTGTACCGGTGGCGATCTGAAACATCGCTTCGACCGCCGACTCGGGCGTGTCGTTGCCGCAGCCGATGGCGTTGCCGGCGATCCCGAGCTGATTGACGGCAGCCTGGACCGCCACCACGTCGTTGGTGATCTCGCTGAAGAGCTGGAACGGCTGGTCGGGGCCCCCGAGCGCCCCGTAGGTGCAGTTCGGCTCACCATAGGGCGAGATGGGGAAGTCCTCGTAGGCGCCCACGCCGAACTGCGTGTCGGGCACCGCCGCCAGCACTCCAGGGATGACCGTCGCGGTGAGCGAGTTCTGAAGGTTGCTGACCTCGCCGTCCATCGAGCCTGTGGTGTCCATGTTGAAGAACACGTCCATGCTCTTGACGTCCGTGCTGAAGGTCAGCGGCTTGCTCTGCGGTCCGGCTGCGTCCTCGAACGGGAGCACGAAGAAGAAGTCGGGCTGCGTGCCACTCTGCTGGTAGGCCGCGATCGTGACCTGCGCCTGGCCCTGCTCGCTCTCGAAGTCTGCGGTGATCAAGCTCGAGGCGAAGAAGCTCGTGGAGAACCCGGGGATCTCGAGCGTGGGCCCGTTCATGGCACCCACCATCGGGTTGGTCACATCCCACACCACCTCCGACGTCACGTCGAGCGTGCTGCCGTCCGAGTACACGGCCTCGGCCGTGAAATCGAGCGAGCCAGGAGCGTCGATGTCGAGCTCGACGATGGACTCGGGCGGAGTCACGAGCACGTACAAGAGGCCAGGTCCTCCAGCGCCGGAGCCGCCGCTGCCGCCGCTGCCGCCGACGTCGCCGCCCGCTCCTCCACCCGCGCCGCCCGAATCGCCGGCGCCGCTACCCCCACCTCCGGTGGTGCTCCCGTCGTCCCCGCAGCCGCTGGCTCCCATCGTCAGCGCCGCGACACTGAACGTCATGAACAGGGGCGCTAGCCATCGATGTTCGTTCGTCATGGATCCTCCGTCGACCGCACCCACCACGGTACGCGCAGCGCGAAGCTCGTTGCAAGCTGACTTGCTTTGACGTGGTCAAAGACTGCGCGGCGGATCCAGCACCAACAGACACAGCGCGCGCAGCTCCTGGGCGTCCGTCACCACCCCGAGCTCACGGTTGATCTCGGAATAGGCGGCCGCCACCAAGGGGAGCCACTCGCCATGCTCGACCAACGTGCGCACGGTGGCGTGCCGAGGGTCGACCTCGAGCGTGGCCTTCCTGCGATCGAACGCCAGGGGCGAGCCGGAGACCAGCGCGAGCTGGAGATCGGGGACGGGCAGATGCTCGCGAGCGCGGCGCGAGAGCAACGTGAGCGGATGGTCTGGCGCCGCCGCGGCGTCCGGCCGCTGGCCGAGCGCGCCGAACATGCGATCCCACAGCCCACTCGGTCGCGGCACCACCGTCTCCGCAACGACCGGCCGCGCGGTCGCGCCAGACGCGGGGGCCGAGACCCATACCGGCTCCGGCGGCTTGGACCAGGACGCCGGCGGAGCAACCCGCATCGGCGGACGTGTCTCGGGCTTGGTCACCTCCGTCGGCTGCGGCATCAGAGGGCGGATCTCGGACAGCAGATCCGCGCTCGGGGGAGCATTCGAAGGAGCTGGTGGCGCCGCCGCAGAAGGCGGGGGCGTCCGTGCGGCCGGCTCGGCACCGATGCGGTTGTCCCGCGGTGCGCAGGTCAACCTGGCCACACGGAACAGGACGCGCCGATCGCTGTCGGAGGCCAGCAACGCTGGCTCTTTCGTCGCGAAGCGATGCGCGGGCTCGACCGCTGGCACCGGGCCCGCGAAACGAATCTTGAGCTCGTTCGCGCTCAGCACCTCGTCTGCGGCATGTGGACTTGCGACGAGGAACATGGGCCACTGACGTGCTGCTGCCAGCTGTTTCTCGGAGCCCTTCTCCAAACGCGCGGCGAGCAGCGCGCGTACACCGGGCAGGAGCGCGGCGCGCCGCATACGTTCGAGGTCCGCCGCGAGGTGATCCACGAGCTTGCGTGCGGCCGTGTCGAGCAGCGCCGGCCACCGGTCATCGCGATCGAGGACGGGATCTTCGCCGTCGCTGACGCACAGCATCTGTGGGCGAGCTGGGCCGAGCGCCACGTCGCACAGCCGCTGTCCGCGAAACATGCCGACGTACCGCCCACCCAGCGCGGGCGCCGCCCCCACCACCAGACCGCGGTGCTCGAACACCACGGCGTCGTCGCCGAGGAGCTCCCGCTCCGCGCGCACGCTCGCGAGCGTGCCGGGCTGGCGCGCGACGGCGAAGCCCACATCGCACAGCACCACCTTCTCGAGCAACTTGGCGCACAGCTCGCGGTCCGAGAGATTCAGGCGCACGATCAGCGACCCTTTGCCGGACTTGGCCGGGGCGAGGCTGTCGTCGCCCACGTACAAGAGCGCGCGCCGCTTCTTGGCGTGAGAACGCAGCTCCCGCAGGGAGCGCGCCTCACCGTCCAACCCCACGAACAACTTCAAGTCGCCGAGCTCGTCGTGCGCGGCGCCGTCGACCGCCAAACATCGCAGCGCCAAGCTCCGGAGGTCCCCCGGAACGGTGAGGTCACCAGAGCTCAAATGGGCGGCCAGCTGCGCGCGGGCGTGCCGCTCGAGCCGCCCGAGCAGGCGACCGAAGTCGAAGCCTCGCACGACCGCGTCCATCGACCGCTTGGCCAACAGGACGCCCGGCCAACGTGCCGCTGCGGCGTAGCGGTACAGCAGCGAGGGTGACTGGACCTCGATCTCTTCGATCAAGTGCTCCCCGACGAACGCGCGAATCGACGACGTGGTGTTGGCCAAGAGCTCGAGCCTGAGGTCCGCCTCGAAGCCATCGGGCTCCGAGAGACGAGCCGAGGCGATCGCCCTCCCACGCGGCGCCGCCTCGACGGGGAGATGGGCGAGCGACGCCAGGCGGATCATCCCTCGATGCACCTCCTCGGCAATGGTTTCGTAGTCGACGCAGGGAAGCAGCGCCGCCTCGGCCGCACGCCCACGCGCCCAGAACACGTCGCGAACGAGCGGACCGTATTTGTCCGGCAGCGGATGTTCCGAGCGCCGTGCGATGAAATGGTCGCCGCGCTTGCGGCTCTGCGCGTCGGCGATCGAAATGGCCCTCCCTGTGGCGTCCGCCAAGAGCGGCCACCTGAGCGTCGGCGCAAACGCCCGGTCGAACGCACGCAGGGGTCCGTCGGTGGTGAGCGGCAGAGCCGCCACTGCCAGCCGACCCGCAGCCTGCTCGAGCAGCGCGAAGCGCGCCTCGTCTCGACGCTCGAGCGCCTCCGACAGCGCTTGTTTGAGCGCGTCACACAGCTTCGGGAGCGCCTTCTCGAGCTCTGCCCGCACGGCGCTCTCGACCTGCGCGGCCACTTGGGATCGCGAGACGTTCGTGGCCACCTCATCGCCGCTGACCGAAATGCCGAGCGGGGCCTCGAGCGCCTCGCCGCCAAACAGGCCCGCGCGAGCGATCTCGACCCCCAGCTCGTGGAACACCACCCGCGGCTCGGGCTGGTTCGTGGGCAGGAGGTCGAGTCGAAGAGCGAGCCCTTGCACGGTGCCCGCTTCGACCGACAACAGCGCGGTGGAGGCGGGCGGCGACCACGCCTCGCCGTCCACGGTCACGGAGAGCCCGCCACCGAGCCGCCGACGCAGCTCGAGGACCGCGGCCGGCACCCCACCGACTCCGAACGCGCGCCCCAGCGCGGGCAGACCAAACGCGAGGTCGATCTCGAATCGCGCGACCGCGCCGGGCAGCTCGAAGGCCCCCACGTGGGCCGTCGCGGGCTCGGCTCGCTCGAGCACCTGCTCCACTTCGGCGCGGACCATCCGCCGCGACAGCGCTCCCTCGGGGGTGGCGATGGCCAGCTCCACCGCGAGAGCCTCGTCGCCGAGCGCCGCGAACACGGCCAACGTGAGCAGCTCCAGCCGCCGATCGTGTCGCCTCTTCTTGGCCTTGGTGCCGCGCTTCGGGGCGGGCTCGATCTCGGCAGAAAGCAGGTGCCGCCCGAACTGCTCCACCAGATCGGGTGGGAGCTGCTGGCCGTCCCACTCGATCGTGGCGCCCAGCGCGCGCAGGCGAATGGCGAGCCGCTTCGCGCCGGACAGGGTGGCGACCCTCGCGATCTCGCACAGCCAGCTGGAGGGCTGAGCCAACAGATGGTCGCGGATCTTCTGCGCGGCGCGCCGGGCGTCGACGCCCATCGACCCCGAGAGCAGGAGCTCCCCGCTCACCGCGGCGCCTCGGCCAAGATCGGCAACGAGGCCTCGAGCAGCGCCAGGTTGTGGGCACGCGACAGCTCTCCCGCGATCGCCAGGTGCACGAGGCGCGCGCAAAGCAGCGCCGCGCGCTCGGGATCAGGGCTCGCGAGCAGCGCCGCCACCGCTGGCACCGCCGTGAACAACAGCAGTGCGCAGGGGCCTTTTGCGTCGACCGGGGGCAGCACCACGGCGGCGGCGCGCTCCGCATTCGGCAGCAGCTGCGACTCGGGCACTCGCAGCGCCACGTTCCCCGCAAGGTCGCGATCGGCGGTGACCAGCACCCGCGTCACCGCGACGTCGATCTGCGCCAGCGCTCGCAGCAGCGCGTCGACGAACGGGCGCGGCGGCGAGGACAACGCCGCCTGACGCAGCAGCTCCTCCACGGGTCGCTGCGGCAGAGCGAGCCCAGCAGCGAGGCTTGCGAGGACCACCCAATAGCCGCGCTCGATGGCAGCCCGCGTGAGCTCGCTGCGGGCCGTCGCCACGAGCAACTTGCCGCGCTCGCTCGCACGCGCGAGCGCCTCCAAGGAGGTGACGTTTCGCGCCGCTCCTGACTCGACGAGCGGCAGCATGATCTCTTCGGGGGGCAACCACACACGTGCGGCCGCGAGCAGCGCCACGAAGCCCACCTCGAGCTCGCCGAGCTCGGCGCTGCGCTCCGCGGCGCGCTGGAGCTCCGCTCGCAGCCGTTCACGCAAGGGGCGCTTGGCGAGCTCGTCCACCCGCGCCAGCGCTCCTGCGTACGCCCGGTTGCGGATCACGTCGTCGCGGCTGATGGTGTGCGACAGCTCGGTCGCCTCGACCTTGAAGCGGATCGCGCTCCGCACATGCTCGCCGACGGTCGCCTCGATCAGGGTGAGCCCGCGGCTGTAGAACCCCGCGAAGTCGCTCGTGCCACCGTCTTTGTCTCCGCCGACGTGCTCGGTGCCCGCGGCCGGCCCGACCAACACGTGCAAGCCCTCTTCGCGGTGCTCCACCACCACCGGCGCCACCAAGCCGAGCGGTCGGTCGATGCGCTCCGAGGTGCCTTGGTCGCGCCACTCGATGGCAAGCTTGGCGTGCCGGCACCATCGCATCAGCGCTTCTTTGGCGCGCGCCCGGTGCTGCGCCTCGTCGGCCACGCCCGATTGCACGATGGTCACCGTCGTGCCCGAGGCCCCACGAGGCGTCGCACGCCGCACTTCGAAAGAAAAGTCCGGCGCGAGCTGAATGGCGAACGCCTGGCCGTCGCGCTCGGTCTCCACCACCACGAGCTGTGGCTCGAGCGCGAACACGGACAGGAACCCCACCCCGTACTTGCCGATCTTGCTGCTGTCGCCCTCCTTCGTGGAGACGAACTTGGTGAGGAACGGGCCTTGGATCAGCTCCAGGCTCATGCCCGCGCCGTCATCGGTCACCGAGGTGCGCAGCAGATCTCCCTCGCGCTCGACCACCACGCGCACGCAGGTCGCGCCGGCGTCGATCGAGTTCTGGACCAGCTCCCGCAAGCACGCGTACGGGTCGGAGAACTGCCTGACCAGGTCGCGCAGCACGAGCGCGCTCTTGGCGGGCGCTCGCGCGCGCTCTTGGCGGCGCTCTCGGTAGGGCATCCTCGGTCAGTCGATGAAATCGGGCTCGCAAGTGGCGCCAGTGCAATCCTCGCTCTGGGGCGAGAAGTCCGCGCACTTGTCGTTGCTCTGGATGCCCCACGAGCAGAACGCCAGGTAGTGGAAGCCGTCGACGTAGTCGAACATCACGGAGGTGTCGCTGAACACCGGCCCCTCGTGGCACACGTTGTTCGAGTAACCGCGGTAGTAGATTTTGTCGCCGACCTCGACACCATTGCTCAGGGTGATCACGCCGTACATGCCGACGACCGCGCCACCGGAAGGCTCCACGCCCACGTTCTCCAGGCGCACCTTCACGCCGCCCCACTTGTCGTGGAACGCCTGGTCGGTGGTGCTGGAGAGGCCGTCGATGTCAGCGCCGCTCAGGACCACCGGCGCAGGCGGCGTCGCCGTCCCCACCAGCTCTGCCTTGCACACCGAGCCCAGCTGCAACATGCCGACCTGGTTGGGCGGGTTGGGCGAGGTGCACATCGGGTCGTCGGGGAAGCGGCTCACCGTCCCGACCAGATCGAGCACGTCGCCTGGCTGGGTGTTGTCCGGGATCTGATCGCCCGCGGGGTCTTGGCCCAAGCGCGGGCAATACGACTGGTCGCCTCCCTCCGGGATGCTCGCCTTGAAGCCATAGCTGAGGATCAGCATGCCGGTGTTCTCGGCCGTCTCGGTCAGCCCCGGGGCTGACACGAACACGCCCCACAGGCAGTTGTCCGTGGTGCTCGACTTGGACACCAGGAACTTGTGGCTCATGGCCACCACGCCGTTGACGCTCACCTTGGAGCCCGGGCCGAACTGACCGGTGGTGATCTCTTGGATGGTGGCCTCGGGGCCCTCGCAGCCAGCCACCTCGCCGCCGCCCCCGCCGCTGCCACCCGTGTCGCCAGCACCAGAGTTCTCGCCCCCGCTGGATCCATTGCCGCTGCCCCCAGCGCCGTCTGCGTCGTCGCGACAAGCGGTGGTGAAGGCGCTCACCGCGAACGTCAGGGCAAACAGGGAGGTCGAGATCACGCGGCCGAAAGGAAGCGAGGTGTTGTGCAGCATGCCTCCCCTTAGCATGGCTGCTGAGCCAATCCCACGGCTGCCGAACGCGTCGAGGAGCTCAGCCGCCGCCAGCGCCACCGGTGCCGGGGATGCCGTAGAGCGGCGCGTCGCCGCCGCCCGCTCCACCCGCGCCGGCCGCCTCGCCGCCTCCCCCCTGCTCGCCTGCACCCGCACCGCCGCCGCCCGGGTCGATGTTGCCCCCGGTGCCAGGGACGCCGTACTCGGGCGCGGCGCTGGTGCAAGCGCCAGCGCCCACTGCCAGCCCCAGCAGCACGGCCGCGGCCGTCTTCGGCAGCGAGCCGTCCGCGCGTCGCAAGGCCGCGCCGCACTCGGGGCACGAGGTCTCGCGCTCACGCGCGACGAAGCTACAGGCTGCACAAGAAATCATCGCCATCGGCAGATGATAGTACCTCCGACCGCTTCAGGCCCCAGGTTTGGAGGCCACGCCGGCGTGCTCTTCGAGCGGCCCCTTGTCCAGCTCGAACGCCTCGTGCAGCGCGCGCACGGCGAGCTCGGTGTATTTGGTGGCGACCAGGCAGCTGACCTTGATCTCGCTGGTGGAGATGGCCTGGATGTTGATGTTGTGGTCCGCCAGCACGCGGAACATCTTGGCGGCCACGCCGGCGTGCGAGCGCATGCCGAGGCCGACGATCGACACCTTCACGATGTCTTCGTCGTAGCGCACGTCGCCGGCGCCTACGGCGGTGCCCACGCCCTGGATCACGTCGCGCACGCGGGCCAGATCCGTCTTGGCGACGGTGAAGGTCACGTCCGTGCGCAGGCTCGAGCCACCGCCGCGCTCCTCGACGCTGACGTTCTGGATGATCATGTCGACGCTGACGTTGTGGTGCGCGAGCGCGTTGAAGATCTCGGCCACCACGCCGGGCTGATCGCGCACCCCGACCAGCATCACCCGCGCCTCGCCCTTGTCGTAGGCGACGCCGGTGACCACCACCTGCTCCAGATCGGCCTCGTTGGTCACCAACGTGCCGGGCGCAGACGAGAACGAGCTTCTCACGTGCACGGGCACACCATACTTCATCGCCATCTCCACGCTCCTGATCTGAAGCACTTTGGCCCCGAGCGACGCGAGCTCGAGCATTTCTTCGTAGCTGATGCGGTCGATCTTGCGGGCGGACGGGCAAATGTTCGGGTCGGTGGTGTAGACGCCGTCCACGTCCGTGAAGATCTCACACACATCCGCAGCGAGCGCCGCGGCGATGGCGACCGCGCTGGTGTCGCTGCCGCCGCGACCCAGGGTGGTGATGTCACCGTGCTCGTCCACCCCCTGAAAGCCGGCCACCACGGCGACCTCGCCGCCGCGCACCGCCTCGATCACCCGACCTGCGTCGATGGTCTTGATGCGAGCCTTGGTGAAGGCGCTGTCGGTGAGCACCTTCATCTGGTGGCCCAAGTAGCTGCGCGCGCGCCCGCCCAACGCCTGGATGGCGATGGCCATGAGCGCGCTCGCGACCTGCTCGCCGGTGGCCGCCAGGGCGTCCAGCTCGCGCGCGCTCGGGACCGAGGCCACCTCGTGCGCGAGCTTGAGCAAGCGGTTCGTCTCGCCGGCCATCGCGCTCACGATCACGACCACCGAGTGGCCTTCTGCCTGCGTGGCGAGCGAGCGCGCAGCGGCGTTCCTGATGCGCTCGATCGAGCCCATCGACGTGCCACCAAACTTCTGGACCACCAGCGCCATGGCGAGCGGCCGTATGCGGCAGGTTGATGCCCCGCGTCAACTTCGATATCTGGCCTGGGTGAGCAAGACCGGCGACCGCATCCAGGACTACCCGGCCGAGCATGGGCTCGAGATCAGCTTCGTCGAGGCGCGAGACGGCACCCGTCTGCGCGTGCTCCGCACCGGGCCCGCGAACGGAGCGCGCCTGCTCTGCGTGCACGGCTTCCCGCAAAATGCGGCGGAGTGGCGCAAGCTCTTGCCGCTGGTGCGCGACCGCTACCGCGTCCTGTTGATCGATCAGCGCGGCTACGCCGGCAGCGAGCTCGCGCGCTCGGGCAAGTACGATCTCGCCACCCTGGCCGACGATCTGGCGGTGGTGCTCGAGGCGACGGCAGGCGACGGCGCGACGGGCCCGGCGATCGTGTGCGCGCACGACTGGGGCGGGCCGGTCAGCTGGGAGCTGTGCCTGCGAAGGCCCGAGCTGGTGAGGCACCACGTCTCGGTCAACGGCCCGCATCTGGGCGCTTACGTGAAGGAGATGCGCGCGAGCCGCGAGCAGCTGAAGGCCTCCTGGTACACGGTCTTCTTCCAGGTCCCGGGCGTCGAGCACTTGATGATCGCGAGCGGGTTGGGCGCGCTGGCGCGAGCCCTGAAGGGCAGCTCCAAGAAGGGCACCTTCAGCAACGAGGACCTGGAGCTCTACCTGGCCCCGCTGCGGGACCCGGCTCGCCTGCGCGCGGCGCTCTCCTACTACCGCAGCGGCAAGTGGAGCTTGTTCCGCCTCCGCCACGACGCGCCGTTCGAGCAAGTCACGGTGCCTACCACCATTGTCTGGGGTGAGCGCGACGAGGCCATCACGCGGAGCGTCGCCGAGCGCATGCAGCGCGAGGTGTGCCCGAACGCAGCTCTGCGCTGGCTGCCCGACGCGAGCCACTGGGTCCCAGAGGAGCGCCCCGACGCCTTGGCCGAGGTGATCGTCGCCGCCAGTTGAGGCAGTCCAACCCCAGCGCCTGAGGGCGGCCGCACTCAGCTCCCACCCCTCGAGTCGGTTCTGGGGGGCGTTGTGGCGGCGTGTCGCCCGGTGTGTGGGCCCTCCGCACGCAGGCACGACGCTTGCGAAGGCGGGGGGCAACATGAACGCCAAGCCCGTGCTCTCGCTGATTCTGGGTCTCTCGGCCCTCTCACTCCTTGCCCCCGGCCAGGCCTTCGCAGGCGAGAGCGGTGACCCTCACGCTTCGCGCCACGAGACGCGCGAGCTCCGGCGCAAGAGCCCCGGGCTCATGGCTGGCGGGATCGTCCTGGTCTCGCTGGGCTCGATCAGCACGATCCTCGGTGCTGCCGCCTTGATCGGCCAGGACCAGAGCCAAGAGACCTGCCAGGGCTCGAGTAACATCGTCGTGGAGACGGGCGGCGACCCGTTCGACTGCAGCACCGACCCCACCACCACCATCGTGGGTGCGTCGCTGCTCGTCGGTGGGAGCGGACTGCTCGCAGGCGGCATCCCCATGATCGTGATCGGCAAGCAGCTCGTCCCCGACGAGGAGCCCAGCGAATCGGTCGAGATCTCGCTGGCTCCGGTGCGCGCCGGCGCAGGCGTGGCGGTCCGGGCCCAGTTCTGAGAAGGCGCTTGTCGCTCGGCCGGGGCTGTCCCAACCTCCGAGCGTGCCTCACACCTGGGACCCCAGCTCACCCACCCCGCGCCAAGCGCTCGACCGGCTGATCGAAGGCAACCGCCGCTTTCGCGAAGAGAGCGGCCCGATCTCTGGCCGCGGATGGAGCCAATACCTGGCGCAGGAGTCGCAGCGCCCGTTCGCGATCGTGCTCGGCTGCTCCGACTCCCGCACTCCTGTGGAGATCCTCTTCCACCAGGGGTTCGGCGATTTGTTCGTGGTGCGCATCGCCGGCAACATCGTCGCCCCGTCGGTGGTGGGCTCGATCGAGTTCGCTGCCTCTCAGTTCGGATCGCGCCTGGTGGTGGTGATGGGCCACACGCAGTGCGGCGCCGTGGTCGCCACGGTCAAGTCGCTGCACACCGGCCGGGACCCGGCGTCGCGTGACATCCGCTCGATCACCGACCGCATTGCGCCCCACGTCGAGGCCCTGGTCACGCGCGAACCGGACGAGACCGTCATGCGCGAGGCGGTGCGCGCGAACGTGCGCGCCGCGGCGGACCAGCTGCGCCACGGCAGCCGCATCCTCGAGGAGCTGGTGCTCGCGGGCCGCGTGGCCGTGGTCGGCGCCGAGTACGATCTGGCCACCGGCGAGGTGCACTTCTTCGACGGCGTCCCGTTGGCCGACGACCCCGCCTGAACGGCTGACGGGCCCCGAGAAAAATCCGCGCGACAGCTGGCTCGAGCCCTCGTCTACTGCTCGAACCGATGACGACCGCGCTCCCCGATTGGGCCCCCACCCTCAGATCCGAGATCGAGGCCAACCCCGGCGCTGGCTTCCGCTGGCTCGAGCCCGAGGTGGGGCCCAAGATCAGCGAGCTGTTGCTGCAGGGCTTCGATCAGTTCCCGTACGGCGACGAGCTCCAAGAAGAGGGCCGCGCGCGCATCCGCCGCAGTCAGGTGTTGGCCGTCGGTCCGACTCGCACGGTGCGGTTGACGCAGAACGAGCAGTCGATGGTGCTGCTGGCGGATCCCGAGCACCCGACGCGCGTGTTCGCGACCCTGGGCACACACTTGCCTCCCATGCTCTGGCCGTCGGCCGAGCCGACCCTCGCTGGCCTGTCGCGCGATCTGGAGCCCTATCTCTTACGGCCTTTTCAGGGCCGCGCCGAGCTCACGAGCAGCGTCCGCATCTTGCGCGGCTCGCTCGAAGATCTCGGCGTCGACAGCATCGAGAAGTTCGCCGAGCTGATCGGCAAGGTCGAGCCATGGCTGGACGCCGCGGCCACCTGGGGCAGCGCGAACGACGATGACCCCTGGCCCGAGGACCCGACCAGCTGCTCGATGTTGCAGCTCCGCGTCGTGGCGGAGCGGGCGCGCGAACAGCACCCTGCCAGGAATCGAAGCGTCGCCATGCGCTCGTTGTGGTCGCGCAGCATGCTGGTGATCGAGCAAGGCCCATTCCAAGCCGTGACCGCGGAGCTCCGCTACGATCCCGCGCCGCTCGTGGCGCGATTGCCCGCAGGCGATGGGCACCTGCTCGTGCCCCCAGACCTGCCGGTCGATCTGCTCGCGTCGCTGATCCGCGGTGGCTCGACCACACCCGAGTCGATGGCCAAGGTGCGCGCCGAAGGCCTGACCCCCTACGTGGGCATGGTGATGGGCGTCCTCGACGGTGGCGAAGCCACGACCTACGAGCTGCTCCGCGACCTCGCCGCCTTGCCGGAGCACCGCGAGCGTGCCGTGTCCCTCGCGGCGGACCTGGGCGCCGAGGGGCTGCTGTTCGAGCTGTGCGCCGACGAAGCGCTCGACGCCGCATTGCGCGAGCAAATCGCCGGTTGGGTCGCGCCTTCGCCCCCGCGGTCCAAGGAGGAGGGCGACGACGAGCCAGACGACGACGACGAGGACGACCTGGACGAGGACGAGCTGGACGAGGACGAGCTGGATGAGGAGGACGAGTCGTGATTCGAGTCGCCACACGAGCCGTTGCTCGACGAGCCGTTCACGAAGCGCTGCTGCGGGAGGGATTCTCGCGCGCGTTCGATCCGCCGCAGACCGGGTTCAAGCGCACCACCGAGTGGACGAAGGGCGAGGGCCGCATTGGCTTCATCACCAGCATCCAGACGGGCTCTGCGCTGTTCGTGCTGCTCGGACCCGAGCGAGCGCCGCTCGCCGCCCAAGTGGAGCGCATCGCCGCCACCGAAGCTGCCAAGGAGGTGATCGACGGCATCGCCACCTCGACGAGCGCCGCGGTCCAGGCGCGCGGGGCGTTCGTGCTGCACGATCTGGCGATGCTCATGCGCTACGACGATTCCATCTCGCAAGGTGACGTGGCCGCTGCGCTGTGCGCGTTGCTCCAGGTCCCCTCCAAGCTCGTCAACGACGCGGCCTTGCGCGTGGCGCTCAGCCTGCAATGGGCCGAGCTCAGCGCGGCGGTCGGTGCCTTGGCCGACCGCCGAGCGGATCTCGATTGGGTCCCGCAGCATTGGCAAGAGCTCCGCGCCGCCGCCGAGCAAGCAGCTCAGAAGCAGGCCGAGGCGGAGGCCAAGCGGAAGCGGCTCGAGGCGTTGCCCGCGCTGGTGTCCGAGCAGCGCTGGGACGAGGCGCTCTCCGCGGCGACCGCGGTGTTCGACGACAGGAAGAAGGAAGTTCCGCACGAAGCATGGCGCGCTCGGGCGCGCGCGCTGATCGGCCTCGGCAAATGGTGGCCGGGAGCGCTGTTCGCCGCCGGGTGGGGCGCCGCGGGCGGCGGCCCCGACGCAGAGCAGGCGCTGCGCGAGGTCGCGGCCCGCCTGCCGGACGACGAGACGGATCTGACCCCTATCGTCGACCAGCTGAGCGTGGCGCTGGACGACGCCGAGAAGACCTTCCAAGCGGTCGAAGCGGTGTGGGCGCAAACAACTGCGCGCAAGCCAGAGCTGGCCTTCGTCTCGGCCAAGCTGCGCCTGCGCAAGTCCTACAGCCGGGCGCTCCAACGCCCCGCGCTGGCCTTGGCCGCGAGCGCCGTGCAGGCGTTCCCGAGCCACGTCGCGAGCCGCGCGCTGCTGGCACACGCGCAATCTGCCAACGACGATCGCGACGCCGCGCTCGCAACCTACCGCCAAGCGATCGAGCTGGCGCGCGCCGGCCGCGTGGAGCCCCCGCGCGAGGCCGCGCTGACTCGCTTCGATCGCCGACTCGAGGACAAGAACGAGGAGAGCACCATCGCCGTCGAAGAGCTCTACCAATCCATGCTCTGGCTGACGGAGTCCGAGAAGGACTTCGAGGGGGTCCTCGCGATCGCCAGCGACATGGTGAGCCAACCCGACGTGAGCCCGGCGGCGCGAGCCCGCGCCCATTACAAGCGAGCGATGGCCGCGACGGGTCTCAAGCAACACGAGCGAGCCGTTGACTTCTACCAGCAGGCCATCGCTGCCGAGACCACCGCGGCCGTCGACAAGGAAGCTGTGCTGCGGTTCAACCTCGCCTGCGAGCTCGCCAAGCTGGGGCGCACAGAGCCCGCGCTCGAGGCGCTCACCGAGGCCATTCTGCTCGACAAGAAGTACGCCGACGACGCGCGCGAGGACGACTACTTCGAGGCGCTGTGGGACACGAGCGCGTTCATTCGCGTGGTGGCGCCCTGGGCGGAGCCGCCCACGATCGAGACGGTGACGCGGGCGATCGAGCGCACCCTCGGCATGGCTTACCGCGGCGAGGGCAAAGACGCGCTGCGCGAAGGTCACCGCGCGGTGTCCGGCGCCGAGCTCTTGGGCGACGAGGCGCTGCTCGCGCGTGCCCTCGATCGCCTGGGCAGCACGCTCACCTATCACGCGAGCCCCGCGCGTGCGGTCGCCATGCTCGAACGCGCCGTGGCCTTGGCCGAGCAGGCGCTCGCGGACGACCCCAAGCAGCGCGCGCAAACGCTCCACTCCCTGGGCGCGGCCCACCACGCGGCCGGCCAGCTCGACGAAGCAGAGGCTCGCTATCGGCAAGGGCTCGCCCTGCGTGAGGCGCTGCCCGGCGCCGAGCACCTGAACATCGCCATTTCGTACGGCGACCTCGCGCGCCTCGCCTCGACCCGCGGGCGCGCCGACGAGGCGGAGGAGCTGATGCAAAAGACCATCACCATCCTCGAGGCGTCGCTGGCAGACACCGAAGGCGAGGACCAATGGGACGCGCTCGTCAACTTGGCGCTCGTCCAGGGCAATCGGGTGTCCGGCGCGGTCGACCGCAGCGTCCCGCTCGATCAGGTCTTCGGGCTCGCAGAGGGCGCTATCTCACGCTTCGACGCGATCGTGACCGCCGGCGCGCGCATCCCGAGCAACGCCATCCAGCGACTGCGCAGCGCGATCGGACGCGCCTTGCCCAGCGAGATGAGCGACGACGTCGTCGCTCGCGTCAACCAGCTGGGCACACGCTTGCTCGAGCTCGAGGAGCCCGACCCCAAGGTCCGCGCCGAAAGGCTGTATTGGGCGAACCTGCGCATGGGCGTCAGGCAGCTGCGCGAGCAGGGCGCCTCCGACGTCGAGATCGCTCAGGGAATCTCCCGCGCCGTGCGCGGGCAGGACCCCGGCGAGCCGGTCGGCTCTCACCCAGCCTTCGCCAACCTGGCGGTCGAGCTCGCCAATCGTCTCAGCGCCCGCACCGACCTCGTCATGGTGGCGATGGCGCTTGACATGGCGGTGAGCGGGCACGAGCCGGTCGACAAGGCGCTCGAGAGCCTGGAGGGCTTCGCCATCGCCAATGCTTCGGGCGAGCGCGCCGACCTGAGCGACGAGGAGCTCGACGAGCTCGACGACGACGAGGACTACGACGACGAGTGAGCGCGGTTGGCTGGCAGCCGCCGTCTCCGCCGCCCCCAACACAGCCCGAACAATCGCGGCAGAACGGATGTAGCATCGCCGCATGCAACAGCCGCCGGGCTATCCTCCGGGTCCCCCAGGGTACGGACAAGGTCAACAACAAGCGTGGGGGCAACAACCCGCCGCGCCTCAGGGCTACGGCCCTCCGCAGGGCTATGGCCCTCCGCAGGGTTACGGCCCCCCGCAGGGCTACGGCCCTCCGCAGGGCTACGGCCCTCCGCAGGGCTACGGCCAAGCGACGGCCGGTCAGGCGCCCAAGACGGGCGTGAAGATGAGCGCTGGGCTCTACCTCGTTTTCATGGTCGGTGGCGTCTTCCTCGGCGTGTTGCTGACGGCCTGGGGAGCGACCGACAGCAAGGTGACCGAGCTGCTGATGTTCTCGTGGATCCCGTTCGTGATCGGGATCATCGCGAGCTACGTCTTCACCTACAAACAGTGGAAGGCGATCGACGATGGGCAGGCGCGAACCACGCCGGGCAAGGCCATCGGCCTCATGTTCGTGCCGTTCTTCAACATCTACTGGGTGTTCAACATCTTCTTCGGCTGGCCCACCGACTACAACAAGTACATCCAGCGCTACGGCATCCAGGCTCCGCCGCTGTCTCAGGGGCTGTGGATCGGTGCCTTCTTCTTCTCGCCCTTGTACATCTGGGTGGTGCTGAAGACCTGCAAGGCGGTGAACGCGCTGCCCTCGACCTGAGGGCGCGCGGTCAGTCCACGCGGCGCCAGCGCACCTCGACGAAGCCGCGGCCGCCGAGCAGCGGGGCCGCGCCGTCCTGGCTGGAGCCGTCGTTGCCGATCGCGGCGACGACCTCCGCGGAGGGCTCGATGCCCAGCGCGACGGCGACGCCGTCTTTGCGGTGCACGTCGATCGACACGTGGCCGACCGCCCCGAGCGTGTAGGCGCCGAACTGGCGCTCGGTGGTGAAGCGTTCGAGATCGAAGTAGCCGACGCGCGGCCGAAAGCCGAGGCGCACGTCGCCGACGGGCCAGGCGAGATCGAAGCCGAACGTGCCGTGGATGGCGGTGAAGCCGCCGTCGACGACGCCACCGAAGAACGCTGCGGTGATGCCGAACGAGCCGAAGCGAGAGTCGAAGCCGATGCCGACGTCGGCCTCGGCGCCGCCCAGGAACACGTCGAACAGGGCGCGGGTGGCCCCGCCGGCGGACGCTCGCACGGCGAGCCGGGTGGCCTCCGGGCTGGGCGCGTCCGCGTCGCTCGGGGTGACGCTGTCCGGCGCGTGTGGATCACCGCTGACGTCGGCCCGCACGGGCAACGGCAAGGCCAGCACCAGCGCCACGAAGACGAGGCTCAGTCGCACAGCGAATCCTCCTGGTACAGGGTCTGGATCGAGGGGCCGTCGGGGTCTTCGAGCAGGTCGATGCGGGCCTGCAGGCGCTCACACAAGCCCTGCTCCGCGAGCTCGTCGCAGGAAGAGGAGCGGATGCAGTCGCTCTCCTCCATGGTGACGATGGTCGACTCTTCGCTGCGCCCGCAGCCGCCCTCTTGGATGCAGCTCGAGCGCACCAGCACGACGTCAGGGCAGCACTCCGAGAGGTGCACGGCCGCCTGCTCGCACTTGAGCTCCCCCCGATCGAGATCGAAGCCGAGGGAGCCGAAGAGCAGGGCGGGTAGCACGGCCACCTGGGCGAAGCGGGACCTTCTGTTCGACGTCATGCTGAGGGGTGGGTGGACCCACCCCAGCTGGGCCATCACACAAAAACGAGGTGCTGCAGCTGGGCGGAATCAGTCCCGGTTGACAGACTGCCGTCGGCCCACCGGCCACACGGAGAGTGTGCAGGTCTGCGTCTCCGTTGGCTCTCCTGGACCCTGGTTCGGCTCCAGAAACACCGCCAGCTTGGAACCCCAAGGCGGGCTCAGCGCCACCACCGAGCAGCTCGGCGCCGAAGTGTTCTGGTCGAGCTCCACGACCGCGCGTTGGGTGCCGCCGAATATCGGCTCGGGCACATCGGGGTCGAGCTCGACAGCCTCCACCGAGACCGACAAGCCAGACTTCTCTACCCACTCACTCCGTTGGTGAACCGCCACCACATGTACTGCCGAGACCCACGTGGAAGCGTCCACGCCGACCGCCACCGGCCAACGCTGGCGCTGCTCGCTGCGGCATGCGAACCCGACCTCCGCCGAGCGCAACACCTCCACGTGATCGTGGAGCGGCACATCCTCGGCGTCGATGCCATCTCGAGCGATCACAGTCATGCAGCTCTCCGACCGATCAGGTACACCGAGACGGCGAGCGTCAGCGCGGCCGACGCCTGATTCCCGCCCTGCCGAAACTCCCAGGTCACGCGAAGCTGCGACGCGATGGGCGGCGTAAAGAACACCGTCTGCAGCCGGGGAACGGGGCTCGTCGCGTTGACCGCTGTCTGACTTGCCACAGTGCGACCCAGCTCGACGAGCTCGACCGCTGGGTCGTCTGGGTCGAGATAAATGTTGTGGACGTCGATGCTGAAGCTCGCGGTCGCCCCATTCAGCTGCATCCAGTCATTCCGAGAATGGGTGAGAACCATGAGCACCCCGCTCGAGAACGCACACGCGTCGACCCCTGTGCAATCACGCCAGATTCGATCATGTTCTGCCGCCCAGCAAACGCGAAGTCGGCGCGACGCAAGACGGGGAGCACGAAGCTCTCGGGGTCGCCGATCGTCGAGGTGTCCATCACGTCGATGACGCTCTCCGAGTCAGGGAGGTAGATCGAGCTCATGGAGCACTCCCCCCTATAGGCTCGGGGCAAGGTTCCGTTTGGACCTTTCCCCAGTAGGGGAACTCCTCGCAGTGCTCCTCCCCCTCGCTGAGACCGCGACACCACACCGAGTCGTCCGATTTCAAGACGCAGAGAACGTAGTCTGCTAACGCAAAGTCGACCACGTCGGTGGCACCTGGGATGGCCA
>CAZXMG010000106.1:0-24444 GCA_964641275.1 uncultured Polyangiaceae bacterium
CGGGGTCGGCCTTCTCGCCGACGACATGGCTCGCCTTGCCGTAGTCGATGAAGCTCCCGCCGCAGCGACGGCAGTGATCGATCGCGATGCCGCTTGGATGGACCGAGTGCGCGAGCGGATAGGTGCAGCGCGGACAGTAGCGCCCCGAGTGGACGAACATGGAGTGGGCGATGGTAGTCCGCCCGAAGAGCGGACCAACGACATTCTGGGGGCGAGAGGTGGCTGGTCGCGGGGATCGTCACGACCTCCACTGGCGAGCGCGAGCGAGGACAGGGACGCCCCGTAGCGCAGGACGCCCAGCAACCTACTCTTCGCTGGTCTCCGCGCGCTCGAGGCTGCGATCCAGCGCGAGCGTGGCCGCGCGCTCCAGCGCGGGATCCTTGGCCGCGCGGGCCATCAGCCAGGCGTGCTCACTGGCGGTGGCGTGGCCCAACGCGAGGCGCGACAAGGCGCTCTCGTGGGACGGTTTGCCGAGCGCAGCGCCGGCGAGATCCCGCTCGGCATCCGCAGACAGGCCCTGCGGGCGCGCACTGCCGGGCAACGCTCCGAGCGCGGCGATCAGGGCGTCGTCCCCTTCGTCGGCGCGCGCGGTGAACCACCAGGCTGCCGCGCGGTGCTCGGCCAGCAGGCGATCGCGCTCGCGTCGCCGCTCGGCGTTGATGGTGGTCAGCGAGCGCGCCTTGGGGCTGAGCTCGCCGTCGACGGCGTGAGCCTTGGCCCGAAGCTCGGAGGTGGCGGCGGAGAGCGCCTGCGCCTGGTCGCGCTCGGCCACGAGCCTGGCCGCCACCAACAGGGACTCCACGCGGTCGCGCGCAAAGAGCCCCGCCGCGGCGCTCGCCGCGAACAGCGTGCGCTCCTCGGGGTCATCGGCGAAGCCCACCTCGAAGGCGTCACTGAGAGCCACGGCGAGGTCGCGCTGCACGGCAGCGAGATCGACTGACCGGACCGCGCTCTCCACGTCCGTCAGCGACAAAGCTCCGAGCGCGCGGCCCACTTCTTCGTGGGGACGCGCGCTCGGTGATTCGGGGGTTCTTCGCAGCGCTTCGCCGCAGGCGACCAGGACGTTCATGACGCTCGGACCGCCGAGCTCGGTGATGCGGGAATCGATCGTGGACGGTCGCTGCGAAAGCGGGGGCATGGTGAGCCTCCTTGGGCTGGTGCGAAAAAGGGGAGATGGGGGAGCGCCCCGCTCAACGCGGAGGCGCGTCTTTGAGCTCGAGCACGAACAGGCGCAAGTGGGCCTGCGCTCGACTGATGCGCTTGTAGGAGTTGACCACCGTGATGCCGAGCTTCTCGGCCACGGCCACGTGATCATCCAAGTCTTGGTGGTGGTAGAGGTCCCACGCCGCGGCCTCGTTGGGATGCTCGGCGCGCAGCCGCTCGAACGCCTTCCAGTAGAGCTCGCTCGCGTCGTCGCGCTCAGCCTCGCGTCGAGCGCGCTCGACGGAAACGTGCACCTCTCCGATCGGGGTCTCGGGCTCGTCTTCGGCGCTCGCCGTCGACAGCTCCTCTCGGTGGCGACGATACTGGTCGATCGCGGTGTGCTTGACGATGCGCAAGAAGAACGTGCGAGCCGAGGACGCACGCGTGGCGCCGGCTTCGTCGGTCGTGGTGCCGCGGTACTGATCCAGCCCGCGCTCCAGCAACTTGCACGCGGCATCCTGGAACAGCTCGTCCTGGTCGTGTTCGACCCCACGCCGGTACGATTGTTGAATACGGCGGATGACGTAGACCGCTGGCCGCCGCCAGCGCTCGAGCAACAAGGCGAGAGGCTTGTCGATGTTCTGGCCCTTGCTGCGTCGCTCCAGCACGGCCGCGAACAGGGCATCGTCATCGAGCTGCTCCCAGGGCGGGGTCTGGCTCATTCTTGGTGCCCGGACGGTAGCATGGCGCCGCCATGCCCAGCACCTACGGCCGGCCCACCCCGAACCTGACCACCCGGCTCACTGCCCCAGCGCCTTGCACTCCGAAGCCAGATCAGAGTCGGCGGGAGCCAGATCGGCGCACTTCTTGAAGGCGTCGCGACCGCTCTGACCGCCGCCCATCAGGGCGGCGCCGAGGTAGTACCAAGCCTGCGCGCTGCCGGGTGACTGCGCGGTCCACTGGCGGGTCAGCGTGATGGCCCTGCCCTTGTCGGGACCGGCTACGGCCTGAATGGCGCGTGTCGAGAGTGGTGCCGACTCGTCAGGACCGGTGGTGGCCGTGGGGAGCGTGCCCGTGAGGGTGGTCGTTGGCGGCGCGGTCGTGGTCGGCGGGGCGGTGACGCTGGGCGATCCGCTGGGCTCGCTGGTCGCGGACGCAGCGACCGAAGCGGACGCCGAGGCGGTGGCGCTCGCGTCGGACGACGCAGCCTGGCTGGCGGTGGTCGTTGGCGTGGCGTCGGGCGCGGTGACCGCAGGCCGCAACACCGGGTCCGTCGCAGGGGGGACGGGTGGCTGGCTGGTCGCCGTGCCGTCCGTGGGCGACTCGCGGCGGTCCTTGCTGGTGAGCGCGATCACCCCGACCACGGCCAACACCGCCACGACCACCGCGACGATCCGGATGAAGCGGCGGCGGCGCTCCTCGACTTCGGGGTTGGGCGCCGGTTCGGCCTCGGGCTCCGAGGTCGCGAGTCCTTCGTCACGGTTTTCGGCCCAGCGGTCCTCGACCTCATCGGTCGCCTCGTGAGGTGCACCCGCGGCCGCCCCAGACTCGACGGCGGCCTCGCGCAAGGGCGATTCGCTCGCGTCTGCGGCATCGCCAGCATCCTCGTCCTCGTCCTCGTCCTCGTCCTCGTCCTCCTCTTCGTCTTCGTCCTCGTCGTCTTGCGAGTCCTCCGACGCTTCTTGGAACGACACGCTCGGGGTGGAAGGCGGAGGCGAAACCAGCGGGCCAGGCTCAGGCGGAGCGGCAACGACGGACGCTGCTCCCCGTTGGCTCGACAGGGTGGGCGGCGACTCTTGCGGTGGCGGCTCCTCGGCCGCGAGCAGCAGCGGCGGCGGGACCGAGGCCGGCGGCTCTTTCGGGCGCGGGCGAGGCGCGAGCTCGGCGGGCAGAGGCGACAAAGGGATCTTCGGCGGCGCGAGCGCCACCACGGGTGGCTTCTCGGAGACGCCGTCCTCGAACGCCGGCACGATGCTCTCGAGCGGCGCACGGGGCACCACCGGGGCCGGCGCGACCGACTCTGTGCTGGGCACCATTTCGTCTTCGGGCAACCCCGAGCGCTGCACCAGCAGCCCCTCGAAGTAGAGCTTCGAGACCGTGGACAACGTAGACAGATCCTCGAACGGCGATGCGTCGACCACCTGCATCAGGGTGCGCTTGCCGTCGAACAGCCGCAGGATGCCGTTGAGCTCGTCGGGGATCTCGCTCAGTCGGTTGAGCAGCTCGTCCGAGTCGACCTCGAACACGCTCGAGAGGGGCGGCAGCACCTCGAGCAAGCGCTGCCATTCGTCCAGGCGTCGCATGCCCTCCATGAGCAGCCCTTGCGTCGAGGCCTCGAGCACGTCGTCGACCTCGACTTTGCAGAACTCGACCTCGAACGAGCCATCGCCCCAGATGAAGGTGCGGTACACCGCCTCTTCACCGCTCAAGTAGCCCGGGCCGCGACGCTCGATGGTCGGCTGCGGCTCGCCTTGCGGCCACATCGCCGCGTCGACGATCTTGCCGTCTTGGAAGAAGATCTTGGCCTGACCGTGGGTCTCGTTGTTGGTCAGATGGACGATGCCGCTCTTGCGGCTCACCTCGAAGGTCTGCATCAGGTCGACCACCCCCATGTCCGCCAGATCGCCTGCGAAGCGGGTGCGACCGCCAGCGGCGGTGGTGCGGGTCGTGGCGATGCCTTCTTGCGTGCGGCGCGCGAAGATCAGGTTGATGCGCGTGATCAGCTCCCGCACGAAGATGGGCTTGGTCAGGTAGTCCTCGACGCCCAGCTCGAGGCCGCGGATCTTGTCCTCGATCGAGCGCTGGCTCGCCAAGAACAGCACCGGGATGTGCGCCCACTCGGTGCGATCTTTGAGCTTGCGAACCAACCCGTAGCCGTCGAGCCCAGGCAGCCGGGTCTCGGTGATCAGGAGGTCAGGGGGCGAGACCTCGAGCTTGGTCAGCGCGTCGGCCCCGTCGTTGGCAGTGGTGACGCTGAAGCCAGCTTTGCGCAAGCTGACGTCGAGCACGCGAATCGAGCGCGAGTCGCCATCGACGAGAAGGAGCTGTCGCTTCGCCACGCGGGGCGCAGCATGGCGAGCCGCCGGCTCGGGTGTCAAGCAAAGCGGTCGCCGGCCCTACCACACGTCCCGGTCGACGGTTTTCTTGGTGGTGGGGGCCGGTGGCGCGGCGCGAGGACCCGGGCCGGAGGATCTGGCTGTGGCCGACGCACTGGCCCGCGCCGAAGCGCTGGCAGACGGCGCTGGTGCGCTCGACGAGGTGAGGTCGGGCGGAGCGACCGCAGCCGGCCTTGCGCTCGCGGTGACCTCCGGCGTCGACGGCGGTGGCGGCGCGGTGTCCGGTGCGGCGGGCGGCGGGCGCGACCGCACCAACAGGTATCCCCCCAACGCGACGGCTGCGCACGAAAGCCCACCGGCGAGCCAAGGCAGGCGCGACGATCGCGGCCGCCCGGCAGGCAGCTGCTGGAGCGTCGGAGCGAGGGGGGCGGCGGGCAGCGGGGGCCCGCCGGTCATGGGCAGGGTGGGTCGCGCGACCGAGGCGGCCTGCCCGCGCAGCGCCCGCGCGAGCTCCAGCATGTCGGCGAACCGTTGCTCCGGCCGCTTCGCCAAACAACGCATCACGATCGGGGCCATGGGCACGAGCTTTGCGGGGTCGACCACCACGCGCTCGACCGGCTCTGGATCCTCGAACAGGTGCTTGGTCATGACGCCCATGTGGCTGTCGTCGTCGAAGGGCACGCGACCGCTGAGCGCCTCGTACATCACCACCCCCAACGCGTATTGATCGGCCCGACCGTCGATGTCTCCGCCAGCCGCCTGCTCGGGGCTCATGTAGTAGGGCGTGCCGAACACGACGCCTTTGCGCGTGAACTTCGCCCCCGACACCAGCTTCGCCACGCCGAAATCCAGCACCTTCACCCGCACGGATCCGTCCTTGCGGCGGAGCAAGAACAGGTTTTCGGGCTTGAGATCGCGGTGCACCACGCCTCGCTGGTGGGCCGCCGCCAAGGCCGCCGCCGCTTGCGCGCCAATCGGTGCGAGCTCGACGCCGGAGAGTGGCCCATGGCGATCGATGCGCTCCGCCAGGGTCTCGCCCTCCAGCAGCTCCATCACGAAGTAAGGTTGCCGGGCCTGCCCCAGCGCGGGTGCCTCGACCGCAGTCACCTCGCCGAAGTCGATCACCTCCACGATGTTCTCGTGATCGATGCTGGCCGTGAGCCGAGCCTCTTGCATGAAGCGGCGGACCGACTCGGGATCGACAATGATCTCGCGGCGCAGCACCTTGAGCGCGAAGGTGCGCCCGATCACCGCGTGTCGCACGCGATAGACCGTGCCCATGCCGCCGCGGCCCAGCAGCGCCAACACTTGGTAGCGGCCCCCCAGCGTGGCGCCCAGAAGGTCGTCTTGCTCCGGCAGGTCGAGCGCCAGCCGCTTGCGGGGACCAGCCATCGGAGGTCGGAATCTAGCACGACGCGAGGAGCGCCCCGACGGACCACAAGCTTACGTTACGTCACACCAACACACCGTTGCCCCTGATGAGACAGCGCCGCTCTCGTGGGTCTCGAAATGGCTCAATTCCGGGTCGCCCGCGGCGAGCGCTCCCGCGCACGGCCGGGAGGGGCG
The DNA here is from genome assembly GCA_964641275.1 of uncultured Polyangiaceae bacterium. GTDB lineage: Bacteria > Myxococcota_A > Polyangia > Polyangiales > Polyangiaceae > Xiheicaenibacterium. The sequence continues at coordinate 5,766 of CAZXMG010000106.1, forward strand.
AGCCTCTCGGAAAAAAAGCGCTTTGCCAGCGCGAGATCCGCGCTAGAACGTGACCCGACCACAAGCGCCGGTGACTGGGTGCGCCCCTTCGGGCGTGCGACCGCGCAAAGAACTGTCTTAAGGGCCGCTTCTGGCTCACGAGGGTGGAGCATCGAACTATGAACAAAGGTACCGCCATCGTCGGGTTCATCCTGTCCTTCCTGGCCGGAATGATCCTCATCTGGGGTCTCGACCGTGGGTCGGGGCCGAACGTCAGCGCGAAAGTCGAGGCCACTGCAGCCGACGGCGCCGGCGCGCGCACCGTCAACGCCGGTGCGGTTCCTGTCGAGCTGTTCGTCATGTCTCAGTGCCCCTACGGCGTCCAAGCCGAGAAGGCGTTCAAAGACGTGGTCGCCAAGTTCGGCGGCGACATCGACTTCAAGGTCGAGTTCATCGGTCAGGTCAGCCCCACCGGCGACCTCACCAGCATGCACGGGCCGAACGAGGTCAAGGGCAACGTCGCCCAGGCGTGTGCGATGAAGCACGCGCCCGCCAAGTGGTTCGACTTCATGCTCTGCCAAGGCGAGAACATGAAAGAGGTGCACACCAACTGGCAGGCCTGCGCTGCTCAGCACGGAGTGCCGCAAGACAAGCTCGCGGCGTGCATCGACGGCCAAGAGGGCAAGGACCTGATGAAGGCCTCGTTCGAGAAGGCTCAGAAGATGGGCGCTCGCGGCAGCCCGACGATCTTCATCGGTGGCAAGAAGTACGAGGGTGGCCGTCGCGGCCCCGACTTCATGAAGGCGATCTGCAACGCGTACACCGGCAACAAGCCGGCGGTGTGCGCCGACATCCCGGAGTCGCCCAAGGTCAATGTGACCTTCCTGAGCGACAAGCGCTGCACCGAGTGCGACACCAAGCGGCTCGAAGGCCAGGTGAAGCAGAAGGTGGCCAACCCGGTGATGAAGACGCTCGACTACGCCGACCCGGAGGGCAAGAAGCTGTACGACGCCATCAAGCCGGCGAACCTGCCTGCGGTGGTGTTCGACGCGACGCTCGACGCCGACGCGGACGCCAAGGGCGCCTTCGCTCGCGGCATCCAGCAGAAGGGCGACTACAAGTTCATGGCAACGGGCGCGTGGAACCCCTCCTGCGCCGACACTGACGGCTGCAACCTCGAGGAGTGCAAGCAGACCTTGCAGTGCCGCGCCGAGGTGCCCAACAAGCTCGAGCTCTTCGTGATGAGCGAGTGCCCGTACGGCGTGAAGGGCTTCGACGCCATGCAAGAGGTGCTCTCGAACTTCAAGAAGGCCGATCCGAAGACGGCGATCGACTTCCAGGTCCACTTCATCGGCGACTACGACGACAAGAAGGGCCTGACCGCCATGCACGGCCAGACCGAGGTGGACGAGAACATCCGCGAGTTGTGCGCGATCAAGCACTACCCGAAGGACTTCAAGTACATGGACTACATCTGGTGCCGCAACAAGGTGATCATGGACAAGAAGAACCCTGATCGCACGGCGTGGGAGAAGTGCACGGGCGGCGACACCGGCATCGACACCGCCGTGATCCAGAAGTGCTTCGACGGCGAAGGCAAGGACCTGCTCAAGGCCTCCTACGCCGTGTCCAAGGCCGCCGGCATCGGGTCGAGCCCGACCTGGCTCGCGAACGGCAAGTTCAAGTTCAGCGGGATCGACGCCGAGACGATCAAGACCAAGCTGTGCGAGAAGAACAAGCTGGCCGGCTGCGAGAACAAGCTCAGCGGTCCCCCGCCCCGCCCGCAGCAGGGTGGTGCGGCGCCGGCGGCTGCGCCCGGCTGCGGCGGCTGAAGCCCGTCACGACGCGATCGAGCGGCGGTCTCCTCCGGGAGGTCGCCGCTCTTGCTTTGTGGCGGCGGGCGGGCTCGTTGACCACATCCCCGCCGCGTGGTCCTCTGGCCGCCCATGCGCGCGCTGACATCCTCGTGGGTCGCTGTCGTGACGCTCGCCGCCTGCGCCCAGCCACCCGCCGACGGCAGCTCCAGCGCGCCCTCTGACTCGGCCTCCCCGGCCGCCAGCGCTTCTTCTTCGGCCGCGCCCACCGCCACCAACGCCGAGCTCGAGCAGCTCGCGCGAGCGTTCGTCGACGAGCTCGCCGCCGGCAAAACGAAGGAGGCACATCGACGCTTCTCGGCGCCGTTGGCCGAGAAGCTGAGCCAGAGCGCGCTCGAAGACGCCTGGAAGAAGTCGCTGGCCGATCTCGGCCCGTATCGCGGCATCGACAAGCTCGAGGTTGGAGATGCTGACTCCGCCGGCAAGCGCCCTGTGCGGGTGAGGCTCAAGCTGGACAAGGGTACGCTCGACGCGCTCGTCGGCTTCGACGCCGGGTCGCCCCAGATCGCGGCCCTGTACTTCCGCAAGCCACAGCCGACTTACGATCCACCTCCCTACTCGGACAGCGCGAAGTTCGACGTGCGCGAGGTGCGCGTGGGCGAAGGAAAGCTCGCGTTGCCTGGAGCGCTGCTCACACCCAAAGGGGACGGCCCGTTCCCGGTCGTGGTGCTGGTTCACGGCTCCGGCCCCAACGACATGGACGAGAGTTACGGCAAGAATCGCCCGTTCCGCGATCTGGCCGAGGGGCTCGCCTCGCGATCGATCGCGGTGCTGCGCTACGAGAAGCGCACCTACGGGCACACCGCGGCGCTGCCCATGAAGTTGGAGGAGCTCACCATGAAGGAGGAGGCGCTCGACGACGCGAAGGCGGCCTTCGAGCTCGCCAAAGCCCAGCCCAGGATCGACCCGAAGCGGGTGTTCGTCGCTGGGCATTCGCAGGGCGGCTGGCTCATGCCGCGGATGCTGCTCGACAACCCAGACCTGCGCGGCGGCGTCTCGCTCGCCGGCAACGCGCGGCACCTGCTCGACCTGCTGGTGCCGCAGTACGAGTTCCTCGCCAAGCTCGACGACGGCAAGATCGGGTTCTTGGAGAGCTCCCAGATCGACACCGTGCGAGAGCACGTCGCCCGCGCCAAGAAGCCCGACCTGGATCCTAAAACACCGGCCTCCGAGCTGCCGCTGGGCAGCAGCGCCAGCTACTGGATCTACCTTCGCGACTACGACGCCGTCGCGCTGGCCAAGCGTGCCACACAGCCCATGATGTTCATGCAAGGTGAGCGCGACTACCAGGTGACCGCGAAGGAGGATTTCGCGCTCTGGAAGCGCGAGCTCAGCGCGCGCAAAGGCACCGACTTCAAGCTCTACCCCAAGCTCAACCACCACCTGATCCCCGGCGAAGGCCCCTCGGGCCCGGCTGAATACGAGCGGCCCGGTCACGTGGCGCCGGAGCTGATCGAGGACCTCGCACGATGGATCGACAAGCACCGCTGACCGCGCTTTGCCTGCTCGTGCTCGCTGCCGCCTGCCAGCCTGAGCCGGCGACGGCGCCGTGCGCGGCGCCCCCCCCGGCTGCTGCCCCAGCCTGCCCGGCCGTGACCGCCCAGGCCGTGGCGCCCCTCGCAGCGCGAGCGCCCGGCGAGATCGAGAAAGCCTACCGCGACGTCGCCTCGAAGATCATCGACGCGGCGATGAAGGACCCGGCCGCGTTCCAGGACCTGCGCTTTCTCAGCGATCGCATCGGGCATCGCTTGTCTGGGTCGGCCTCGCTGACGCGTGCCATCGCGTGGGCCGAGCGGCGCCTGAAGGAGGATGGTCACGAGAACGTCCGCAGCGAGAAAGTCTTGGTCCCGCACTGGCAGCGCGGCAGCGAGCGGGCGTCGTTGCTCGCGCCGGAGCAGCGGCCGCTCGAGGTGCTCGGCTTGGGCGGCTCCGTGCCCACGCCGAAGGGTGGCATCAGCGCAGAAGTGCTCGTGGTCGGGAGCTTCGAGGAGCTCGCCAGCAAGGCGGCGCTGGCCAAGGACAAGATCGTGTTGTTCGACTCGCCGATGGCGGCCTTCTCGGACGAGAAGGGCTCCGGCTATGGCGACGCCGTCCAATACCGCTCGAAGGGCCCGAGCGCGGCGGCCAAGCTAGGCGCCAAGGCGGTGTTGATTCGCTCCGTGACCGCGCACAGCCTGAACACGACGCACACAGGGGCGACGAACTACGACCAAGACGCTCCGAAGATCCCCGCGGCCGCGCTGACGATCGAGGGAGCGTCGCAGCTGCGGCGCTTGTCCGAATCCGGCGAGAAGGTGCGCGTCAAGCTCGAGCTCGACAGCCGCATGCTGCCGGACGCGGAGAGCGCCAATGTGATCGCAGAGCTGCGCGGCCGCGAGCGGCCCGACGAAGTGGTGCTGATCGGCGCCCACATCGACTCCTGGGACGTGGGGCAAGGCGCGCACGACGACGGTGCGGGCTGCGTGATGGTGATGCACGCGCTCGGCGTGCTGCGCAAAATGGGCCTCAGGCCCAGGCGCACGATCCGGGTGGTGCTCTTCACCAACGAAGAGAACGGCCTCAGGGGCGCGTTGGCCTACGCCGACGCTCACAAGGCAGAGCTGCCCAACCTGGTGGCCGCGTTCGAGGCCGACATCGGCGGCTTCGACCCGCGCGGCCTGCACGTGGAGGCGCCGAAGGAACGCCTCGACGCGGTGCTCGCGCGCACGCGCGACCTGGCAGGGTTGCTCTCCCCGCTGGGCGTCACGCGCGTGCAGCCGGGCTTCAGCGGCGCCGATCTGATCCCGCTGGTGAAGGCCGGCGCGGTCGGGCTCGGCCTGGTCACCGACCACCGCACCTACTTCGACATCCACCACAGCGCGGCGGACACCCTGGACAAGGTCGACCCCAAGTCGCTGGCCCGCAACGTCGCAAACGCAGCGGTATTGTCCTACGTCATCGCCGACTTGCCGCAGCGCTTCGACCGTCCCGTGGGTGCTGATTGATCAGCTTGCCAGCGTAGAAACGGCGGCCCTCCAACAGCTCTTCGCGCGAGTAGAGCGTGCCGCGCCAGCGGATGCCTCGATCGCGAGAGGTCACCACCGCGGCCCGCAGCAGCAGCGCCGCTTGCAACAGCGCGCCGATCGGCCAGCTGAGCGCGCCGCGCAGCGGGGAGGCCAACCAGCGCGACAGCGTGACGTGGGCGAGCGTCGCGACCAGCAGCGCCGCGGCTCCGATGAGCGCAGCGAGCCCGCCCTCGGCCAAGCCCCAGAGCGGTAGCCCCAGCTCGAGCGTGAGCTGGGCCGCTACGAACAGCGCTGGGCGCCACAGCGAGAACTCGAACACCGTCCCGAACTTCTCGAAGCTGTGCGCAGCGGGCCCGACGCGCGAGTAAAACGGCAGGTGCACCGTGCGCCGGCCCGCAAAGAGCCTGCAACGCGCGCCAGAGGCCTTCAGCAGTGCGCCGAGCGCGACGTCGTCGGCGACCTCCAAGCGAAGGAACGCGAGCCCAGGCGTCGAGGGCGCTCCTGCGCACGAGGTTGAAGGCGCCCACACCGACGCCGATTTCCGAAGTGTCGTCGTTCGCTCGCCACATGCGACCGAGTAGGGCAATCGACCGCATGAAGTTGGCGAGCAGCGCATCCATCGCCAGGCTCTTGTCGTCGAGACCGGGCAGCACCGCCACGAGATCGAGCCGCTGCGCCTCGGCGTTTGCGATGAGCGGCTCGAGCACGCCCGGATCGAGCCGCACATCCGCGTCGCTGAACAGCAGCCACTCGCCGGTCGAGCGCTCCACTCCGCGCTGCATCGCATGGAGCTTCCCCAGCCAGCCTGGGGGCAGCGCAGCGACGTGCTCCACGACCAGCTGCGGGTGCTCGCGCGCGAGCTCCGTCATGATGCTCAGCGTGCGGTCGCGCGAGCGGTCGTCGACGGCAATGACCTCGAGCGACGGGTAACTGCACGCGAGCTTGGAGCGGAGAGCGTCCTCGACGTCCTCCTCCTCGTCACACGCAGCCACCACGATGGAGAGCTTGGGGGGGGCGGAAAGCGGCGCTCGCGGCAGACTCTCGACCGGGGGCACGCGCCGGTAACACAGTCCCAGGAGCAGCCCCTGGATGGACCAATACGAGAGGGAGATCGCCGTCATCGCCAGCCCGAGCATGCGCAGCCGACGCTAGGGCATGGCGCGCCGCGGCGCCTCCTCCCCTAACGGCACCGGGCCGGCCGAGGCCACAACAGGCGTGCATTTGCCCGAGCAATGGAGCACGCTTCGCCTGCCGGCGCGGGTCGCCTCACGACCCCTCAAACTTCTGCCTATCGTCTTGATCAGTTTGCCTCTTTTGGGGCACTCCGTACGCACAGGAGTCTTCATGCGCACTGCCTCGCTTTCGTTCCGGGCTGTTGGCTGCACTCTGCTGCTGGGCTGCGCAGCCGGCTGCGGCGACAACGTGACCGTGGTGTTCGGGGGCGGCGGCGCAGGGGGCGAGGCCAGTGGCGGAGGGGATGTGGGCGGCGGTGGCGGTTCTCCTCCGCCGCCGATGGCGCCTCCGCTTCGCAACCCGGTCGACCTCGAGGACGGCAAGCTGGCGTACGAGGCGCTCATTCGCTTGGGCCATGAGCCGCTGGGCGCCACGACCAACACCTGCTCCGAGTGCCACGCCATCAACAAGGGGCAGATGGAGTACTGGCGCGATCTCACCAACACCGCTGCCGCCAACTGCTTCGCCGATCCCGACTCGGTGGAGACCGAGGTCGGCGCAGACGCAGCGCTCAGCTGCTGGCGTCAGGATCCGAGCAACCCGGTCTCGCCCTTCAGCACCGCGAAGCTGGGGATCTTCGCGGGGGCCGCTCACCTCGACTGGTTCGCCTTCACCTTCGACATCGCCAACGGCGGGAACGGCAGCGTGCAGCTGGGCGAGTTCCAGAACGGAATCGGCATCCCCGCGGCGTCGCCGTGGACCCAGGCCGACTTCGACATCGTGGCGGAGTGGTTCCTGCGTGGCCTGCCCTACCTGGACGACTTCCTCCCCGACGAGCCGGGGCCGACCGACTGCGTCGCCAACATCGAGCCAGACGTGGCCGCCCACGTGGACGAGCTCAAGCTCTCCGGCTGGCGGGCGGTCAACGCAGAAAACGGCCTGCTCAGCTTCGGCTGCGCCGGCGCCGCCACCACGCTCGACTGCCTCAGCAGCTATCCGCTGGCCAGCGCCACGGGCTTTGGCGCGGGCTGGGAGCACCTGCCAGGCGCCACGTTGCGCGTGCTCAAGACCAACAACTACCAGTCCTCCTACTGGACGCGCAGCTCGGCCGACGGACGCTTCGTGGCACACGGCGGCGGCCCCAACGGCAACTCGACCATCGTCGACTTGTCCAACAACCAACTGATCGAGGCGGACGCCGCCTACGATCCCGGGTTCTTCCCCGACAACTCCGCGTTCATGTTCCAAGGCACGCCGCAAGGGACCGGCACCTGCCTGCAGAGCTTGCTCGTATCGAGCCCCACCAACGTGAGCTTCTTCGAGCCGGAGTGCTCGTTCGGCGCGAACATCGGTCTGTACCAACACGTGGGCGCGACCCTCGGCGGGGGCGACTACTGGACGGTGGACGGCCAGTTCGTCAGCGACAACGGCGGGCACGAGCCCACCGACAACCTGCCCGCGTTCTTCGACGTCAGCGCCAGCGTCGGCCTCACGCCGGTGATCAACACCGGCAGCGGCTTCGACGACAAGTCGACCATCTACCAGAGCACGCCGTACGAGGGGGACACGGTCATGTCGCCCTCGGGCAGGCTGCTGATCGGTCGCGTAGCGGGCCAAGGCTTCAGCCAAGTGAGCTTCCGCATGCGCAAGGTCATCGCGACCCCGAACGGCAACTCGTACGACATCGAGACGCCGGTCATCGCCGAGTACTGCGTCGTCGGTGGCAAACCAGGCATCTCGTTCGACGAGCGCTGGGCCGTGCTGCACCGCTACGTGACCGCCGACGACGCAGAGGAGCTCGGCTTCGTCAGCGCCGCAGATCCGGGCTTCGCCGGCTACCTCTCCCAAGGCGCCGCCAACCTGTACCTGCTCGACCTGAAGACCAGCCTGGTCCGGCGCATCACCCACATGCAGCCGGGCCAGTACGCGTTTTCGCCGCACTTCCGCTCGGACGGCTGGATCTACTTCATGGTGCGCAACGCCGGCTCGAACACCGAGCACATCGTGGCCAGCGACGCGGCGCTCACGCTCGAGAGCCCGTGAGTCGCGCGCGCGCAGCCTCGGTGCTGTGCGTGCTCACCGCGTGTGGCCCCGAGGCGCCGCCCGCGGACGTCGACGCCTGTTCCGAGGGTGTCGCCTCCTCACCGCTCACCGCCGTGGACCGCAAGATCCTCGGTGACGCCGCGCCTTACCCCGCGGACGGCACGCTGCGTGCGAGAGACAAGGAGCTGCGTCGTTCGATCGCCCTGCGGCGCGAGGTGGCGTGGGGCACCGTGGCCAAGGTGTTGACCCAGGTCCCTTTGTCCGAGGCGCTGCCCGGCGGGGCGTCGTTGCCGACGAGCGTGCCGGCCTGGCAGACCTGGCACGACCTGGACGATCTCACGCGCGTGTTCCGTCGATTGTACGAGGGGTTGACCCCGGCGGAGCGAGCCGAGCGCCAGCGCTTCTCGGAGCAGGCGCTGGACGACGCCTTCGGCTGGAACCTGTCCGCGGTGGACGAGCTGCCCAACTGGCCGGCTGAGCGCTACCAGGAGTACCTGAGCGCGATCGACGAGGCCTCGGAGGTCGGCGGCCTCGGCGGCATCTCTCGCGTGCTCTACAGCCCTTCGGCGGCGCGCCATCTGATCGAGAGCTACCCCGAGATCCTGGCCTGCAACGACAGCGGTCCACCCCCCGCGCAAGCGCTGGGTCCCAAGCTCGAGGTCACGCTCGCGCGCGTGCCCACCGAGGCGGCGGCCTGCTCACAGACCCTGGTGGGCTCGTACGGACTCGCCGCTGGGGAGTCGATCCGCGCCTCGCTCGAAGGCGCCGACGGGGGCACCATCCAGCTGCGTGCCGAGGGCACGAGCTGCAGCGGTGACGCTGAGGCCGGCTGCGAGCTCTCGGGGCCTGCCGTCGTCGACGTGTTCGTGCAGGCCGGAGCGAAAGCGATCGCGGGCGTGACCGAGGTCACGCGCACCAGCGCCCAGCCGGAGTGGTCTGCTTGCTTGGACGGGCCGTTCCCCCTCGACGCGGTGGTGGTCAAGGCGGACTACCGACGTGCCGACTTCGACCTCACGCTTCCCGTATTCGACACGTCGGCGGCGGCGCTCGCGTCCCGCCTGGCGAGCGGCGCCTCCTGGGCCACGCCCGATGGCGAGGCCGACCCGCAGGCGGACGAGATCCACACCGTGACCCTGCCCAGCGGCGAGCGCTACCGACTCGCGGCGCTCCACATCATGACCAAGGAGCTCGACCACTGGCAATGGGTGACGCTCTGGTGGTCGAGCGATCCCGACCAAGACTTCGGCGCCGATCGCCCGCGAGGTGTGCCCGAGCTCACCGGCCCCTTCTCGCACTACAAGATGTGCGTCGCGACGGCGTTTCGCGAAGGCGACCCGCTGCCTGGCGGTGGCTTCGACGACGCGCACCCCTCGCTGGCCGCGGCGCTCGGCGCCACCAGCCAAGAAGGCGCCCCGAGCTGGTGCTCGAACCCTTACCTGGAAGAGGGCGATGGCAACGCTCGCACCAACTGCGTCGGCTGCCACCAGCACGCCGGCAGCGAGATCACGAGCGTCGACGCATTGGCCAACAGCGATCTCGGCCGCACGCTCGCACGCAACAACTTCCCCACCGACTACTCCTGGGCCGTCACCAGTGGCGACTCGCTGGTGCGCCTGTTCTCCGAGACGGAGAAATACTTCCAAACGCCTTGAACGACGAACGGGTGCAGCGGCGCGAGCCACCACACCCGTCCAGCGACGCCCCGAGGCTCAGATCTCGGCCAGGATCGCGTCTCGCTTCTTGGCGAAGTCGTCGTCCGAGATGAGGCCCTTGTCCTTCAAGCCCTTCAGCTTGGCCAGGCGATCCTCGATCGACGCGGCGGGGGCCGCCGCTGCCGGAGCTGCAGCTGCCGCCGGCGCGGGCTGCACCGCGAACTGCGGCTGAGCGCCCATGCCGGGGTTGCCCATCATCTGGGCCATGCCCACACCCATGGCCATCTGCGCGCCGAGCGCGGCGACGTTGCTGTTGCCGCCGCCCTTCGCCATGCCCTCGCCAGCGCCCATCATCGCCTGCGCGGCGGCGTAGTTGGAGTAGTTGCCCGCCAGCTGCTGCACGTAGCGCTGGTCTTGGCCGAACTTCTGGTCGAGCTCCATCTGCTTGGCGGCCACCGAGTCCTGCGTGATGGCGATGTTGCGGCGCGCCTCGGCCCGCTTCTTGTTCGCCTCGCGCAGCATCCTCTCGTCCTCGGCCGAGAAGTTGATGTTGAAGTCGGCGATTTGGAGGATCTTGACGCCGATGTCCGCGAGGTTCGGCGCGCTCTGCACCATCCGCCCGCCGAGCTCGGCCGTCATCCCACCCAGGTTCAGCAAGGAGCGCCCGGACTGCGCACACATCTGACCGATCACCGTCTTCACGCTCATGAAGAACAGCTTCTTGATCCAGTCGGTGGTGGCGTCGTTGTCGTTCGAGCCGGCCGCCTGACCGTGGTAGCCGATGACGAAGCGCACCGGGTCGGTGATGACCATGGAGAACTCACCGTGGATGCGCGGCGTCACGAACTCGAACAGGATGGGATCCTCCATGCTCTCGAGCTTGCCGCCGAACGGGATGCTGCGGATGGGCTGCGTCTTGACGAAGAACACCTCGGCGATGAACACGTCGCCGCCGGTGAACTTGTTCACCAGGTTGTTGAGGAACGGGATGTTCTGCGTCTGCAGGGTGTGCCGGCCCGCGGGCAGCCACCCTTGGTACACGCCATCCTTGAAGAACAGGGCGCACTCGTCGCTGTCGACCGTCAGCTGCGACCAGAACGGGATGTTCTGATCGGGGTGCTTGTAGACGATGAGGTGCTTCAGATGATCGGGGCGCGCAATCATCATCTCGCGCACGCCACCCTTCACGAAGTCCATGATCCCCATCTGTCGTCCTCCTTGGGCTGGCGCTTGGCCAACCAGACACGGTTTCGGTTGCCCCTGCTTGCTTGGCCAGGGCTGCGAGGAGAATAATGCCGCAACCCGGGTCCGGCAACGCCAGGACCAGGAAAAGAAAGCCCAAGATGATCGCCCCCCTCGACCCGTCGACACTTTCCCCCCCCGCGCAGAAGATCCTGACTGGGCCGCCCAAGCTCCAGGAGATGGCTGCCAAAGGCGTCGCCATCGGTGTTCCGCCTGGGGAATTGGTCCTCATCGTCGCCACGTTGGCCCAAAGCGCCGAGCCGACCGTGGCCGAGACGGCCAAAAAGACGCTCGACAACCTGCCCGCCCCCCTGCTCCAGGGCGCGCTCGGCCAGCAGCTGCACCCGATCGCGATCGATGCGCTGGCCACTCGCTACCACGACCGCATCGACGTCCTGAACAAGCTCTTGGGCATGCCCGCCATCGACGCCGACACGGTGATCGAAGTGTCCCGGGTGTGCAGCGAGGACGCCAGCGAGCTGATCGCCACTAACGAAGAGCGCTTGCTGAAAAATCCCAAGATCATCGAGGTGCTCTACCTCAACAAACGCACGCGTATGTCGACGGCCGATCGCATCATCGAGCTGGCGGTGCGCAACAACGTGGAGGTCTCGCTGCCGGCCTGGAAAGAGGCTGCCATCGCCATCCAGAGCGAGCTCATCCCCGAGCCCACCGGCGAGCCCAGCCCCGACGACGAGCTGTTCGCCCAGAACATGCGTCTGGCCGAGACCATGCGCGCGCACGGCCAAGAGATCGACGACGCGTTCGAGGAGAGCGAAGAAGAGGACAAGATCAAGGAGAAGTACGTCCCGCTCTACCGCGAGATCAGCTTGATGACGACCTCGCAGAAGATCCGCTTCGCCTCGATCGGTACGCCCGAGGCCATCCTGATCTTGGTGCTGGATCCCAGCCCCCTCGTGGCGCTGGCTGCGGCCAAGTCTCCGCAGGTGAACGAAGCGGTGGTGGAGCAATGCGTGAAACGACGCAACATCTCGCAAGACGTGCTCACCTCGTTCGGCCAGCGCCCCGAGATGTTGCGCCGGCTTTCCACCAAACGGGATCTGATGAAGAACCCCAAGACGCCGCCGTCGCTCGCGCTCAAGCTGATCAACTACTTCCAGGAGCACGAGCTCAAGCGCATGGAGGGCGACCGCAACGTGTCGGGCTCGGTGCGCCAGCTGATCAAGAACCACTTGGAGCGCAAGAAGCGCGGATGAGCGAGCTCGTCCGCTTCGGCGTGGCCATGGACAAGAAGCTCCTGGCCCAGTTCGACGAGCGCATCGCCCAGCGGGGCTACGAGAACCGCTCGGAGGCGCTGCGCGATCTGGTCCGCGCCGACCTGACGCGGGCAGCGTTCGACGCGGGCGCGCTGGTGGCCGGCACGCTGACAGTCGTCGCCACGCGCAAGCACCGAGCGGAGGTGACGCGCATCTTGGACGAAGCAGACGCGCTGGTCGCGACCAGCTGCTCCTTGACGCTCGACGCCGAGCGCGTCCTTGAGCTGGTCGCGGTGCGCGGTCCAGCCGGCCGTCTGAACGAGCTTTCGGGTAAGCTGGGAGGCCTGCGCGGCGTGCTCTCCAGCGAGCTTTGTATCGCGGCCGCCGAGCTCTAGAGCGGTGTGAGAGGGAGGTTGTCGTTTCCATGAGAACGTTGAAGCTGGGCTTGCTTGCGCTGATGTTTGGCTCGCTCTCCGGTTGCGGGCCTGCGACGCCGGAGCCCAACGCAGACGGCCCCGAGGACAAGGACGCCGCCGCGAAGAGCAAGCTCGCCAAGGTGAAGGAGGTGTACGAGGCGTTCGACCACACCGCGTGCAAGAAGGGCGACAACTGCGCGCGCCTCTTCGCGCAGCGCGCGGGCCTCGATCTTGGCCCGAGCGGCAACGCCGCTGTGCCCAACCCACGCAAGCACCTGCCCAACCCGGACGCCGCCTGGATCCCCGAGTGGCCCAAGCTGCCCAACAGCGAAGCGGGCGCGCACTACGTGTTCGAGGCGCTCACGCTGGCCGCCGTCCGCAAGTCTTGGCGCGCGAGCTGCGAGCTCGCGTATGGCGAGTACGCCAAGAAGCTCGGCGAGCGTGTGGAGAAGATGGAGCAGGCCATCGCCGAGAAGAACCGCGAGCCCAACCCGTACGATCGGCTCGGCGGCTTGTACGGGCTCGCCGTCGACAAGCCCGACAAGGGCAACCTCGGCGAGTTCAAGCCGGGCAGCGACGCCGTGCGCTACCGCTGGGAGGCAGCGCTGTTCGAAGCTTTCGAAGACACCGGCCGCACCTTCGTCTACGCCGTGGATGGCTACCCTCCCTCGGACGAGCTGATCGCTGTGCTGCACCCGCGCCAGCCCAAAGAGTACGAGCGCGAAGCGTTCTGCATCGAGGCCGCCGCCGGACGGGTGCCCGAAGTGCCCGCCCCACCAGACACCTCGAGCTGGGATGTGCAGGTGCGCGACATGGTGAGCCCCGTCGTGCCCGAGGAGCGCATCAAGGCCGTCGAGGCTCGGCGCAAGGAGCTCGCCGACGTCACCAAGGCGAAGTTCGCCAAGGTCAAGGTCGCCAACCCGCAGCTGCCGACCGGCGTGCGCGAGATGACCCAGAGCAAGATCCAGAGCTTCTCGCGCGATGGCCGCGGCGCGCGCATCACCAGCGTGGTGACGCGCGAAGAGCGCGGCTCACTCTCCAGCGGCAAGACCCGCGTCACCAAGATCGACGACAACGCCGTGATGACGTTCGCCGACTGGCCCTCCAACCTCGTGCTCGCCCCCGGCGACTCGGTCACCTTCTACGGCGCCGAGCTCAGCGTGAAGGAGATCATCCTGAAGAGCACGCCCGAGCTCGAGCACCGCAGCCGCGAGTACAAGATCGAGGGCAAACACGTCACCCGCGCGACCGCCGGCGGCAAGACGACGACCTACTTCCGCTGAACCCCGCGCCCCGCTCGGGGGGTGAAGGGGTGCGGTCTGGTGTCTGTCGCTCTCGGGCTTCCACTGGTCCCGCACGCGCATGGAGCTCCAAAGGCTGGGCAAGCCGCAGCCTTTGGAGAACCTGACCCACACGCTATCTGCGCCTGCGTGCCCAGGGTCCCTTCGCGTCAGCCCCCAGACCACACCCCTTCACCCCGCTCGCTCCTCCACCCCACTGCTACCGGCAGCGTCGTCGCTGCTCTGGCCGCCCCGACCTCCGAGCGTGGCGGGCGGCCTTGGCTCGCGCTTGCGCTGCGCGCTACGCGCTCGCAGAGGGCGCGCGCTTGCGCTGCGCGCTGCGCGCTCGCAGAGCGCGAAGCGGCGAGGCCAACGCCGAGGCTACTCGTCGGCGTCGGAGAGGTTGGCGGAGGCGACGCGCACCTTGGTCTTGGGCGGGCTGACGATGAACGTCACGATGCGCTCTTTGGCCTCGAACTCGGTGCGGTAGATCTCTGCCGAGCGCTTGTACTTGAACGGTCCGACGCGAACGCGGTGCCAGGTGCCGCGTCCTTTCACGTCGGCGGCCTCGACGTAGGCGTGGTGCCCACGGCGGCGAAGCGCGGCGGCGAAGGACTCGGCCTCCTCGTGGGTCTTGAACGAGCTGACTTGCAGCTGGAAGCCGCCGGCGCTGCCCGCCGCCACCTCGGTGCCCAGGTCACGAGACACGTGCCGCGAGAGCGTGGTCAGCGAGTCGGGCCGCGAGACGGTCTCTTTGCCGGCTTCGCTCAGGATCTGCGCGGCGGGCAGCGGCACGACAGGCAGGCGATCTGCAGCCGGCGGAGGCTCGGTGGGCGCCCCCGCAGGGAGCACGAAGCCATCGTCTTCTTGCGCACGCCGCGTCTCACGCACCGACTCGAGCGCGGCGGTCGGGCGGTCCCCGCCAGCGAGCTGCTTGGGGAACGTCACGCCGACCGGCCCTTCGTCCTCGCCCTCGGTCCCCGCCTTGGCGACCAGCGCGCCGAGCGGATCGTCGTTGGTGTGCATCGGCTTGGACGGCTTCTTGAGCAGCATCACCGACGCGAGCACCACGCACGCTCCTCCGAGCGAGGCCAGCACCAGGGCGCCGAGCTTCGACGGCCGCGGCGCGCCGGGATCAGCTTCCTGGATCTCGTCGAGGTTGCGGATCTTCGAGGGGTGCGAGCTGTTTCGCTGCATGGCTCTTCGGATACCCCGGAAAAACGCGCCGGAACAAGAAACTGGCGACAATGTAGGATAACGTAGTCAGGCGCTCAGTGGTCGGCGTAGCCGTCCTGCCGAGATCGCCTCGAGCTGCGCGGACTTCCAACGCGTCTCGGAGAGCTCCCGCTCTGGGTCGCTGCTCTCCACGATGCCGCCACCGACCAGGTATTCGCCCTCGCCGCTCGGCCCCAGCACCAGCGTGCGGATGGCCATCGCCAAGCGGAGCGATCCGTCCCAGCCGAGATAGCCGAGCCCGCCGGTGTAGAGGCCGCGACGCACCGGCTCGAGCTCGCGGATGAGCTCCATCGCCTTGACCTTGGGCGCGCCAGTGACGCTGCCCGACGGGACGAGCGCCTCGAGCACCTGTTGCCGCGACACGCCCGCGCGCACCTGGCCCCGTAGCCGCGCCACGCGGTGGAACACCGTGCTGTGCGCGACCACGTGCGGCGGCCGCTCGATCACCACCGAGCCCGGCACACACACACGCGCCAGATCGTTGCGCTCGACGTCGATGATCATGGCGAGCTCGGCGCGCTCTTTCGGGTCCTGATCCAGCTCGCGCACGACCGCGTCATCGTCATGATGATCGGGCGAGCGCCTGCGCGTGCCCTTGATCGGCTCGGTCACGAGCGTGTCGAAGCCATCGACGCGAGGGCTCGCGTCCAAGAGCAGCTCGGGGGTGCTCGTCACCACCGTCTGCCCTCCCGACAAGGAAATCAGCGCGCCGAACGGCGTCGGGAACGCGTCGCACAGCGCCTCGAGCAAGGCCACGCGCGCCGCGCCGTCCGCCGGCTCGAGCGCGAGCGCCAAACGACGCGCAAGGTTCACCTGGTACAAATCGCCAGCCCAGATGCGCTCGATGGCGGTGCGCACGCGCTCGACATGAAGCTCGGGCGCCTCGGCGTCGCGGGCTCGCAACTGAAACGAGGTGGGGCCCGGATCCGCGCGGCTCGACACCAGGCCGGCGAGCGCGCGCGCAGCGCTCTCCTTACCCACAGCAAACACTTGTTCGAGCACGTGGTCGACCACCAACACCGCCGCATACTCCAGCCACTCGATCCGCTCGATCATCGCGGGCGCGCGCGTGTCCTCCTTCACCCACGCCGGCCGCTCCAGCGCCCGGAACGCCTCGAACGGCAACACGCCGATGAAGCGGGGGACGAAGCCGAGCGCGTCCGCGGATCCACGGGCCGCGCCCCCCGCGAGGGGGTCCAGCGAGCGAACGATCCCGACCGGCTCGCACGCCACGAACGAGAAGCCTCCGAAGTCTGCGGCGGCAGCGCGCGAGACGAGCGCCGAGAGCCCGGGCCGATCCGCCAGACGACGCAGCAAGGCCACGGGATCCGCCGGAAAGTCCAGATCGATGCGGGTCAGCATGGCCGTCGACCTCACGCACCTCGCAACGTGGCGATCGCTTCGCACACCTCGACGGCCCACCCTGCCGGCTTGCGTGCCTGCGAGGCGCACCACGCCATCGCCTCGGGCACGTTCGAGAACACCTTCCGGGGAAACCGCTGCTTCGAGGCCAAGTACAGGCCGGTCAGCGCGGCGCGAATCGCGCCCGCTCGAAAGCCACCTTCTTCCACCACGGTGGCGTGGCAGATCGTGCCCGACACGTCTTCGTCCTGGATGCGCGACGCCCGCTCACGCACCTCGGGCGACGGGGCCGCCGAGGTGAGCAGGTTGAGCACGATCAAGCCCCCGGGATTCTCCATGATGGCGACCTGCTTTTGCCGCAGCGTCTGCTCGAGCGACTCGAGCGTCACCGCGCGGGTCCACTCGAGCACATACACGTCGCGGAACAGCCCGAAGCGGTAGCCGTCCCCTCGGGCGAGGACGCGTGCGGTGTTCGTGGGCGCGCTCACAGGGTCCGCCCAGTGTATCCCGCGTCGCCGCGTCCGTTGCCAGGGGGTTGTCCACCCTTGTAGAGTCCGCGCGCCATGGGAAAGAGCACTCAGCGCTGGCTCGCGAGCAGCTTGTTGTGCCTTGCCTGCGCAGAGCCCGCCCCGCTCTCGCTCGAGGTGACGAGCGGCCAAGAAGAGGGCGCGCTCGCGCTCGACCCCGCGGTGGCCAAGGTCACGATCGTGGCGCTCGACGGCGAGGGCCAGCCGCTGCTCGAGACCTCGGCCGCGCCTGGGGAGAGCTTCGACCTGGGCGAAGTACCGGAGGACACGCTGCTCACCTTCGATCTCACCGGCGCCACCAGCGACGGCGAGGTGGTGGCCCGCGGCCGCAGCATCTCGATGCTGATCGGCTCGATCAACGTGAACGAGGGCTCGTTGCCACTGTTCATCCAGCGCACCGGCGGCTTCAGCCGCCCGCCGGGCGGCGTCATCCGCCCGCACATCCACGCGCCCGGCGGCGTGTTCGGCGAGCAGTTCCTGGTGCACACCGGCGGCGCTCGTGCGCTCGGAGAGGACGGCGACCTCGACACGTCGTTCGGCGACTTCTACGACTTGCTCTCGCTGAGCGGCTACGAAGCGGGCAGCCTCCTGCCGCGCTCGGCCAAGTCGCTGGTCGTGCTCGGCACCACCATGCTGCTGATCGACGACGAAGGCGCCACCTTCGTCGACTTCGACACCAGCCAGAGCAGCGAGGCCGTCGCGCCGGAGGGCTTCTCGTTCAGCGAGGTGGCCGGCGGCTTCACGCTGATCGACGAAAACGACGTGGCCTACGTGATCGGCGCCACGCGGCCGAACGATCCCACGACTGCCGTGTTGGTGGTCGACGGCGCGGGCGACCTCTCGGTCACGCGCTTGAGCACGGCCCGCGCGGGCGCCGCCGCGGTGTACGCTCCTGGCGTCGGCATCGTGGTCGTGGGCGGCGCCGACAGCGGTCCCGGCGTGGAGACGCTCGCCGACGACGGCGTCACCGTCGGATCCGTGCCCTACCCCACAGACCCCACCACCGGCGCGGCGGCGGTGCTGACCGGAGAGCAGCAAATCGCCGTGCTAGGCGGCCGCATTTCAGAGGAGAACGGCGCGCCCACCCGCGTACTCGACCTGCGATGCGTGGCCGAGTGTGTGGCCCAAGAGGTCCAAGACGCCAACCTGCCGGAGCTGTTCGCTCGCGGGCGCTCGTTCGCGGTTCCCGATGGGCTGCTCACCGTGGGCGAGAACGAAGAGGGCGAGACGTTGGCCTTCTTGGTCAAGCTCGACCCGGCGACAGTCACCGCGCTGCCGCTGCGCGAGCCGCGACGCGGCGCGACCCCCATCCCCGCCCCGAATGGCCCGCTCGCGATCGTGGGTGGTGAGACGCTGAGCGGCGCCCCTGCCCGCTCGATCGAGCTTTTCTTTACGCAATGACGAAAGGACACGTGATGGCGAAGCGAATCGTGATGCTGCTCTTGACGATGTTGGGCTTGACGCTCATTGGCTGCGGCCCCCGTTGGACCGTGATCTCCCAGGCCTCGCCCAACCCGCTGATCGGCAAGAAGGACTTCATCGTCATGCCGATCGACTACACCGGCCTCAAGATCGGCAACAAGACCGAGGAGGAGTACCTCGGCGCCAAAGAGGACAAGGCCGAGGCCAAGGGCAAAGAGTCGAGCACCCGGGAGAACCTCGAGGGCGACAAG
>CAZXMG010000107.1:0-24277 GCA_964641275.1 uncultured Polyangiaceae bacterium
GCGGTCGCCTCCTAAACTGTAACGGAGGCGCACGAAGGTCACCTCAGGCTGATTGGAAACCAGCCGCAGAGTGTAAAGGCAGAAGGTGGCTTGACTGTGAGACCGACAGGTCGAGCAGGTGCGAAAGCAGGTCTTAGTGATCCGGTGGTCCCGTATGGAAGGGCCATCGCTCATCGGATAAAAGGTACTCTGGGGATAACAGGCTGATCACGCCTGAGAGTTCACATCGGCGGCGTGGTTTGGCACCTCGATGTCGGCCCATCGCATCCTGGGGCTGGAGCAGGTCCCAAGGGTTCGGCTGTTCGCCGATTAAAGCGGTACGCGAGCTGGGTTTAAAACGTCGTGAGACAGTTTGGTCCCTATCTGCCGTGGGCGTAGGATACTTGAGAGGAGCTAACCATAGTACGAGAGGACCTGGTTGGACGCGCCTCTGGTGTTCCGGTTGTCCTGCCAAGGGCATAGCCGGGTAGCCATGCGCGGAACGGATAACCGCTGAAAGCATCTAAGCGGGAAGCCGGCCTCAAGACAAGGTATCCCGGGCCGCAAGGCCCCTCAAGACCCCTCGTAGACCACGAGGTAATAGGCCAGGTGTGAAAGTAGCGGAGCGCTACGGAGCTAACTGGTACTAATCGGTCGTGAGGCTTGACCTACCTCAAAGGCAAGTCTCGTCATGTTGCTGCATTCAATCGACCCCAGCGCTCGGGCTACGAGCTCGCGCTGGAGGGTCCAGCCTCCCTGCTTTTGCAGAGAGGTCCTCGAGCGCTAGGACGCTCGGCTCACCGAAAATACTTCGGTTCGAGCCTGCCCTTCGTCTTCCGGTGACGATATCGAAGAGGTCACACCCGATCCCATTCCGAACTCGGAAGTTAAGCTCTTCAGAGCCGATGGTACTGCTGGGGAGACTCAGTGGGAGAGTAGGACGTTGCCGGGATCTACTTGTCAAAGGCTTGGAGGCCAAAAGCTTCCAGGCCTTTGTTTTTTTGTGTCTTTGCGTTCGAGGCTGGCCGCTCTCGAGCGGATCACGGTCCGCGTGCGTCGCGACGTCAGAGGCTCACCCGGCGAAGGTCTGGTAGCCCAACAAGCCGAGCACCGCGACCTGCAGGAGGAGTGCGAGCACGAATACCAGCGTGCGAAATGGCTGCACTCCCTTCACGTAGAACACGCTGTGGAGGATGCGCAGCGCTGCGTACGGGTAGAACAGCGCCGCACCGACTGTGGCCGAGACCCCCGTGAGCGTGAGCACGAAGGCGGTCACCATGAACACGGGGGTGTTCTCCAGAGCGTTGCGGTGCGCGCGGCGATAGCGCGCAGTGCGATCGTTTCCGCCTTCGAACACCACCGTCGCCTTGCTGTTCAACCTTTGATCTTCGGGGTTGATGACTTCGTTCCCTTGCGCCCGGGTGAGGGCCGTCGCGTTGGCGAGGCCGATGAGGTTGAGCCCGAGCACCAACGTCGAGATCACATAGGCAGGAAAGGCCGGCAGAGCCGCGAGCGCGTTCATGGCGAGTACCTCCGGGTGCCCCAACGGCTGGCAGCGCGAGGCTAAGGCGCGCGTCTGCTGCTTGTCGAGGGGCGCGTCGCAGGTCGAAGCTTTGCGGGGCGTGCCGCTCAGAAAGTCGCTCGGACGGATCCGTAGGCGCCGTCTCGACCGTCCGTGGGTGGCACCAATGACAGCTCGATCGTGGGCGACACGTTGTCGGGCCGTGTGAAGAGAACCACCGTCGTCGCCGCCCCTGCGAGCGCGAAGGCGATGCTCACGAACGCGATGTTGCGCGTGGTTTGCAGGGCCGTGAGGTCCGCTTCGAAGCCAGGGCCGCAGCTGCGACCACAGTTCTCATCGAGCGCCCGCTTGCGGTCGAGGGCCACGAAGCCGAGCACGGTTCCCATCGTCGCGGCGGTGGCGCTGAGGCCCAAGAACGCCCACGCGAAGCTTCGGACCAGGGGCTGGCTAGGGACCTCCTGACGCGCCACCCGCACATCCACCGCGCGGTCCGCCGGGAGCTCGAAGCTGCTACGAAAGGAGTCGGCGCCCGGAGGACGGACCTCGACGTGGTGCCTCCCGGGAGACAGCTCGCCTGTCCACGGGCTCGTGCCGACGGTTCGACCGTCCAACGAGAGCTCAGCGACTGGGACACTCCGGATGGTGACTTGCTGAACTCCGCGACTCGCCAGCAAGCGCTCGAGCCGTCGGATCTCCGTGGTGATCGTGGCGCGCTCCTCAGGTCTGGGACCGCGCCGGAGGTAGCTGCGGTAGTGCTCGAGCGCGCGGGCCGACTCGCGCTTGCCTTCGTAGGCGACGGCGAGGTTGTAGGAGAACGCTGGGCGTGGCGCCAAGGAGTCTCCGCTCTGAAAAAGTGAGATGGCGTCGTCGTAGCGTCCCGCGGCGTACGCGAGCGCGCCGCTCGCGAAGAGGCTCCGAGCGCGCGCCTCGTCCTCTGCGGACGGCTCGGCCCCCGCGTCGCGGCCGAGCGCCGCACTGAGCGCTACGACCGCAGCCTGCCAGACACGCGGGCTCCCGAACAGGCTTCGCGCGGAGCTCGATGGTGGGGGCACATACGCTGCCAAGCACGGAACGGGCCGACGGCGTGCGACTCGCAGGTGCTCGAGAGTGCTGGGACGGGCGCGGCTCCTCGCCGGGGGGCACCGCGACAAATCGTCCCGACCTCGCAAGAACGCCCCTCCTGGAGTTGGGTGGAAGCCGCGAAGAGAACTGCACCAGCTACCAGACGCGATGCCCGAATTCTGACGGTCGTTTCTGCAGACGTGTGCGCGCGCGAAGGGCTTGACTGGCTAGCAACCTGGGAGCTCGTCGGGCGGCATCGTCGTGACCTGGTGTCCGCTCTTGGTCACCAAGACGGTGTGCTCGAATTGTGCAGACGGCCGGCCGTCCGCGGTGACGACCGTCCAGTTGTCTGCGAGCAAGCGCACCGCCGCGCTCCCCAGGTTGATCATGGGCTCGATCGTGATGGCCATACCGGCCTTGAGCCGCAGGCCTTGCCCCCTTGGGCCCGTGTACGAGACGTGAGGTGCTTGGTGCATGGATCGTCCAATCCCGTGGCCGCCGTACTCGCGCACGACCGAGCAGCCATGCCGATGGGCCTCCTCCTCGACGGCCGCGCCCACGTCCCCCAACCGTGCACCCTCACGGATGACTGCGATGCCGGCGTCTCGAGCTGCGCGCGCGACCTCGACCAACGCAGCGACCTCGGCATCGACCTCGCCGATGATGAACGTGGCGGAGGTGTCGCCGTGGAAGCCGTCGAGCTCGGTGGTCACGTCGACGTTGATGATGTCCCCTTCCTGCAGCAGTTCGGTGGGGCTGGGGATGCCATGGCAGACCACGTGGTTCTTGCTGGTGCACACAGAAGCAGGGAAGCCGTGGTAGCCGAGTTGGCTCGGGCGACCCCCGAGCGCGTGGGTGTGTTGCCTGACCCATCGATCGATGTCGGCGGTGGTCACCCCGGGCCGGAGGCGCGCACCGACCATCGCCAGCGTTTGGGCAGCCGCAGCCCCAGCTCGATGCATGGCCTCGCAGGCTCGCGGTCCGTGAATCTCGATCGCCATGGATGGAGGGTGCTCCGATCCGCCGAGTTGGATCCAATACCGATTTGATCTTGCGGACCTGGTACACTGCCGCTGTGAGCTTCGCGCAACTCAGGTACTTCGTCGCCGTCGCGGAAGAGGGCCACGTCGGGCGCGCCGCGGCCAAACTCCACATTTCGCAGCCGCCGCTGAGTCGGCAGATTCGTGCGCTCGAAGACGAGCTCGGCGCGCCCTTGTTCCAGCGCACCGCGAAGGGAATGTCGTTGAGCCCCTCCGGCCAGGCGCTGTTGCCGCGGGCGCGCCAGATCTTGGAGCTGGTCGAGTCGGCTCCGTCGCTGCTCGACCCGCCCGTCCCCTCGCGCCGCTGAGCCGACCGAGACGCGGCTGTCATGCCCGGGGGGGGCCAGCCAGGCCTGTCGAAACCGTGCTGTCCCTGGCGCCCACCGAAAAGAACCGCTCGATCTGCCGGCTGTACGGAAGCCGAACGGCGTCTTTTCCGTACATCGGCTTGGCCGTGTCAAGAAGGCATGGCAGAAGGAGCACGTGCCTCTGGGCAGACCGTCTGGTCGGCCCCAGATGGCCTGCAGTTTGCGAGCGTGGAGCCGTCGTGATGCGAAGCCGATCGAAACTTGTGGTGGTCCTCTCGATGGTGGCCGGCGTGGGCGTGGCAGGGTCGGCGCGGGCCGACGAAGCGGTCGAAATCGCTCCGGTCTCGGCCGAGGGAGCCAGCACCGTCTCGGACGCGGCGCCGCCAGGGGAGCCGGTCAAGCCGCGGGGCGGAGTCGGCAAGACCTCTGTGCTCACCCCCCTCCGCGAGCCCGCTCCCGCCGGGAGTGACGTGGCGACCACCTCGGCGCCTGCGGAGCAACTGCACAGCACCACCATGATCTTGGTGGGTTCCATCCTCTCCGGCGTGGGAGCCGTGAGCTTCGTGGCGGGAGGAGCGTTGGTGGCTCAGGCGGACTCGGCCAACTGCTCATCCGTCGACGGCTCACTGGGGGCTGCCGCCTGCGAGAGCAGCGCCGGCATGGACCGAGCGTACGGCACGGCGTTTCTCGTGGCGGGCGGGCTGAACAGCGCCGTCGGCATCCCGCTCATCGCCGTGGGATCCCAGGCGGGGAGCCCCGGGCGTGAGCAGCCCGCGGCGCAACTTGGCTTCCAGGTCAGCGGAGCGGGCGCGACGATCAAGCTGAGCTTCTGAACCGGCGGGCGAAAAGCTGCCTTTTCAGCGGCCGCCGCAGGCACCGAGCCGCTATCCTCGCGCACCTCTGAGCAGGCTCGTCGCACCGAAGGCTCTCCGCCCGCATCGACGGGCACTCCCACCCAAGCCGTGCGGTTGATCCGGGCGGTTCTCGGTGCGTTCCTGCTGGTCGGTTGCCAAGGCACGGCGCGAGAGCAGGAGCCAAGCGGCACGGCTGCGGTGGCCGCAGCGACCCCCGCGGAACCCCCTCTGCCCGCAGAGCGGACCGAGCCCGGGCGGCCGGCGCGCTCGGCCTCCGAGCCAGGGTGGCGAGAGGGGCGGAGCGACCCGTCCCCCTCCGCCAGCGCGGCACCAGCGAGCTCCACTAGCGAGGCACCTCGGTTCTTGCCGGACAACCCGGGCTGCCAGGTCCCGAGCGGGTTCAAGCAATGGTCTTGGCGGCGGCTCCGCCGCGTCCAAGGACTGCGTGAACGAGCTGTCGTCCTGACGCTGGACGTGGGCGCCAAGCTGCCCACGCTGGAGCTCGTGCTGGACGTGCTCAAGGCGCAGGCCGTGCCCAGCACCATCTTCCTCTACACGCAGGAGCTCATGCGGGCTCAGCGTGGCGCCGAGCTCGTGAAGCGAATGCTCGCGGACGGTCACGAGCTCGCCAACCACACGCTGTCGCACAAAGACCTGACCAAGCTCGACCCGGAGCAGGCGGCTGAAGAGCTCGACGCCGTGGAGCGCTGGGTGCACGAGACGACCGGGACGAGCAGCATGCCGTTCTTCCGCGAGCCTTTCCTCGCGACCAACGACGCCGTCGACAGGCTGGTCAAGGAGCGCTGCTACCGCTCGATCTGGTTCACGGTCGACACGGCAGACTGGAAGGAGGGAGCCACTGCGCAAGGAATCGAAGACAGCGTGTTCATGCACCGCGGCGAGGAGCGAGAGATCTTGCCGGGCAGCATCTTCATCTTTCACGGCAGCCAGAAGGAAAATGTCCGAGCCTTGCCGCGCGTGATCGAGCGCCTCCGACAGCGGGGCTTCTCGTTTCTCACGCTGGGTGAGGCGCTCCGCCGTTCGAGCAGCGAATGAGCCTGTCCGGCGGAGCGGCCAGGCGCGGGCGCGAGGTGGCCGCCGGAGCCACCAGCTTTCGCCGCGGGGTCTGAGAATCTCGCAGAATGGTCGTTGGCATCAGCGTTGCGATGGCCGGTTCGTCACCACCGAACCTCAGCCAGGAGACGCCACCATGAACGTTTTTCGCATCCTCGCCATCCTCGCCGCCACCCACCTGATCGGCTGCTCGGGCGATCCCCACGAATGGTCCGAGTCCGCCGTCGAGGCAGAAGATTCACGCGCGTCGCTGCCGGGGCGCTACCGCTTCGTGTTCGATGATGCCCGCAAGCAGGCCGTGTACGCCGAGCTGGGCCAGCGCCTCGGTGGAGCCGAGCTCGAAGCGGCGAAACGCGAGGCTGACGTGGAGGCCGCCCAGAGCGTGATCGAGTTCACCCACGACGGCCGCTTCATTTCGAGGATCGGCGACAAAGTGATCCTCGAGGCTGGCTTCAGCTCGGAGCCGAATGAGGACGGAAGCCTCACCTTGCACATGGGCGAGCGCCAAACGACGCTGCGGTTCGACAGCGAGGACCGCATCGTGATCTCGGATCCAAAGAAGGGTGAGCTCAGCTTCGAGCGGCTGCGTTGAGCCCTCACTCGCCGCGTGGCGCAACGCCCACTTGAAGCGCCACCACACCGGCGCCGGCGTGGGACAACAGCTCCGTCGTCACCTGTGCGTAGCTGGCCTCTCGGTCTGGTTTGGGGCCCTGTGGCGAGAGCTCCAGTGGCAGCGCGACGAAGTCCTCAGGCATGACGTGCCCGGCCTCTGGCGGAGCGCTTGCTGGGATCACGGGCACCTCGCCGCGCGTCAGGAGCAGGTCCACGTTCCGGGCGCCACCCTCGAACGCCATCGACAGCACCTCTTCGACCCGACGCCAGGGCACGCGGCGATCAATCAAGAGCGAGAGGTCGACGGTGCGCAACGTGGCTCCGGGCCGCGCGGGATTGTCTTCGGTCGGGGAGGCCGCGAGTCCGGACACGATGGCCGCTGCGACGCTCTGGCGGCCCCGCGGAGTGTCGAGCGCGGTCAGCTTGCCGATCCCCTCGCCGTTCAGCGCTACCCGGTCCTCCGTGATCTGCAACGCGGGCGAGGTGACAGGCTGGGCGAGCGAGCGGTCCGCCAAGCTGGGAGGGTCCAGCTTGGCGAAGAAGCCGAACTGTTCGTTGAGCATACCGACGAAACGTGTGCGCCGAGCATCCAAGTCGCGTTCGATGGTGAAGGTCGGCGTCACGATGACGATCGCCAACGCCGCAGAGATGCCACCGTACACCCACCGGCTCTGCGCGCTGTCGGCGTCGAGCAAGCCGCCGAGCTTGGCGCGGCGCACGACCAAGAGCGCTACCAGCGCGATGGCAGCAACGGCCACCACTTGCGCTGCGAAGGACCAGCGCTGCTCGGCCGCTGCGCGGATCACGGCGTCGACCCGCTCGGCGCGGGTGTTGGTCTCGAACCACACTGCGGCGATCGTCGCGTCCGTGCGGCTCTGCGCCGCGCTGCGAGCACACAGCACGCAGCTGATGGCGGCGAGCGCGCGCTCACGCGACAGGGTGGAGGGAAGCTCGGCCCAGGTCGAGAGCAGCGCCACGGCCAACGCAGATGGGAACAGGACGGTGGCCGCGGAGGGCGCGCCCAGAGCCAAGGCCAGCCCGGCGCCACCCAACATCACGAGCGCGACCCAGGACCAAGGCGTGGACCACCGCAGATGGGGCGGTCCGAGCAGCACCACGAGGCCGAGCGTCAGGGCCGCGCTGAGGCCGAAGCCCAGGAACGGACCGAGCGCGATCTCGTAGAACCCCGCATGCATGAGCTGAAACGCTGGCCCCGGCGGGAGCTTGTCCACACCGCGCGTCACGACCACCCAACCCGTGAACGTGGCGGTGAGGGAAGCGGCCGCAGGCAACAACGCGACGCCTAGCGCGACCGGAGCGAAGCCCGGCCGCATGCGCGCCTTGGAAGCCAGCCACGGCAAGGTCACGAGTGCAGCCGCCGCGGAGACCAGGATCAGAATCGCTCCCCAGCCGATGCTGCGAACCCACTCGCCAAGCTGCCAGCGCAGGGACCCGGCGTACCCCACCCCGACGAACGGCACCGCCACCAACGAGAGACACGCTGCGAACCAACGCTTGGCGGTGCGGTGGTGCCCCGAGATCGATCCGACGGCGGAGGGAGGAGCCAGCTCGGTCCGCGCCGTCTCCACTGGCGGTCGTGCTCCCGGGACCGGCAACGAGTCTTCTTCCCTCGCGGTCTGGGCGCTGGCCGCAGGGGTGTGGGGAGCGATCGGCCTCGGAGCGAGCTCGGGCGCGGCCGTCTCTCCTGCCGTCGCGAACGCGAGATCGCCTTGGGCAATCAGCTCGCTGAAGTCGGCGAAGCGCTGCGCCGGCTCTTTGGCAAGCAAGCGCTTCAGGAACGACTCGAGCGCCTCGGTCGCATCGACCCCCAGCTCGCGCAGTGACGGCGGACTCTTGTGCAGGTGCTGCTGGAGCAGCTCCGCGAAGACTTGAGCGTCGAACGGCGGGCGCCCTGCCAGCATCTCGAAGAGCACCACGCCGAAGGCGTATTGATCGGTCGCGTGCGAGCTGGGCTGCGACCACCACTGTTCCGGCGCCATGTAGATCGGGGTGCCCATCGGCACGCCGGTGGCCGTCAGCTTGACTGCGTCCTTGGGGTCCAGCTCTTCGCTGCCAGCGTCGGTGCGCTTGGCCAACCCGAAGTCGAGCAAGATGGGCTGCGACGGCCGACCTGGGTACTCCACCAGGAACACGTTGTCTGGCTTCAAGTCGCGATGCAGCACGCCCACGCCGTGCGCAGCCGCGAGCCCGGAGGCCACCTCGCGTGCGATGCGCCAGGCCTCCTTCGGATCGAGTCGGCCCGCGCGCGCGAGCTCCTCGCGCAGGCTGCGGCCGGCGAGCAGTGGCATCACGAAGTAGGGCCGTCCGTCGGACAGCTTTCCGAACGCGAAGACGTCGACGACGGACGGGTGGCGCACCAGGGTCACGCTGCGCGCCTCGCGCTCGAAGCGGGCGGCGTGGCTTGGATCTCCGACCAGATCGGACTTCAGCACCTTGATCGCTACCCGCTTGCCGATGGTGGGCTCCACGGCCGCGAACACCGTGCCCATGCCGCCTTGCCCGAGGGGGTGCTCGATGCGGTATCCTCCGACCTCCGTGCCTTCGCGCACGATGGGGTCCTGCGCCTTCATCAAGCCTTCTTCCGTGACAAACCGAAGCCGCGGATCAGCTCGTTCAGGTGCGAGCGCGAGAGGTCCAAGCGCCGCGCGGCTTCGCTGACGTTCCAGCTCGTCGCCAGCAACACGTCCTCGACCAGCGTGGCCTGAAACTGTCGGGTGGCATCCTGAAACGAAAGATCAAGCGCAGTGCGCTCGCTGGTCGCGGCAACGGCAGGCTTGCGCTCGCCGAACAAGTGCCAGGCCTCGATCACCGCGGAGCGCTGCGAGAGCGCCACGGCCCAGCCCCTGGAGACCACGTTCTCGAGCTGTCGCACGTTGCCGGGCCACTCGGCGTCCGCGAGGGCGCGCACGGCGGAGCGCGACAACATCAGGCGGGCGCTGTCATCGTCGCCCAAGCGGGCAGCGATCGCCTGCGCGATGGGGCCGATGTCCTCCCGGCGGTCGCGCAGCGGCGGCATCACGATCTCGAGCACGTTGAGCCGGTAGTAGAGGTCCTCCCGGAACCGCTTTTCGCGCACGGCGTCTTCCAGTTGAGCGTTCGTGGCGGCGATGATGCGCACGTCTGCCCTGATCGCCTCGCGACCACCGAGGCGCATGAAGCTCTTGTTCTGCAGGAACGTCAGCAGCTTGGTCTGCGCTGGCAAAGACAGCTCGCCGATCTCGTCCAAGAACAAGGTACCCCCGCTGGCTGCCTCGACCTTGCCCAAGATGCGGCTGTCGGCTTGGCTGTGAGCGCCCTTCTCAGCGCCGAACAACTCGCTCTCGAACAGCGCCTCGGGCAGCGCCGCCACGTTGAGCTCCACGAACGGCCCCGCCCGGCGGGGCGACGCGCTGTGCAGCATGCGCGCCACCACCGACTTGCCGGTTCCGCTCTCGCCGCGGATGAGCACAGTGATCGGTACGGGCGCGGCGATCACCACTTGCCTGAACACCTCTGCGAGAGCTTGGCTTCGACCTGCGAGCTCACGTGATGTCGCGCGGGTCGCTTCGTCGAGCCTGGCACGCGGCTCGCGGGTGAAGTCTTCCTGAGACTCCTGGGCGCTGGTCGAGATCAGCTTCAGCACCCAGGGAGCGAGCGAACGGGCGCACAGCTCGACCAGCTGTCGATCGTCCTCCGAGAACGGGCCTGGACGATCGCGGCCCTCGAGGTAGATGACGCCGATGCTGCCCGCGTCGCTGGCGGGGGTGGACGACGCGAGGAGCAGCGGCGCGCACAGCACCGCGCTGATTCGCTGCGCTTGTACGCTCGCAAACCCAGCGAAGCGTGGATCGTCGATCGCGCTGGCGGTGCTCACGGTGCGACCGGACTGCACCGCGTCGTGGATGATGCCGCTCGAGAGTCGGGCACGTACCGTCGCGACCTCGGTGGCGGTCAAACCGCAAAGCGCCGTCGCCAGCGGCGCCTCGCCCTCGGCGCCATAGAGCTCGAAGTAGCCCTGCTTGGCGCCCACGGCCGAGGACAACAGCTCGAGCGCTCGAGCCACGAAGGGCGCCACGTCGTCTGCGTCGCCCAAGAGCAGCAGCTGCCGAAACAAGTCCCGCTCGCGCTCGGCGCGAGACAGCCGGTCCGTTGCGGCCTCTGTCGACACGCGCCGAGGCTACCAGAAGAGTCGGCGTCGGGCAGACGGCTGTGCGCCGCGCGAGGTTGCACACACGAGCTGGTTGTATATAGTTTGTTCAATCTATGGACACGTCACGACGCAAGCTTCTGTTGGCCGGCTGCTCGCTCACCCTGGCCGGCGCGTTGGGGGAGCGCCGCGCCTTCGCCCTTCTGGATCCGGGCGACGACGCTCCCGACGCCAAGGTCGTCGATGCCGACGACAAGTCGCTGTCGGTGAGCTCACTGGCCGGGGTGCCGGTGGTGATCGTCTACGAAGACAAAGCCTCTGGCAGCACCAACAAGGCGTTCAAGGACGACCTTCGAAAGCTGATGGGCGAGGATGCCATCAAGGCAGCGCTGCGGGTGATCCCCATTGCCGACGTCAGCGAGCACAACAGCTGGCCCGCGAAGGGCTTCGTGAAGGACGCCATTCGCGAGGAGTCCAAAAAGACGGGTCTCACCATCTACTGCGATTGGGATGGCTCATTTCGCAAGAAGTACGACCTCGAGAAGGGCGCGAGCAACGTCGTCGTGATCGGTCGGAGCTCGAAGGTGCAGTTCACGTCGTACGGGAAGCTCTCGGACGAGAACCGCCGGACGGCGGAGCGCATCATCCGCGCAGAGGTTGCCAAGAAGAAGTAGCGGGTCGGCGCGAGCGCACGCGGTCACGTGTTGGCGCCCCGCCCCCACGCTGACGCGGGCGTGGGGGAGTGGCGGGCCTCACGCGCGCGAGCGCGAAGGATCCCGCTGCGAACTGCGAGCGGCGTGCGTCAACGACGCTTCTTGGCGCGGGCGCGGGTCTCGAGCAGAGCCGCATCGAACGGATCGCGGGACAGCGGTTGGTCGGGCGCCAGGATGCGGCCACCACGCGCTTCGACGAAGCGAGCAAGCTTGGGGGCTGCCGCCCCGCCGAGCAGCCAAGGTGTCTTGCCACACGCGTCGGCGTACGCGTCGATCAGCTCCCGTGCAGCGCTGGCCGGCTCGGGCACGATGGTGGCGCTGAGGCCGACGAGCGCAGGCTCCATGGCTTCGAGAGCGCGCGCGACCGCGCTCGGTGGCGTGCGCGCGCCGAGCACGATGGGCCGGTAGCCCCAAGAAGCGGCCAGCAGCGCTGCGCCGTACAGCGGGATCACGTGCTGCTCCTCGGCGACGCAGGCGAACAGCACGGACGGCGCTGCAGGGGGCACGGGCGCAATGCGCAGCAGGTCCTGCAGCACCTGGGCGATGAGGTGCGAGGCGAAGTGTTCGTGCGCGACGCTGATCGCGCCCGCCTGCCACATCTGGCCAATCTGCACCAACGCGGGCGCCAAGATGCGCTCGTACACCGCGGGACCGTGGTCGAGCATCAACGCGCGGCGAAGCTCGCGAGCGAGCGCGGCCTCGTCCATGGTCTGCGCGGCCGCCACGATGCGCTGGCTGCACAGCGCCAGCGGATCGTCGTGGAGGGTCGCCCGTGGCGCGGTGCGAACCTCGCCCAGGATCTGGCGCGCAGCCTCGTTGGGGGCGACCCCCTCCGACACCAGCG
Organism: uncultured Polyangiaceae bacterium; assembly: GCA_964641275.1. GTDB lineage: Bacteria > Myxococcota_A > Polyangia > Polyangiales > Polyangiaceae > Xiheicaenibacterium. The sequence continues at coordinate 12,156 of CAZXMG010000107.1, forward strand.
CGTTCATGCGCTTGACCAGCTCGATGTCCTTGTCGCTGTACAAGCGATAGGAAGAGGTGCTTCGCGCGGGCGAGGGGAAGCCGTAGCGGCGCTCCCAGGCGCGAAGTGTGGCCGCTGGGACGCCGGTGAGCCGAGCGACCGCTTGGATTCTGTAGCTGGCTGTGTCGTCCATGGCTTGAGCTCGCTCTCCATGTTGCCCTGGTGGCCTCGGCCTGTCGAATGATCTCGATCGGCCTTGAACAATCATTAGACATGACTAGGCTCCTTGTCTATGGCCACCGACGTTCAGAGCCTCCCCCTTCACCGGTCACCCTCACGGCGCAAAGGCAACGCCCTGCCCACGGCGCTCGTGATCGGCAGCGGATTCGGCGGCCTGGCCGCGGCCGTGCGGTTGGGGGCTCGAGGCTACCGCGTGACCGTGCTCGAGAAGTTGGACCAACCCGGTGGCCGGGCCTACGTGCATCGGCAGGATGGCTTCGTGTTCGACGCTGGACCGACGGTCATCACCGCTCCGCAGCTGTTCGAAGAGCTTTGGTCGCTCGCCGGCAAGCGGCTCGCTGACGACGTCGAGCTCAGGCCCGTGACGCCGTTCTACCGCATCCGCTTTCACGATGGACAGACCTTCGACTACACGGGTGACGCGGACGCGATGCAACGCGAGGTGGCCAAATTGGCTCCGGGCGACTCCGCGGGGTATGCGCGATTCCTCGACACCAGCGAGCGGATCTTCAAGGTGGGCTTCGAGCAGCTCGCCCACGTGCCCTTCGGCTCGTGGACGGACATGGCGCGGATCGTTCCGGACATGGTCAAGCTCCAGAGCTACCGCACCGTGTACGGCCTGGTGGCCAAGCACGTGAAGGACGAGCGGCTGCGTCAGGTGCTGAGCTTCCATCCGCTGCTGGTGGGCGGGAATCCGTTCTCGACGACCTCGATCTACACCCTGATCGCGTTCCTGGAGCGGAAGTGGGGAGTTCACTTTCCCATGGGGGGAACGGGCGCGCTCATCCGCGGCTTGGTCTCGCTGATGGAGGGACAAGGCGCCAAGCTGCGGTTGAACGCAGAGGTCAAGCGCATCATCGTCGAAGATCGCGTCGCGCGCGGCGTCGAGCTGACGAACGGCGAGCGCCTGCTCGCGGACGTGGTCGTGTCCAACGCCGACTCCGCGTGGACCTATCGTCACCTGGTGGACCCGTCGGTGCGCAAGCGCTGGACCGACGCGCGCATCGAGCGGTCCAAGTTCTCCATGGGCTTGTTCGTCTGGTACTTCGGCACCAAGCGCCGGTACGAGGACGTCGCGCACCACACCATCCTGCTCGGGCCGCGCTACAAGGGCCTGCTCGACGACATCTTCGAGCGGCACGTGCTCGCCAGCGACTTCAGCCTCTACCTGCATCGGCCCACGGCCACGGATCCTTCGCTGGCGCCGCCTGGGTGCGATGGGTTCTACGTGCTGTCCCCCGTGCCGAACCTGTCGAGCGGGACGGATTGGGCCAGCGAGGCGGAGCCATATCGGCGCAAGATCGAGCAGCTGCTCGAGCAGACGCTGTTGCCCGGCCTGCGCGAGAACGTGATCAGCTCGAGGGTCACCACTCCAGCCGACTTCGAGAGCCGACTGTTGGCCTTCCGCGGTGCTGCCTTCGGGTTCGAGCCGCGACTGACCCAGAGCGCGTACTTCCGCCCCCACAACAAGAGCGAAGACATCCAGAACCTGTACATCGTCGGCGCAGGCACCCATCCCGGCGCGGGTGTGCCGGGCGTGCTCTCGTCGGCCCGCGTGCTCGACCGTCTGGTGCCCGATGTCCGCGAGCACGCGAGCTGACCTGGCCGACTGCCGGGCGATCCTGGCGCGGGGCTCCAAGAGCTTTGCGCTGGCCTCGCTCGTGTTGCCAAGGCGGGTGCGCGATCCGGCAGCCGCGTTCTACGCCTTTTGTCGTGTCGCCGACGACGCCATCGACGACACGACCGAGCCAGGGCGAGGTCTCGACCGGCTGCGGACGCGGCTCGATAGGATCGTCTCTGGTCGCCCGGAGCAGCACCCCGTCGACCGCGCGTTGTCGCAAGTGATGGCGGACCGTGCGCTCCCGCGTGCGCCGTTCGATGCGCTGCTCGAAGGTTTCGCCTGGGACGTGGCCGGTCGACGGTACGAAGATCTGTCCGGCGTGCTCTCGTACTCGGCCCGCGTCGCGGGCACGGTGGGTGTGGTGATGACGCTGCTGATGGGCAAGCGCGACCCTGGCGTGCTCGCCCGGGCGTGCGACTTGGGCGTGGCGATGCAGTTGTCCAACATTGCACGGGACGTCGGCGAGGACGCGCGGCGAGGTCGCGTGTACCTGCCGCTGGCTTGGCTCGAGGAGCATCATGTCTCGCCGGGCGCTTTGGCGGAGTCGGCCAGCGACGGTGCGCGAGCGTCGGTGGCCAGGCTGCTCGACCATGCAGACCAGCTGTATGCCCGCGCAGACTTGGGGGTGGCCATGCTGCCTCGCGACTGCCGCGCGGCGATCCGCGCGGCGCGGCTCGTGTACTCCGACCTCGGGCGCGTGATCCGCCGCGCCGAGTACGACACGGTGAGCTCTCGGCTGTACGTGTCCACGCCTCGCAAGCTGTGGTTGCTGGCGCGTGCCATGAGCAGCGTCTGGTCGGTCTCCCGCGGGCCGCAGCCCCGGGATCCTCCTGCGCTCAGCGAAGCGGAGTTCTTGATCGAGGTGCCGTCGTGAGTCTCGAACGCGTGCGCGCGCGGGTTCGCGAGGCTGGGGGCGAGGAGCTGGTGGAGCGGCTCGAGCACCTGGACCAGGTCGTTCGCGCCGGGCCGATCGAGGATCGCGCGCTGGCCTCGCCCGACGCCGACGCCAGCACCGACTTCGATGTGGTGATTGCAGGGGGGGGGCTCTCCCTCCTGTATGCGCCGATCCTGGCCCGCGCGGGCCTGCGCGTGGCGGTGTTCGATCGCTCGCAGGTAGGCAGCGCCCATCGCGAATGGAACGCGAGCAGGACTGAGCTCGACGCGTTGGTGCGTTCTGGCATCACCAGCGCGGCGGAGCTCGACGGCGAGCTGATCGCCGCGCGCTATCGCTTCGGGACCTGTCGGTGGCATGGCGGCGGCGAGTACCCCGTCGAGGACGTGCTCGACTGCGCCATCGACGCGGGCAAGCTGCTCGCGCTCGCGCGGCGCAAGGCGCTCGCCGAAGGTGTGCAGATCTTCGACCGCGCGTCGTTGGCTGGGCTGGGTCCAGGAGAACGGAGCGTGCGCCTCGAGCTCGAGCAGGGGGGCGTCTCGCGGACGCTGACGGCGCGGGTGGTCGTGGACGCTCGGGGCGCGGCGAGCCCACATGCGCGCGCGGATCTGTTGTGTCCAACCGTCGGAGGGACGTTGGGCGAGCTCTCCCATGGCGACGGGCCGGATCAGGTGCGCGCTGACGTGGGCGAGATCCTCGTGACCACCGAGGGAATCGAGGAAGGCAAGCAACACCTGTGGGAGCTGTTCCCCAGCTCTGCTCAGCGCGCGACGGTGTACTTGTTCCACTACGTCGAGAGGAGCCGCGCTGTGGGCTCGCTGCTGTCTTTGTATGCGCGCTTCTTCGACCGACTGGGCGCGTTCAAGCGCGGCGATGCCAAGCTGCTGCGGCCGACATTCGGCTACATACCTGGCTGGTCTCGGCTTGGTCCGGCGCCGCGCTCCCCGCACCCGCGCGTGGTGCTGGTGGGCGACGCCGCAGCACGTCACTCGCCCCTCACGTTCTGTGGTTTCGGCGCCACGCTGCGCTCGCTCGACCCTGCCAGCAGGCGCATCATCGCGCGTGTCTCGGGCGGCGGCTCGCGCGGTGACGGTGAGGTGGTGGACGACCGGGCCTTGCACACGGCGACGGGAGCGCTGGCCCTCATGCTCGCGAGACCGACGCGAGATCCGACGCGGCGCCAAGAGCTCAACCAGCTGCTCGACGCCGCCTTTGGCAGCATTCACGCCATGGGCCAGCCCGCCTACCAAGCGCTGTTGCGCGACGAGCTGCCGCTGCGCAGCTTCGTCGAGTTCTTGCACCGCACCTCCAAGCTGCGGCCGGCGGTCTATCGCGCCGTGTACGACTCACTCGGCCCCGCGGCCGCGCTACGCTGGGCCGCGGCGCTGCTGACGCGCTGGTCAGGCGGCGATGCGTTGAAGCTCGCCACGGCGAGATAGGCGCAACTGCTGACCCCGCCACTCGACGCGTCGCGACGCGAGCGCGCGCAGCCAAGCCACCAGCAGGACCACGTCGGCCAAAGGCGCGAATGCGAGGTCGCGCAGCGCGACTCGACGGCGCGAGGCTGAGAGCGCGGCGATGGCGACCAAGACTCGCGCCGTGATGGCCAGTCCCGCGATCGCGAGGCCCAGCCAGAGCGCCGATGCGAGCAGCGAAAGCAGCAAGAGCGGGAGGGTGGGAAAGAACAGGAGCGGATAGCTCAACAGCAGCGCCGGCCGCTGCGCACGCACGACCGACAGCCAACGCCCGAACCTGCTGGTGACCACGCGAAAGCTCCTTCCGCGCGGACGCGCCCGAACCACGACGGGTGCGGCCAACGTGCGCTTGCCACGTTCTTGCAGTCGCCGCCCGAGCTCGACGTCTTCTCCCAACACACCTGTGAGCGTCGCGAACCCGCCGGCTCGCTCGAGCTCCCGCGTCTTGATCGCGAACAGCTTGCCGACGACGCCGGTTGGGTCGAGGCCTGCGAGCACCGGAAACGCGTGCAGGGAAGCTCCCAACACCGCCATGGAGGCCCGGTCCCCAAAGGTTGCGTCTCGGCAGTCCTCGACCGGTGGAACCCACACCAGCGCAGCTTCGTCGGCCAGGATCGGGCCCACTAGCTGGCCGAGCTCCACTCCGCTCAGGTCGACGTCGCTGTCCGCCACGACCACCACCTCGTGCGCACAGCGATCCAGGACATGCTGGATCTGCGAAGCCTTCAAGTTGGGCCCTCGGGGGTGCGTGGTCCATACGCTCGCGTCGATGCCGCGCTCTCGCAACCATTGGCTGGTGGCGAGCGCGATCGGATAGGCGCCATCACGCTCGTCTGCGACCGCGAACACCACTCGACAACGCTCGACGCCCCCGAGCTCCGCAGTGCTCGACAGCGTCCTCTCGAGCTCCGGTTCGGCGCCGGCACAAGGGCGGATCAGCACCACGCCCGACGAGATCGTCGCGCCGCGCCGCCCGGCGCCGATCCGCGGGCGAACGCTGCGCGCCGCTGCGGTGACCGAAGTCGCGAACACCCCCGCGCTCCACGCGAGGGCCAAGAGCGAGCCAGCGTGGTTGCGCAACCCCTCGAGCACCCAAAGCGACGTCGTCACGCCCCAGCCCTCCGCATCTTGAAAGGTAGCAAGAACTGCACCCAACGCGAGGCGAAGCGCGAGAGTGACAAGGACTCCTGGGTACCCGTGAACGTCTCTCCATGGGCCGTGACAGCCACGAGTGATCGTGCGTAAAACGGCGTGTCTTCCAACGTGCGCCTGACCTCCACGCGCGCTGACGAGGGTGCTCGCGTCTCGAGCTGCAACCCCCAGCCGGTCGGTTGGAGCTGCCGCTTCGTGAATCCTTCGAGCGGCCGTGTGCCTCGGGGGCCGAACTCGAGGTCCCATGAACGCTGGCTGCCATCTCGCCGCGTGGCGGCGTAGGAGACGATCGTGCGCTCTTGTTTGGCCACGCGCGACCAGCTCCAGTGGTCGAACCCGGACTCGAGCGGCTCCCGCCCCCAGTTGCAGTCGAGGTAGCCGTGTCCCGAGAAGCGGAGCGCGGGGTCCGTCAACGTCACCTCGACACGCGCGCTGGGCGCGATGGGACACCACATGTGTGCTCCTCGCTCATCGAGCGCCACGGGCTGCCCACCAGAGGCCTGGGGTCGCACCCGCACCGCGCCGCGGAGGGCTCGTGGGAACGGTGCGCAATGCTCGTCGATGCGCGCCACGAGCTCGCTGCCATCCCACGTGAAGCCACTGTTGCCGATGGCGACCGAGCTCTCGTCGCGCCGGGCGCCGCGACGTTCCGTGAGCGCCCAGTGCTTTCCGCGCGGCGTGTACAGCACGGCGTTCATGGTGACGAACTCGAGCGGGCTCGCCGGGCGCTCCCGTCGCGCGCGGGCGTAGTAGGGGGAGAACACGTTGCCCAGCATCGCGATCAACACGATGCCGAAGCGGCCGTCGTCGCTCAGCGCATCCAGGTACCACCAAGCGTACCCGTCATCCGCAACGGCGCAGTCGAAGCGAGGTCCGACAGCACCGCCCTGGCAGACAACAGGCCGCTCTGTGCCGCCATCGGCACTCCCGCTCCCGGGTGTGCGCTGCCGCCCGCCAGGTACAGCCCCGGCAGGTTGGCGCGCTCCGACGCCCGCGCGAACGTCGACGCCATCCCCACGGCTTGGGGCCCGTAGATCGCCCCTTCCGTCCCAGGGTAGCGCTGGGCGAAGTCTCTCGGCGTGGTCACCGTCCACCCCTCCGGCGAAATGTGCGCTCCGAAGCGCCGATCGAGTCGATCCAAGAGGTGCTTGGCCCATGCCGCTTTCTCCCTGTCCGTAGCGAGCTCGTGCGAGCCAGCGGGCGCGTTCACGATGAAGAACAGCCGCTCCGGGCCGTCCTGCTCCGCGCCTCGGTCGCCCCGGTCCTGTGCGCACACGTAGATGGTGGGCTCGACGGGGATGCGACCGCTGTCGAGCTCGAGGAACTCACGCCGGGTGTCCTGCGAGAAGAACACGTTGTGGCGGGTGAGGTGCGCGCCATGGACGCGCCCCACCACGGACATGGTTACGGCCGAGAGAGAGCGCCGTTTCGTCTCGGGTGCGGCGCGCTTCACGTTCGCGCCGAGCAGGCCGCCGGTGAGCGCGGAGACGTCGCCGTTGAACACCACCCAAGGCGCGCTCAGCACCTCTCCGTTCGACAAGCGCACGCCCGCGGCGCGCCCCTTCTCCACGAGGATCTGGCTGACCTCCGTGCCGAGCCGGAATTCGACACCGTGACGTGCGGCGACGCGCGCCAGCGCGTTCGGCAAAGCGGTCATGCCGCCCTGCACGCTCGAGACCCCCAGGCTCTCCACGTGTGCGATCACGTTCAGCGTCGCCGGCGCGGTAAGCGGGGAAGACCCGACGTACGTCGCGTACCGGGCGAACAGCGCCAGCAGGCGGGGGTCGCGGAAGAAGTCCGTCAGCGCCGACTGCATCGTCCGGTGGCCGTCGATCGCCAGCATGGCCGACGGGCCCAGCTTGCCTGCCCGAGCCAGCATCGAGCCGAACGTTGGGCGCGAGTCGGTGAGGAACGGACCCTCGACGAGCTGGTAGATGCGCGCAGCGTAGGCCGAGAACTTGCGGAACGCCTCTGCCTCCGCCTGACCGGCGAAGGCTGCGACTGCTCGTTCCGAGCGCAGCTGATCGGTGAACAGGTCGAGCTGACTCCCATCCTCGAAGAAGTGACGCGCCAACGTCTCGAGCGGCTCGAGCGCGACCTCGTCCGAGAGCTCCGCTCCCGCCTCTCGAAACACGCGCTCGAGCGCCCAGCGCATGGTCAGGACCGTGGGACCAGCATCGATCTGGCGCCCGGCCACCTGGTCGACTCGAAGCTTGCCGCCGACGTGCGGGGCTTTGTCCACGACGGTCACGGCGAGCCCGGCTCGTGCCAAGATCGCCGCCGCCGCCAGGCCGCCCATGCCCGCTCCCACCACCAAGGCACGCTGGTTCATGAGGCGAGAATGACGCGCGTACCCCGGTCTGTCAATGGTTTGTTCAATGTTTGGTTGACAATGAACAGGCTGCGGAACACGTTGTCGACATGGACCTCTTGCATGAGCGCATCGAGCGGGCCCTGCGGGCGTTCTTCGACGGTCTTCGTCACGACGCAGGACCACACACTCTGGCAGCGGCGCTGGAGCACGCTGTCTTTCCGGGCGGCGCTCGAGTCCGGCCCAAGCTGTGCTTGGCGGCGGCCGTGGCCCTCGGAGATCCGGAGCCCTCCCTGGCCGACGCCGCGTGTGTGGCGCTCGAGCTGGTGCACTGCGCGTCGCTCGCGCACGACGATCTCCCCTGCTTCGACGACGCGGCGACACGCCGCGGACGGCCCTCGGTGCACGCGGCGTTCGGCGTTCCGACGGCGGTGTTGGTCGGTGACGCGTTGATCGCGCTGGCCTTCGAGGTCCTCGCCCACGCCAACACAACCGACGCCCGAAGAGTCGTGGCGCTGGTACGTGAGCTCGCCGTTGCCATCGGCTACCCACACGGCGCGATCGCCGGCCAAGCCTGGGAGGCCGAGCTCGATCGATCGCCCGCGGTCCTCGAAGGCGCCCAGGCGCGCGCCGCTCTGGCTGTCTACCACCGGGCGAAGACCGCACGACTGTTCGAGGCAGCGCTGTCGATGGGGGCGATCTGCGGCGGCCGGCCGCCGGAGGACTTCGCGCGCGTGGGCTTGCTGCTCGGCTCGGCGTACCAGATCGCTGATGACGTCGCCGACCAGCGTGGCTCGAGCGAGGCGATGGGCAAGCCCACCGGCATCGACGAGGCGCTCGGGCGGCCCAGCGCCGTCAAGCTGTACGGCGCCGCTCAGTGTCTAAGGTTGGTCGAACAGCTGCTCAACGACGCTGCGGCGGCGGTCCCCGACTGCGCGGGGAGGGCGGGGCTAGTCGACGCGCTCAGCTCGGCGTCGAGCGGCGTGTTCCGCTTTCTCCAGGAGCGGAGCGACCGGAGCGAGGAGCCCACGCGTCGGACCGTGCTCGACCGGGGAGGTTTCGCAGCCCAGACCCGCGAGAATCTCGTTGGCGGCCAGGAAGCCTGAGGTCACGGCCCGCTCCATCAACGCGCTCGGGAAGGGGAGCTTCACGAAGTCCCCAGCCAGCATCACTCCTGGCTTGCTCGAGCGCACCGCCGGGCGAAGCGCATGCGAGCCTGGACGAAACGCTGGGCAGTCGCGGCGGAGCAGAAAGCGTTCCTCCACGACGCGCGCGGCTTTGGCCTCGGGGTACACCTGATGCAGCCCGCGCAGCAGATCCGCACGGATTTCTGCTTCGCTCAGCTGCTCGGGCACGGCGTACGCATGGAGCTCGACCACCGACCCTCCCGTGCGTTGCGCCCACGCCGCGCTCTCTCCCTCGAGCTTCTCGTACAAGGAGATGTTGTCGAGCAGTCCGAGACCGGTAGTGCCTGCGAACGGCGGGCGTCCTGGCGCCAGGGAGCGGTCGAGCCACAACCTCCACACCGCGAACGGCAACGTGACCTCCAGCGAGCCCACGCCGGCCTGGAGCTCTGCCAGGGCGGGGGAGCCGAGCACGACGCTCCTCAACGCCGGCACCGGGAGCGCGAGCACCAATTGCGGAGCTTCCACGCGCTGGATCTCGCCCCGTGTGCGGTAGAGCACGGCGTAGCTCTGCGCGGAGCCGATGCTGCGAGACGACTGTACCGACAGACACTCGGCTTCTTGCAGGAGCACCGCTCCGCGCTCGCGAAGGTAGCGCGTCAGCGGGTCGAAGATGGCAGGCCCGAACGGCTCCCGTGCGACATCGAAGACGAGGCCATGGTCGTTGCCCGTGAAGTAGAAGTGGAACATCGAGAGCAGCTCGGCGGCCGAGTAGTCGCCCTCGGGGTTGAAAAACGAGTGGGCGAACACGTCGAACAGCATCTGACGCGCTCGCTGCGAAAAGCCGAGCGCAGTCAAGAAGTCGTGCGCCGACTGGTGATCTCGCCGCTCGAAGGTGCGATCCGGGTCGAACTCGAGCATCTCGCGCGCGCGGTCGAGATCGGCCGAGACCAGCTCGCGCCAGCTGAAGTGCGGTGAGCGCCACATCAGCGCGGCCACGTTGAGCGGTGGCTTTGCCGGAAGGCCGACGAACGACTGCATGAGCCCCGCAGGACCGAGCAGCGGGTAGTCCGCGAGCGGCGTCAGGCAAGACAGCTCCGGGTCCACGCGTCGGATGAGCGCGCGCACGTTCTTGTAGTGGCGAAAGAACGCGTGGAAGCCTCGCTCCATTTGGAACGGAGTGCCGTCGGCCAAACGATCCGGAAACGATGCTGCGCGTCCGCCCCAGAACGCCTCGCGCTCGATCACCGTGACGTGGAGCCCTTGCTCCACCAGCTTCGTGGCGGCGGCGATGCCCGCCAGACCCCCGCCCACCACGACGGCACTCCGCGTGGCTTGCTGCGCGCCCAGACTCTCCATCGAGCGCCGCCCCAGTACGACAGGCCAAGACGGGTGTCGAGGGCCGGCTTCACTCCCCAGAAACTCGCACGAAACACGCGAGAAACACTCGCGCTGGTCAGCTGAGCTCGCCCGAGCCCGGGCGATCTCAAGGAGGATCGAGCTTGCGACCCGACACTGGTGACACTGCGTGGCTGCTCGTGGCCACATCGCTCGTGCTGCTGATGACGCCTGCGTTGGCCCTGTTCTACGGCGGGCTGGTGCGGCGCAAGAATGTGCTCTCCACCATCATGCACTCGATGGCGGCGGTGCCCGTGATCAGCACCGTGTGGCTGGTGCTTGGCTTCTCGCTCGCCTTCGGGCCGAGCGTGGGCGGCCTCATCGGAGGGCTCGACGCGGTGATGCTGCATGGCCTGGACGGCCAGACGCGTGGCACCGTGCCGACCCTCGCGTTCGTGGCCTTCCAGTGCATGTTCGCGGTGATCACTCCCGCGTTGATCAGCGGTGGCTTCGCCGAACGCATGCGGTTCTCTGCGTACTTGGTGTTCATCGTCGCGTGGTCACTGCTGGTCTACGCGCCGGTGGCGCATTGGGTGTGGGCCGAGGGCGGGTGGCTGTTCAAACTTGGCGCGCTCGACTTCGCGGGCGGCACGGTGATCCACGTCACTGCCGGAGTCAGCGCGCTGGTGTGCGCAGTGATGGTGGGCAAACGCATCAAGTACCCGGAGGAGCGTCCGCTGCCCCACAACTTGACCATGACCATGATCGGAGCAGGCCTTTTGTGGTTTGGCTGGTTTGGGTTCAACGGAGGCAGCGCGCTCGCGTCTGGCCAGCTCGCGGCGTTGGCCTTCACGACCACCCACTTGGGCGCCGCTGGCGGGGCGATCGGTTGGGTCGCGGTCGAGTGGAGGCACGGGGGCAAGCCCACCGCGCTCGGGCTCGCCTCTGGCGTGGTGTCGGGCCTGGTGGCCATCACCCCCGCTGCGGGCTTCGTGGATCCGTGGGCGGCGCTCGTGATCGGCCTGCTCGCCGGCGCCGTTTGCTTCCTCGCCGTGCTGGCCAAGTATCGTCTGGGCTACGACGACTCGCTCGACGCATTCGGCGTTCACGGCGTGGGCGGTCTGCTCGGGGCGGTGCTGACGGGCGTGTTCGCGCGGCAGCGCTCGTACGACGGCTCGGAAGTGCCGATCGGCGCCGACGGGCTGCTGTACGGCGGAGTGGGTCAGCTCGGCGTGCAGATCCTGGCGGCGGTCGCAGCGGCCGCCTACGCAGCGTTGGTCACGGCGGTGCTGCTCAAGTTGCTCGACCGCACGTTGGGGTTGCGCGTGGCCGAGCCCGACGAGCGCGAAGGGCTCGATACCAGCGTGCACGGCGAGCAGGGGTATGCGGGCTAGCCATCGAGTCCGCCCCAACGGCGGCCAGACGATGGCGAGGGGGGGGACCAGACGGGTCTGCTGTCGTCACGACCTTCGAGCGTGAGCGAGGGTCGAGACGAACACCGCGACGAAGCTAGCCGTGGGCCAGGCACCTCGCTTGGCCCAGGGGACGCCCCTCGGTGCTTCCAGAGCCGCGACATTCGTGGGACCCTGCGGGCGTGCGATTCCGACGCGCCAAGATCGTTTGCACCATCGGCCCCGCCTGCGACACCGAGGACAAGCTCGTCGAGCTGATCCGGGCCGGCATGGATGTCGCCCGGCTCAACTTCTCCCACGGCACCCACGAGGAGCACGGCGCACGGCTCGAGCGCGTTCGGGCAGCGTCTCGGCGCGCCGGCAGACCCGTGGCAGCGCTCCAGGATCTGTGTGGTCCCAAGATCCGCGCGGGCAAGTTCAACCGCCCCAAGCCCGAGTTCCCCAGCGGGTCGAGCGCGTTCTTGGTGGAGGCCGGCCCCGAGCCGCCCAGCGACCCGCTCGAGATCCCGGTGCAGTACGAAGGGCTCGCACAGGACTTGTGCGAGGGGGATCGCGTGCTCGTCGACGACGGCCAAGCG
>CAZXMG010000108.1:0-23801 GCA_964641275.1 uncultured Polyangiaceae bacterium
GATTACCCCGCGTGCGAGTGTAACATCTACCCTTTACACTTCTCCGACGGAGACAACTGGTCCATGGATGACACGCTCGCTTGCGTCGAGATCATGAAGAAAGAGATCCTGACGGCGTCGAACATGTTCGCGTACGGCCAGGTGGAGAGCCCGTACGGCTCTGGGCAGTTCATCAAGGACCTGCGCGAGCACTTCAAGTCCGACGAGCGCGTGGTCACCAGCGAGATCCGCGACAAGGACGCGATCGTCGGCAGCATCCGAGACTTTCTGGGGAAGGGCAAATGAGCAAGTTCGCGCTGAACACCGCCCTCCCGCGCTACCTGCGCCAGGAGCAGGAGCGCGTCGAGGCGATCGCCCGCGGCTACGGCCTCGACTTCTTCCCGGTCATCTTCGAGATCCTCAAGTACGACCAGATGAACGAGATCGCGGCGTATGGCGGCTTTCCCAGCCGCTACCCGCACTGGCGCTTCGGCATGGAGTACGAGCAGCTCTCGAAGAGCAGCGAGTATGGCCTGTCCAAGATCTACGAGATGGTGATCAACAACAACCCCTCGTACGCCTACCTGCTCGAGGGCAACTCCCTCACCGAACAGAAGCTGGTGATGAGCCACGTGCTCGGCCACGTGGACTTCTTCAAGAACAACTTCTGCTTCCGCGCCACCGATCTGGACGCGCCTCGGCCGATCTTGGATCCCATGCGCCGCCGCGACGACTACGACCCCGATCGCCGCTGGATCGATCGCCTGGCCAACCACGGCAGCCGCGTCACGCGCCACATCGAGCGGCAAGGCATCAACAAGGTCGAAGCGTTCGTCGATCATTGCCTCTCGCTCGAGAACCTGATCGACCCGTGGTCACCGTTCAGCGGCAAGCCCCCCGCCGAGGACGCCGGCGACGACGACGAGCCCCCGGTGGTCCCGCGCTTGAGCGCCAAGGAGTACATGGAGGACTTCATCAACCCTCGCGAGTACCTCGAGGCGCAAAAGAAGAAGCTCGAGGAGAAGAAGGCCGACAGGCGCTTTCCGGCGCGCCCGGAGCGCGACGTGCTCAAGTTCTTGCTCGACCACGCGCCGCTCGAGCGCTGGGAGCGCGATGTGCTCGAGGTGATCCGCGAGGAGGCGTACTACTTCGTCCCCCAAAAGCAGACCAAGATCATGAACGAGGGCTGGGCCTCGTATTGGCACTCGCGCATCATGACCGAGAAGCTGCTCGATGCCTCCGAGATCGTCGACTACGCCGACGCCAACGCGGGTGTGCTCGCCACCGCGCCGGGGCGCTTCAACCCCTACAAGGTCGGCGTGGAGCTCTACCGCTACATCGAAGAACGCTGGAACAAGGGCCAATTCGGCAAAGAGTGGGAGGAGTGCGACGATCTGGACGAGCGGCGCAACTGGGACATGAAGCTCGGCCTGGGGCGCAAGAAGGTGTTCGAGGTGCGCGCGCTGTACAACGACGTCACCTTCATCGACGAGTTCCTGACGCCCGAGTTCTGCATCCGCCACAAGCTCTACACGTTCGGCTTCTCCGGCCGGAACGATCGCTTCGAGATCGAGAGCCGTCAGTTCAAGGACGTGAAGGAGAAGCTCCTGTTCCAGCTCACCAACTTCGGCGATCCCTACATCCGCGTGGTGGATGCCAACTACCAGAACCGCGGTGAGCTGCTGCTGGCCCACGAGCACATGGGCGCAGACCTGCGCCAGGACTACGCGAAGGAGACGTTGACCGCTTTGGTGCGCGTGTGGAAGCGGCCGGTGGTGCTCACCACCAAGCTGGAGCAGAAGCCAGTCATGGTGCGCTTCGACGGCAGCGAGCACAGCGTGGCGCCGTTCCGGATGTGACCCACATGCCTCGCGCGTCTTGCCTGCTGTTCGTTGCGCTCTTTTCGTGCAGCGATGCGCCCGCTGCTCGACCCACGCCGGGGTGGCCCCCCGGCACGCTGACCGCGCCCCCGCCCCCCACGCTCAGCGTGCTGCCGCCCGCGCCGAGCGCCAGCGTCAGCGTGGCTCCCCCCGTCGAGCCTGCGCCGCCGCCGCCACAAGCGCCCAAGAAGCTCGCTCGAGGTGACAAGTCGATCCAGGACGCGGAGCTCGCAAAGGGCGACGATCTGTTCGACAAGGAGGACTTCGCTGGGGCCGAGGCGGCCTATCGCAAAGCCATGCAGCTCGCGCCGAAGGACGCCGCGCCCATCGTGGGCTTCGCGCGCGCGCGCCTGGCGAAGGACAAAGTCCCCGTCGACTTCAACTCGGCCCCGACCAACGCATCGCTCAAGGGCATGATCGCAGAGCTCAAGCGGGCGGTGAAGCTCGACGACGGCTTCGCGCCAGCGCACCTCGAGCTCGGCCGTGCGCTCTTGGTGCAAGGCAAAGCCGACGAAGCGGCGACGTCGCTGAAGCGCGCGACAGAGCTCGATCCCAAGGACCCGGAAGGGCACTCGGCGGTTGGGGTCGCCGCGTTGGCCAACGGTCAGATCGAGGTCGCGGTCAAGGCCTTCGAGGTCGCCGCCAAGATCGATCCGGGATCCGCGCCGCGCCAATCCAACTGGGGCACGGCGCTGCTCGCGGCGGGCCGCGTGCCCGAGGCGATCGCCGCCTACGAGCGCGCGCTGCGCATCGCGCCCAACGATCCGGGCACGCTCAGCGATCTGGGCACCGCTCAGCTGGCGCAGAACCAGCCGGACGAGGCGATCAAGCACCTGACTCGTGCGGTGGAGCTTTCGCCCAAGAGCGCCACCACGCGCCAGAACCTGGCCTATGCCCACCACCTGAAGGGCAAGCTCGACCAGGCCGAGCAGGGCTACCTCGAAGCGCTCAAGCTGGACAGCAACCTGGTGAGCGCTTGGATCAACCTGGGCAACCTGAAGGCGCAGCAGAAGAAGTTCGATGACGCGCGCGCCGCGTACGAGAAGGCCAAGGGCATCGACCCGAGCGATCCGCGCGTGAAGACCGCGCTAGCCGAGCTCGACGAGCTGACCAAGAAGAAGCCGTAAGTTGCAGGGACATGAGGCGCGCAGCATCGACGTGCGGCGCCTACTTACCGCCGTGTTTGGTGGCCAACCGTCCGAAGTACCCCCGATCAAGCCCAGCGATGCGTGCCGCCTCTGACTGGTTGCCGTGCGTCTCCGCCAGCACGCGTCTCACGTACACCTGCGTGAACGCCGCGACGATGGCGTCCTTTTGGTCGCCGTACGGCGCGCGTGGATCGACGAACCTGCTCAGCGCCGCGCGGAGCGGGTCGAACAGCTCGTTGCTCGGATCGGTCTCGCCCAGGGCCAAGAACGACTGAATGGCGTTGCGCAGCTCGCGCACGTTGCCGGGCCAGGCGCGAGACGACAGCGACGCGAGCAGATCTTCGGGCAGCTCGTGCACGCCTTCGTTCGCCGCGATACGCCGCGCGATCAGCGGCACGTCCTCGAGCCGGTCGCGCAAAGGCGGCACCCGCACCTTGACCACCGCCAAGCGGTAGTAGAGGTCTTGGCGAAAGCGTCCTTGCCGAGCCTCCTCCTCCAAGTTGCGGTTGGTTGCGGCGATCACGCGCACCTTGACGCGATGCGCGTGCGGCTCGCCGATCGGGCGCACCTCACCGATCTCCAAAGCGCGCAAGAGCGCGGGTTGGATCTCGAGCGGCAGCTCGCCGATCTCATCCAGGAACAGCGTGCCCTCGTGGGCCTCGTCGAAGGCACCTCGACGGCTGTCGATGGCGCCTGTGAACGAGCCGCGCTTGTGCCCGAACAGCTCGCTCAGCACCAGCTCACGTCCGATGGCACCGCAGTTCACCGACACGAACGGACGACTGTTCAGCGAGGAGCCCTCGCGGATGGCGTTCACCACCAGCTCCTTGCCGACACCCGACTCGCCCTCGATCAAGACGTGAGCCAGTGACCCCTCCAAGCGTGTGAGCAACGAGAACAGTCGCCGCATCGCGGGGGAGTCGCCCACGAGCCCGCGGTACTCGCCAGTCTGGGCGCTGTCTTCGCGGAGGCCCTCCGGGTCCGCTTCGATCACCACGTCGGAGGCGCCGATGCGCAGGCGGGAGCCTAGCCCGAGCACCATGTGCTCGACGCGTTGCCCCAGGTAGAAGGTCCCGTTGCTGCTGCCCAGGTCGATCACTTCGACACCCTCGGGAACGAGCTTGAGCTCCACGTGGCGGCGCGATACGGCCGGGTCTTGCACCACGATGTGCGCGCCCTTGCCGGAGCCAACGACACAGCCGCCCATCGTCAGGCCGAACAGGCGCGGGTCGGCGGGCGCTCCCTCGATGCGCACCTGGGCAGGGAGCGGTTCGCTGCGTCGAGCTCCGCGCAGGAGCAGCGTGGCGTTCGGGTCCGAGCTCACAAACGCAGACTCTAGCAGGGGCGAGGCGGGTGTGGACTCCACTCCACAGCAGGTGGTGGCCCGGGTCTGGTCTGGCAGCGTCGGCCTCGGGGGACGCGCATGGTTCTCGCTCGGAGCGCTTGGCCTGGCGCGTGCTTGCTGCTGCGCATGAAGAACGACTCGACCCTGCTGCTCCGCGGTCAGCCTCAGGACGCGACCCCTTCTTGGGTGGGTGAACCGGGCGCCCGAGTTGCGCAGGGCGACGCCCTGCCGCCATGGCAAGAGGTCGCGCCTCCCACGAGCTCCACGCCAGCGCAGGACGATACGCTCGTGGGCGGTCTGGTCGAGGCGCACGAGCCGGTTTCGCTCCGATTGTTGGCCAGCGATAGCGGGGCGCTCGCACGGCTTGAGCGCGATGCGTTCTGGCGCGACGCGCTGCGCCGTCACGCCACGCTGGGCAAACCACAGACGCCAACGCGTCGTGTGGAGGCGGTGATGGCGGGCGAGCCGCCATGGAGCCGAGAGCTGTTGGAGACGGCGCTCGAGCAGGCGCAGGCGCGCTTTGCCAAGGCGCCGGTTGCCTTGGTCCAAGGGACGGTGGTGGTGCGTTTCTCCGATGTGGAGCGCTTGCGAGCGACGCTGCCAGAGCTGTTGGTCGAGGCGGCCGAGCAGCCGGAGCTGATGGCGGAGATCGAGCGGGCCAAGCTGGCGTTGCGCTCGGGAGGTCTCGCTCCCATCGAGGCACGCGCGCAGCTCGAAACGCTGTATGGCCTGCTGCAGAGCTCCCCGGACGCGGCGGCCCTCCGACGCGGCCAGGTCGATCGCGGCCTGTGGGTCCGTCGTCGCTTCTTGAGCGCCGAGCTCTTGGGGCTGCCGCAGTGCGAGGCCGAGCTGCGGCTGGACGGCGATCGTCGTCCCTTGCGGGCCTTCCTCGGTCAATCGTTGATCGACGCGCTCTACGAGGGCCCGAGCATCCGCGGTCGAGCCCTGATCGCGCTCGAGCTGGTCGACGAAGGTGACGCCGCGGAGATGGTCGCGCGTGTCCTGACCGTCGCACGCATGCGCGGCTGACGCACGCGCGCCCCGCGCGACCGGCGCCCAGGCTCAGCGCGCCTGCCGGGCCTTCCGCGCCGCCATGTCCTGGGCGTGGCGCGCGTCCGTCTCTCGGTTGAACTGGATGAACGCGGCCACGATGTCGAGCAGCAGGCCGTTCCCGGTGACGAACGGGCCGACGGCGCCGATGGCGGCGGCGAAGCCGTCGAGCAAGCGTTTCTGCAGCATGGTGTCGGCGATGCGGCCGAGCTGCATGGAGTCGTTGATCTTGTCGGCCCCCTCCCACAGCTTCTTCTCCACGCCGAGCCGGTCGAGCAAAGCCCTGCGCCGAACGGGATCGAGGTTCGCGATCGCCTTCGCGCGGTTGCCTCCGTAAAGCCCAAACTCGAGCGTGGCCCGGTGCGCCACATGGAGGTCCTTGAGCGCCATCCCGGCGCCGATGAGCCCGATCCAGTCCATGCCCTTCATCGTGACCACGAACATCTGGAACGGCTGGCCCTCGGGGGCCTTTTTCTCGTCGAGAACGTCGTTCGCGGTGCCTTCCCAGCCGCTCTTCCATTCGTTGTAGTACTTGCCCACGGACACGCCGCACTGCGCCGCCGCCGCCGTCGCGCCCGCATACAACGCCAAGCTGCCGATCGCGGAGGTTCCGCCGGTGACCGGCGCCGCGGCGCCGAACCCCACGGCACCCGCGTACGCCAGCGCGGCGCCGCCACAGTTGAAGCCCACGTCTTTGAGCTGGTTCCAGAAGCTCGGCTTCTGCCAGAACGACTTCGTGGCAGGGGGCTTGTGAACCTCCGACTCCTTGAGCTCGATCACCAGCGCCAGGTCGCAGCGGGGCATCGGGCGCCGCAAGATCTCGAGCTCGTCATCGAACGCGACGATCAGGCCGAGCGGCTTCATGTCCGGCACCTTGTCGACGGTCGACTCGATGCGGGCCAGGAGCTTGGGTTCGAGCTTGGTCTTGGGCGTCGGGGTCATGACCGTGACGAAGCGAGAACCGTGCCGTTGACTCCCGCGCGCCGCGGGCTTGGCGGGGCTGCTGCCGTGTCCGCTCGGTGCTGTCGCTGGGGACCGCAGTGATCTCCGCCTGGTGACAATTGTCTGCACCCGACGCGCTCTGGGCGCCAGTTGGCGTGCTGGCGAGGCGATGATCGGCAGCCTCCGGCACGGGTCGTTCGCCGTCGACAGGGGCACGCCGTTTGCTCGAACGCGAAACATGGACGACGCCCCGGCTACCCTCCTCGAGCTCTTCAGCCTCAAGCCCCGCCTCATCGCCACCTTGGCGACCAAGGACAAGCTCGATGTGCGCAGCTACTCGATCCGCGAGGCGATGAACGATCTCTTCCAGGTGCGGCTGGTGGTGCTGAGCGCCAACCAGAGCCTGGACCTGGACAAAGTCGTCGGGCACCCGGCTTCGTTCGTGCTGCGCCACTACGAGACGGACACCCGCAGGTATGAGGGGGTGTGCAGCCACGTGTTGCAGCTGGAGACGGTGCGAGAAGGTGTTGCGACCTACGAGCTGACCATCGTGCCTCGGCTCTGGTTGCTCACCCAATCACGCAGCTACCGCATCTTCCAGCAAGACTCCGATCTCGAGATCGCTTGTTGGCTGCTCGACCGCGGCGGGGTGCCATACGAGCTGAGGTTGGACGCGAGCCGGTTCAAGAAGCGAAAGTACCGCGTGCAATACGCTGAGAGCGATTACGCGTTCTTCAGCCGGCTGCTCGAGGATGCGGGCATTGCCTGCTACTTCGACGCGCGCGGCAAGCTCGTGCTCACAGACGAGGCCGCAGCGCAGAAGGAGCGCGCGAGCATCCGCTACAACGATCAGGTCGGGCAGATCCCCACGACCCTGACCGTCTCCGATCTCGCCTTGGTCCAGAAGGTGACGCCCGGCACCTACACCATCCGTGATCACGACTACCGCAGGAGCCCGTCCTTCTTGCTGCAAGGCCAGGCGGACATCCAAGAGGACTCGCCAGAGAAGCTACTCGAGCGCTACCACTACGTGCCGGGCGCATTCCTCTTTCGCTGCGATCAGGGCGAGAGCACGCCCAGCGCCGACGACAAGGGCAAAACCCGCCACGATCCGGAGGAGGGCAGCGCGATCGCCAAACGTCGCTTGGACGCGAAGCGCGTCGGGGCGCGCTTCGTCACGTTCCGCACGACAGCGCTCGATCTGCGCGTGGGCGACGTGTTCCGTGTGGAACAGCACCAGCACGAGGCGCTCGCGACGCCCGTGCTCGTGCTCGAGACCCAGCTGAGCGGTGGCTTCGACAGCGAGTGCAACATGCAGTGCGAGGCCACGTTCACCACGCGCCCCTACAGGCCGTCGTTGGCCACCCCCAGGCCCAAAGTGATGGGCGTCGAGAGCGCGACCGTGGTCGGGCCGCCCGGCGAAGAGATCCACACCGACGAGTTCGGCCGCGTGCGCGTCCACTTCCATTGGGACCGCCGCGAGCAGTGGGACGACTCTTCTTCGTGTTACATCCACGTGAGCCAGGGCTGGGCCGGGGCCGGCTTCGGCGCGATCAACCTGCCGCGCGTAGGGCAAGAAGTGATCGTGGACTTCCTGGGCGGCGATCCCGACAGGCCGATCATCGTCGGTCGGGTGTTCACCAAGCTTCAGCCCGTGCCGTACAAACTTCCCGATCACAAAACCAAGAGCGGCTGGCGTAGCCGCTCGGTGCCGGGCGGCGACGGGTACAACGAGATCATGTTCGAGGACAAGAAGGGCTCGGAGCTCGTGTCGATTCACGCCGAGCGCGACATGGCGACGCTGGTCGAGCACGACCAGCGACTCGCCGTGCGGAACGACCGAAGCAAGGTGGTCACCCGCGACGAGCGCACCGAGGTCGGGCGCGACCGCAGCGAGCAGGTCGGGCGCGACGAGAGCATCGCGGTCGCAGGCGAGCGCGCTCGCACGGTGGGCAAGAGCGAGCGCTGCGTCGTGGGCGAGAGCCGGTCGCGCAGCGTCGGCCGTGACGAGACCGTTCACATCGGTGGTAGTCGCACACGCACCGTCGTCGCCGACGACACCCTCATCGTGGGAGGGCTGGTCACGCGCATCTATCACGACAAGTGGTCGACGATCCGTGGAGACCTGATCGGCACGGTCGGTCACGACGTGCACGAGACCATCCGTCACGATCGCTTTCGCTCGGTCGGTCACGACGAGACCTTCGCCGTCGGCAACGACCTTGCGGGATCGGTCGGTGGCAGCAGCCGGCTCTCGATCGATGGCGACGACTCAGCCGTGGTCGCGGGCAACTCCACCCGCTCGGTGGGGCAGAGCGACGAGCTGTCCATCGGCGGTAGCCAGTCGACCGAGATCGCTGGGGATCAAAGCGTGCGCGTCGGCTCCCAGCTGGCCGTCGAAGTGGGGGGCGCAGCCAGCGAGCTGGTTGCGATGGCCAAGTCCGTGGTCGTAGGCGGCGCGAGCGCGCTGGTCGTGGGCGGTGCGCTGACCGAGCAAGTCGCAGGCGCGTCGCGCGAGCAGGTCGGCGGCTCCAAGGAGCAGCGGGCTCAACAAGGCATGGAGCTGCAGGGTGGCCGCGCGCTCTTGCGCATGCAGCCGGACGGCGAGGTGCTCGTGGGTTGTGACGATCTCGGTCGGCGTGCGCTCTCCTTGCGCGTCGAGGGCGAGGGGCAACTGCGTACGGTCACGCTCGCGTTCGGCACCTCCAAGTTGGTGCTGCGCGAGGACGGCGCGATCGCTTTGTCGGGCATCAGCTTGAGCTTCAACGGCGAGGTGCTGAAGTCAGGAGCGATCACTCCCGAGGTCTACCCGCCGGTCGTCGCGCCCCTCCCGGCTGCAGTGACTACTTGAGCATGACGACGATGACCACCGCGACCAACGCCACCACGACCAACCCGATCAGCACTTGAACGATGCGGTAGAGGCGGGTGATTTGCTCCTGCATCGCGCGGCGCTCGCGCTCGTGGAGGATCTGCGCTTCGCGCGCCAGATCACGTGGCGGGACCTGCGCGTCGGGCAGCGTGGCAACCACCGCGTCTTCGGGCGGCGGGACCATGAACCGCGCTGCCTCGCGCATCACGTTGTCGCGCATCATCCTCGCGGTGTTGGTGGCTGCGACCATGGTGGCTGGCAACTTGGGGCGTGCGTCGATCGCGGGTGAGCTCGTGAGCGCGGGGTTCGGCGGCGCGGGCACGACGCCAGCCGGCGGCGCGGGTGCAGCAGCCACGACCTGCACCGTCGCAGGTGCCGGAGCCCGGAGCATTGGGCTGGCCGCGCCGACGCCGGCGTGAGGCGTCGCCGCCATGGCCACGGTGCGCAGCTCGACCACGGCAGGGGTCGGGCGGAGCTCGTTCGCGCGCGTGGGCAGATCATCGTCTTCGGCGCCGTGATGACTGGCAGACGGGGGCGTGTCGCGTGTGGGAATGACTGTGCGCGGCCCCGAGCTCTTGGAGTCCTCCATCCAGCGGTGGGTCGAGGTCGCCGGCGAGGAAGACAGCTGGGGTGACAGCGCCTCGAGCGCCTGCGCTACCTCGAGCGCTGACGACGGGCGCTTCTCTGGCGTCTTTTGGAGCAGCTCGAGGATCACGCGCTCGAGGCCGGGGTGCAGGCCGTCTGCCAGCGAGCTCGGCGGACGCGGCTGGTCCTGCACGTGCCGCGCAATGATCTGCAGCGCGGTCTCGCCGTCGAACGGCACGACCCCAGTGACCAGCTCGTACAGCACCACGCCGAGCGAGTAGAGGTCAGCGCGGTGATCGACAGCCTGCGCGCGCCCTTGCTCGGGCGACATGTAGCGCGGCGTGCCGACCAGATCGCCAGCGACCGTGATGGCGGAACGGTGCGAGCTGACGCCGCTCGACGTCAGTGAGCCTGGCAACTGATCGAGCACCTTGGCGATGCCGAAGTCGAGCAGCTTGACTTGCTCCCGCTCGTCGATTGCCGAGAACATCACGTTTCCAGGCTTGATGTCTCGGTGCACGACGCCGAGCCCGTGCGCGTACGCGAGCGCCCTTGCGACGGCGATGCCGATGTCGGTGGCCTGAGATTCGGCCATTCGACCGCGTTGCTTGAGCCGCACCGAGAGGTCCTCGCCGCGCAACAGCTCCATGGCGTAGTAGAGCAGCCGCGGATCGTCACCGACGTGGATCAGCCGCACGATGTTGGGATGGTCGAGCTTGGCGGCGAGCCGAGCCTCCTGGGCGAAGCGGCGCACCACTTCGGGCTCGCGCGCGAAGTGAGGGTGCATGACCTTGATCGCGACGCGGCTCGGCTCCTGCGTCTGCGTCCCGTAGTACAGCTGCGCCATGCCCCCCGAGCGCATGTAGGAGACCACCCGGAAGCGGCCGTCGAGCTCCTGGCCCACGAGCGGGTGTGCGCCCGGCGCGGGGGTCGCTTCGCGGCGCAGCTTGGTCTGCGT
Source organism: uncultured Polyangiaceae bacterium (assembly GCA_964641275.1). Lineage (GTDB taxonomy): Bacteria > Myxococcota_A > Polyangia > Polyangiales > Polyangiaceae > Xiheicaenibacterium. The sequence goes on from CAZXMG010000108.1 coordinate 10,760, forward strand.
GTCGTCCGGGGCGGGGGCAGTCCGCTGCGTGGTGCGCACCGCTGCGACGCTGTCGAGCGCGCGCTCGATCCCTTCGAGGTCTCGCAGCAGCGCGCGGGCATCGGCTGGGCGCTCCGCGGGGTTCTTGCGCAAGCAGCGCCCCATCAGCGAAACCAGCTGCGCCGGCACCTGACCCGTCGGTCGGGGCAACACGTCGTGCATCACGGCATGCTCGAGGCGCGTGGCCGAGACGTGCTGAAACGGTTTGTCGCCGGTGAGTAGCTGGTAGAGCAACGTCGCGACGCCGTAGACATCCATGGCCGGGTTGGCCGAGGTGCCGAACAGCCGCTCGGGGGCGGTGTTGCCGTCGAACGTGACCATCGAACGATCGACGTCGGCCATGCCGAAGTCCGTGACGCGGAACTGCGCCAGATCAGGTGCGTCGTAGCGCAGCGACACGAGCACGTTGGAGGGGCGCAGGCCGCCGTGGACCACGCCGCGGCCGAGCGCGTAGGCCAATGCGCGAGTGACGTCGATGGTGATGCGCAGCGCCTCGCGTGGGGGCAGCGGGCCGCGCGGCTCGACGAACGAATCCAGGTTGCCTCCGAACACCATCTCGGAAGCGCCAAACAGCCAGCCCCGATCTACACCACAGGCGAACACCGGAACGATCCCGGGGTGTTCGAGCGCCCGCGCCTGCTCCAGCGCAGCGAGAAACCGTTGAGCCACATCCTTGTCTTGCGCAAACGCTGGAAGCAGCACCTTCAGCGCGACGTGTCGCGGCGTGCCTTCGCGCATGGCGGCAAAGACTTGAGCGACGCGTCCTTCGGCGACGAAACCGTCGATCTGAAAGCGGCCGCCCACGAGCTGCCCGATCACGGGGTGACCGGTCTTTTGTGCCGAGCGGTGGCCTGCTGGGGTCGCCGGTGCGAGCGCGGTGTTCGGCGCGGGCACCGTCTTCGGAGCGATCTCCAATGGTGGAGGGGGCGGGGAGGGGGTGCGCGACGCCGTGCGCAGCGACGGTGGGACCGCCATCGCGACGGTGTCGGGAGCGTCGGCCGCCGGAGCGCTTGCCTTGGGCAAGAAGTGCTCGGCTCGCAGCAACCCTGGCAGCGTGGAGTTGGCGTTCCCGAACTTGGCGAGCCGCTCCTGGGCACCCGCCACGTCCCCGAGCGACGCGGCTGCTTGCACACACATCAGCAGCACACGCTCCGACTGCATGCGCGGCAAGAGCTCGTCGGCCGCCTTCACCATGCCGCCCTTGCCCTCGACGTTCTCGACTTCGGCGAGGTAGTCGACGACGTCAGCTTCCGAGAGCTCGGCGCGCGGGTCGGCCAGGTACGCCCGAAACCCAGCCAACCCGAGATCAGAGCGGCCCGAGGTCAGGCAGAAGCGAGCGAAGGAAAGTCGGCTCGGGGGCGGAAGGTCCTTCACCGACAGGCTGGGCTCGTGACCCAGCTCCGATTCCAGCGCGAGGTAGACGGGCCAGTGCTCGCTCTCGCCCGCGGTGGCGCTCGAGGCGTAGCGCTCCGCCCCGTACGCCAGATCACCACGCAGGATGCGGTCTCCCTCCGTGCGTTTGGGCAGAGGGTGCTTCTTGAGCAGCGCGCGAAGCTCGGGCGAGAGAAGCTGCGGCGTGCGGGCCATCCCTCGTGCTCGCGTCGAAGCGGGCGGCCCGCCTCAGCGGCCGGTGCCCCCGTCGGATGATCCTGGATCGATCGAGCGCGTGGTGAGCACGGTCGAGGACTTGCACGCGATGTAGGCGTGCTCCCCGCGCGAGGTCCACGCTGGGTACTTGCCCTGGTTGATCGGAGCCAGCCGCAAGAAGAAGCTGCCGCACGGCACCATGATGGGCTCGTTGGTCGGTCCGCGCCGCACGCCGTTCAAGTACACGTCGGTGGCTGATGGTCCCTTCACCATCAAGTACCCCATCGTGTCGGCCAACGTGGACGGGTCGGGCATGGCCGGTGCCGTGCTGGTGGGGGGCGGTTCCACCTTCTCGGGCTTGGGCGGCTCGACTCTGGGTGGCTCGCGCGTCGCCTCGCGCGGAGCCTCATTCTGGCGATTGACCTCGACCGTGACCACCTGCGGCTGCTGTTGCTGCTGTGGGCTCTGACGCTGCGTGAACAAAAGCCCCAGCGCCACCACCAAGCTGGCGGTGAGACCGGCGAGAAGCAGCTGCGTCGTGAGCGCGAACGTGGGCGGCTCGTGGTTGCGGGGTCGCTGCGTCGTGTGAGGTTGCTCGAAGCTGGCAGGGGTGTCCGTGTGCCGCCCTTGTTGCACCACCGCGTACGGCGGCTCGCCGAACGTCGGCGCGGGGTAGCCTTGCCCCGCCCACGAATCGGCCTCGGCGTAGGCTGCGCCCGGACGGGACGACCCCACCGAGTGCCCGTTCAACCCGGCAGGCGCGGGGAACTGGGGCGCAAGCGCGAGCATGTCTTCGGTCGGCACGTAGGGCCGTGGAGGTGGGGGCACCGAGCGCGGCGAGGGCGGTGCGGAGACGGTGCGCACGCTCACGGCGGGCCGCATGGTGATCGGACCGTTGGCCGCCGGCGGGCCCGACGTCCGTTTGGTCGACGGACCCTCGCCTGGCAAGGGCGGCGGCGGTGGCAACTTCAAGATGACTGTGTCTTCGCGCGCGGAGAAGCCCGCGGCGCTCGCGCCGGGCGGTCTCGGCATGTTGGCCAACGTGCGCTCGGACGAAGGCGGGCTCTGACTCGCCGGGCTCGCGCTGGCGGGCGCGCCGGACGCCGGCGTGCGCGTGGAGTCGGGTTGCGCCGACGCGGGGGCGCGCGAGGAAGGGGGCACGGGGAAGCGCGAGGAGGGCGGCGCTCCGGTGCGCCTCGCAGTCGCGCGGGTGGCCTGAATCGCCTGGCGCCGCTTCGGCGGGCGAGCCGGTTTGGCGGAAGGATCGAGCTTGCTTGCCGGTCCGCGCGTGGCGCGTAACCAGAGCACCTTCTGGCGCAGCTCTTCGCGTCCCGCGTCGGCCTTGCTCAGCTTGCTCAGCCACTGCGCCAGGTCGCCACAGGTGATACGTCGCTTGTCGGGCGAGGGCTCGAGCGCAGCCTCGATCGCGGCGATCAGCTCGCGCGGCAGGTCCGGGCGCGCCTCGCCGATGGGCGTGGGTCGCGCGCCATCTTGGGGTGGCTCCAGCCCAGTCAAGAGCGCCCACAGCAGGATGCCGAAGCCGTACACGTCGCTGCGCACGGTCGCGCGCTCGCCGCGGGTCTGTTCGGGCGCCATGAAGCCGGGCGTGCCACGCACGGTGCCCGCGACCGAGTCAGGGGTGCGTCCCAAGATCTTGCCGAGCCCGAAGCCCGCGAGGCGCACCGAGCCATCCCAGCTGATCAGCACGTTCTCCGGCTTGATGTCGCGGTGGATGACGGGCGAAGCGTTGCCGTCTTCGTCCGTCGAACCGTGTGCGTGCGCCAGCGCCGAGGCGATCTGGCCGGCCAAGTAGAAGATCGCGTGGTCCCCGAGCTTCTGCTTGCGACGCACCAAATGCAGAATCAAGCGGTCCAGGCTCGCGCCTTCGACTTGCTCGAGCACCAACACCAAGCGCCGGTCGTGCTCGAAGAAGTCGAACATGCGCACCACCACGGGGTGGTTCAGCCGCGCGCAGATCGCGGCTTCACGGCTCAAATCCTCCGCCGTACGCGCGTCGTCCTCGATCGCGAAGCGCACCAACTTCAGCGTGACGTCGCGGCTGAAGCCGAGCGGGCCGTCCATCCGCGCCACGTACACGTCCGCGGCACCCGTGCGGCCCACGTACTTCTGCACGTGGTACGCGCCGATCTGTTCGGGCACCGGCTCAGCGGGGAACATCAACCGGAAGGATAGCGGACGAAACCGGCACGCTTCCCAATTCTTGCCGACAGACCCGTGAGGCAGGCCATTTCGTCCCTACAACGGGCGACCCTCTCCCACGTGAACGCGCCGCGAGTGCTCAATCGTCCCGTCGGGGCTTGACGAAGCCTTCGTGTGCGAATACTTCGTACGCGAACTAATTGACTGGGGTCGCATGCTAGAAGACGCCGAAGCCAAAGCCGAGCTCGACGGGATCATCGAGACGATCCTGTACCTCTACACCGAGTCGCGCCGGCTCACGAAGCAGGCGGCGCGCGAGGTGGGGCTGACCGGCCCGCAGCTGACGGTGATCAAGCTGCTCGACACCTTCGGCGACCTCTCGCTCTCCTCGCTGTCGGAGCGCATCCGCGCCCAGAACAGCACCGTGACCGGCATCATCGATCGCATGGAGCGCGAGGGGCTGGTCTCGCGAGAGCGGTCCACGAGTGACCGGCGCGTGGTGTTCATCCGCATCACCGACAAGGGCAAGCGACTGGCACGAGACGTAGAGGTGGAGCCGATGGAGATTTTCCACGCGGTGCTCGCGAGCCTCTCGCGCGAAGACACGAAGGACCTGCTGCGCATCCTGTCCAAGCTGCAGAAGCGCGTGCGGGCGCTGGTCAAAGAGAACGAAGCCACACTCACAGAGGCGAATGGAAGGGCGAAATGAGCGGCGAGAAGACGACCACGTTCACGGGCGCGCGTAGGACTGCAGGTGGACGCGACCCCGATATCGCGGTGGTGACGTGCGCGCTCACGGGCGTGCTCGCCAACCGCAAGCAGTGCGCGGGCATCCCCTACACGCCCTCCGAGATCGCGGACGAGGCCAAGCGAGCGTATGACGCAGGCGCGAGCGTGGTGCACATCCACGCCCGCAACGATGACGGCTCTCCGACCTTCTCCACGGCGGTGTTCAAGAGAATCAAGGAAGAGATCCGCGCGCGCTGCCCGCTCATCTTGAACTTTTCGACGGGCACGATCCTGGATGACGTGAGTGAGCAGAGCACGACCATCCGCGAGCTTTCCCCCGAGATCGCCGCGCTCAACATGGGCACGATGAACTACTCGAAGTACTCGCCGAAGCGAAAAGCGTTCGATTTCGACATGGTGTTTTCCAACACCTACGGCAAGATCATCAAGCTGCTGACGGCGATGAACGAAGCTGGCGTCAAGCCGGAGCTCGAGTGCTTCGACACGGGGCACACCCACGGCGTCTGGCCCTTGCTCGACATGGGCGTGTTGGTGCCGCCGCTGCAGTTCTCGTTCATCGTCAACGTGCTCGGTGGCATCCCGGGACACGTCGAATCGCTGCAGCTGCAGCAGAAGCTGATCCCGCCTGGTTCCGAGTGGGAGGTGATCGGCATCAGCCACGGGCACTGGCGGATGATGGCCGCCGCGCTCGCGCTCGGCGGCAACGTGCGCACCGGCCTCGAAGATCACCTGTACCTGCCCGGCGGGGAGATGGCGTCCTCCAATGGCGACATGGTCGAGGTGCTGGTGCGCATGGTGCGTGACACCGGGCGTCGGCCCGCGACCGTCGCCGAGGCGCGAGAGATTCTGTCGCTTGGCGGTGGCGCGTGATCGAGCGCAGGTATCAGTCACTTCGTGTCCGCGTGGACGGCGGCGGGTGCGTGCTCGAGCTCTACAACCCGGCGCGCAAGAACGCGATCGGCCCGCGCATGGTCAACGAGCTGTTGTGGGCGCTGAATGACGCTCACGAGGACGATGCCGTGCGCGCGATCGTGATCACGGGGTCGGGCGACGCGTTCTCTGCGGGCGGCGATTTCGCGCAGATGACGCAGGGCGCGGAGGGAGAGGAGTTGCCGCACAAAGGAGACTACGCCGACTTGTTGCTCGCGCTGGTCCGGTCCGAGAAGCCGGTCGTGGCGCGCGTGAACGGCGCCGCCATGGGGGGGGGCCTGGGCATCGTGGCCGCGAGTACCTTCGCCATTGCGTCGTCGGAGGCCAAGCTCGGGACCCCCGAGATCAACGTCGGTCTGTTCCCGATGATGATCATGGCGGTGCTCGCGCGGGTGGTCCCGCGCCGAAGGCTGATGGAGATGATGTTGTTCGGGGAGCGCCTCAGCGCCGATCAAGCGCTCGCGCTCGGCCTCGTGGGCAAGGTCGTCCCGCCCGCGGAGCTCGACGCTGCCGTGGCCGAGGTGGTGAACAGGGTCGCCGCCAAGAGTCCGCTCACGATCAAGCTGGGGTTGTCCGCGTTCGCCGCGCAGGACGATCTGGGCCTGGAGGCGGCGCTCCCGCTGCTCAGAGAGCGGTTGATGCAGTGTCTGTCGACCGAAGACGCGCGTGAGGGGCTGCTCGCCTTTCTGGAGAAGCGCACCCCCAACTGGACCGGCCGCTAGTCTGCGCGCCCTGCTGCTACCGAACCACCGACAGGAGAACTCGCCATGGATATGCGCCAGTTGGTCGCCGACCTCGAGGCTCGCCGCGCCGAAGTGCGCAAGATGGGAGGCGAAGACAAGATCAAGAAGCAACACGAGCGCGGCAAGCTCACCGCGCGAGAGCGCTTCGCGCTGTTCTTCGATGACGGCGTGTTCTTCGAGGTGGGCATGCACGGCACGCAGATGGGCCTCTCGGCGGGAGACGGCAAGGATCGGCCGCCCGCGGACGCGGTGTTGTGTGGCTTCGGCAAGGTCGAGGGGCGCATGGTGTGTGCAGCCGCGTACGACTTCACGGTCAAGGGCGGGAGCATCGGCCACACCGGTGAAGAGAAGGTCACGCGCCTCAGGCAGATGGCGCTGCGTGGACGCTGGCCGATCGTGTGGTTCATCGATTCGGCCGGGGCGCGCATCGACCCGGGCTCCACGCACCCAGACATGATCAGCATGTTCGCGGGCAGCGGGCATTTGTTCCGCGAGCAGGTGCACATGAGCGGCGTGGTGCCGCAGGTGGCCGCGATGGTGGGCCCGGGCGCGGCCGGCACCGCGTACATCCCCGGCCTCGCCGACTTCGTTCCGATGGTGAAGGACATCGGCTCCATGGCGCTCGGTGGCCCCCCGCTGGTGCGCGCGATGACGGGAGAGGACATCTCGGAGCAGGAGCTCGGCGGCAGCAAGATGCACACGCAGAAGAGCGGCGTCGGCGATCTCGAAGTGGCGAGCGATCAAGAGTGCATCGCGGTGGTCAAGCGCTACTTGTCCTTCTTTCCGTCGAGCTGCGAGGAGCAACCGCCGCGCAGAGACGTGAGCGATCCGATCGATCGTCGCGAAGAGTCTTTGCTCGACTTGCTGCCCGAGAATCCGCGCCGGGCCTACGACATGTACAAGCTGATCGGCGCCGTGGTGGACCACGGCGAGTGGCTGGATCTCAAGCCGCGCTGGGCGCGCTCGATCATCACCTGCCTGGCGCGTATCGGTGGGCAGCCGGTCGGGATCCTGGCCAACCAGCCGATGCAGATGGGCGGCATCCTGGACGTGGACTCGTCCGACAAGGCCGCCCGCTTCATCCAGATCTGTGATGCCTTCAACATCCCGCTGGTGTTTCTCCAGGACGTGCCCGGCTTCATGATCGGCTCCAAGGTGGAGCACGCCGGTATCATTCGTCACGGCGCGAAGATGCTGCATGCCATGGCCGCCGCGACGGTGCCCAAGGTCAGCGTGGTGGTTCGCAAGAGTTACGGTGCGGGTTACTACGTGATGTGCGGGCGCGCGTTCGAGCCCGATCTGATCGTCTCCTGGCCGACGGGGGAGATCAGCGTGATGGGACCGGAAGGCATGGTCGGCATCGCGGCCCGCAAGCTGTTCGGCGACCGAGAGCCGCCGCCCGAGGTCAAGCAGGGCATCATTGCCCAGCTGCAACAGAACATCGACATCTACAAAGTCGCCGGCTGGGGCTTGATCGACGACGTGATCGATCCGAGAGACACGAGGCGTGCCATCGCTTGGGGCCTGGAGCTCTCCCGCCACAAGCAGCTGGAACGCCCGCGCAAGAAGCGCGGAATCATTCCGGTCTGAGGTCGTCCCCCCGCGGGCCATGCGAGGCTCGTGCCAGCTCCCGGCTGAACGTTTAGCGCGTCGGAGAGTCGCCCACCTTTGTGAGATCTCGTCTCCCCGGGGGTTGACGAATCCGGGATCGGAGCCGAACCTGAAAAGAATGGCGTGGGGGCGGAGGTCGCCCCCCGAAACAGTTCCCTCCTCGGCTCGCGCTGGGGGGGACCAGGAGAGCAACTATGAGCTGGAAAAGAGTCGTCCCAAGTTCGGTCCACGAGCTTCACCAAAAACTCGTGCAAATGTTCGAGAACAAGAAGCACATCAACAGCGTCAAGGTGGACTCGGCCGCGAGGGTCATCCGCGTCGACCTGAGCTTCGCCGCCAACAGCTTCGGGAACACGCCCGACTTCGAGATCCCCATCCGCGGGGACATGGTCACCGAGGTGAAGGAGATCATCGCGCGCATGATGCGCGAGTTCGAGAGCGGGTCGCCGCCGACGTTCTCGGCAGCGGAAAAGCTCTACCAGTTCATGGATCACAGCGCAGGCAACTGACACCGCTCAGAAACCGGACCAGCGACGTCACCCAGGCACCGAATCAATCCCACCGCCCATCGACCCCCGGGTACCCACTGCGTGGGTGCCCGACCCGAAACAGGACACAGCGGACGAGGAGAGACGACGAGACGCGGTGATGACGCCAGCCGGCAAGGGACGCGCTCCCTCCTTCACGGAGAGGAGCGCGTTCTTACTTCGAAGCGTTGGTCGCGCCCATGCTCGCGGCCTTGGGGTCTGGCGCCGACTTCGGCTTCGGCGGCGCGAACGGGCCCGCCTTCGGCGCCTGATCGTAGAAGGGCTCCCGTGCCGTCGCGACGCGCGCGAGCGTGGGCTGCAGGCCGAGCGCCTTGCCGAGCCAAGGGTCGAGCTTGAGGCTCTCGCCCGTCATCGACGCGTCGAGCACAGGCGTCACGCGGTAGAGCCCCGGCTTGGGGAAGGTGCCCTTCGGGCAGACCTCGGCCAAGAGCAACGAGATCGACACCGTGTTGCCCGGCTTGACCTGGCTCACCATCTCGGTCGCGACGCCGTGCGCGGCGTCCTGACCTCGACACTCCACCTTGCTGATGGCGGTGTTGTCCGAGGCCAAGTGCTCGACGGTAAAGTGCAACATGCGGCCACGCAGCACCGCGCTGAGCTGACGGCCACCTTCGTTGACGGCGCGGATCGTCGATACGACGTCGCGGGGCGCTGCCGCGTCGGAGGTGCGGCTGACGTAGATGTCGATCTTGCCTTGGTTGCGGTCGACGATGGGCGCGTTCGGATCCGCTGCCGCGCTGGCCGTCTTGGCCTCGGGGCTCTTCGCGCCAGCGCTCGCGGGCGCGCCACCCGATTGGCCCTCGGCCTTGGGAACAGATGGCGGGGCCACGACGACCGGCAGCACCAGCTCGGCGCCGACGACTTGTTTGAGCGGCTCGAAGGCCTCGGGGCGATCGGTGCCCTGCGCCGCGAAGGGCTCCTTCTGCGCCATGAAGCCGGGCCCGAAGCCGAAGGTCGGCTTGAGCACGGCGCCGGGGCGCAACGAGTCGATCGCGTCGCCGAAGCAGTAGAGGCGCGGATCGATCTGCTCCTCGTACACCTGGCCCGGCGCGAGGTAGAGCTCACGTTGCTTGGGGAAGGTGCTCGGCACCATCGCCTTGGGGAGCGCGCACTTCTGAGCCTGCGCCTTCTTGGACTTCCTGAGCTCGAAGGACAACAGCCTCGCGTCCGCGGGGATTCGGATCGGTGAGGCGCCCGTATTCTCGATGCGCAACAGCCAAGGAGGATCGGGCGAGGTGGCCGTGACCTGGATCGACACGGGCAGCTTGGGCTTGGCAGGCTTGGGCTTCCACGCCTTGGGGGGCGGCTTGGGCGCCTCCGCCGCAGGGGCCGGTGCGGCGGGTTTCTCCTCGGCCCACGCGGCGCTGCCAAACGCCAGGCCTGCCGCGAGCAGGGCGGCGCTTCTCACGTGCTTGCTGCGCATGACTCAACAACGTGTAGCCCACTCCTTGCCCACCCACTACCCTCTTTGGCGTGCGTGGCCTGTATGTCATCGTGGATTTGACGGCGCTCGAACGGGCTGGGCTGGACCCGCTCTCCTTCGCCGACGCGACGCTCGAAGCTCGCCCGGCGGCGGTCCAGCTGCGCGCCAAACACGCACCGATCTCTCGCGTCCTGCCGTTGGCACGCGAGCTCGCCGTTCGTGCGGCGCGTGCGGGGGTGCCGTTCTTCGTCAACGATCGGGTGGACGTGGCGCTCGCTTGTGGCGCCGCAGTGCACCTAGGGCAAGAGGACATGCCCCCGCAGCAAGCCGCGGCTCTGGCGCGGCGGATGGGTGTGCAACTGGACATCGGCTACTCCACGCACAACCTCGAGCAAGCGCTCGCAGCGCTCGAGCAGCCCATCCGATACTTGGCGGTTGGGCCCGTGTTCCAGACCGGCTCGAAGGAGCGCCCTGATCCCGTGCTCGGCGCGGAAGGTGCGCTCGAACTCCTCGCGCGGGTGCGCGCCGTACGGCCGGAGCTGCCAGTCGTGGCGATCGGCGGACTGACGCTCGAGCGTTCCAAGCTCCTCTCGAGCCGCGCGCTGCGCTTCGACGCGCTTGCCATGATCTCTGCGTTGATCCCGTCGGCTGGCGGGATCGAGCGCGTGTCTGTGCGGGCGCGCGAGCTGGCTCACGAGGTGGCCTGGTGAGCTTTCTTCTGTTCGCCGCGGCGGCGAGCGTGCTGGCCGCGGGGGCTGGCTTTCTGGCGGCCCGTCGCGGCGGACGCGGCGACGCCAAGCCACCGAGCGCTGGACAGCCCGACGCCGTGGCAGAGGATCCGCGGCTCGCGGCGCTGTCGCGGCTGCCTGTGTCGCTGGGCGATGTGATCAGCGTCGAAGCTGACGATCGGTGGCACCGAACGGGCGCAAAGACCGCATTTGTCGAGCGCTGGCTGGAGGGTGGGGTCGCGGTGTTCGATGGCACCGAGCTGGTCGCTGCCTTGTTCGTGGCGCCCGAGGGGGGCACGCAAGAGGGCGTGGTCGCCTTCGCTCCGCCGCGGCGCGACATCGGATGGGTGTCGCGTGCGAGCGTGGACGTAGGTGCGGAGGCGCCGGCGACGATCGAGATCGACGGCGTCGTGTTGTCGCGCAAGCGACGCCTCTCGGGCACGCTGTTGCGGGTAGGCAAAGGGGCACCTCGTCTGGGCGACGCTGGCATGTTCGTCGAGTACGAGGCCTCTGGGGCGATGATCGCGGTCGTGGTCAAGGGCGAGCAAACGACGGCTTGGCTGGGCAAACGCTACGAGCAAGGGAGCTACGATCGCATGGGCAGCGGAGGCGCGTGAGCACGCAGGAGATGGCGCCGCAGCAGTCCTTGCTCGCAGAGGTGGGCACGTTGCTCCACGACTACTTCGCGCTCTCGGAGTGGGGGCGGCTCTTGATCGAGGTCGAGCCGAACGAGCAGGGCCAGCTGTCGGTCGGAGAGCTTTTCGTCGACGAAATTGTCGGTGACGAAGCGCGCGTCGAGCAGGCCTTTGGCAGCGATGAGGCACGCGCGTTGGTGCCAGCCCTGGCGCAGGCCGTCGCCACGATGGTCGCGGCCGAGGGGGCGGACCTGGCCCTGGTTCGGGGGGGGACCTGGCTTCGTCGCGGGGAAGGGGCCGAGATCGCGTTCCTGCCGGGGCTGGTGCGAGCGCCCAGTCGGGAGCTCGATCAGTGCTGGGAGGACGTGTTGGCGCGAACGCGCGAGGGGCTGGCCAAGCTCGACCGCGATTTCGGCTTTGGCGCGGGCGTTTCGGTGGAGACCGACATGCTGCTGGGCACGGTCCGCTTCGTCCGCGCTGGTCAGTTGGTCGCGGAGGGGCAGCAGATCGTGCTCGGGTCGTTCTCGCTGCCGCATCGATCCTGGGTTTGGGGAGCGCACAACCCCACGTTGGCGCCGGAAGCACGCGCCCGCGCGCGCGAGCTCCTCGACGCCATGCCGCAGCGGGCGGCGTGGGAGATCTCCACACCTGGCTTCGCCTGCGACGCTGCCACCGCGTGGGCGCTCGGTGCTTGGGTCGTCCACAGCGCCGGCGTCATGGGCCCGTTGCGCGTGGACGCCGGCTCAGGGAGCTTCGTGCTGTTGGGGGTTCGTGACCTTCGGCGCGCGGACGGCGGCTAGCCCGGGCAGCCTGCTCAGCTCGAGCAGGAGCGCGCTGAGGCCCAACACCGGGGAAGCGTTGGACAGCTCGATGTCCGAAGCGAGCTTGAGCGTCAGCGCGTGTGCATGCGCGACGTGGGCCGCGGCCGCGGGGGAGCCGTGCGCGAGCCGCTTGGCCTCTCGACAAAGGTGGGTCGCGAAGCCGAGCAGGTCGGCTCGCGTGCTGGCCCGATCTGCGCCCGCTCCCTCGCCAAACGCAGCGGCGCTGCCGGCGCTCACGCTGCGCAGCGCCTCGAGCAGCGAGATGATGAAGCTGCTGCGGCGCCCCTCGGCGTCCGCGTCTGCGAGGGCGAGCGCTTGGGCGACGCTGCCCTCGCCGAGCTCGCACAGCTCGTCGAGTCGCTGCGCCGGCACTCCTTGCTCGCGCAGAATGTCGCGCAACAACTCGCGAGGCAAGCGGCCGAAGCGGACGGGCAGCGTCCGCGAGCGGATGGTCGGCAGCATCTTGTCCGGTCGCGAGGTGAGCAGAATGAAGTGTGTGCCGCGTCCCGGCTCTTCGAGCGTCTTGAGCAGGGCGTTGGCCGCGCCGGTCGAGAGCTCCTCTGCGCGGCGGATGATGAACACTCGCGCGCGCCCCTCTGCTGGTGCGAAGCCCACTTGCGGAAGCACGACCTGCCGGATCTGTTGGATCGAAATCTCGTTCTTCTCCTCCAGGCGCTTGCCGCGGTCGTCGCGGAAGGTCTCTGCATAGAGTCCCTTCTCGATCAAGATCACGTCCGGGTGGAGCGGCACGTGGGGCGCCGCCGCCGACAGGGTCACGGCTCGGCGGCAGGCATCGCAGCTCTCGCAGCCGCCGCCGCGCTCGCACACGAGCGCCTGTGCGAAGGCGAACGCGCACAGCTCTTTGCCCACCCCCTCTGGCCCCTCGAAGCGGTAGGCGTGGTGTGCCTTGCCGCACGCGAGCGCGTGATCGAGCAAGCGCAGCGCTCCAGCTTGCCCGCGAACGCGCGCCAGCGTCATCGTCCCTGGGCGCTTCGCCGCGTGGGCGCAGCGCTCCGCTTCTTGGGCGCAGCCTTCTTGGGCGTGGCGCTCTTCTTCTTGGGCGCGGC
>CAZXMG010000109.1:0-23459 GCA_964641275.1 uncultured Polyangiaceae bacterium
GCGTCGCGGCGGCGTACACCATAGGGCTCTACTATTACGGGGCTCGATATCTGGCGGCGTGGCTCGGGCGGTGGACCAGTGCGGACCCGCTTGGGATCGGGGCGGATGGGCCGGGGCTGTACAACTATGTGAGGGGGAGTCCGGTTGGGTACACGGATCCGGGGGGGACGGAGAGCAACCCGGCGTCGGAGTGGATCTCCGGCAAGGTCATGGACTACGTCCGCACCTGGGGCGATGAGGGTGGCGGAGGTGGACAGCAGGTTCCGGCAACATTCCGCGTCGGTGGGGGTGAGTTTCCGGGGCCTCCCTCGACCATCACCAACGGTGAACAAGTCCTCCCTGAGATCGTGATCCGCGAAGCTGAGTTTGCCGCTGAGGAAAAGGACGCCGCCGACGCAGCAAGAATGCTGCAAAACAAGTATGACCAGATGGCCTGGAAGGCTGACCGTGCCAGGGCAAATACGGCAGAGGGCTATGTCAGCGGTGCAGCCCTTTGGCTCGTCGAAGATGCTCCCGCGGCGGTAAAGACATGGTGGAACAAGCCACTGGGTGACAAGCTTGTGGGGGCAGTGCGGTCTGCGGTTCCGACTCCGCCGACAGAGGCCAACATTGCGGCTGAGACGGAGCGCTGGGAAGCTGTGGTTTCCGGAAAGACGACCTGGCGTGACCTCGGAAGGGAACATGCTCCAGCCATTTGGGGGCTAGCCGCTGGCGGGATCGTCGGCAAGCTTGGCCCATTCCAGAAGGGGGCACCCCGAACTTTCGCAAACAAGCTCCCGGCGGATACGGCCTCGGGAACTGGAATCTTTGAGCTAAGTAAGGTGGACGGAAAGTGGGTAACAACCTCCACGAGCGGTGATGTATTTACGGCCCGGGGACGTTGGACCTTCGTCACTCAGGACGGAACCACCCTTGTCGGAAAGGCATCACCCCGAATGGGCAACAGGCGCCCGGCAGGTCACGTCGATCTGGCGCGGGGAAGCGAGGTCGAGATGGCTGGCGAAATAGAGTTCACTCAGAAGGGCCAGATCCGAAGCTGGGACAATCAGAGCGGCCACTTTCAAGTCCCCGATGATTTCGCAGAGCAGGCCGGCTTCCCCATGGAGTTCTTCCGACCCGGGAACCACTGATGGCTACACTGAACCCAGAGGACTACGTCGCACGAAAGCAAGATGGGGTCTGGGACGAGGCCCTTCGAGAGCAGCTCAAGCAGCTCTCCGAGGAGGACCGCGCAGCATTTCTCGTGGAGGTGTTGGTCCGGCAGGAACTCGCCAGGTACGGAAAGGGCAAATGGTTTGCGCTTGTGCGTGCGCTGGTCTCCGGGGCAGACAAATATGAGCTGCTGCTCACAAGGGGGCTTGAGGTTGCTGACGCGTCCACCGTCAAGGAGTGGCTGGAATGTTGCGTCCAACGAATGGGGATACGCTGGACGATTGGGGTCCTTGGAAGGGCCACCGTCACGATGCCCGGCAAAGTCGAATTGACGAAGTATTGGCTCCCCGCACTGGCACGATCAGAGTCCGAGCGTGCAGCCGTGCGGCGCTTCTTGGAGTCGTTGTAGCGGTTCAGCGACTCTGAAACGGCGCGAATGACCCCTTCCCAGCTCCAACCCAATGACGATGAGCGAGCCATGAGCCCCCTCAGCCCCCTCCAGCCGAGCCCTTGATGGGGATCACGGAACTGTTCAAGGCCTTGCTGGCACCACCGCCATCTGGGCTCGAAGGCCGAGCCGATCTGCGGTTCGAAGGAGACGAGCCTGCCGCTCCACTGACCAGTGCGTTCCTCAAGTTGACGTTCGAGGACCCGGAGTGCGAGATGCTGCTCCTCGCGGTCCTCAGCACGCCCGCCCACAAACGTAAGGAGGTGGAGCACATGGCCTTCACGGCGTACCTCATGGGCCTTGTCGAGATGGGGATCCGTGGCGAGCTGACGGAGCTGAGGCCGCAGCTCGAAGAAGAGGTGAAGGCGCAACGTGCCAAGAGAGCTGGCAAGGCAGGAACGAAGAAGAAGACTGGGAAGAGGTAGGCGGCGGGTTCGTGGTGTTCACCAGTCCACCAACCGCCCGCTTCCTGGACTGCGTCCAACGACAACTACGACGCCCCCAATCCTTCGCAGATCGAGGGTTCCGGGACAGCGCTCCGAAGGGGGACTTGGTGGACACCAAGGAGGGCCTTGTGAACCGTGCTCTTGGGCAAGCCGAGCTTGGTGGCGATCTCCCGGACCGACAAGCCCTCACCCCGGAGCTTCACCGCCACCTCCATGTCCACGTTCACTGGAGGCCGTCCGATTCTCTTGCCGGCGGCCCGGGCCCGTTCAACGCCAAGCTTGCTCCGGCTGGCGATCTGCCGACGCTCCTCTTCAGCGACCCAGCTCAAGATGGCGATCAGAAGGGTTCGGACAGGGCCCCCCATGTCGAGCCAGGGCTCGCGGACCGAGACGACTTCAACACCAAGCCGGTCGAGCCCGAGGATCTCTTGGACGTTGCCGATCATCGATCTGCCGAGCCTGTCGATCGCGTAGATGATCACCGCTGCGAACTCGCCTCGGTGGGCAGCAGCCTTGAGGGCCTCCCACTGGGGGCGGACCTTGGTGGCCGACATCTGCTCCTCGAAGACCTGGACCACCTCGAAGCCCCGGGCCTCAGCGAGCCGAAGAACAGCCGGGCGCTGGTTCGTGGTGAACTGCTTGTCCGTGGAGGTGCGGAGGTAGATGCAAGCCTTCTTGGTGTTCATCGTGGTGTCCGGAATCTGTTGTCCTAGAACCTCTACGACGACAACGGGTCCCAAATGAACGCTGGGATCAAGTTTGTCTGTTGTTCCTCGGGATCGACGTGGGCAGCACGGAGACAAGGACGTTAGGCCCTGGTACCGTCCCCCTCCATGGAGGACACTGTGACCACCGACACGCCCACCAAGAGCACGAGGGCTGGGGGCCCGAAGGCTGCGGCCACGAAGGTCAAGAAGGCACCGGCGCCGAAGAAGGCTGCGCCGAAGAAGGCTGCGGCCTCGAAGAAGGACCCCACCAAGAAGGCTGCCGCCCCGAAACCATCCAAGAAGGCCCCAGCTCCCAAGACCTCGAAGCCTGCCAAGCCTGGATTCGGCTCGAAGACCGCCTTCATCAAGAGCCAGCCCAAGAGCATGACCGCCAAGGAGGTCGTAGCCGCTGCCAAGGCGAAGGGGATCACGCTGAGCGAGAACCTGGTCTACAGCGTGAAAGGTGCGAAGAAGGCCGGGGCGTCCAAGAAGGGCACGGTGAAGGCCAAGCCGGGGCCGAAGCCCAAGGCGAAGGTGGGGTCGGGCGACTCGTTGGAGGTGACCCTGAGGAACGCCATCGCCCAGATCGGGCTGAACCGGGCCCGGCAGATTTTCGATGAGGTCGAACGGGTGTTCACCGGGGGTTGAGCTGCCAACCGTTGGTGGTTCGCGGCCTAGTCGTCGTTGTCTAGGGCCTCGCAGCGGACGAGCTTGAGGACACCCTTCGGCCGACCGTCGCCCTGGCCTCGCCCGCGGATCCCAACAAGTTGAACAGCGGGAGGCGTGAGGTCACCGAGCGCCCTGTAGAGGAAGCCTTCATCGTGGCGCTCTTTCTCCCAGCAAGTGGGGCAGACCGGGAAGATGCGACGACGGATCACGCCCCGCCGAGGACCGACCCATCGGAAGGCCTTGCTCAACGCCACCATCGAACCGTCGCAGATGGCGCAGACGTATTCGTCTTCGACGACAAGTTCGGTCCCCCCACTGGTTTCGTCTGCCGGGATCAACGCAGCCGTCATCAAGAGAGGCTTGTCTCGGTGCCGATTCAACCAGGCCACGGACCCGCGAAGAGTGTGATCGATGGGGGTGAGAAGCCCAACGGGAGCCGGCCAGTCCTGACCGAGGAACCCGAGCGTGCCCAGCGCACTTGTCTTGAGATGGCTCGACCACTCTAGGTGGACAGCTTCAGGGACCAGCCCGCGTATGGTGCGATCAAGAACACTGAAGCGGGACAGTTGGTGGGTGAGCGAATCCGTCATGCCCAACGACCCGACGGCGCGGGCAAGGCCTCGCCACGCTCCGGCTTGACGTGCCACAGCGCTCGTGATCGATTCCTGGATCGCACCGAACTTGCCGATGACATCGATCGCTCTGCCAAGTTGTCGGTGAAGCTCGACGCCCGCAGCAAAGTCCAGAGTGTGGTGACGAACCCCAACGCTGTCGGCAAGCCTTGAGAAGTCGAGGTTCACAGCCGCGAGCGGGCGAGCGAGCTGCTGAAGGCTGCTCTGCATGTCGATCAGCGCCCGCAGACCCGGTGGGACGACAGCGTCGATGGTGTTCTGTCGCAGTCGAAGCGCCTGCACCATGTCCGCCGTAGCTCCCGGGTTCCTGACCAGTTCCATTCCGCTGAACTGCTCGGCCACAGATGTGCCTTTGGTGCCCATCGTCCTCTCCTTCGTCACGCCGTCTTCCGCTTGTTGGGTGCAAGCGCTGCCTTCAGCTTCTCGACATCTCGGAACTGGGTGATCTGCACCTCTTGGTTCGGGAGCTTCGCCCTGATCTCGACCTCGCCACCCAATGCATGCACGTAGGCGTAGAGCTTGCTGAGGAGCATGTCGTCCTGCCGTTCGAGCCGGGACACGTAGCCCTGCGTCACCTGGAGCATCTCGGCGATGTCGTCCTGGCTGAAGTTGGTGATGTTCTGCCGAAGCTCTTGAAGCGTCAGCTCAAGAAGCGCCTGCTCGGCCTTGGCCGCGTTCCGTGCCCGACGCTCCGGGGTCATCTTCTGACGCAGCTCGTTGAAGCTCTTGGCCATGGCTACTTCTCCTTCTCGCGCTTCAGCTCTTCCAGGTGGGCGTCGTAGATGCGATCCGCGATCGGCACCATGCGTTCGTAGAACCTGTCGTCGCCGACCTTGTTGCCGCCGATCAGCAGGATGCCGGTCCTCCGGGGGTCGAAGGCGTAAAAGACCCGGTACGGCTCGCCGCCGACCTGGATCCGAAGCTCACGCATGTTGCCGTGCTTCGAGCCGTTGATGTCTGAAGTGTGCGGGAAGCCCAACGTGGGCCCCTTCGCTTCGAGCAACTGGACCGAGACGTCGATGGCGTCTTGAGCATCTTCCTCAAGGTCGTCCCACCACGTCTCGAACTCGTCGGTGAACTCGACCTCCCAGCTCATGACGTGGAACGAATATGACACCCATGGCATGCCCGGTCAAGCGGCCGTTGCGGGTGACTGCCAACGGTTGGCACCCGCTCAACAGACGACCGTCGAGCGTCCGCGTCGGAACCATGCTTGGCGGGAACCACGGGCTACGGTGGTGGCGTTGGTCCGACCATGGCTCACGAACCGACTAAGGCAAACCAGCTCCTCGTGGCACTGCGTGCGGGTCCCAGCGAGGAACCCCTCGAACCGTCGGACCATGATTTCCGGCGAATTGCACCGAGCCTCTGCGTCCCTGAACTGCCAAGAACCTACCAGCGGCTGGAGCAGCTCTTCGAGGAGGGCTTCGTCATTACCGCCATGTCACCCCACCCGAACAACCAGATCCTGGTGCCCTTCTGCCGCGGGCTCCTCGTCGCCATGAAGCGGGGTTGAGCGCCAACACTGGCGGATCCCTCAGAGCTGCCAACCGGTTGGCAGTTTCACCGTTTTGGGGCACGGAAGAAGTCCGGCCAACAATTTTCGACCCTCAGCCGATCCATGACCATGCCTTGCATGAACCGGCCTCGTAGCCCCTTCCTGGGAAGGCCAGGAACATAACCTCGCGGTGTTGCTAGGACCTGAAGCGGCGCCAGGCCAGGGCAGCCTCAGCTCCCGACCCGAAGCCCCGGTGATCGTGACGATCGGCTTCAACAAGAAGCTGCCGTCGTCCTGCTGTTCAAGCTGGACGTCGAGGCCACCTTCGACGAGGTCGGCATCCATGTTCAAGGCTGACCACCTGGCAGGCTTGGTCGGCCCGGCCTGGGGCACGATCTTCAGCTCGTGCAACGGGCCAAGGTCGGGCTCCAGCACTGCTCGGAGGTCCTCAACGGTGAACACTAGGGGCTCGTTCATAGACGCGCCGGGCAACAAGGGCTTCCTCACCGAGTTGAGTAAGTCTGGGTTTTACTCAATTCTTGGAGCCGAAACTCTTGGAGCTGAACTCGCTGTCTTTCCTGAGGAAGGTTGGCCTTCTCCCCTATTTTCTCCGTTTCGGGGGGCCGCCGTCCACCACCGTGTGCGGGTTCGACTTCCGGGCGCTCGCTACGGTTGGCAGACGACGACAATTACTCCTCGGGCCCGTCCTCTATCTCGATGCTCCGCAAGCTGGCGGCGAACCGCACCTGGCCGACGGCCACGGCGGCCTCGATGGCGGTGGACGCGATCTCTTCGAGCGTACTCCTCAAGATCGTTGTCGCGCTCCGGAGCTGATCGGGCTCGTCCCCCGGAAAGACCTCGGACGAGATGCTGTCCAAGAGGCCGACGAGCGACTCGAGCTGTTCGACCCGGTCGTGAAGGTCTCGGATCGCCTGGCGGGTGACGCGATGAAGGCCAAGGCCATCAATGACGAACCTGGGATGCGGTGGCCTGCGTTGCCTCGAGTGGCCCTTCGGGGCCGGAGACGAAGAAGCGGAGGGCAGTGCGCGGACTCGAGGGGGCATGCCCGGCGTCTACGTCGGGCGGTGGTCGAGAATGAACCTGCCTCAGATTTGGGCAAGCACCTCCGAGATGTCTTCCTCATCGGCATCGTGCTGCTGCACCCGCGTGACCCGTAGCCGCTGGTCGTCGCTGTGGTCAGGGTAGAGGGTTACCGTGACCTTGGGTCCGTTGACCTCTGTCCAGGCCTCCCGGATCGGCGGGACCGAGATACCGTACTGCTTCAGCCGCCGACGCATCATGAAGCCCTCGTCGAAGCTCCAGTCCACGATCTCCCTCCCGTCGTCGAGATGGACCAGGACGTAGAAGTTGCGCCCGAAGCGTCGAACACTGGTGGCGTGGCCGGTGAAGTCGCCGTACCGCTCGAGCCGATCGGCGTTGCCCGGGGTGCGTGGGGCGCGTTGGCTTTCACGACCCACCCCGCTCGAAATGCCTTGTTTCATAGGGTTGGGGTGCGTGGGGTGCGTGGGGTGCGTCTCTTCTTCAAAAGTCTCCAAGAAGGATCCGCTCGCGCTCCCCGTCCCTCGAGTGTCGTCGTCAGAGGAGCCCGGGCAAGGATTGCTGAGATCACGCACCCCACCCGCCCCACGCACCCCAGCAGCCTGATCGCCGCTGTTTTGGCAGGGTGCGTTGTCGTCCCGTCGTTCGTGCCGACGCACCCCACCCGCCCCAGACGCTTCTACCTTGATGGTGATGCCGTTGCGCTTCTCCTTGTCCCGTCCGATGGACCCGTAGGACACGCTGATGCCCCCGTCCTTTAGGACGTCGCGGAACGTGTCGAGCTTGCCCCGGAGTGCCCTGGGTGAGCCCGGGATCCACTTGGGCGGCTTTGCCTTCTCGTCTCCGTTCTTGGCGTGCTGGGTGAGCGCCTCGAGAAGCTCCGACGCCGAGCCCGTCCAAGTCAGCATCTCCGCCGCCCACTTCCGGAAGCCGGTGACGAAGGCGTCCTCGGCCGTCGTCGCCAGCGCCTGTTCTGCTGCGGATCGAAACACAGCAACGACTTCCCCGGGCTCGAGCATCGAGCCCTCCATGCCCGCGGCAAACCGACACGGCACCTGCATGCGGACGTCGGACGGGACGACCAGCTCGTCCCGACGCTCGAGCCCCAGCGACGCGGCGAAGCAGAGCGCACCCAAGACCTCTGCGTGCATCTTCTCGAACGCGGCGTCGATCTCGTCGTCTGTACGCCGCACCTCCGGACGCTCGAAGTCCACGAAGAGCGAACGGTCGAGGATGTCGGGCTCCGTCGCAGCGTCGGAGATGCTCGTCAGGATGATCGGCTTCGAGACCTCGAAGGCAACGAGGTCGCGATCGGTGTAGAGCGCCCGCTTCTCTTGCCCGTCGCCCGTCGAGAGCCGACAGAGCGCGTCCGACATCTCGTGGTCGAGGTAGCGGAGGTTGTCGAAGACGAGAATGTGGGCGTTCTCCGCCTGGATGCACAAGTCGTCCTTCGTCTTGGGCAAACCGGTCAGCTCCGGGCGTCTCGGATCGACGACTCGACGAAGGAGTCGTGCGCGCGTCGTCTTCCCGATGCCCTTGGGGCCACGGCAGATCAGGATGGAGTAGACCCGTGCTTCCTGCATGGCCTGCACGATGAAGGCGAGACACCCGACCCAGCTCGGGCGGTCCACGCAGAGGAGCGCACGATACTGCTCGAGCGCGGCCACGGCTGCTTCCGGCCCACGAGGAAGGATGGGCGTCGGAAGCGGCCGAAGCGACGAGGGCCGGTAGAACGGCACGGGGCTGGAGGGGAGGACGCGCGGGCCGTCGCTCGTGATCTCCACGACCCGACCCGTGTCGTCACCGAGGTCGAGGTAGATGTTGCCGTTGTGGTTAGCGAACCGGATCGGCACGCTGACGACCGGCAGGCTACCGCCACGGACCGCGAGCATCCTGTTGTTGATGATGTCCTTGGTCACCAGGTGATCACCGCTCGCACGGCTGAACTCGTAGGCGACCTTCGAGATGAACGCGTCGCTGTCGATGGGATGCAGGAGACCGTTTCGGGCGGCGAAGGCTCGCCCCGTCGGCCCCCGGACGAACCTGTACGTGTCGAGCACTTGCTGGAGCACCCCCGGCGGCTTCGTCCCGGAAGCGTTCGTCGCCGAAGACGGCGTTGTCTTGTTGGAGGGTTGGTTCGTCTCCGGTATCTCCGCCTCAGCGAGCACGGTGTCCGGGTCCAGCAACTCGCCGGTCAGGTGACCGCACGAGAAGTGCTCGGTCTTCGCAGGGACGAACCAGGCACGGCTGATGTTTTTCGTCGCCGGATCCAGGAACACACCCGCCCTCCTGAATCGCGCCTCGAGCCGCTCCCACAGCGCGGCGTACTCCGTTGGAGTTGCGGGGCGCTTCAGCAGCCAGGCGATCCTGTACTTCGGCCAATTGGGTCTGTGGCTGAAGCTGGTGTGCCAGAAGCACTCGGAGCCAGGCAGCACGGCGGCCACCTGCTCGATCGTGTTCACCGGCTCCAGCCTGTTCGTCTCCTTGCCGCCCTTGGTCACGATCGTGGTCGGCGGCGGCGACCTATACTTCTTGAGCTGCGTGGGCTTGATCTCGTTGTCGATGTCGATCGCGAAGAGGTACACGGCCTCGGCAAGGTCGCCCTTGCGGCGGTCACCCTCGAAGACCGTCGGGCACCAAAGCGGAAGCTCGTGCTTGTCCGCAGGCGCCGGGCCGGGGCTCGCAAACCTTGTGACGAGCTTGCCCCACGTGGTCTCCCTCCGCTTACCGGGCTTCGGCGACGCCAGCTCCTTGAACGACGTGAGTTGGATCGGGTGGTCGAAGTACGTGCTCTCGGTACGGGTCCCGTTGATCGAAACCGGCGCGGGCTCGCCTGCCGGTGTATGCATCTCTTCGGACATGACATTGCTCCTCCCCCCTCGGGCTCGTGCTGGTAGCGACGGTGCCGAGCCCGGGGGATGTTGGGGTTCTTGGTTCGGGCTCAGGCTCCGGCGTCGGCGTGACGGCGCTCGAGGAGCAGCCTGTCGAGGGCGTAGGCTTCGTCACGAGCCATCTGGTCGAGCCCGGCTCGGAGAGCTGCACGAGCGACGGCATGACGACTCGCGAGCGGATGGTCGGCGACGATCTTCTCGATGAGGCCGAGGTCGTCCGGGCTGACGTTGATCGATAGGGTGCGCATGAGCAGGTCCTTCCTGGCCGCCACGTTCGGCGCGGCCTGCTCGTCGAGCGTCATAAGTAGACTATCGACACCGACCCCAGGACACGTGGTGAGCCCGGAAAGCCCGCAGATTCCGGGGCGGATCAGTGACGACCAGTATCGCCCACGACCACCAAATTGAGACCGAGCGCCTCGATCCCAACCTTAAATCGGCGCCAGGCTAGGAACCTTACGGTGTCGTCTTCTTCGGCCGCCCCTTCGGTCTGGCCTTCCGCCTGACGTCGTCACCTTCCAGAGGCGTGAGCAACTCGACGACGCCGACTCCGAGGATGTTCGCGAGCCCGACGAGCGTGTCGATGGTGACGTTCTCGCCTCCGCCCTCGATCCTCGAGAGCCACTGCACGGAGGTGCCGATCTTCTCGGCCATCTTCTCCTGCGTCCACCCGCGGCCACGGCGCAGTTCGGCGACACGACGCCCGATCGTGAGCTTGATCTTCGCGGCGTTCTCCCGTCGGGGCACCGAAGCGAAGGTCGGGGACGAGGACCTTGGGCACCATCAACCCAAAGGTTGATTATCACTCGCCCCGGCGTTCTTCTTCTTCGTGATGGACGAGTACGAGGTCACGACGGACGGCGAGACGATCGTCGGCCCGGTCACGATGGATCAGCTTCGACGCGGTCTGGTGGCCGGGAAGCTTCCCGCAGACGCCAAGGCGAGGCCCATCGGGACAATCGAGTGGATCCCCATCGCGGTCGTGATCGCAAGCGCAGCAGCTCCCGCGGAAGCCTCGAAGCCCCCCTCTGTGCCCGCTCAGGAGTCCGGGCAGAAGCCGAGGGGCTTGCTGATCGGACTTGGCGTGCTCGCTATGGCTGTGTCGGCGGGGCTGTTCGCGGCGCTGAAGTTCGGCGGTCGAGCGACGACATCGACATCGGGTGCTTCGGCATCGCCGTCGTCCTCAGGCTCGGCCGAGGATCCTGAAGCGGCAGCAAGGAAGGGCTTCGAGCTGTTCGACGCGGAGAAGCCTGACGAGAAGGCGGCCGTGAAGCTCTGGGAACCCGCGTGCGAGGCGGGCAACGAACTCGCCTGCGTCGGCATGGGGATGGTCCATGTTTTCGGGCTCGCGGGAAGGCCGACGGACTACGGCGCCGGTCTCAAGCTCATCGAGTCCGGATGCACGCAGGGGAACCAACGCGCGTGCTCCGTCCTCGGACAGATCCTTTACAACGCATGGGGAACGGCGAAGGACGTCGAGAAGGCGAAGACGGTCTGGCAGAAGTCATGTGACGCGGGAACAGGTAGGGCCTGCTACTTCCTCGGCTTCACCTACCGAGCGCCGGACGGCCCACCCGAGTGGCGCAACCTCGACGAAGGTGAGGCGCTGCTGCGGAAGAGCTGCCGCCTCGGGTACCGGTCGGGTTGCGACCTCGTGGACAAGATCGATCGGGAGCAGGAGATCGCTAACCTTCGTCGGAAGGTCCGGGTCAAGTGGTGGGGCTTCGAGCCAGACGGCACGTGCCAAGGAAAGGGGCTGCCCGCGTACCGGAAGGACTACGAAGGCGGCACGTTCGACGAGAACGAGAAGGTCGCCAAGTACGACGGGTGCGTGAGCCCGTTCCAGAGTCGCGATGACGCGCTCAGGAACACGTTCTGCTGCCCCTACGAGCGGAAGAAGTAACTCCACGTGCTCGGGTTCATTTCCAGCCGATGGCCTTCGTATAGCTCGACGTGGCCCCGCCGCGTCTCCAGCTCGAAGACCCCTACGACGACGGCCAGCTCGCCCGGAAGGTAGAGCGTCTGCTTCTCGGCGACGACGACCTCCGGCGCCGTCGGATCCGGATCCTCGTTCGTGGCTCGGTCCTGAAGAGGCGAACCTCCGACGACGCGTTCCAGTCCTACCTCCGGCTCGAAGAAGCTTGGACGGCACGCTCGTCAGCGGAGTTGCTGGTCGTTGCAAGGTGGGCGTTCGACGAAGGACGCCGGGCGAGAGGGGAGGAGCCGTGACGACGACCGTGGCCACCATCGAGCACCTCGTCGTCGCTCGTGGCGTCCAGCTCGTCACGAAGGGTGACGTCCTCGTCGGCACATGCCCGTTCCACGACGGCAAGGCCAAGCTCGCCATCGACCCCAAGGCGAACACCTGGACCTGCGGGAGGTGCGGCGTCGAGAACGCCGGACCCATCGAGTGGGTCATGCGGGCCGAAGGCGTCTCGAAGAAGCACGCCGCGGGAATGCTCCGTGAGGGCAAGGTCTCGCTCGAGCGCAAGAACGAGGGCCCGAAGAAGGCGACCGTCCCGAAGCTCACCACGGTCCGAGCCCTCGACGTGCCGTTCGGCCCCGACGACAGCGACACCAAGATCCTGGACGGCGTCACGACGTTCTACAGCAAGGCGCTCGCCCATCATGACCAGGCCAAGGCCTTCTTGGTCGAGCGTGGCCTTCAACACCCTGGCCTCGTGGAACGGTTCCGGCTCGGTGTCGGCGACAAGACTTTGGGCCTTCACATCCCAAGGCCGAATCGAATCGTCGGACGGAAGATCCGGGACTCGCTGAAACGGCTCGGCGTGTTGAGGGACACCGGCCACGAAGCCCTCAACGGCTGCCTCGTCGTCCCCCTCTTCGACTTGCAGGGCAACATCTGCAACCTCTACGGCCGCCGCCTGGAACGAGCCCAGCGTGGAGCCACCGATCATGTGTGGGTCCACGACTCCAGGAGCGGCCTATTGAACCCGCAGGCCTTCAAAGAGAACGAGCTGGTCGTCACGTCCTCCATCACCGATGCGCTGACCTGCTGGGCCCACGGCATGATCGGCGTAACCGCCATCCATGGTGTCGATGGGCCGACCGAACACCTCGTCGGCGCGTTGAAGGTCGGAACCGCCAAGAAGGTCACCTTCTTGATGCGGAGGAACAAGCAGTCCACCCGGGCCACCGACAAGCTCGCCCAGCAGATCGCTGGGATGGGCCTCACCGTGTTCCGCGGGCTCTTGCCGCACGACACGGATTGCAACGAGTTCGCTGCTGCTGCTCCCGACCCTGCCCACGCCCTTCTACAAGTCGTTCGGAACGCCGAGTGGTTGGCAGGGGTTCCCCCAGAGCAGAAACCCGTCCCAAGGCGTCCCGAGGACCTGCCTGGACCCGTGGTCACCCCCGACCCCACCGAGCCCCTGCAAGGGCAGCCAGGGGGCACGGATGACGAGCTTGTTCATGTCGCCGGTGATCGCCGATGGAGGGTGCGTGGGCTCCTCGAACAGCGACACGTCGGAACCCTCAAGTTGAACGTCTTGGTCAGTCGAGACGGCACCGGGTTCCACGTCGATTCCTTCGACTTGTACTCGGCCCGTCACAGGGTGGCCTTCATCAAGCAGGCGGCCATCGAGCTGGGGCTCGACGAGGGCGTGGTGCGCAAGGACATCGGCACCGTGCTGTTGATCGCTGAAGCGGCCCAAGCCGAGCTGCTGAGGCGCCACAAGACCACGGTGCCGATCCGAGCCGAGCTGACTCCAGATGAGCGTGACGATGCGCTCCAACTCTTGAGGGACCCCAGGCTCTTGGATCGGGTCCTCGATGGGTTCGCGGCTCAAGGCGTCGTCGGGGAGCGGGACAACCTGCTCTTGGGCTTCTTGGCCGTGACGAGTCGCAAGCTTCGACGTCCGCTGGGCGTCGTGATCCAGAGTTCGAGTGCCGCCGGCAAATCGTCCCTGATGGAGGCGGTGCTGAGCGTCGTCCCTGAAGAGGACCGGGTCAGCTACAGCGCCATGACCGGGCAGAGCTTGTTCTATGCACCAGGCAGCGATTTGAGGCACAAGGTCCTGGCCATTGCAGAAGAGGAAGGGGCCTCGAAGGCGAGCTACTCGTTGAAGCTCCTCCAGTCGGAGGGTTCGCTCAAGATCGCGAGCACCGGCAAGGACCCTGGAAGCGGTCGGCTCGTGTCGCAGGAGTACGAGGTGGAAGGCCCCGTGGCCTTGCTCCTCACGACGACGAGCATCGAGGTTGACGAGGAGCTGCTGAACCGCTGCGTCATCTTGACCGTGGACGAGAGCCCAGAGCAGACCCGTCGAATCCATGGGCGTCAGCGGCAGGCCCAGACCCTCGAAGGTGTCCTGGCTTCAGGAGATCGGCTCGGTCTTCTGCGGCAGGTCCAGAACGCCCAACGGGTCCTGGCTCCTATCAGCGTCGTGAACCCCCACGTGCACAGCGTGGCGTTCGCCGACCTCCGGGTCCGGGCAAGGCGGGACCACCAGAAGCTCTTGACCCTGATCGAGACGGTTGCCTTTGTTCATCAGGCCCAACGGCCCGTGAACCGGGTCGAACATGAAGGGCGGACGGTCGAGTACATCGAAGCCGAGTCGGCAGACGGCGAGCTTGCAAGCAGCCTCCTCACCAAGCTCGGCGCCATCGGCATCCATGACCTGCCGCCGCAGACGGTTCGGGTGCTCGGCTTGATCCAAGACTACGTTGCGGAGCACGGGAAGCCCGACGAGCCTGTGCGGTTCACGAGGCGAGAGCTTCGAGATGCTCTCGGCCTGGGCGACACGCAGCTCTGGACGCACCTTCGGAGGCTTGTCGAGCTGGAGTACGTCATGGTTCATCGGTCGGATGTCGGACGCGGCCTCGTCTATGAGCTTGGTGTCGTTGCGTCGCCTCGGTTCGAGCCCGAAGATTCGGGCCATGTTCGGGGCAAATTCGGGGTGGATTCGGGCCAGTTTCGGGCCACATTCGGGGCCCCGAAACAGCAGGATTCCGGTACAATTCAGCCCGATCCGAATGCTGTTGGGGGCAACACCAAAAAACGCACGTCCATGGGCTCAGGCTCAAATGGGGTCGTACGTGTACGGCGCCCATGAAGCGGCGGTCGAAGAAGAATTCGGGGTCCTCGGTGTCTTCACCCGGCAACCCCAACGATCCGGATGGGCTGCTGGTCTGGTCGAGGCGCTTCGTCGAGCATCAGCAGATCAAGAACTACAGCAAAGAGACGACTCGGCTCACCGAGATCGGGCTCCGGACCTTCATTGGCTGGGCCGAGGACAGGTCGTTGGAGCGCCCAGGCCAAATCACGAGGCCCATCCTCGAAGCGTTTCAGCGGTGGCTGTTCTACAGGCGCAAGCCCAACGGCAAGCCGCTCGCGATGTCGTCACAGCACCTCGTGTTGCAGAAGTTGGTCGGGTTCTTCAGGTTCTTGGTCAGGCAGAACGTGATCGTTTCGAATCCGGCCTCGGACCTCGACATGCCACGGTTGGAGAAGCGGCTCCCGAAGGCCGTGCTGACCGAGTCCGAGGTGGAGAAGGTCATGGCCCAGGCCGATCTCAACGATCCCGTGGAGCTGCGGGATCGCGCCATGATGGAGGTCTTGTACTCGACCGGCATCCGGCGCCACGAGCTGGCCGGGCTTCTTCTTGGGGACGTGGACTACGAGCGGGAGACGGTCTTCATCAGGCTCGGGAAGGGCAAGAAGGACCGGATCGTGCCGATCGGCGAGCGCGCCCTTCATTGGGTCGCGAGGTACCTCGAAGAGGCACGCCCCCTGCTCGTCACGATGCCCGACGACGGCTTCTTGTGGGTCACCGAGCTTGGCGGGCCGATCTCGCTCGACTGGCTGACCAGGCGGATGCGGCAGTATTTCGAGCGGGCCGGGATCGGCAAGTCGGGCGCCGTCCACATCTGGAGGCATTCGATGGCCACCCAAATGCTCGAAGCGGGCTGCGACATCCGGCACCTCCAGGAGCTGCTCGGGCATTCCGAGACCTCGACGACGGCGATCTACACCCGCGTCTCCGTCGGGAGGCTGAAGGTCATCCACGCCCAATTCCACCCGGGCTCGAAGCTCACGACGACGTCCTCGAAGGCCACCATTGCAGGTGGGAAGGAGCCATCGCCCGAGGATCTCTTGGAGGCCCTGGAGTCGGAGTCCCAGGAGGACGACCCGACCGAGTAGAACAGGCTCGACCCTGGAAAACGCGTCAGGGGGATCAACTTCGAACCCCACCCCTTGGCGATGCACTTCCCCAGGACAACCTGCGGTTTCGAGCGAAACTCGCGTCAAGAGCAAGTTTAGACGAAGAGACCGGGCTCTACTATTACGGGGCCAGGTACCTGGCGGCTTGGCTCGGGCGCTGGACGAGTGCGGATCCGCTGGGGATCGGGGCGGACGGGCCGGGGCTGTACAACTACACGCGGGGGTCGCCGGTCAACTACACGGACCCGGGGGGAACGGATTCCAAGAGCATGGCCGACGTCAGGGCTCAGGAGGCACAACTTCAAGCCGGTCGTGAAGCCGAGGAGCAGGAGCACGGAAAACACCAGATCAAGCAGATCGCTGCTCATCACAGTCAGCTAGCGGAGGCCAGCCCTGCCGCGGGTTCTGGGCCCGATCCGGTCCGAGACTTCGAGTTCCCCGAGGTCAGCAAGCTGCGTGCAAACAGGCACGATGAACCACTCCTGGACGGCGAGACCAGAGAGGCTCAGCGCAACCGCCTCCGAAACAAGTGGGAGCGAGAGGTCTGGAAGCACGAGAGAGCAGAGGAGAACAGCCCCAAAGGCGTGTTGGTTGGTGTCGTTTCGCAGTTCCCCGCCTTCGCATTGATGGAGCTGGCTCAACACCCCGACCAGATCCCTTACGCGATGGCCAGTGCACTGCGGTCGATGGGACCCATGACCCCAGAACTGGGCGCCGAGATCGAACGGCTCGCCGCCGGGGAGGGCACGGGGTACGAGTACGGACAAAAGGCATCACCTCTCGTTCAGGGTGCGATGGGACTGACCGTCGCCAAGGTAGTCGGTCCGTCGCCGTCACTGCCGGAAGGTGCGTCCAGCAACATTCTGGTTCGTGAGCCGACGACGCTGCAAAAGATGCACGATAAGCATGGCGCAGACTTTGGCGTTGTTGGGAAGTACCAGCCGAAGAACAAGGCCGACCTCAGCCGTGCCGTCCACGAACACATCAACTCGCCAGACGTCTTGGTCCTGCGAGGCGCAAAATTTCACGGCAAGGATGCCACATTCTACCTGAACCCCGCAACCAGCCTCAACGTCGTTGCCGACCCCTCGGGAAATCTGCTGGGTGGCTGGAGGCTCAACCCTGTTCAGCAGAACAACGTCATCTTTAGGAGAAAGCTCTAGAACGATGGAGGAGATGAAAATCACGCTCACCCGCCAAGAGGCCCTGGTTCTCTACGACTGGCTCGTCAACAACAATTCGCAATCTGCTTTGCCAAAGGCACATGTTGCGGAGCTCGACGTACTCACCACCATTGAAGGGCAGCTTGAGCGAAGCTTGGCCGAAGTTGTCGACCACGACTACGACGAATTGGTTACGTTGGCTCGCGACGAAGTCGCCGCTGCCGGCCGCGTCTGAGGGCTCAAGCGGTTGCTTCAGCTCAGGCAACCATGAAACTCCGCTCGCACCCCCTTCGACGAGTCTGATGGCCCCACGAACCTGATCAACGACGACCCCACCCCATGAGCCCCCAACGCCCCCTCCAGCCGAGCACCACCGCCGCCAGCGGTAGCCTGTAGTACCCAGGCAACCATGACGCTCCGCGAGCACCCCCTTCGGCGACTCGAAAATCAGGCGGGCGGAGCTCCATGGACAGACCTGACCATCGCAGCTGGGGCCGCCGAGGTGGTCAGGTTGTCAAGGATCTGGGCGCCGGACCAACATCCTCTCCGGCGCCGGTCGTTACGAGAAGCGCCACCAGGGCATGCGACCGTCGAAGAAGGTCGTCGGCCTCGCGACGCCGGAGGGCTCGGTCACGCCCGCATCCACCTCGGCGGGCGTCAGCCCGCCGAGGGCGAGGTGAGGCCGATGCACGTTGTAGAACACCACGAAGTCGGCGCAGAGCCGGGCCCACTGCGCGCGGCTCTGCACGATCCAGAAGCACTCGCGGATCGTGCTCTTGAAGGTTCTGTTGATTCGCTCGATGCGCCCATTGGTCCACGGGTGGTGAGCCTTCGTCCTGGTGTGCTCGACGCCGTGCGCCACCAGCATGGCCTGGACCGCGCTGGTCTGGAACACGCGGTCGCGATCCGTGAGGATGCGCTTGGGCGCCCCCTCGCGCGCGATGGCTTTCTCGAAGACGCGTACCACCTCGGCCCTCGTCGGCCACCGCAGCGGCTCGAGCGCGACCAGTCTGCTGCCGTGGTAGTCGACGATCCCCAGCACCCACAGCGGCAGAAAGCCCAGCACCCACACCAGCGTGAAGTCCATCCCCCACAGCACGCGCGGGGCCGACACCACGATGCGACGCGGAGCGCGCCGCTCAGCTTGCTGCAGCGCCACGATCAGGCTCTGGTTGCGCTTGAGCACCGCCCGAATCGTCTCGGTAGCCAGTATTCGGCCAAGGACACGCGCGACCACATGCCGCAAGCGTGCGGCGCCCAGGCTCGGCCAGCCGACGTGCAGGCGCACGATCTCGTCCTCGACCTCCTCGGGGATCCGATTGGCCGCACGTCGCCTGCGAAAGGGCGCTCGCGGCAGCTCGAAGCCGCGCCACTTCAGGTAGGCCCGCTTGAGCTTCTTGAGCGACGCACGGAGTCGTTGACCAGCCTTGTTCACAGCGCGGCGCCAGACGTCCAGCGCCCGCGCCATCGACAACAGCAGGCAAATGCCCACGGTGCAGAGCCCGTCGTGCGCGGCCAAGAGACCATTGTCCCGATGGTGGCGGGGTGCACCGGTGCTCATTCGTTGCATCGTACCAAGAGCCCCGCCCTGGCTTGCGCTCATTGGGCGCGTGCCTATCATCGTCGACCTCGGGCGCACTCGCCCCTCGATCCTTGACATCGCCCACCCGCAGCCCGCTCCGGCGCAGCGCATAGCGCGCGCCGGAGCGCCCACCTGCGCTATGGCTGCTGCTCCGCCAGCGCCGCCACCACCAGGAGGAGGGCCTGCTCCAGCTGCTCCACCACCAGCGCGTGCGGCAGCCGCAGCACGCGATAGCCCATGCGGCCGAGGTCCCGGTCCCGCCGCGCGTCAGCGCGCACCCGAGCCGGCTCCCGGTGAAAGCCCCCGTCCACTTCCACCACCAACCGCGCCCGCGGCGCGAGGAAATCCGCGATGTAGTCCCCCAGCACCACCTGCCGCCGGAATGGCACGCCCAGCCGCGAGCCCCGCAGCGCCTGCCACAACAGCGCCTCCGACAGCGTGGGCGCCACACGCATGGTGACCGCACGCTCGGCCAGGACCGCAGCACGATGAGGAGAATGAGCACGACGCATGGGGACCTCCAGAGCCAGGCCGTGGGGGCCGGGCTTCGCCCCCATTGGCGCAGGCCCCGTGAATCGCTCCCGGGTCCGCCCAGCGCTCGACCACCGCCCCCCTCTCCGCCAGCCTCCAACCCATTCCCGGGAGCGAGGCACGGGGCGTGCGCCCCAGGGGCGAGCAAGACCGGCCCCCACGGCCGCGCGCGTCACCATGCGGCGTGCTTGCTCGGTGGTGGGGTGGTAGCGTCGCCTCATGGTCTCCGCCCTGCACGAAAGCATCGTCGCGCTCTTCCGTGAGCGACCCGAGTTTGCCGCGGATCTCCTGGCGCTGCTTCAACGCCCGGTTCCAGACCACAGCTCCGTGGAGGTCAGCGACGCCGACTTCACCCAGCTGAGGCCGGCCGAGTTTCGTGCCGACCTGGTGCTCACCTTCAAGGACGACGACAGGCCCGTCTTCGGCGTCGTGCTCGAGGTGCAGCTCAACAAGAAGGAAGACAAGATCTACAGCTGGCCCGTCTATGGCACCACCCTACGAGCACGCTTGCGTTGCCGCACCATCGTGCTCGTCGTCACCGTCTCCCCCGACGTCGCCGAGTGGGCCCTGCAGCCGATCCCGCTCGGAGGAGAGTCCGTCTACCACGTGGCGGTCGTCGGCCCCGCAACCATCCCTCAAGTGACCTCAGCCCATGACGCCGCCGAGGATGTCGAGCTCGCCGTGCTGTCTTGCGTCGCTCATGCGCGAAACGAGGCCGTCGCTCCTCACGTCGCGCTCGCCGCCTGCGGGCCCCTTTCTTCGCTGCCGGACGAGCGCGCCAAGCTATACTGGGACCTGATTCGAGCCTCACTCAGCGAGGCCTCTCGGATCGCGTTGGAGGATCTCATGGCCGCAGGCAACTACCAGTATCAGAGCGACTTCGCCAAGAAGTACGTCGCCGAGGGAGAAGCCAAGGGAAAGGCCGAGGGCATCCTCGACATCCTCCAAGCCCGCGGCCTCGCCGTCAGCGCCGAGCAGCGCAGCACCATCGTCGGCACCACCGACCTTGCCACGCTGCAGAAGTGGCTCAAGCGCGCCGTGACCTGCGCCGCCGCCGACGACATCTTCAAGGACTGACCGTCAGTCGGCGAGATCCCAAGACGCCACCACCTGCCAGCCGGCAACAGCAGGGAGGTCTCTCCCATGCGCGCGCAGGATTTTTCGCGCAGCTTTGGGCGCGAAAAACCGAGCACGCATGAGGGAGAGACCGAAGGCGCGGAGGGGCGAAGCCCCGAGCACCGGCGAGTGAGGGCATAATCAAGCCCAACACCGGCGGGCACCTCGGCTACAGCCAGCACCTCCAGCTCACCCCCAACATGCGCCTCGCCACCAGCGGCGGCGGCGCCCAGCTCATGGACGTCGCCGGCAGCGGCACCATGGCCATGGTCCGGCTCAACCCCAAGGCCGCCGGCTACCAAGAGCGCACCAAAGACGGCTGGGGCCCCTTCCGCCCCTTCCCCAACGTCCCCAACGTCGACTGGCAGGCCCCCAACCTCCGCATGGTCGACCTCAACGGCGACGGCTTCGACGACATCCTCATCACCCGAGGCGATCACTTCCTCTGGTACCCGTCCCTCGCCAGAGACGGCTGGGGCGCAGGCCGCCGCGTCCCCATCCCGCAAGACAAGCGAGACGGCCCCGCCGTCGTCTTCGCGGGCCGCTACAGCGCCATCTTCCTCGCCGACATGACCGGCGACGGACTCCCCGACATCGTCCGCGTCCAACACTCGCGCGTCACCTACTGGCCCAACCTCGGCTTCGGCCGGTTCGGCAAAGAGATCGTCATGGCCACCCCCCAGATCGATCTCGCCCACCACTTCCACCCCGCGCGCATCCGCCTCGCCGACCTCGACGGCACCGGCACCGCCGACCTCCTCTACTTCGACCACCGCGGCATCCACATCTGGCCCAACCACGCCGGCAACAGCTTCGGTGCAAAGCTCCTCAACGAGTGCTTCCCCACCGTCGCCGCGCTCCCGTCGCTCTCCATCGTCGACTTCCACGGCACTGGCATGTCCACCTTCGTGTGGGCCCCACGTCGAGCCTTCCCCTACGACAACGCCCTCCGCCACTCGAGCCCCTTCGGCAAGCAGAAGCCCTACCTCCTCGCCACCATCACCAATGGCGCCGGCCTCGAGGTCAGCTTCGAGCACCAGCCCAGCACCAAGCATTACCTAGAGGACAAGGCCGCCAAGAAGCCCTGGGTCACCAAGCTCCCGTTCCCCGTCCAGGTCCTCACCAAGATCACCGCTACCGACCACGTCAGCAAGACCCAGCTCGTCAGCCAATACCGATACCGCCACGGCTTCTATGACACCCACGAGAGGGAGTTCCGAGGCTTCGGCTACGTCGAGCAGACCGACGCCGAGACCTTCGCCCCAGGCACCGCCCACGAGCTCGACCAAGCCCCAGTCCTCACCAAAACCTGGTTCCACACTGGAGCCTGGGTCGATCAGAAGAGCCTCGAGCAGGCCTTCGCCGCCGAGCGCTGGGACGACGATCCCGAGCACCCCACACCCTTGACCAGCGTCCTCCCCGAAGGCCTCAGCACCCCACTCACCGCCCAAGAGCTACGCGAAGCCCACCGCGCCCTCAAAGGCACCGTCCTCCGCCAAGAGATCTACGGGCTCGACGGCAGCGCCGACGAGAGCAAGCCCTACCAAGTCAGCGAGACCAGCCACAAGCTCCTCCTCCTCCAGCCCCAGAAGCCCGCCCGCTCTCCAGCCCGGCCCAAGCTCCACGCCGTCTTCCAGCTCCTCCCCAGGGAAACACGACAGTGGTCGTACGACCGCGTCGCCGACGATCCCAGGGTCAGCCAATGGGCCGCGCTCCAATACGACACCACCTTCGGCTTCGTCACCAAGGACGTCACCGTCGCCTACCCACGGCGCGCCGCCAAGATCACCGCCACCGAGACCAGCACCGATGCCGCGTGGCTCGACACCGGCGACCTCGCAGAGCAGGCCGTCCTCCACGCCGTCGTCACCCACACCACCCTCGCCCACGCCAACGAGGTCGCCACCGGCTACCGCTTGGCCATCCCCACCGAGAGCAAAACCTTCCACTTCACCGGCCTCACCGGCGTCACCAGCGCGAGCGGCCTCAGCCCCCACCCCTACGCCGATCTCGTCAGCCACCACGCCACTGCCGCGGGCGCCACCATCCTCGGCTACCACCAAGCCGCCACCAGCGGCGACCAGCTCAGGCTCATCCAGCACGTCAAGGTCCAGTACTTCGACTCCACCAACCTCAGCGGCCCCCTCCTCGACTTCGGCGACGTCGACGCCCGAGCCCTCGTCCACCAGAGCTACCAGCTCGACCTCACCAGCGACCTCCTCGACGCGCTCGACGTCGAGACCAAGATCACCTCCACCGAGCTCACCCAAGGCGGCTACGTCAGCACCACCGACCTCCCCGGCTACTGGATCCCCAGCGGCTTCCCCACCCTCAGCGGAGCGTTCTTCCTCACCACCCACGTCGAGGATCCGTTCGGCAACGAGACCGAGCTCACGTACGATACGCACAGCTTCTTCGTCACCCAGATCGAAGACGCCCTCGGCAACACCGTCCAAGCCACCCACGACTACCGCGTGCTCGCGCCCACCCTCACCACCGACCCCAACGGCAACCGCCAAGAGGCCAAGCTCGACCAGCTCGGCCGCCTCGTCGCGCTCGCCATCATGGGCAAGACCACTGAGTCCCTCGGCGACACGCTGAGCAACCCCACCCAAGAATTCCTCTACGTCACCGACAACTGGACCGCCAACCAGCTCCCCAACTACGCCCGCCAGCGCGCAAGGCGCCAGCACGGCGGCACAGCAAGCTGGCAAGAGAGCTACGTGTACTCCGACGGAAGCGGCAAGGTCGCCATGACCAAGATCCAAGCCGAGCCAGGAGACGGCATGGACCCCAGGTGGGTCGGCACAGGGCGCACCGTCGTCAACAACAAGGGCAACCCCGTAAAACAGTACGAGCCGTACTTCTCCGACACCGAGGAGTACGAGGACGAGGATGACATCGTCGCCACAGGCGTCACCCCCATCGTCCATTACGACGCCCTCGGACGCGCCATCCGCGTCGACCTCCCCGACGGCACGTACACCAAAACCGAGCACGGCACCTGGAAGCAAACCGCACACGACCAGTGCGACACCGTCGAGGACAGCGACTGGGCTGGCGACCGAGAAGGCCTCGCCACCAGCCATCCCGACTACGTCGCGCTCCAGCAATCGCTCGCGCTCAAAGAGACCCCCAGCCGCAGCTACGTCGACGCCATGGGCAGGCCGTTCCTAGCCGTCGCCCACAACAAGCAAGGCAGCAGCGACGAATATCTCCTCACCCGCACCTCGCTGGACATCGAAGGCGCCCCCCTCAGCGTCACCGACCCTCTCGACCGCGTCTGCCAGACCTACGCCTGGTCCATCGCCGGCCAGCTCCTCAAGCAAAGCAACATCGACAGCGGCGCCAGAGTCCAGCTCGCCACCGTCCTCGGCGAGATGC
>CAZXMG010000110.1:0-23238 GCA_964641275.1 uncultured Polyangiaceae bacterium
TAGCCGCAGGCGATGGTGCCCGCCAGCCCGAGGAGGGCCGGGTTCCTGGTGAACCCGCGCAGCGCACCGAGTGGGTTGGCTCGTCGGAGGTCGAAGCGACGGCGCGCTTCGGGCTTGAGCGACTCTGGCAAGACGAACACGCCGTACAAGAAGTTGAGGAAGTTGAGCCCTGCGGCGGCGACGAACGGCGCGCGCACGTGGATCTCGCCCAGCGCGCCGCCGAGCGCGGGCCCGAGGATGAAGCCGAGCCCAAACGCGGCCCCCACCAAACCGAAGGCTTGGGCGCGCTTCTCCGGCGGCGTGACGTCGGCGATGTAGGCGGTGGCGCTCGAGAAGCTCGCGCCGGTGATGCCCGAGACGACGCGGCCCACGAACAGCCACCCGACGCTGGGCGCGACGGTCAAGAGCGCGTAGTCGGCGGCGGCGCCGAGCGTCGAGGCCAGGATCACCTTGCGCCGCCCGAACTGGTCCGAGAGCCCCCCCAACACCGGCGCGAACAGGAACTGCATCGCTGCGTACGACGCCGCGAACAGGCCGTACATGCGCGCGTCGGCCGCGACGTCGCCCTGCGTGAGGTCCGCCACCAGGCGAGGCATCACGGGAACGACGAGACCGATCCCCAGCGTGGAAAGCGCCATGGAGATCAGCACGAACGCCACGCTGGCCGTGCGCGGACCCTGAGTCACCGACGGCGTATGCCACATCGTCCTCGACACGGCTATGTGCTGTCAGGCTCGCGGCGGTTCTGACGTCCGCTGGTCGACGCCCGTGGCGCCCGTGAGTAGGCCACGGCGAGGAGGTCCGGTGCTGCAAGGAATCACGCTGCGCGTGGCGCGGGCAGACGAGCTCGCGACGGTGGTCTCGATCGATGACGACGCGTGTCGGGCCTACGAGGCCGCGGGGATCTCGCTCGGCATCCACGATGGGCACCCGTTCGCAGAGGCGGAGCGGGCGCGCTGGCGCGCTTCGATCGAGGCCGGCACGGTGCGGTTCGCCGTCGACGCGCGAGGTGACGAGCAGGGCGTCGCGGTGCTGGGGTATGTGGACGGGCAGCCGTACCTGGACCAGCTCGCGGTTCGCCTCTCCGCCATGCGGCGAGGCATCGGGCGCGCGTTGGTGGTCGAGGCGATCTCTTGGGCGCGCTCGGTTCAAGGGGTCGGGCTGTGGCTGACCACGTACGGGCACCTCCCGTTCAACCGGCCCATGTACGAGCGTATGGGGTTCGTCGTGGTCGCGGAGCGCGAGTGGGGCCACGAGGTCGCACACCACGTCGAGCTGCAACGACGCTGGCTGCCGCTGCCGAGGGAGCGAGTGGCCATGCGGCACCCGCTGTGATCGGGGGGCTGGCGTCTACGAACAATCCGCGCGGCGCCCGAGGACAAGGCCCAGGCGCGAGGCGGACCCACATCGACCACGAGGCGGCGACGGGCCGCCACGGAGGGTGGTGTGATGAAGCTCTTTCATTGCCAACGTTGCGGCTGTCACGAGCCCAAGCGCGGCGGCTCCTGGCTCGCGCGTGGCGGGTACGCGCTGTCTTGGCTGCTGCTGTCGCCCTATGTGGCGGTGCTCAGCGTGAGCGGCCTCGGCGTGTTCGGGCTCGCGCCGCTGGTCATGATCTACGGGTGTTGTGCGGTCGCGGCCTTTCACGACGCCTCGTTCCCACGCCCGCTGTGCGCCCGCTGCGGGGCGTCGTTGGAGCACGCCGAGGAGGCGCTGCCGGCTCGGTCAGTTCAGTCGAAGCATGCGGCCCACGAGGCGAAACAGGCCGCGTGAAGCGGCGCTGATGCGGCTGCCCACGAGCTCGATATCGCCATCTTGCCGCAGGCGTAGTGCGCCTTTGCCCGAGCGGAGCAGCACCTCGCTGTCGCCCTCGATCTCGACTTTGTCGGCGCGGAGAACGAGCTTCTCCGGCACGCGCGAGCGAAGCACGCCGATGATCGCGACCTCGCCCTCCTCGTCGGCCTCGACCAACACGCGCTCGCCGCTCTCGAGCGCTTCGGCCACGATCGCAGCGTCGACCTCGGGGTCGAGGCGGACCTGTCGCGGCTCGGTCTCGCCGCGCAGCTCCACCACCGCGAGGCGATCGGCATGGCTCAGGAGCCGCGCGGAGCGAACGCCCACGAAGCCCTGAGCTTCGTGCTCGGCGCTAGGCTTCGGAATCGCCGACGCGTCCGGCAAGAACACCTCCAGACCCGCAGGAGCCGGTCGCTCCAGGGCTGGCTCGACCGCCTGCGCCTGATCGCTCGTGGTGCCCAGCGGCGGCTGCGTGTCCGGCTTGGAGCTCATCGCGCGCTCATTGTGCGCCGAACGAGGCACGAGAGAGAAGCGCCGCGGAGCGCAGCGCGTGGGTTCTCGGGGGGCGCGTGCCTTCTGCTCGACACGCCGCAAACCCCGTGTCATGCGCTCGGGTCCCTTTTCGCCCCGGCTGCGGCGGCGGATCGCCCCAACAATGCAGAAATCCAAGCCTCTCTCTCCCCCCGGCAAGGGCCGCTCGAAGGCCCCCATCCAAGACGAGCCGCCGCCGAGCACGTCCGAGGACACCATCGTCAAAGAAGAGGAGCAGATCCTGGGGCGTGTGAACGCGTTCCTCTCCACGTATCGGCCGTCTCGGCCGCCGCCGATCCAAGACTACGAGGCCGACCTGATCTCGCTGCGCGACCAGATCGCCGTGGCGCGCCTCGAGGACGTGCCCGCCCTCATGCAGCAGATGGAACGTATCGCGGGCATCGCCGCGCGCCGGGTCGAGAACGTGACCGAGCCGCCGGATCCCAAGTCGCCGTACTTCGGCCACGTTCGCCTCCAAGAAGAGGGCAAGCCGGTGCGCGACGTGCTGATCGGCAAGACCACGCTGATCGACGCCAAGGCCAACGTGCGCATCGTGGACTGGCGGCACGCGCCGATCAGTCAGATTTATTACAAGTACGAGGAAGGCGCCGAGTACGAGGAGGTCATTGGCGAACGCGACGTGGTGGGCCACGTGCTCGCGCGCCGCACCGTGACCATCCAGAACACCGAGCTTCGCCGCATCACCGCTCCGCAGGGCATTTATGTGCGCTCGAAGACTGGCTGGCGCTCGCTCTCCTCCGCTTCGACCGAGCTCGCCGGCGGCCAAGGCAAGGCCGTACGCCCGTCGGACATGCGAGGCGTGCTCGGCATCGACGACTCGGGCACCGCGCGTGAGGACCGCCACCTGCCTGAGATCGCCGCGCTGCTCGACCCCAGGCAGTTCGAGCTGATCAGCAAGCCCGACGCGGGCTTGATCGTGATTCAAGGCGGCGCGGGCAGCGGCAAGACGACGATCGGCGTGCACCGCTTGGCCTACCTCGCGTACCAGAACAAGCAGCGCTTCTCGCCCGACAAGATGCTGGTCGTGGTCGGCAGCCCCGCGCTACGGGCCTACATCAGCGAGATGTTGCCTGCGCTCGACATCGGCGATCTGCCGATCGAGACGTACGCCGAGTGGGCCTCGACCCAGCGCAAGAAGCACTTCCCGTGGCTCGACGTGGAGTACGACGAGTCCACGCCCAGCGTCGTCACCCGGCTCAAGACCCACCCGGTGATGTTGCGCTTGCTCGAGAAGCGCGCGCAGGTGTTCTCCGAGGATCCGCGCACGCGCAAGGACTCGCACGGCATTCTCGATTTCTGGGCAGAGCTCTGCACCAACCTGGACTCCATCCTGGCAGCGTTCGCCGAGTCTCCCGATCCCGACTTCCCCGAGGTCGACATTCGTCGCGCCTGGCGTTGGTGTGCCGACCGCTGCCCGGCCGTGGTGGATCTCGATCCCGGTGATCGCACCGAGCGCCGCGCCGCAGAGGAAGGCAACGTCGAGACCGAGATCGAAGAGGACCGCAAGCGCGGCGTCGACGACCGCAGCATCGAGGACGACGAGCGCGCGCGGCTCGACCCCGAAGACGACGCGCTGCTCCTGCGCGCCTACCAGCTGATCAAGACCGAGCTGCGCAAGGGCGTGAAGGGCCCGCTGGTGTACGAGCACTTGTTCGTGGACGAAGCGCAGGATCTGTCTCCGATCGATCTCGCGGTGCTGCTGCACTGCGTGCGCAAGATCCCAGAGAAGGGCAAGGAGGGCATCGTGCACCGCAGCGCCACCTTGGCCGGCGACACGGCGCAGCGCATCTACCTGGACGCGGGCTTCAAGGACTGGCGCGCGGTGCTCGACGATCTGGGCATGTCCCGAGTGGACATCGAGCCTCTGCGCATCGCGTACCGCTCCACCAAAGAGGTGCTCGAGCTCGCGCGGCACGTGCTCGGTCCGCTGGCGGATCCCACGCCACCCGTGGCCAACCGCAGCGGCGCGCCGGTGGAGCTGCACGAGTTCCCCGGCCCCGGCGCGGCCGTGGGCTTCTTGGCCGACTCGCTTCGGCCCCTGTTCATGCGCGAGCCCAACGCCACCGTCGCCATCTTGGCGCGGCTGCCCGAGCACGCAGACGCCTACTACAGCGCTCTGCAAATGGCGGACATCCCGCACCTGCGCCGCATCCGCTCGTTCGAGTTCACGTTCCGCCCAGGCGTGGACGTGACCGACATCAAGCAGGTGAAGGGCCTCGAGTACGACTACGTCGTGCTCGTGGACGTCAACGCCAGCGTGTACCAGACGGACGACGAGTCTCGGCACCTGCTCCACATCGGCGCCACCCGAGCCGCGCACCAGCTCTGGCTGGTCACCACCGCCGAGCCCAGCCCCCTCTTGCCCGCGTACCTGCGCGAGTAAGATCCCCGTCCGTGAAGGGCGACGCACCGAAGCCGATCGGCCAGGCCACGGTGGCCATCCAGTCGGTGCACATCATCGCCATGGGCGCCGCCATGTTCGAGGTCGAGCTTGGCCCGATGTTGGCCAAGGTGGGCTTGATCGACCTGCCGCTCGAGGACATGGACGCGCGAATCCCCGTCCGAGCCGCGCTGGATCTCTGGGCCGAGCTCGGTGCCCGCTGCGCGCTGCCGCACGTGGGCTTGCTCTTGGCCGAGCGGCTGCTCGACTCGGCCATGCCCACGCTCGGCGCTCATCTGGTGCAGAGCGCTGCCACGCTCGGTGAGGGGTTGTCGCGCCTCGTGTCTCTGGAGCGCGCGTTCCACGGCACCGACTCCACCAGGCTCGAGCGGCGCGGCGACGTCGCGCGCATCGAGCACCGCGCCCCGATCGATGCCGGGCCCGGTGCGGAGCTGGCCATCGACTTCGGCTTCGGCTGGATCCTCGGCACCGCTCGTCGCACCACCCAACGATCCATCATGCCGCGAGCGGTCGCGCTCACGCGGGCCCCGCCAGACGACCCCAGCCCCTACCTGGAGCGCTTCGGGATCATGCCCACGTTCGGCCACGCGCTCGACGTGCTCGAGCTCTCCGCCCACGACCTCGACTGCGAGCAGCACACCCGTGACGAGGTGGTCGCGCGCCTCACCGAGAGCCACGCGCGCGCATTGCTCGACCGCCTGCCCGACACGGACAGCTGGGCCTCACGCGTCGGCTCCCTCATCGCGGAGCACTTCGCCTCCGTCTGCGGCGAGCCCGTCTCGCTCGCAGACGTGGCCGCCAAGCTGAGCCTGCCCGAGCGCACGCTGCAACGGCGCCTCGCAGACGAGGGCACCACGTTCGCCGCCGTGCTCGACGACGTGAAGAAGTCGCTCGCGCGCCACCACCTGCGCACCCCCGCCGCGCTAGCCGAGATCGCGTACCTGCTCGGCTTCTCCGACCAGGCCGCGTTCCACCGCGCGTTCGTGCGCTGGACAGGCGTCACCCCGGGGGCGTTTCGCAAGCGGGCGCTGGGCTGAGCAGGGGGACCATGCGCTGAGCAGGGGGACCATGCGCTGAGCGGCCCGACCATGGCGCAAGGTCACGCCCTACGGAGCATGGTGCCCCCGCTCGCGCGGACGCGCGTCGAGTCGTGCCTCCACGCGCCCCGAATGCGGCTCGATCTGGATGGGTTCCCCAACGAGCTACCAGCCGAGCGTCGGCACCATGCTCGCTGAGCCACCACCATGCGCCATGGTCAGCCCTCACGGAGCATGGTCGACCCTCACGAAGCATGGTCCGCAAGGTAAACACTGCTTGGTAAGCACTGCTTACTAAGCAGTGCTTACCTTCCCCGGAGCCATGAATCCCACGCGCGCCGTGGCCGCCCTGCCGCCCTGCCGCGCCGCCGTGGTCGCCTGTAGAACCGGCCCCATGAAGTAACGTGAAGCCGTGCAAAGGATGCGTCTCCGGCCTCGACAAGCGGGCGCGGGTCGATAGCTTGCTCAGCGACCCATGCGACCCTGGTACCAGATGCTGGTCTTCCTCTCGGTGGTGCTGCTCGTGGTGGGGGGCGTGCACTACTACTTGTACGCGCGGCTGGGGCGCGGCGTGGTGCCGCCCGGCGGCGAGCGGGCGCTGATGTTCGCATTCGCGGCGAGCGCGCTGGCGCTGCCTTTGGGCATGTTCGTGAGCCGCGCGATGCCGCGGCCGCTGGGCAGCTGGCTGGCCTACGGCGTGTTCACTTGGATGGGCCTGGTGGTGCTGGCGTTCTTCCTCACGCTCGGCAGCGAGGTGGTGCGCGCGAGCGCGCATGTGCTGGAGGCGGTGCGGGTGTTGCCCGAGAGCGCTGAGCGACGATCGTTTCTGGGGCGGACGCTGTCGGGGGGCGTGGCGTTCGGCGCGCTGGCGCTGGGCGCGTACGGCATGCTGTCGGTGCGGTCCCCCGTGCGGGTCAAGCCTGTGCGCGTGGAGCTGCCGCGTCTCTCGCCCGCGCAGAATGGCTTTCGCATCGTGCAGCTGACCGACGTGCACGTGGGCCCCACGATCGACGGCGCTTGGCTGCGCGAGATCGTGAAGCGGGTGAACGCGCTCGAGCCCGACCTGATCGCCATCACGGGCGACCTGGTGGACGGCTCCGTGGCCGAGCTCGGTGAGCACGTGGCGCCACTGGCGGACTTGCGCGCCAAACACGGGGTGTTCTTCGTGACGGGCAACCACGAGTACTACTCCGGCGCGGACGAGTGGATCGCCGAGCTCGAGCGGCTGGGCGTGCGGGTGCTGCGCAACGAGCGCGTGTCGATCGGCGCTGGCGAGCACAGCTTCGATCTGGCCGGCGTGGACGACTACCGCGCGAAGGACTTTGGCCGCGGCCATGGCGCGGACTTGGACAAGGCGCTGGCGGGCCGCGATCCCACGCGCGAGCTGATCCTGTTGGCGCACCAACCCAAGCAGGCGCTCGAGTCGGCTGGGCGCGGCATCGGCCTGCAGCTCAGCGGCCACACCCACGGTGGGCAGATCTTTCCGTGGGGCTTCTTCGTGCGCCTGGACCAGAAGTTCGTGGCGGGCCTCGATCGCCACGAGGACATGTGGGTCTACACCAGCTCGGGCACGGGCTACTGGGGGCCGCCCATGCGCGTCGGTGCACCCGCCGAGATCACCGAGATCGAGCTCCGCGCGCGCGCCACGTGAGCCAGCGGTGCTGCAACGCACCGGTCACACGAGCGTGAGGTGGAGGTCGAGCGCAGCGTCCCTCATCCTCGCGTCGAGCGTCGAGATGGAGACGGCGCCGTGGCGGGTGCGGAGGTAGTCGGCGCTGGCCAGATGGAGCGCGTCCAGCGTTCGGACCGGTCGCGGGAAGGGCTTGAGCGCGCGATCGAGCACCTCGGGAGTCAGCTCGAGCAGCGCGAGGCCGCCGAGCATCTGCTTCGCTCGTGCCACGTGCACCGGATCGCTGCCATAGGCGTGGACGCGCACCCACACCTCGTATTCGGTCAGCCTGCTGGACACGAGCGTGTCGGTCCACAGCGACGCGGCCGGCCGCACGGGCTCCT
This sequence comes from uncultured Polyangiaceae bacterium, assembly GCA_964641275.1. GTDB lineage: Bacteria > Myxococcota_A > Polyangia > Polyangiales > Polyangiaceae > Xiheicaenibacterium. The sequence continues at coordinate 7,798 of CAZXMG010000110.1, forward strand.
GGAAGATCTCCGCCAGCACGCTCGACGTGTCGACGTAGATCATCGGTCGGCGCGGTCGGCCTCGAGATCGGCGGCGAGCCGCCCGGGCGAGAGGGCTGGCGTGCCTGCCGGCAGCGGTCCGAGCGCCTGCGGGGCGTGCTGTGGCGGCGTCATCAGACCGCGACGCACGAGGTCGGCCAGGACCGCGTCGCCCACTCGCACTGCGCGATCCGCGCGCGGTGGCACGAGCTCCGCGACCACGTGCTCGCGGTCGGTGATGAGCACCGTCTCCCCGGCCTCTGCCATCCTCACGTACTCGCTGAGCTTGTTCTTGAGGACCTTGAGGCCAACTGCTCGCATCGACCAGAGGTAGCTTCCAGAAGCTACCTCGTCAAGTCTAGCGGCCCGCCGCGTGAGGTCGGCGGTCCTACTCGATCCCCAAGAGCTCGATCTCGAAGATCAGGGTCGAGTTGGCCGGGATGGTCGCCATGGCGCGCGAGCCGTAGCCGAGCGCTGGCGGGATCACCACGCGACGGACGCCACCCTTGCGCATGCCGAGCACGCCGCGTTCCCAGCCCTCGATCACGTGCCGCTTGCCGACCGCGAAGCTGAACGGCTCGCCACGCGTGAGGGAGGAGTCGAACACAGCGCCGGTCTCGAGCGTGCCGGTGTAGTGCACCACCGCGGTCTGACCCTTGCCCAGCGCGGGGCCCTTGCCGAGCTTCAGGTCTTGGATCGACAGGCCGTCCGGGTCGAGCTGGGGCGGAGGCCCTGGTGGGGCGTTGGGCGCGGTCGCGCGTGGCGGTGCGCTCGCCGCTGGCGCTGCGCTGGGGAGCGGCTCCGCGCTCAGCACTGGGACCGCGCTCACCGCGGCCGATGCGGTGGCTTGGGCGCTCGGCTGCGGACGCGCCTCGTCCGTCGCGGGCAGCACCTGCTCGGGCTCCTTGGCAGGGACGGCGTCGCGCGCGCCTTCGCACGCGAAGCTGGTGGCGGCGAACGCGGCGAGCGGCAGAGCGAGCAGGGGGCGCGTCACCCGGATGTCATAGCAGCCTGCGGAACAAGCCCAAGCTCGAACCGTACTGCAGGTACGGAATGGCCAAGCCGCACATCGCGGCCGCGAGCAGCACCATCGAGGCGTCGGCCCTGGTCTTGATCGCCGGCAACGCCAGATCTGCGGAGCCGCGCAACACGCGGGTGGGCCGCTGGTTGGCGCGGAAGCCCTGGCTCTTGCCCACGTCCTCGTGCTCCTCGTCGCCGATGCCGAGGTCGATCTGCTCCTCGCACGGGAGCGCGTTGCCTGCGTCGCGCGGCCGCATCGTGGCGAGCTCCACGCACAAGGTCTGCGCGCTTCGCAGGGCGCGCACGTTCATCGTGGCCATGATCACGATCGCGCCGAACGCGAGCAGCCCGAGCGCCGCGCTGGTGTCGGGGTCGATGCGATAGATCACGCGCGCGCTGTACACCACGGGCAGCTGCGCCACGCACACGCCGGTGGCGATGATCAGCCAGGGCGCCATGCGGTCGACCTCGTCGAGCAGGGAGCCGGCGCGCGCGCGGCCCACACGTCGGGCGGTGAGCGCGATCGCCGCAATGAAGGGCATGAAGCCCAGGCCGGCGAGGGCGCCGCTCGACATGCCCCAGCCCAGCTGTCCCTGCCACAGCGCCTTGGCGCCGATGGCGCCGACCACCATGGCGCACAGCTCGGTGCCCGCGAACACCACCACCCACGTCGCCCACGCCCGACTGCGCACGGCGCGCGCCGACAGCGCCAAGCCGAGCAATCCGCCTGCGAGAGGCATGAAGAAGGTGAGCGGCGCGCGCGCAGCGCCATCTCTGTACCCCTCGCTCAAGCCGAACAGATCGAGCAGCAAGAGCGAGCCGACCAACCCAAGGAGACCCAGCGGCAGCGCCAGGTGCAGGCGATGAAGCTCTCGCGGCATGGAGGCTTGGAGTGCCTCCAGCCGCGATTGTTCCCCGCGGGTTGCTCAGCCGGCGTTGACCGGGACGCGCAGCGAGCCGCCGCCGGCCTGCGCTCGGAAGGCGATGCCCTTCTGGAAGAAGAAGCGCAAGAACTCCAGATCGCTCGGCGGCGAGGTGATGAGCCCCGCGCTTTCGATCGCCTTGGCCGCCCGCAGCACGTCCTTGGCGCGATCGTCGCCCGCTCGCTGGCGTACGGCGACGGCGATGTCGCGCATGCGTTGAGCCAAGAGGGCGCGCTGCTCCGGGGTGAAGTACCGATCGGTGGCGAGCTTGACCTCTTCCTTGAGCACGACGTCCACCTTCTCGGCGTCCTTCGCGTCCTCGGCGGAGAGCTTGGCGCCCACCTTCTGCACCAGCTCGTCGATCGCCCGCGCCTCTGGCATCCAGCCGCGGAGCTCGGGCTCCGCGTGCAGATCGCTCGCGGCGCTGGTCGCGTCCTCGGTGATCGTCACCTCGAGCTCGTGCGCGGGGTGTTTGGGCTCGCTCGCCGGTTTGGGCTCGAGCAGCTCCTTGCAACGCTCGAGCCCGAGCGGCACCAGCTGCCCGCTCTTGGCGTTCTCCTTGAGCGCGACCTCGACGCGCCAGCGCGCCCACTCGGCGGGAACGGTGACGGGAGCGCTGCCACTCGCGTCGGCGACGCGCTGGTGCGCCTCCTTGATTTGCGAGCGGCTCATCCAGCCGGACACTGCGTTCACGATGCCGACACCCTCGCGCACGATGATCTCGGCGATGTGTGCTCGATCGCCGCCGCGGCGCTTGGCGATGGTGAACGACATGGTGCCGCGGCCATCGGGCGGCGTGAACGTGGCCTCCACGACCTCTTCCTCTGCGCTGCGCGTCTGTGCCGCGACCGGCTTGGGCTCGGGCAGGCTCACGCCCCGCGAGCGCAGCACGTTCACGGCACGTTTGGCGGCCTTGCGCGCCGCGCCCGTGAGCGACTCGTCGTGCGCGGCCTGCGCGACGGCAGCCAGGTTGTTCGCCTTGATCCAAGCGTCGACCAGGGCGTCGGCGGCGTTGCCTGCGGAGCGGAGCGCGTCCGAGGCGGTGTCCGCGGTGGCCGTGAGCCAGGCCGTCTCGATCAGCTCCTCGCCTCCACGCTCCGCCTCTTGCGCCTTGGGCTTCTGGCTGTGCGCTGTTTTGGCGGCCAAGGCCTCCTTGGCGGTCTTGGGCTTGTTCGCGGACTTGTCGCGTTGGCCAGGTGCCTCGACCTTCGGTAGCCCGACCATGATGGTCTCGTGCAGCGTGGGCATCTTGGGCTGGCTCACCGGGGCCGGAGGCGCGATGCGCTGCGCGGGTCGCGCCTGCATCGGTCGCTTGTCTTTGCGGTCACCGCGCTCGGCGCCCCGCTCCGGGCGACGATCGTTCGGGCCTTTGCCGTCTTCGCGCGGGCCGCGGCCATCACGTGGCCCACGCCCCGGCGGGCGATCCTCGGGCTTGCGCGGCGGCATGCTCAGCCACTTGTCCACGAAGTCGGGGCTCGAGCGATCCGCGGGGCCACGCCGCAGCTCCGGCGTGACGCGTCCGAACGGCGTGCCGGGCCGGCGAGGCATCGCCAAATCAGGCTGGTTGAAGCGGCGACGCGGCCGCTCGGGCTGGCCTTCGGGCGCAGCTGCGGCAGCATCGGGCTCGGCGCCGGCGGGCGCGGCGTACGATCCATCAGGGCTCGTCGGTCGCGGCGCGCCCGGCCGAGGGCCGCGCGGCGGGCGAGGCCGTGCAGGCACGGCGCTGCGCTCGGCGCGCACGTCCCACTTGCGGCCCGAGGCCGGTGCCTCTCCTTCGACCGCCGGGATGGCGGGAGCGCCCTCGCCAGCAGGCTTGTCTGCTCCCTCGGGAGGGGCTTCGAAGACCGGTCGCTCGGCGGTCGCGGCGGACCGAACAATCTTGCGTACGCGGGGCTTCGGTTCGCTGCGCTCTTCCTGGTCGTCACTCATGACTTTTCTCCACTCGGCTGTCCGACAAACGCGATCGCCTCGATCTCGACGCGGGCGCCGCGAGGCAGCCCCGCCACTTGCACCGTCGAGCGCGCCGGCAGACTGTCTGCGAACGTCTCGCCGTAGATCGCATTCACGAGGCTGAAATCCTGCAGGTCTTGGAGGAAGATCGTGGTCTTCACCACGTCTTTCGGGCTGGCGCCGCCGGCCTCGAGCACCGCCACGAGGTTCTTCATCACCTGGCGCGTCTCCGCTTCGGTCCCGCCGCTCACCAGCGCGCCGGTCGCGGGGTCGAGCGCGATCTGGCCGCTCGTGAACACGAAGCCGCCCACCTTGGTGCCTTGGGCATAAGGGCCGATGGCCGCGGGGGCCTTGTCGGTTCGAACCGTGTCTTTGGGCATCAGCCGAATCTCCTGCGGTGTTCGATGGCGCGTCCGATCGTGACTTGGTCGGCGTACTCCAGGTCGCCGCCGTGGGGCACGCCGCTGGCAATGCGCGTCACCTCCAGGCCGAGCGCCGAGAGCTCGCGTGACAAGAGCAGCGCCGTCGCTTCGCCGTCGACGGAGGGCGGCGTGGCCACCACCACCTCGCGGATCAGGCCCTCGCTGGCGCGGATGCGATCGAACAGCCTGTCCAGCCCGAGATCGTCGCGCGTCACGCCGTCGAGGGGGGAGAGCAGCTTGCCGAGCACGTGGTAGCGCCCACGCATCGAGCCGCTGCGCTCGATCGCGAGCAGGTCTGGCACGCGCGCGACGACGCAGAGCAGGCTCTGATCGCGCCGGGTGTCGCGGCAGATCGCGCAGCGCGTGCGGCCCTCCTTGGCCAGATCCGTGATGTGGCCACACTCCTCGCACGGGCCCACGTGATCGCGGAGCTCGCCGAGCGCTCGGCCCAAGTCGCGTGGCACCGACTCGTCGCCCAGCAGCAGCGACAGGGCGTAGCGCTGCGCCGTCTTCTCTCCCACGCCGGGGAGCTTCGACAACAGCTGCACGACCCGAATGAGCCGGTCGGGAAACATAGGCTGCGAGGTGATGCCGGGGTCAGAGCCCCGGGATCTTGATGCCGCCAGTGATCTTGTTGAGCTCGCCCTCGACCTTCTTGTCGGCTTGATCGAGCGCGGCGTTGGCCGCGGCCACGACGGCGTCGAGCGCGAGCTCGAGGCCCTCGCCCTTCAAGAACTCGGGATCGACGGCGATGGAGCGGAGCTTGCCCTCGCAGGTCACCACCACGGTGACCTTGTCACCGGCGGAGCTGGCGCTCACCTCTTCATCCTTGAGCTGCGCCTTGCGCTCGTCGATCTTGCGCTGCATGCGCGAGGCCTGGCGCATCAGCTCGTTCATTCCGCCGCGAAACTGCATGGTCGCGGGACTATCCCGAAAAGAGGGCTCGGCGGCAACTCGGAAACGCTCCCGCGGACGCTCCACCCGCTGAACGAGAGTGCCGGCCTTTCGGGCCCCTCGGCCATGGGGTACACCAGACGACCCCATGTCGTACGTCGTGCTGGCTCGAAAGTGGCGACCGATGACCTTCTCCGACCTGGTCGGTCAGGAGCACGTCGCCACCACGCTCGGCAACGCCATCGCCATGAACCGCGTGGCACATGCGTTCTTGTTCACCGGCGTCCGCGGCGTCGGCAAGACCACCAGTGCCCGCATCTTGGCCAAGGCGCTCAACTGCGAGAAGGGGCCCACCGCGTCGCCTTGTCTCTCGTGCTCGCAGTGCACCGAGATCTCGGCCGGCGTGGACATGGACGTGCAGGAGATCGACGCCGCCAGTCGCACCGGCGTGGACGACATCCGCGAGCTGCAGGAGCGCTTGGTGTATCGCCCGAGCCGCGATCGCTTCCGCATCTACATCGTGGACGAGGTGCACATGCTCTCGGGCAGCGCGTGGAACGCGTTCCTGAAGACGCTCGAAGAGCCGCCTCCACACGTGAAGTTCATCTTCGCCACGACCGAGGTGGCCAAGGTGCCGGTCACCATCCTCTCGCGCTGCCAGCGCTACGACTTCAAGCTGATCGCGGCCAACGTGGTGGCGGCGCGGCTGCGTCACGTGCTCGCCGAGGAGAAGATCGAGGCGGACGACGGGGCCGTCCAGATCCTCGCGCGCGAGGCGTCCGGCAGCATGCGCGACGCCATGAGCCTGCTCGATCAGGTGATCGCCTGGGCCGGCGTGGACGGCAAGCTCACCGCCGAGGGGGTCTCCAAGGCGCTCGGCGTGGCCGACAGCGCGGCGCTGTACCGCATCGCCCGCGCGATCGTCTCGCAAGACGCCGCGGCGTGCCTCACGATCGTGGCCGAGCTGGCCGACAGCGGCTTCGACATCGGCCACCTGAGCCGCCACATCTTGGGCGTGCTGCGCGATTTGGTGGTGGTCCGCGTGGCGCCCGACGCGCGAGCGCTGTTGTCGGTGCCCGACGCAGACCTGGCCGATCTCGGCGCCATCGCCGGCGCGTGCAGCCCCGACGACCTGACCCGCTTGCACCTCTCCTTCTCGCGCGCCGTGGAGGAGATCCTGGAGTCGCCGCAGCCGCGAGGATCGCTCGAGATGTCGCTGGTCAGGCTGGCACGCAGACCGCAGCTGCTCCCCATGGATGAGCTCCTGCGCCGCTTGGCAGACATGGAAGCGAGGCTCGCCTCAGGAGCGCCGCGAGCTCTTGCGCCGCAGCGGTCGCAGGGCGGCCCTGTGCCTCAAGAGGGTCCCGCGGATCGGCGCGCACCGGCAGCTGACCGTCCTCGCCCTCGCCCCAGCGAGCCGAGCGACGACCCGGAGCCAGCGGCCCGGTCCGCACCAGCGTTCGTCGCGCCTTCGCCACCAGCCCCTCCCGCTCCACCGCCGCCCGCGACGCGCAGCGAGCCGCCGCCCTCGTCGCAAGCCCCGCGCTCGCTGCCGCCGGCCTCGGTGCCGCCGGCCTCGTTTCGGCCCGGCATCTTCGTGCCGGGCAAGCAGGCGCTCCTGGATCGTGCGCACCCTGGCTTCGCGCTGCTCGCCCGTCTGGTCGACGCGGTGCGCCCTCGCAGTGCGCGCGTGGCCAGCTTGCTCGAGCGCGTCGCGTTGGTCGAGGTGACCGAGCGCGCCCTGATCGTGGGGCTCGACGCGCGCTCGTTCGAGGCCGGCTTTCTCACCGATCCGGACTCGCTCGCGTTGCTCGACGAGGTCGCTCGACGAGAGCTGGGGGAGCAACGCGTGGAGCTGGCCGACGTGGTGGTCGGGTCCGAGGTGCCCACGCTCGCGAAGATGGTGAGTGAGGCAGGCGACGCGCGCCGCGCCGAGGTGGATCACGAGCTCCGGCACCATCCGCTGGTGCAGGCCGCCGTGCAATACCTCGGCGCCGAGCTGCGCGACGTGCGCCTCCCCACGAACGTCGATGCAGCGCCCATTTCGCTGGAAGAGGCGCGCGTCAGGGGCGCTCAGAGATAGCGAGCGAGTGTCTGGGCGAGCTGAGCCCGACCGTTGCGACGGCTCAGAGGCTGTCGCAGCTGTCTTGGTTGGGCGCGGTCTCGGCGCCGTCGCAGGCTTCCTTCAGGCGCCAGCGACCGTCGCAGCAACGAAAGCGCTGGAGCTCGCACGACGTCATGCTCGAGGGCGCGTCGCAGGCTTCGTCCTCGCTCACGCAATCCCCACCTGCGACGGGGGTCGCCCCAGTGCAAGCCGGCGGGAACACCGGTGCCGCCCCGCCGCTCCCTCCCGCCGCCGCGTTGCCGCCCGTGGCGCCGGCGCCGCCGCCACCTCCAGCCCCACCGGTGGGGTCGGTCGTCTCGTCACAGCCCGCGATCACGGAGGTGCCGAGCGCGGCCATGAACAGGAAGTCGCGAAGGTTCATCGCCTCAGTTACTCGCGTTCGGTGGCTGCTTGCAGCCACATTCGTGCGGGTGCGGGCTACCTGGGGATGGTCGAGCCCACCAAGACGCCCGACACCCAATAGGTTCCGCTGGCCGTCGCCGGGCGTACGTCGAAGGTGCTGTCGGCGTCCGTGGCCTCGACCCGAATCTCGACGATGGTGGAGCCATCCACGACCTTGCCCACCTCTGCCGCCGCGATCATCGTGCCGTCGGCGAGCGGGTGCCGACCCGAGGCCACCAGCGTGCGGCCGTCTGCCAGCACCAGCGTGGTGAACGAGTGCGGACTCACGATGCGAATCGACTGCGTACGGGCCACCACCGTCGTCACGCGCGCGCCGGTCTCGTCCTGCGACCAGATCGCGTCGCCCACCACCAAGTCGGAGACCGCGCGGGGGCCGCTCGGCGTATCGATCGGCGCATCGAACGGCAGACACCTGGGGCAGCCGCCCATGGCGCGAGCCTTCGCCTCTTCCTCGGAGAGCCAGCGCCACGCTGGTGTCGGGTCCTCGGGACGCGCGACGGGCGGGCCGCAGTCTTGCACGCAGGTGTGGGTCGGCGATGGCTGCGGCGCCGCGCAGTTCGACTCCTCGGGCGGCGGAGGTGAGGTCGTGGTCGCGACGGGGTCAGCGCCGTCCGTCGAGCGCGGAGGTGGTGTTCCACAGGCGACGACCCATGCGCACAGCAAGCACATCGGAGGGAGGGTTCGCATGAGTCCAGCGTACCGAACGAGGCGCGACGCGCTCAGCGCAAACAGCCGACCTGCTCGGTCGAGATCACGAAGTTGTCGTAGCGCACGCGGTTGGGCGTGGCGGCGGGGATGGGCCCATCGTTCATGTGGTTGTAGCTGTCGAGCGCGAAGGTGCTGACGCGCAAGTTGGGGTCGCTGCGCCACTCGAGGCCCGAGAAGGTGCCCTGGTGGGCACCCTCGATCCAAAAATCGGCGCTGCCATTCTGGCTGCCCGGATCGTTCAGCGTGAGGCTGTACTCCACGCATTGCCACGACCCCGGCGTGATCGGGGGCGGATTGGCTGCGGTGGAGCTGAACACGTTGCCCCAATAGTCGCCGTTGCCGTCGGGTTGCATGTTGACGAAATAGGCGTAGAAGCCGAGCTCGCCTCCCTGGCCGACCTCGCCGACCGGCTCGAAGTTCAGCACGAAGAAGTCGCTGCCATTGGGCTGGATGCCGGCAGTGCCGAACATCCCCCAGGGCGGGTCGGACGAGCCACCCAGAATGGGACCGTGGCTGCCTCCGCTATTGTCGTACGCCGCGTCGTATTGCACGTCGAAGCGGATGTGGATGCGGTCGCTGTCCGCGAAGGTGCGCAAGAGCTTGGAGCTCTGCACGTCCTCGTAGGTGGAGAGCTCGATGACCGAGCTGCCTTCGGTCGCCACTGCGCCACCCGGGACGATGGCCACGTCGCCGCCGTCCTCCATCCACGAGGCGTCCCACGCGCCCTCGAAGCCATCGCAGAACAACACGCCCGGTGCCGCGCACATCTCTGCGAACGTCGCCACCTGAGGGCTGCCGCCCACGCCTCCGCCCGCGCCTCCGGCCGACGTGCCACCCGCGCCGGGGCCGGCCCCGCTACCGGGCCCGCTCGGCTCGCCGCCTTCGCCACCGGCACCCCCGTCGCCCGTCGCCGAGCTGTCACCACACGCCACCGCCCCGAGCGTAGCGACCAAGGTCCAGTGAGCACATCGCATGCCTTGCAGGAGACCGGCGCGGCGCGGCGGTTGTCAACCTGCGCTTGTGCCGAGCTATGCTCCGCCGCCCCGAGCAGCAGGATGGAAGACGACGCCAAGACCCGCGTGACGGATCGCACGAAGTCCACTCCTCCCGCGCCGCCAGCGGAGACGATCGGGAGATACCGCGTGGTGTCCATGATCGGCGCCGGTGGGATGGGCGTCGTGCTCAAGGCGTGGGACCCCCTGCTCGGTCGCATCGTCGCCATCAAGCGCCTCTCGACCGCGAGCGCCTCGCCGCTCGAAGCGCAGCGGCTGCATCGTGAAGCGCAGGCGATCGCGCAGCTGAGCCACCCCAACGTGATCGCCGTCTTCGACGTCGGCGACGCGAACGGAGAGCTGTACGTGGCGATGGAATACGTCGAGGGGCTTACGCTCGCCAAGCTGCTCGCGGAGCGGCGCCCTCGGCGCGAGGAGATCCTGCGTCTGTTCGCAGAATGCGCGCGCGGGTTGGCTGCAGCGCACGAGGCGGGCATCGTGCACCGAGATTTCAAGCCTGCGAACGTGCTGGTCGGGACGGACGGGCGCGCGCGTGTGCTCGACTTCGGCATCGCGCGTCGGCTGGAGGTGGCCGAGCTCGACAGCCCATCGTCGTGGAAGACGCCTGGCTTGCTCGAGCAAGAGCTGACCAAGTCGGGCGCGATGATGGGCACGCCGCGTTACATGGCGCCAGAGCAGTTCTTGGGGCTCGAGGCGGACGCGCGAGCCGACCGCTTCGCGTTTTCGGTCGCGCTGTACGAGGCGCTGACCAGCCAGCGACCTTTCGACAACGGTGAGAGCCTGCTCGATCTGGCGAAAAACGTGCTCGCCGGTCGCGTCCGCCCCATTCCGGCCGAGCTCGGGTTGCCCAGCTGGCTGGGGGACCTGGTGCTCGCGGGGCTGCGCTCCAAGCCAGAGGAGCGCGGCGGATCCATGCGCGAAGTGGTCGTCGAGCTCGAGCGGGACCGCAAAGGCGCCCGGCGGGCGGCGCTCGACGGGTCCTCCACCGATGACTTGCTGGCGGCTTTCCCGCCGCCAGAAGATCCCGCGACGGCGGAGCGCGTGAGCTGGCTCCGCGCGCGTCTCGAGCACGCAGTCGAGCTCAAGCGTATGGGCGACTTCGGTGGCGCCCTCGCGCTGGCCGCGCTCGTCGTCCGCGAGGCGGAGGAGGTTGAGTACGAGCCGTTGCGCGCCGCGAGCCTGTACACGCTCGGCAGCTTGCAGCACCGCACCGGGGACGCTGCCTCCGCGCGCGCGAGCCTGTACGCCTCTGCCGAGATCGCCGCCACGGCGGGCGATGATTGGCAGGTCGCCAACGTGTGGGTCGCGCTCGTGGGGATCGTGGGTGAAGGGCTGTCGCGCTACGAAGAGGCAGAGGCGCTGTCGCGCGTGGCGGCGGTGGCCATTCGTCGCTTGGGGGGCAATCCGGCCCTCTCCTCCCGCCTCGCGAACGCGCAGGGCCGCATCCTCTTGCGGGCAGGGCGCGGACTCGAGGCGCTCCGCGCGTACGAGATCGCGCTGGCGCTCGACGAGGAGACCCGCGGTGCAGAGCACCCGCTGGTTGCCCTGACGCTCGCAAACGCTGCCGAGGTCGAGCTCGCGCTGGACCGTCCCGCGCAAGCACGCGCTCGGCTCGAGCGCGCGAGTCGTATCTTGCAGGGAGCTGGCAAGCGTGGGCCGACGTCGGCTCGCGTGTGGCACCTGCTGGGGCGCGCGCTGCTGGCTTTGGGGAGCTGGGGTGACGCTGCGCGCGCGCTCGAGGCGTCGCGGTCCATTTTCGAGCGCTACCCTGACCGAGCCGCCGATCTTGCGGCCGTGAGCGCCGCGCTGGCGACGCTTCGCGATCGGAACAGCGCGCGGTCCTGACAGCGGTGCGTTAGTCTCTTGAAGTCATGCGCGTCCATCCGTGGCTTCTCCTCCTCTTGGTCGGCTGCGGCGCCGACGTCATCCAAGATCACAAGACGTGTGTCGTGGGCGAGGACGAGCCAGGCATGCCTTGCGACGTCGAGGGCCAAACGTGCGGCTTCGCCGACGGCGAGTGCTCGTACAGCTCGACGTGCGAGAACGGACAATGGTCCCAGGGGACCACGGTCTGCAACCAGGGCGGCTCCAACCAAGGAGGCCAAGGCCAGGGTGGCGAGCCAGCGGGGCCCAGCGGTTGTCCGTTGGAGCTGCCCGCGAACGACACCACGTGTTTGGGGCTCAATGGCCTGGTCTGCACGTACGGAGACTCGCTCACGCCGCAGTGTCGCACCGTGCTCACCTGCACTGCCGTCCCCACCGGGGAGGTGTGGGGTGTCACCCCGCCAGACCGCGACCTGTGCGCCGGGGTGGGCTGCCCGGGTGCTCCGCCTCCCAGCGCCAGCGAGTGCACCGTGGACGGGCTCACCTGTGGCTTCGAAGACGGCCTGCTGTGCACGTGCACCACCTGCACCGGGGGGCCCTGCGGTCCGCCGCCGCCCCAATGGGTCTGCGGCAGCCCACAAGCTGGATGCCCGGACGTGCTGCCCAATGCGGGGACCTCGTGCGCCGGCGCCGAGGGGTCCTGCGACTATGGCAATCCGTGCGCGGGCGGTCAGGCAACGTCGTGCAATCCGGCCACCGGGGCGTGGGAGTGGGTGTCGGTGCCTTGCCCGTTGTGACCGCGCACGAGGGCCGTTTCACCAGTTCGCGGCCGTTCTGTTGGTCACGTTTGCGTTCGGCTACAGCGAGGCCAGATCCCACGCCCCGACTCTCCAACTCCATTGGGAGGTGACGGCAGCTTCTGTGCCACACGATCGCTTCGGTTGCGTCCACTGCGGGCTGCAGCCCCTGCGCATGACTGCAGCGTTTGCAGGGTCAGCGTTCGCCGGGCAGCACCACCGCGCCGAGCTGCTCCTCGGCCTCGACCAGTCGCGCCTCGAGCTCACGAAGCAGCGCCGCGCGCGCGCGGTCCGGCGGGCCCTTCGTCAGCTCGGTGAAGGCGCGCCGGTTGAACGCGACCCCCACGGCTGAGCCCTTGGTCGAGTTGAGGGCGATCGAATCGCCCAGCAGTGCCAGCGCGTCGTCCACGCGACCGGCTTTGGCCAACGTCTCCGAGAGCGTGGCGGTCGTACGGGCCAGTCCGATCACGTCGCTCAAGCGCTCTTGTTCGGCGAGCGCCGAGCGGAGCTGCTCGATGGCGCGGTCGAGCCGCCCGCGACGCAGCTCCAGCCGACCGAGCGTCTCGAGCGCGCGCGCCCGCTCGAACGGTTCGCCGAGCTGCTCGAACGCACGCGCGGCGGCCAGCGCGTGATCCGCGGCGGCCGAGAGCGCGTCCACCTCGCGCCCAGGGCGAGCCGCCACGTGCAACGGGATGCGAGCGATCAAGAGGTCCGTCTGCGCCAGCTCTCGCCGAGCGACCCGATCGGACTGATCCACGCGCGAGAACACAGCGCGCGACTGCTCCGCCAGCGCCATCGCGCGCACTGGGTCGCCCATGCGCAAGTAGATCGCGGCCTGATCGTTCAGCAAGCTCGCCGCGAGGGTCGCCTCGCCTCGCTCGAGCAGCCTTCGACTGGTGTCGGTCAGCTCGGCGAGCGCTCGTTCGAGCGACGGCAGGTCGCCCTTCTCGTAATGGGCAGCAGCCAAGAGCCTCGCCGCTTCGCACTGCGCGCGCGGCTCGTCGGTGGCCTGTTTTGCTGCATCGAGGACCTCGATGGCGCCGTCGAGCTCGAAGCTCCCGCCCGGCACGAAGCCCTCCAATCGAATGCGCCCGAGCTCGAGCAACGCACGCACCTCGAGCGCGCGCGACTCACGCGACTGCGGCAACCGCTCGAGCACCGCGAGCGCCTTGTGGGCCAATGCTTCGGCCTGTCGATGGACCCCTTGCCGCGCAGCGTCGCGCGCGGCGAGCAGCAGCTGTTCGACCGCCGAGGACGGATCACCGCTCCGCAAGCGGTGCTCGGCGGCACGTTCGGGGTGTGGCCCTCGCTTGGGCTCCGAGGGAGCGTTGGTTCTCGTGGCTGCTTCGGCCGGCGCGGTCGCCCGTGCCTCCTCGAGCGGCTCGTGGTCTTGGTTCGCGGGCGCCGGATCGACCGGCGCAGGGTCGAGCGGCGGCGGGACCACGTGCTCCGGCGGCCCTTCAGGAATGGGCTCGGGGGCGATGGCGCCAGCCACCTCACTTGGAGCCACGACGGCGACGGGCGCTGCGGCGGGTGCTGCGGCGACTGGCGCCGCGTCGGGCACCGCCGTGGCCTCGGTCAGCTCCGCCGCGCGCTTGTGCAGCTCCTCTCGCAAGCTGGGCAGCGTGCCTGCCGACAGCCCCTCGCTCGCAGAAGGACCCAGCGCGAGCGCGCCGCTGCCGCGATCCGTGATCGCCACACCCAGGTCGGCGGCGTGTTGGAGCGAGAACAAGACCTCGAGCGGATCCATCCGACACAGGCGTGCCAAGAGATCGATCTCGAAGCTCGGACCAATCACCGCTGCGGCCCTGAGCACCGAGAGCACTGCGGGCGGCAGCGCGCGTGCGTCCGGCAATGCTGGCTCTTCTTCTTCGACCGTGAGCACGGCGCCGCCAGCAGCCTCCACCAGTCCGACCAGGCGCTGCCCGCGCGCGTCGAGCTTCCGCGAGCGGAACCCCAGCACCACCGAGGCTTGCAGCCAGCCTCTTCGGCGCAAGACCTCCTCGAGCGCGTCGAGGCTGGCCTCATCGGCCTGCTCCACCACGTCGAGCACGAGCGTGACGCTGCGACCTCGGGCCAGCCGGTTGTAGATCTCCACGTGCGCGTCGAGCGACGTGCGGCTGGTCGTTGCGTCTCCCAGCAGCCGCCGTCCGAGCTCGACGACCTGCTGCTTGGCTTGGGAGACGAGCGGCGGCGCTTCGCCGAGCATACGCACGGCGCGATCCGTCAAGGCCCACCACGGCCCCAATGTCTCGCGTGGCGCATCGCAAGCAGCGCGCAGGACGATACCGGCGTGGCCGGCTGGCACCGGCACGGCCGCCACACCCAGGACCGCCAGCGGCCTGCCCGCCAACACTGCCTTCCAGTTGTCCACGACGTCGCTCACGAAGGCGAGGATACACCCGGACTGGAGACACTTGCAGGCTCGGCCGCTGCTTCCGTCGAGGCATCTGCTACAACCCGGGCATGCACACGAGGTCGAGGGGGGCGTTGGCTGTCACGTCGGCGCGACGGGCGGTGCGCCGTGGCTGAAACGGGACGCCGTGAAGCGCTGGGCATGCTGGCAGGCCTGGCCGCAGCCTGCACGAAAGACCCAGCGCCCGGCGTGGCGGGGCCGGGCGAAGGCCAGGGCAGCGCGGCTGCGCCCGAGCCGGTGCACGTTGCGGGCGTCGCGGCGCGCAAGCTGGGCAAGACCGGCGCCGAGGTAGAGGCGTTCTCGCTCGGCGGCGAGGGGGTGCTTCGCACCGTCGGACGCGAGAAGGAGGCGGTCGCCGTGATCCTCAAGGCGCTCGAGCTGGGCGTCCGATACATGGACACCGCTCCGGCCTACGCGGGCAGCCAAGCCTACTACGGCGCGGCCTTCCGCGAGGCGGGCACGGGGGCGCGCGACAAGGTGTTTCTGGCCACCAAGACGCATGAGCGCGGGCGAGACAACGCGGAGCGCCTGCTGGACGAGAGCCTGAAGACGCTCGGCACCGATCGGGTCGACCTGTGGCAGATGCACGATCTTCGCGACGTGGACGATCTCGATCGCATCTTCGCCAAAGGCGGCGCGATCGAGGCTGCCACCAAGGCCAAGGCGGACGGCCGTGTCCGCTTCATCGGCCTCACCGGTCACCACGACCCGGCGATCCTGATCGAGGCGATGAAGCGCTTCGACTTCGACACGCTGCTCGCCGCCATGAACCCGGCCGACAGCCGCCGCTCGCCGTTTCTGACGACGGCCGTCGCCGAGGCGCGCCGCCGGGGCATGGGCGTGATTGGCATGAAGTCGCTGGCCGTGGGCCGCATCGTGGCCGACGGAGCAGCCAGCGCAGACGAGCTGATCCGCTACGCGGCGAGCTT
>CAZXMG010000111.1:0-23119 GCA_964641275.1 uncultured Polyangiaceae bacterium
CATGCGCCATGGTTCCCTGGTTCGGAGCATGGTCCCGCCGACGGGAGCATGGTCCCTACTCAGGTCGAGGTCTACCGGGGGCGAACGGTTGTTTCGATGGCGTGGCGATGTGCCTTCGCCACGTCGACGATGGATCCACCGTGTCGATGAAGGATGAGAACGGCGGAGACCACGACCACTTGGCGTTCTCCAGCCCGGCTCCCGGGCCGAGTGTCGAGTTGGCGGTGCGCGTCTGTGCGGTGGTGGTCGGTCGCCGGACGGATGTCATTGCCGGCGCCGATCTGGTCGGGATGTACCAGCCTAGAACCTCGGCGGCGCCCCCGACTCCCCAGCGGTGAGCCGCTGCGAGCCGCGTCGAGCCGCGTCGAGCCGCGTCGAGCCGCCCCGCCGAACGCCGACGAGGAGCTGCACGCAGCCCGGCGCGCAAGCCCCAACATGCTGCTCCGCGCGCTCGGCCTCCGCGGCTTCTGCGGCTCAGCCAACCAACGGCCGTCCTGATCGCTGGCGCGCTTCGGGAAAGGCGGGTCGAACGCGGGCGGCGCGTTCAACGTTCGCACCAAGTCGGACGACAGCGCACGCGCACCATTGCGATCGATGGCTCAGGGGCCCGCACCAGTCGTCTGGCAGCGGCATCCGCCGCGGGAGTCCCGACCCGTCATGCCGCGCGCTCGCGCGTATGTTTGACCTTGCCTCCAGGCATGAGCCGGTCGCGGTACTTCATGATTGGTTTCTCCACCAGGTAGTACCCGGCGAACCCGCTCGCCATGGCGAGGCCTAGGTTCTGCGGAAACGCCGCGATCCAATGGCTGGAGCTGCGGTCCAGGAACACCTGCTGCCACAGGTAGAGCGAATAGCTGACCACGCCAATCCGGGCGAGCGGGCCGAAGTTCAGGATGGCCCCGAGGGCGGTATCGGGTCGCGTGACGGCGCGGTCGATCAGGAAGGCGACGCCGACGTTGAGCATGGTCTCGCCTGCCAGCCAAAACGGGAGCGGGTGAATGTGCTGGGTGTTGATTGCGAACAGCGTCAGGACCAAGAGCGGCACGAGCGCGCTGGATGCGAGCGCGCGCTGGTAGAGCGGGTGCGCGTGGAGCCTGCTTCGAAAGCCCGCGAGCAAGCAACCGGTGGCGATGGAGTCGGCGATGGTGGGGAACGCCTCGCCAATGAGCGGCCGCCAGGCGGGCAGCAGGAAGTTCCAGCCCACGCGAATGAGCGGCGTGACCAGCAGCACGCCGAGCGCCGCGACCATGGCCCGCCTCCGTCCGACCAGCGCGAGCAGCCCGGGCCAGAGCAGGTAGAACTGCTCCTCGACCGAGAGCGACCAAGTGTGGCCGATCAGCCAGGAGCGCTCGATGCGGAAGTTCGTGGTGTAGGTCGCCGCCCAGCCAAAATCCGAGGCGGGGATGGCCGCGAGGAGGCGTGCGCTGGACAGGCCGAACAGCACCAACAAGTAGAAGTAGAACGGGGGAAAGATGCGGTAGAACCGGCGCCAGTAGAACTGCCCGAGCTGGACCTGCTCCTCTTTCAGCAACAGCGAGGTGATCAGGAAGCCCGAGATGACGAAGAACACGCGCACACCCAGGTTGGCCACGTCTCCCAGCTGCTCCAGGTGGGTGCCGAAGCCACGCGTGCCGTTCAGGTGCCCGAACAGCACCAACATGATCGAGAGCGCGCGCAGTCCGTCGAGCGAGGGGATCCGCATTCGCGCCGCAACATACTCTGGGCGCTCCTCGCAGGAGAAGGGCGGATGAACGCGCGTCGGGCCAGCCTGCTCCTCAACGTGGTCTTGTCGATCGTGCTGGCGGCGGTCGCAGGGCTGTGGCTCGTGCGGCGGAGCGGCGCCAAGGCGCCCGATTACTGGACGACGCGCCACCTCGAGGCCAAGCGCGATCTGTACGACAAGCTCGAGCTCCCGCCGCACGCCGTGGTGCTCTTGGGGGACAGCTTGACCGAACGCGGAGAGTGGCGCGAGCTGTTGCGGCGCGACGACGTGTACGGTCGCGGCATCTCCGGCGATACGGCAGCAGGCATCCGCGCCAGGTTGGGGGACGTCGGCAAGGCGCGCCCGAAGCTGGTGGCGTTGATGGTGGGCATCAACGATCTCGAGGCCGGCGTCGCGCCGGCAGCGGTTGCCGCCGAGGTCGGAGCCTTGATCGACGAGCTCGCCGCGGCGTCGCCCGGCACACGGGTGTTGGTGCAGTCGGTGCTGCCGATGAGAGACGTGGGGTACGGGGTGACGGTTCGCCCAGAGCAGGTCGAAGAGCTGAACGCGCTCCTGGCCCAGCGCTGCAAGGAACGCGGTGCCGTGTTCGTGGATCTGTGGCCCGCGCTCACCGACGGCCAGCGCGCGCTCGCGGCGGAGCACACGCTGGACGGCATTCACTTGACTGGCAGCGGCTACCAGCGCTGGGCCGAGCGACTGTCGGTCGAGCTGCGCTGAAGGGCGCACCGCGCTCGAATCGATCGCCCCCTCATGTCAGGCGCGATATGGAGCACCCATGTCGTCCCCCGTCCTGGCCTTGCACGAGCGACTCGACGTGGACCCCGAGCTCAGCGGGCGCGGCGTGGTGGTGGGTCTGGTCGACTCGGCGTTCTTTCCGCACCCGGATCTGGTGCGCCCGCAGGATCGGCTGCGCGCCATGATCGACGCGACGAGAGACACGCCCACGCCCGACGACTTCCTGGCGGTTCACGCGCACGTGTGGCACGGGACGATGACGGCGTGCTGCGCGGCCGGCAGCGGATACCTGTCAGGGGGCCGTTACCGCGGCATCGCGCACGGAGCCGAGCTCGTGCTCTTGAAAGTGCAGCACGACCCTGGCGCCTCGATCGAAGGTCGCTGTGTGGCCAAAGCGATGCGATCGGTGCTGGCGCATCCGGAGCTGGGGGTGCGCGTGCTCAACATTTCGGTCGGCGTGAGCTGGGACGATCCGGCGGCGCTCGAGGTGGAGGCGCTGGTCGAGCAGCTGGTCCAGGCGGGCGTGATCGTGGTGGCGGCCGCGGGCAACATGGAGGGTAGCGCGCCGTCCCCGCCCGCCTCTGCGGCGCTGGCGATCTCGGTTGGCGGCATCGACGACAGGAACACCCCGCAGAGCTCGGACGACGCGCGCTTCCCGTCCAACGCGGGCGCGAGATCGCGCCGCATCCCCAAGCCGGATCTGTTGGCGCCGGCGGCGCGCTTGCCCGCGCCGATGGTGCCGGGGACGCTCACTGCGCGCGAGGCGCCCCACCTCTACCACTTGCTGCGCGTGCTCGAGGAGGGCGAGGAGGACGTGCGCTTCCGGCACGGGCGTGGGCTCGACTTCGAGCGCCGCCACGAGGCGTCGCTCGGACGCATGCTCGATGCGGTGCGCGCGCGCATCGAGGAGCAAAAGTACATCAGCCCGAGCTACCAGCACGTCGACGGCACCTCGTTCGCGGCTCCGATCGTGACCGCCGTGATCGCGCAGATGCTGGAGGCCGCGCCTGCGCTCACGCCGGCGGACGTCAAGGCCGGCCTGACCGCCACGGCGCGCCGACTCGAGGACGTGCCAGCGCTGCTCCAGGGTGCGGGTGTGGTCGATCCGCGGGCCGCTGTGGCTTGGGCGCGTGAGCGCGCGACTGCCAGCTAGTCAGGTAGCTGCTCGGCCTGCGGCGAGCCGCTTGGTGACGCGGCCCTTGGCCAACCCGCCCAACAGGCGCAACGCCTCAGCGCCCATGGAGGGCAGCTCGCCGAGCTCGCGGCGATGCGGCAGCGACAGCCACAACCGGAGCAGATGGCGCTTGCGCTCCGGCTCTTCGTGGTCTTCGTACGCGCTGCGCGAGTGGAGCACGGTGTGGTTCGAGAGCAGTTGGACGTCGCCGATGGCGAGCTCCTGCTCCACGAAGTTCTTCGGGTCGCTCGCAATGGCGTCGTAGGCGTCGAGCATCTCGTGCTCGCTTCGGCTCAGGCGCGGCGCACCCGGCTGGCGCTCGGCGGATCGAAAGTAGTCTGCGTGGTAGAACGTGCGCAGCTTGCCCCCGGCGAAGCGGCAGGGCGCAATGCGAAAGAAGTCGACGCCACCGTCGCCCCGCGTGTCGAACGCGAGCGGCTCGAACATCTGCGCGGCGAGGTCGGGGCGAGCCTGGGCGAGGTCGTTCCACACGGTGACCGAGCTCACGAACCTGCTCAGACCACCATGCTTGGCCGTGTGCAGGCACAACAGGCCCACCACGTCGGCGGCGTCGCAATGGTAGTCGAGCTTGGCCGCGGTCTTGTAGCCGCGCGTGGAGAGGTCCTGGTAGGAGCCGCCTTGGTCGCGGACGTGGCCCAGCAGCTCGCCGTCGCGGTTCTGCGCGCCGACGTGGCCCATGTGCTGGCCGAAACACCAGAAGAACCGCTCGCTGTCCGCCACCGACCAACGCTCGACCGGCACGCCACGGACGACCTGCACGCCCAGTCCCTCGTTCACCTCGCGTCCCCAGCGTTGGATGCGCGCGGACAGCGTGGGCAGAGGGAAGTCGTCCTTGCCGAGCGCCGCGAGCGGCTTCTGCGTCTGCCTGGCGTGTCGCAGGGCGGCCTCGAGCTCGTCGACTTCCCGTGCGTCGAGCCGCGCCACCCAGCGGCTCTCGTCGGCCAGGTCTGCTCTGCGCCACGCCGCCGGGCTCGCCACCGGTCCTGCGGGGCGCCCGTGGTGGGGTCGCACCAGGAAGTGCAAGGCCTGCCGCGTGACCGTCTTGTAGCTGTGGCTCACGCCGCGTCGTGTGGCGCGCTCTCGGCCTCGCCGCAAGCCTCGGCTGCGATGCGGCTCAGGAGCTCGTGGTCTTGGAGCGCTGACAAATCGAGCGCCCCGCCCAGCTCCAGGTTCATCGCCGAGGCGAAATGGCGCGCAGCGATCTCTGCCGCGCGCGCCACGCT
Organism: uncultured Polyangiaceae bacterium; assembly: GCA_964641275.1. Classification (GTDB taxonomy): domain Bacteria; phylum Myxococcota_A; class Polyangia; order Polyangiales; family Polyangiaceae; genus Xiheicaenibacterium. The sequence continues at coordinate 4,877 of CAZXMG010000111.1, forward strand.
GGGGGCGGCGCCGGTGAGCGTCGCCAGCGAGGCCACACCGAAGTCGCTGATCCCGCACGGGACGATCAGCTCGAACTGCGTCAGGTCGATGTCCAGGTTGAGCGCGAAGCCGTGCATGGTGACCCAGCGCGACACGCGCACGCCGATGGCGCCGATCTTCACCGGCCGCTCGGCCCAAGGCATCGTCGGCCATTGAGAGGGTTTCTCCCCGTCGGCCCACACGCCGACCATGCCGTCCACCGTGCCCGCCTCGACGCCGTGATCACGCGCGACGAGGATCATCACCTCTGCCAGCTCACGCACGTAGCGCCGCAGGTCGCAGCGGTCGGGCTTGAGGTCGAGGATGGGGTAACACACGAGCTGCCCGGGGCCGTGGAAGGTGACGTCGCCTCCGCGTCCGGTCTCGACCAGATCGACCCCGCGGCTCGCGAGCAGCTCCTTCGACAGCAGCACGTTCTGGGGCTTGGCGCCGCGGCCGAGGGTGATGACCGGCTCGTGCTCCACGAACAGCACCACGTCGCCGACGCTGCCGGCGATACGCGCGTCGAGGAGCCGTTTCTGGAGCTCGTGGCAGCCCTCGTAGCGGCGCCGTCCCAAGAAGAAGCTGCGAGCGCGCCGGGCCTTCATGGTCCGTTCAGGTCGGGATCTTCTTGCCCGACGCCTGCTCTTCTTCGCGGTAGGTCTCGACCGCGCGCAGGAACGACTGCGCCACCTCGGGGTCGAACTGGCTGCTCCCGCAGCGCTTGATCTCGGAGAGCGCGACCGCGTGGGGCAGCGCACGGCGGTAGCTGCGGTCGCTGGTCATGGCGTCGTACGTGTCCGCCACCGAGATGATGCGCGCGATGATCGGGATCTCTTCGCCCTTCATGCCCAGCGGGTAGCCGCGCCCATCCCAGCGCTCGTGGTGCAGGTGCACTCCAGGAATCAGCGGGTGCAAGAACTTGATGGGATCCAAGATGTCTCGCCCGTAGGTGGGGTGCTTCTTGAACATCTCGTACTCGTCGACCGTGAGCTTGCCTGGCTTGTTCAGGTTGAGCACGCAGCCGATCTTGCCGATGTCGTGCATCAGCGCGCTCTGGCGCACGATCTCGATCTGGTCTTCGGGCAGGTGCAGCACGCGGGCCAGCACCACGGCGTAGCGCGCGACGCGGTCCGAGTGGCCCGACGTGTAGCGGTCCATCTTGTCGATGGCCTTGGCCAGGCCCTCGATCGTCTGCTGGAACGTGGCCTGCAAGTCCTCGTACAGGCGCGCGTTCTCGATCGCCGCGCCGGCGCGCGAGGCGACCAGGCTCAGCAGCTTGCGTTGGCCCTCGTCGAAGCGCTTGTTGGGCGAGAACGAGCACGACGCGATGAAGCCGACCAGGCGCGCGTCGCGGCTGGGCTGCGAGCGCGGGGCGCTGCCGGACGAGAGGCGCAGCGGCACGGCCAGGAAGCTGACGGGGGGGATGCCGGGCGCTTGTGCGAAGAAGCGCGTGCCGGACGGCCCTTGCTCGAGCAGCTGCCCATCCTCGCGCAGCCGCGCCAAGACGGCGCCCGGATCGAGCCGGCCTAGCTCCACGCCGGCCGGGGCGCTGGGGCCGCGCAGCATCTGACGCTCGAAGTACCCGCCTTCGCCGTCCTCGAGCCAGGTGCAGGACAGGTCTGCCGCCAAATCGTGGATGCAGCTCTGCGCGACCGTCTCGAGCACCTGATCCAGGCTCAAGCTGGCGGCGATCGCCTCGCTGACCTTGTACAGCGACACCGCCTCGCGCAGGCGCATGTTCTCGGCGGCCATGCGCTGCTTCTCCAGACCCCGCTTGAGCACGTGCACGACCTCGTCGAGCTTGAACGGCTTGAGCACGTAGTCGTACGCGCCCCGTTTCATGGCGTCGATCGCGGTTTCGACCGTGCCGAAGCCGGTCATGATGACGGTGACCGCGCTGGGGGCGGCCTTGCCGATCTCCTCGAGCAGGGCGATGCCGCCCATCCGAGGCATCTTCAGGTCGCTGATGATCAGGTCGAACTCCTCGCGCTGGAGCTCGCCTACCGCCGCGACACCGTCCTCGGCCGTGCGGACGGCGTAGCCCTCCATGCCAAGAAACTCCGCGAGCATCTCGCGGATCGCCTTCTCGTCGTCGACCACCAAGACGCGGGGCCGACCGTCCAAACCGTCGGGCATCGAGGCCCGCAGCGTAGCAGGGACGGCGCCCGAAGGGTTTCACAGAAGCGACGGGCTCGATTCTGCTCGACGGCGGGCGACGGCCGACACGACACTTGCGGGCCTTGCGTAACGGACCGCGGAGCTCGGCCTTCGTCCTGCTTGCCCTGCTGGGCGCGCTGGCGCTGGGCTGGCCGCAGCCAGCCTGGGCGGCGCCCAAGCCGCTCGCGCCGAGCGCCAAGGAGGGCGTCAAGCTGGCGCGCTCGGGCGACTGCGTCGCGGCCGTCCCGCTCTTGGAGAAGGCAGAGACCGAGGACCACCGCCCCGTGACGGCGGCCGCGCTGGCCGGCTGCCAACTCTCGCTCGGAGAGCTGGTGCTCGCACACGAGATGTTCGACGCGCTCTCGCGCGAGTCGGCGAGCCCGGCCTGGTCCAAGGAGGACAAGGCCGCGTTCGAGCAGGCCAAGCTCAAGGTCGACGAGCTCGAGCCGCGCATCCCACGCGTGATCCTCTCGGTGAAGCCGGCCGCTGCGGTCATCGAGGTTCGTGCAGGTGGGCGCAAGGCCAACGAGCCGCGCGAGCCCATCCGCGTGCCACCCGACGAGAAGATCGACATCAAGATCACCGCCGAGGGCTTCGAGCCGTGGACGCTGAGCGTGGTGCTGGCCGAGGGCGAGTCGAAGAACGTGGCGGTCGAGCTCGTGCCGCTGCCGGGCGCGCGGCTGCCCGACGTCGCGCCCAAGCCGCCGCCGCCCGCGCCGCGCAGCACCATCCCCCCGCATTGGTTGGGCGTGCGCATGCGCGGCCTGCTCTTGCCGCAGTTCGTGATGAACATCGTCGGGGAGGGGGGGACCACGGCGTACTTCCCCGGCGTGGGGGTGACGTACACCGAGCGGCTCGAGACGGTCGACATCGAGCCGTCGATCACGTTCACCCACTATGGGGTGGGGCTCACGCCGTTCAAGCCCAACGACACGCCCGACACGGAGTGGGAGCTGTTCGAGAGCACTCTTTGGGGGATGACCGCCGCGCTCGACATCCTGTACCGCGTGCCGTTCGACGACGCTGGCCGCGTGGAGATGCGCATCGGTGGCGGGGTCGGGCTCGGCTGGGCCTTCACCGGCGAGCTGTTCCGCTGGCAGTCCTACCCCGCCGATGGCCAGCCTGGCGATCCGGCGACGTACGAGAAGTGCAGCGGCCCGAATGATCCCGCCGGTACGTTCCGCTACTGCAACCAGCTCGACAAGGACGCCGAGCGCTTTGGCCAGCCAGACAAGAGCTGGCACGACGGAGGCGGGCGGCCCATCGTCTACCCGTGGCTCTCGCTCCCGCAGATAGCGTTCGCGTTCCGGCCCGCCGACGAGGTGGCGATCGATCTCGAGCTGGGGCTGACCCTCAACGGCCTGTTGGCCGGCACCGGCGTGCGCTTTGGGTTCTAGCTGCCAGCACGAGGACGAGCGCGAAGGCGCTCCAGGCGAGGTGGTGCGTTCTGCCTCCGCGCGGCGCGAACGAGCAGCTGCCTTCGGGCTGGTCGTCGCGGCAATGGGGCGAGAAGCCGTGTTTGGGCAATGGATTGCACGTATCGTCCAGGCTGGGCGCGGGCGGGTAGGCGGCGCACACGGCGGCGAAGTCGTCCGCCTCGAGCGAGCGCAGCTCGGTGGAGCCCTCCTCGTAGAACGGGAACATGGTGGCCTCGGGCTCCTGGGCGTGGGCGATGCCCAAGAAGTGGCCAGTCTCGTGCGTCAGCACGCTCAAGAGATCGGCCACCACCTCGTCGTCGTTCGCGGTGAACAGGTGGTCGCGCGCGTTGAGCTCGATGTCGGCGTTGTACAGCTCGCCAGTCTCGGGGTCGAAGGTGGTGGTCGTGAGCGCGAAGGTGTGCCCCGTGTCCGAGTGGGCCCACTCGCCATTGAACACGACGATGTTCGCGTTGCCCGCGCTCTTGTTGTACTCGACCAGCCCACACGACACTTGCCCCAGATCCTGGATCACGATGCCGGGGGGACCGTTGCCGCAGTCGACGCTGCGCCACGCGTCGAAGGCGAGGTCGGCGATCTGGTTCACGCTGTCTGCCGACAGGCCTGAGCCGCCCAGCTCGTGCACGCTGAAGCCGACGCAGCCCGACGTCCATTTCAGCGTCGGGCAGCCGGGGACCTCCTCGCCGTCGCAGGCATCGACGCCCTTGCAGGTGGTGCTGAGGCAATAGGCCAGCGCGTCGCTGGGCACGAGCGCGTGCACGAGCAGCGCCGCAGAGGCGGTCGCGAGCAGCCGTGTGAGAAGGACGGCCCTCATCGCCGCGCCTACAGCGAGAGCGCCACTGGCGAGCCCGCCTTCTTGCTCAGCACCTTCGTCAGCGTGCCGACGAAGTCTGCGCCGGACTTTGCTGCCACCCAGCTGCCCGTGGGCGTCGGGTCGAAGTGCCAAGCCTCGCGCTCGGCGGCCATCCAGATCTGCTTGGCGGCGCGGTGGCTGTTCACCACGTACTTGGTGCCGTCGGGGAACTCGATCGAGAGGATCCCCATCGACAGCTCCACCTCCGCGTCGAGGCCGCTTTCGTCCAAGGCCTTGGACAACGCGTTCAGGATTTCATCGGCGCGCTGCTCGAACTCGCGTTCGCTGATGGGGGACGACATGCCCAAGGGTTGCGCGAACCGGACCGAAACACCAGAGATCTTACGGTATGCTGCGAGCGTGCCCTGCTCCTCCGCTTGGACTCGTGCTCGTCGCCGCGCCTTGGTGTTGGCGGTCGTTGCGGTCAACCTTGGCTTGATCGGCTTTGCAGCCTGCGGGGCTCGTAGCGACCTGCCCCTGTCGGAACAGGACGAAACCTCCGAGGGAGGAGGTGGCAGCTCGCCCAGGCCGGATGCGGGGCCCGACGCGCCTCCCGATGCCCCTGAAGACGTGCCCACCGACCGAGATCCGCCGCCACCACCACCGGACGACTGCAAGGACCCGAGCACCACGTTCATCTACCTGGTGACGTCCGAGCTCGATCTGTACAGCTTCAACCCCAAGAACTTGGCGTTCACCCAGATCGGCGCGCTCGACTGCCCGGCGCCGCTCGACGCGACGCCGTTCTCCATGGGCGTGGACCGCACCGGCACGGCGTTCGTGCTGTACAGCGATGGGTCGCTGTTCCGCGTCGACACGGCGGACGCGTCCTGCGAGGAGACCGACTTTCAGCCGAACCAGTTCGGCTTCCGCACGTTCGGGATGGGCTACGCGCTCGACGAGCCGATGGGCCTGACGGACTCGCTGTTCGTGGCGGAGATCAACTTCCAGAGCCCGTCGCTGGGCTTGGCGTCGGTCGACACCGAGACGATGGAGCTCAGCCCGATCGGTCCGTTCTCGGAGAACCCGGCGAACGCGATCGAGATGACAGGCTCGAGCGACGGCGCGCTCTACGGCTACTTCTTGAGCGACAGCGGCGGCTGGGTGGTCGAGATCGACAAGGAGACGGCCGAGATCCTGGACTCGACCTTCGTGCCCGTCGGGCAATCGGGCGCGCTCGCATTCGCGTTCTGGGGCGGCGAGGGCGGAGACTTCTACATCTTCACGTCGCCGGGCAACGCCAACACCACCGTCACGCGCTACCGCCCCAGCGACGGCAGCGTCAGCGCGCTCACCACGCTCGGCCGGACGGTCGTCGGCGCGGGGGTGTCGACCTGCGATCCCCGCGCCTTCGACTGACCAAGAAAACGAGCGGGGTGGGGGCCCGCGCGTAGCGACAGCCCCCGAGAGGACCAGCTACTTGCCCTTCTTGGCGAACACGCCGAGCTTCACCTCGTCGTTGTCGTCGTCGACCTTGACCTGCACCTTGTACATCGAGCTCTCTTTGGCGCAGTGGCCGAAGTTGGCCTTGTTCGAGTCGGCCTTGGACTCGCCCATGCGCTTGCCCTCCTGGTTCCAGAGGTAGATGTAGTAGTCGTCGACGCCCTTCTGAGCAGCGCCGATGAACCAGTAGCAAGTGCCCTTGTCGAGCTGGACGAAGAACTCGTTCTTCTTGGCGGTGCCGGTGTAGAAGTTGCCCACTTGTTCGGCGCCCGGCGCCATCGAGGAGGCGTCGTCCTTGATGATCTTCTCGAGGTCGGCCTTGTTCTCTTTGGGCTCCTCCTTGACCACCTTCTCGGGCGCCTCTTTGCCGAACACGCCGATGGCGAAGTGGCCAGCGCCCTTGCCGATCTTTCCTTGGATCTTGTAGCTGCCGGTCTCCTCGGGGCAGTGCTGCACGAGCGCCTCGCGGCCCTTGGGGCGGGCCATCGCCACGCGCTTGTTCGCGGGGTTCCACATGAGCAAGTGGAGCGAGGTGACCGTCTCGTCGGCGGCGCCCACCACCACGTAGCACTGGCCGGCGGTCAGCTCGACGTGGAAGTCCTGCGACTCGCCGCGGTCGTAGCCCACGCCGCGCAGCAACACGTCATTCACCATGACGGAGCCGGGCGCAGCCGACTCGGCCTGCTGGTTGACCATCGAGTCGAGCTGGGGATCGGGGGTGGCGCCGACCTCGGGCGCCTCACCGCGACAGGCGAGGAGAGACAGGGCAACGCCACTGGCGAAAAGTACGGGGCTCTTCATGTAGGCCCGTGTAGTCCAACGATTGATGGCCTTCAAGACAGAGGCAAGAGCGCGTCACGTCGCAGCCGTGCTCGCCTGGGAGAGGCGCTCAGCGCTGCGACGGGTGCAGCGGATCGGGCGGGCAGGTGGTCGGGGGATCTCGGTCCTTCGGCCCGGGCGAGCGCGACGCGCGACAGCTCGTCAGGCTGGGAAAGTCGAGCGCGACGCGCGCGCTCTTGAGATCGTCCACGCTGACTCCACGCTTGGTGGTGCGCATCTCTCCGCTCGGGCCCACGACGACGACGCGATCGTCCGGGCGCAGGTAGCGATAGGAGTACACGGCCAGGCCGTCCGCCACGGGGATGGTGACGGCCACGCGCACCTCGGCCTTGTCGGGGTACTTGGCGACGTACTCGGACAGCACGCGAGCCCGCTCGCTCGGCAGCCACTCGCCGCCCGCCACCAGCTCGCTGCTCACCATCGCGAGCGAAGCGGTGGTGGGGCGCGCCTCCAGCTTGCCGGGCACGACGCCGAGATCGATGCTCACTCCCGTCTCGCCGCTGATGGCCTGGGGGTTGTGGTAGTGCTCGCGCACCAGCTCCTCGACCGCGGCCACACGCTCGGGCGCGAGCAGCGCGCGCTTGTACTCGATCGCCGCGTTGCGCGTCGTGGCCTCGACGTGCGTGCGCCGGATCGGCATCTTTCCGCCGTACAGCGCGTCGAGCCGCTTCTGGATGAAGCTGTCGACGAAGGCGGGCTCGCTGATGCAGTACTCCGGGCGGCCCGCGAAGCAGCTCTCGCCATTCGTCAGCGCTGCGCGCGCTAGGTCCCAGCCGTTCTCGACGCGCTCCTCGGGGGGGACGTACGCGGGACAACCCGCGACCGACAGCAAAAACCAAAACCACCAGCGACGCACGACGCTGGTGGCTTGTCATCGCAGGGCGAGGCCGTCAACGCTTGCGTCGCTCGGCGACGAACAGGAGCTCCGCGGAGCGTCGGCGCGAGAGCGTGTACGTCGTCGCCTGTTCCAAGACCGTCACGCGCCGGCCGAGCTGCTCGAGCACGGCACGCAGTCTGGAGGGCGACGGCAAGCCGTCCGTGCGGTACGACAGCACGACCCAGCGCGCACCGTTTGCGCGCTCGAGCACGCTCTCGAGCGCCTCGGGCGCCGTGCGCGCGTGCTCGAACGGCGAGCCCGGGCGCGACAGCGGCAGGTGGCGCCTGGTGTGGTCGATCGCCGCGGCCCAGCGCGAGTAATCGAGCAAGCCGTCCAAGAAATGGTAGCCGTCCAGGTAGCCGAACGCGGCTCCGTCGGCGCGCACGTACGGCGGGTCGAGGTAGACCAAGTCGGCCTCGATCGGGCACGACAGCGCATCGAGCGCGGTGGCGCGGTGGGTCTTGCCGCTGTCGAACACGGCGGCGTTCGCGGCGGCGAGCGCGGCGCGCGTGAGCTCGGCGAACGGCCGCTCCCAGGTGGCCTTGTTGCCGAAGCTGCGCGTCACCTCGCGGGTTCGCAGCGACAGGTTGGCGCGGTGGAACAGGTTGAAGGGGCGCTTCATCAAACACGCCTGCGCCAGCGCGTGGAACAGGAGCGCGCGCTCGATCCGGTCCTCGGTCGCTGCCAAGTTCTGCGCGGCCACGTCCAGGGCGCGGTTCTCTTCCGGCAGGTAGAACACCCCCTCGAAGCTGCGCGCGATCACGTCGTCGTAGCGCCGGCCCTTCACCTTCCTGAACAACGCGTCGGCTCGAGGCAGCGCGACCTGCGTCCCGCTGTTCTCGATCAACGCGACACCGGACGCCTGATTGGCGAGCAGCGCGTCATTGAAGTGAACGGCGTGTCCGAGCTGCTTGAGCAGGTAGCTCACCGCGCCCGTGCCCGCGAACAGATCGAGCGCCGCGCCGGCGGGGATCCGCTCGAGCGCGCGGCGCAGGAAGCCGAGATGTCGCTGCTTCGAGCCCTGGTACCGCGTCGTCGGGAACCGCGGGGCGATCACTGGCGAAGACACCGCTGCTGCAATCGTCCGCCCGGAGTGGCCAGCGTTCCGCATCGGAAGCGCAGCTTGTATCATGTCTACATGAGCGGCGATGTCAGACACGGGACGCGCAGCTGGAACCGAACACGCACGTTGGCGGGCCTCTTGGTCCTCGCCGGCTGCGTCGGCCAGGTGGGCGACGGCGACAGCACCCCCGAAGGCCCCGGCACCCCGTCCGGAGAAGATCCTGGTCGGGTCACGCTGCACCGTCTGAACCGCGTCGAGTACAACAACACCGTCCGCGACCTGCTGGGCACCACCTTGCAGCCCGCAGACGACTTCCCGGCGGACGATCACAGCTTCGGCTTCGACAACATCGCCGACGTGATGGTGCTGTCGCCCGTGCAGTTCGAGCTCTACGAGCGCGCCGCGGAGCTGCTCGCCGACGACGTGCTCGACATCTCGGCGGCCTCGCAGATCGATCGCTACGAGGCCGAGGTCGTGGGCGGCACCGTGGGCAACGTGTCCGGCGACGCTTGGAACCTGTACTCCAACGGCGACGTGGTGGTGACGCAGACCCTGCCGTCGGACGGGCAGTACGTGGTGCGCGCGCGGGTGTGGCAAAGCGCCGCGGGGCCTGACGACGCGCAGGCGTCGCTCACCATCAACGGACAGGCGCTCGGGCCGTTCGACGTGCCGGGCTCGGAGTCTTCGCCCACGCTGCTCGAGGAGACGATCGATGCTCCGGCCGGGCTGTCGACCGTGATGGTGTCGTTCTTGAACGACTACGTCGACGACGTGACGGGGGCGGACCGCAACCTGTTCGTCGACTACATCGAGATCGAGGGGCCCATCGGCGCGACCGGCGACAACCCGCTGCGCGCCAACGTGGTCAGCTGCGAGCCGGCGACCGAGGGCGAGGCGTGCGTGCGCGAGATCATCGAGAGCTTCGGTCGCAAGGCCTACCGCCGCCCCCTCGGCGACGAAGAGGTCGACGGTCTGCTGGGCATCTACGGCTTGGCCGCGGCCGAAGGCGACGACGAGAACGAGGGGCTCAAGCTGGTGCTGCGTGCGGTGCTGACGTCGCCGCACTTCCTGTTCCGAGTGGAGCTCGACCCCGACCCGACCTCGCTCGAGGCCCACTTGCTCGGAGACTTCGAGCTGGCCTCGCGGCTGTCGTACTTCTTGTGGAGCAGCACGCCGGACGACACGCTGCTCGACCTGGCGCAGGCGGGCACCCTGCACGAAGAGAGCGTATTGCTCGAGCAGGTCGACCGCATGCTCGCCGACCCGAAGAGCCGTGCATTGGTCGACAACTTCGCCGGCCAGTGGCTGTTCACGCGCGCCCTCGCCGACAAGACGCCCGACTACCTGGCCTACCCCGATTTCGACGAGGACTTGCGTGTCGCGATGCGCGCCGAAGCCGACGCGTTCTTCGCCGAGCTGCTCGCCAAAGATCTCCCGATCGAGCAGCTCATCGCTGCCGACTTCGGCTTCGTCAACGATCGCTTGGCCGAGCATTATGGCGTGAGTGCGCCCGGCAGCGCGGAGGTGTCCCAGGTGACGCTGGACACGGCGGTCCGCGGCGGCCTCCTGCGCCAGGGTGCGTGGCTCACGGTCACCAGCAACCCCAACCGCACCTCCCCGGTGAAGCGCGGCAAGTGGATCCTGGAGAACCTCTTGTGCGACGAGCCGCCCCCGCCGCCCGCCGGCGTCGAGGGCTTCGACCCGGCCGATCTCGAGGCCAAGACGCAGAAGGAGCTGCTCGCTGCGCACCGCGCGGACCCGACCTGCGCGGCCTGCCACGCGGTGATGGATCCGCTCGGCCTCGCGCTGGAGAACTACGACGGCATCGGTGCGTTCCGCAACACGGACAAGGGCGTGGCGGTGGATCCCTCCGGGGAGATCGAGGAGGGCTCGTTCCAGACGCCCGCCGAGTTCATCGATCTGTTGGCGAAGGACCCTCGCATCTCCAGCTGCGCGGTGGAGAAGGCGTTCATCTACGCGCTCGGACGCGGCGTGGACAGCGCCGACGAGTTCTACCTCGATCAGGTCGACCTCGCGTTCCGCGAGCAGGGCTCCTCGCTGCGCAGCCTGATCAAGCTGGTCGTGACCAGCGAGCCGTTCCGCTACAGACGTGGCGAGTCCGCCGAAGGAGGTGCGCCGTGAGCATCGTCAAGCGAAGCCGCCAGAGCCGCCGCGCGTTTTTGGGGGGCGCGGGTGTCGCGCTCGGTCTGCCCTGGCTCGGCTCGCTCGAGCACAAGCAGGCGCGCGCTGCCGACCCGCTGCCGCGGCGCATCCTCGCCTACTACTTCCCGTGTGGCATCCACATGCCCAACTGGGTGCCTGCGGCAGAGGGCGCCAACTTTCCGCTCTCGCCCATCCTCGCGCCGCTGGTGAACGTGAAGAGCAAGGTCAACGTGCTGACCGGCCTCGCCAACCGGCCCGCCGCGCCAGACGGCCCCGGCGATCACGCCTCCGGGACCGGCGCGTTCATCACGGTCGCCCACCCCAAGAAGACCCAGGGGGCGGACATCCAGAACGGCATCTCCATGGACCAGGTCGCGGCCGACGTGCTCAAGGAGTTCACCCGCATCCCCAGCCTGCAGCTCGGCATCGAGGCGGGCAGCGGCATCGGTGACTGCGACTCGGGCTACAGCTGCGCCTACGCGCGCAACATCTCGTGGGCGTCGGCCACGCAGCCGCTGCCCAAGATCACGAGCCCAGGCGTGGTGTTCGACCAGCTGTTCCAGGGCTTCGATCCCACCGAGACCGCCGAGGAGACGGCCAAGCGGCTGGCCTATCGCACCAAGATCCTCGACTACGTGAACGAAGACGCGAAGGCCCTCCATGCGCGGCTCGGCCGCACCGACCAGCTCAAGCTCGATCAGTACCTGACCGGCATCACCGAGCTCGAGGACAAGATCGCCAAAGCCGCCACCGGACCCACCTGCGAGGCCATCCCGCGGCCCGACGATCCGGTCGACCTCGCGGCTCATATCGACGTCATGACCGATCTGATGGTGCTCGCGTTCCAGTGCGACGCCACGCGGGTGATCAGCTTCATGCTCGCCAACGCGGGGTCCAATCGCAGCTACGACTTCTTGGGCGTGAGCGGCGGCCACCACGACATCAGCCACCACCAGGACTTGCAGGAGAACTTCGACAAGCTGACGGTGATCGACACCTGGGAGGTGCAGCAGTTCGCCACCTTGCTCGAGAAGCTCGACGCGGTCGAGGACGTGGACGGCGGCACCTTGCTCGACAACTCGCTGTGCTTCTTCTCCAGCGAGATATCGGACGGCAACGCCCACAACCACGACGACATGCCGATCTTGCTCGCGGGCAGCGCCGGCGGCGTGATCCAGACCGGGCGGCACATCGTCTACCCTAGCGAGCCCTCGCTCGCGAAGCTGTTCATCACCATGCTGAACGCCGTCGGCGTCGAGGTCACCGCCTTCGGTGACGACATGGGGCCGCTGTCAGTCTGAACGGCGCCCCGTTTGACGGCGCCCGGTTTGAGAGGCGCCGCTCTCGCCTCTTGACGCGCGACCACCCTCCGCACGACCCTGCGGCGTCCGTCAGGGCCCGTGGTCGCCGAGCGTCCACCCCTCTCGGAGCCACGTGCCCGTAGCTCAGCTGGATAGAGCGGCGGCCTTCTAAGCCGCGGGTCGCAGGTTCGATTCCTGCCGGGCGCGCCCCGTCACATCGAGATCGGTAGCAGGTTCGTGCAGCCGAACACGCTGTTGCAGTCGTCGCCGGCCTCGTCCATGCACGCAGTGAAGTCGGCGAGCGGCGCGTCGTCGAGCGTGGAGGCGATCACCTCGCAGCCGAGCTCGCAGCCGCTGGCGCCCGAGGTGACGCAGGTGCGCAGGCCGCTGTCCGCGCCGTAGCCGTCCTTCACCTTGCGGCACTCCTCGCCCTCGGGGCAGGCGGCGTTGTTGACGCAGGTGTCCACGCACACGGTGCCGGCGCAGACCTGGCCCTCGGCGCAGCCGGGCGTGGGGTCGAAGCAGCGCGCGGCGCCGCCGCACACGTCGTCCTCGTCGGACAGGCCGTCGCAGTCGTCGTCGCGGCCGTTGCACGTCTCGAACGGCGCGCACAGCCCACACGTGGCCGCGTCCGGGACGCAGTAGGCGCCCACGGCGTTGCTGCCCGCGGGGCAGCCGGCGCTCGCGAGCGGCAGGCAGGTGGTCATGCCGAGCGAGGGCAACGCCTGGCAGATCGAGCCCGGCACACAGTCCGCGCTCGTGCGGCAAGGGTCACACAGGTCTTGCGTGCCGCACTGCGCGCCACACTCGTCGCTGGGCGCGTGGCAGCTCGAAGCGTCGGCGCACAGACCGGCGGCGAGTCGCACGGCGCGGGCGGCGTCCACCATGCCGTGGCCGTAGAAGGGGCTCACGCCATTCACGTCGTAGTCGCCGAACAGGGGGTCGATCTTGTGGGCGGTCGCGGTCACTACGCCGCGCGCCTCCGCGGCGGTGAGCAGCGGGTTGGCCGAAAAGACCAGCCCCACCACTCCCGCCACGAGCGGACACGCCGACGAGGTGCCGCCGAAGTCATTGGTGGTGCCGCCATTGAACGCGGCGGTGGTGATGCCGGTGAGGCCGCCATTGGACGGGGCGGAAATGTCGAGCTCGGGACCGAACGAGGAGTAGTACGACTTGATGCCGAGATCGCTCACCGCGCCGACCGAGAGGTTGGTCGGGTAGCCGCCCACGCCGTCGATGGTCGCGTTCGAGTTGCCCGCCGCGAAGACGATCACCGTGCCGAGCCCGCCGCGCCCCGACGTTTCGGCGTAGTCGAACGCGGCCGCCACCACGCTCGGTATGCCGGGGACCGGCATGTCTTCATCCGCGTAGACGGGGTGGCCGGTGCTGGGGCCCCAGCTGTTGGAGATGACCCACGCGCCCGCGTCCACCTGCTCGACGAAGCCGTCTGCCATCTCGGTGTCCGTGAGCTGAAACCCGCCATTGACGGTGGGCGCGAGCAAACGGGGCAAGAGCTCGCACTCGGAGCAGGCGCCGGAGCCGGCGAACAGGTTGTTGCCGCGCGCGGTCGCGACCCCGGCGCAGCTGGTCCCGTGCCAACCGAACTGGCCGCTCTCCATCTGCTCTTGCCAGTCGGCGGGGTAGTTCTGCTCGGCGAGCAGCTTGCCCGCGAAGTCGAAGTGGTTCAGATCGACGCCGTCGTCGTTGACTGCGATGACCACGCTGGAGCTGCCGCGCGTGACGTCCCAGGCCTCTTGCAGGCGCGCGTCCACGCCCGCCGTCGACAGCCCCTGCGCGCTGTTGTGCAGGTGCCACTGGTCTTCGTACAAGGGGTCGTTGGGCAGGAAGCTGTGCGCGTACGAGCGCACCATGTCGAGCTCGGCGTCCGCGCCGTCTCGGGTCAACGCGGCGACCGCGTCGAGCGAGCGCCACGCGTCCGCGCTCTCGACCACGTACAGATCGGCCGCGAAGCCGAGCTTCTTGGGGGCCAGGAGCTGGAAGCGCGCCAGCGTCTTGCTCGCGGCGCCAAGCTCCGCGGTCGAGCGCGCGCGCAGCACGATGCGGCCCGTCGCAGCGCTGAGCCGCCCGCCGCGATCGCTGAAGGTAGGCAGCGGAGCACCCGCCTGCTGGAGCTGGGCGAGCGTCGTAGGCTGCTCGCCTGCGCCGAGCGTCACCAACGTGTACGGCCCCGCGTCCACGCGCACCACGCCCGGCACGCGCCGCGCCGCGATTGCGTCCGCCCCCGGCGCGAGGAAGACGGCGTCCGGCGCGAAGTTGTAGCCCGCCGGTGCTGCGCGGCCGGCCGTCAAGGTGCTCAGCGAGCTCGAGGTGAAGCAGGCGCACAGGACCTCGCAGGGAGCGGGGGTCGCGGGATGCGCGAGCCAACCGCCGCAGTGCGCGGCTGCGCCACACTCGGACTGCGAGGCGCAGCAACGGAACACGCCCGACACGTCGTCCCAGAACGGTCCGTCGGCCGCCACCGCGCAGCGCGCCAGGCAATCCTCCATGCCGAGCGGGTAGGCGCTCGACGTCTCGCTGCCGCAGGCCACGATCGCGTTGCACGCCTCCTCGCAGGTGGCGAGGCACTCGGTCGGGAAGGTCGCCGGATCGCCGCGATCGGCGGGCAGCGGTGCGCCCCCTTCGCCACCCTCGCCGCCCGTGCCGCCGCCGCCGGACGTGGCGCCGCCGCCGCCGCTCGCGCCTTCGCCCGCGCCGCCGAGCGGATCGAGCAGCTCGTCCTGGCAGCCGCTGAGGAGGAGGCCTGCCAACAAGGCGCCCAGGATGGTCCGTTGCCGCATGAGGGCGCACGCTTGTCACAGCGCCCCCGCGGCGTCACGTCGAGGTTGTGCAAACTCGGTGGGAAAGTGCGTGAGGGCTCGCTAGCGCCCTCCGGGCGCTACGCTCGCCGGGCGAGATCGCGGCGACGTGGCATACTGCGCCCCGCATGCGACTCGCCGCGCTCCCCGCGCTCCCTGCCCTTGCCCTTGCTTTCGTCTCCTCTTCGGCTTCGGCCCAAGCTGCGCGTGGCTCGGTCATCGTGCATCCGCCGCAGTTCCTGCCTCAGGGCACGACGCTCGTGGTCGAGGTGGACGCGCGCCCGATCCCGCACCTGAGCTTCAACACCCCGGTGGCGGTCGCGCCCGGGAAGAAGTTCGTGATCAGCTCGCTGCTCGACGCACAGGGCAACCTGCGAGGGGAGCCGCACGAGCAGCGCGTGATGGTGCCGCTCAACAGCTACACCCACGTGACCATCCCGCAGCCCGAGCTCGGCGCGAACAGCGGCCTCATCGCCGGCGGCGTCACCGTGACCACCCTGGGCGCGCTGTTCCTGGTCGGATCCGGCTTCTTGTTCTCGCTCGCCGACGCCGCGGGCACCGACTGCCACGAGGGCGGCTTCGCCCAAGACGCGTGCGGCGGAGACCCGGCGCCGTTCTTGGGCTTCGGTGTCACCACGTTGCTGTTCGGCATCGCCGGCGGCATCGGCGGGCCCGTCATGATCGCCGAAGGCGCCAAGCCGCGGGTGACCTGGAAGATGCCCAGCTTCAACCTGGGACCGGGGTACGCATCGGCCGGCTGGAGCTTCTGAGCGCCCCAGCTACATGCGCTCGTAGTCACGGAGCGCGAGCCTGCGGGTGCGCAGGCGATACTCGAGCGTGAGGCCGGGCCAGTTGTTGGTGTTCTTGCCGGACTCGGTCTTGTACCAACTCGTGCAGCCGCCCTGGAACACCTGCTGCTCGAGGCGGCGCACGAGCTCGGCGTTGAAGCGCTGCTGCACGTCGGCGCGCACGTTCAAGGTGCGCAGCCCGCCGTCGAACAGCTGCCCGAGGCCGCTCATGATGTAGCGGGTCTGGGCCTCGATCATGACCAGGATCGAGTTGTGGCCCAGGTTGGTGTTGGGGCCGTACAGCATGAACAGGTTGGGGAAGCCGTGCGCGGTGATGCCCAAGTACGCCTCTGCGCCTTGCCTCCACACCTCGGCCAGCCTGCGCCCGCCGAGGCCGCGAACGTCCATGGGGGCCAAGAGCTCGGTGGCGCGAAAGCCGGTGCCCAGGATGATCGCGTCGAGCTCGTGGTGCCGCCCGCTCTTGGTGATCGCGCCGCCCGGGGTGATCTCGATCAGCGGATCGGTGACCAGCTCCACGTTCGCGCGGCACAGCGCGGGGTAGTAGTCGTTGGAGATCAGGATGCGCTTGCAGCCGGGCGGGTAGTCCGGCGTGAGCGCGGCGCGCAGAGTGGGGTCCTGGACCGAGCGCTCCAAGTGCCAGGTGGTGACGCGCTTGAGCCACTCGTTGGGCCTGCGTCCGGCGGCGAGGCCGATGTAGCGAAACTCGCCCCACGCGTACATCAACGCGCGATGGATCGACTGCGTGAAGGGCAGGTGCCCGAACACCCAGCGCTCCGCGTCGGCGAACGTGCGGTCGAGCTTGGGCAGGATGTACGGCGGTGAGCGCTGGAAGACGGTGAGCCTCTGCGCCTCCTTGGCCACTTCGGGCACGAACTGAATGGCGCTCGCGCCGGTGCCGATCACCCCGACGCGCTGGCCAGCGAGCCGAGCAGTGTGGTCCCAGCGAGCCGAGTGAAACATCGTCCCTTCGAACGTCTCGAGCCCCTTCAGCTTGGGGATGAGGGGGCGGTTGAGCTGCCCCACGGCCACCACCAGCGCGCGGGCCACGTGGCGCTCGCCCGTGCTGGTCTCCACCGTCCAGGTGCCGCGCGCCTCATCGAACGCTGCCGCCGTCACCTCCACCCCGAAGCGCAAGTGCGGGCCGAGCCCGTACCGCTCCGCGCAGCGCTCGAGGTAGCCCAAGATCTCCGGCTGCTCCGCGTACATCCGCGACCAGTCCGACTTGATCTCGAACGAGTACGAGTAGAGGTGCGAGGGCACGTCGCACGCCGCCCCGGGGTAGGTGTTGTCGCGCCAGGTGCCGCCAAGCCCGCTCGACTTCTCGAGCACCACGAACGAGCGCTTGCCCTGCTCGGTCAGCGCGATCGCCACCGACAGGCCGCCGAAGCCGGCGCCCACGATGATCACGTCACTCGTCATGATCGGGCCGTTCACCAAGGGGCGCCATCTTAGCCTCGGGGCGCTGGCCTCGTCTCTCGGCTCGCGCCACCCGAGTGCTACCTTGGTCTCATGACGGCGCGCGAAATCCTCCAAGCCGCTCTCGCTCTCCCCCCAGAGGAGCGTGCTCGCCTCGTCGATGAGATCGCGGCGAGCCTCCCGATGGAGGAGGACGACGCGTTCATCGATATGATCAACGAGCGCGTGGCGCGCGCCGAGGCCGGCGAGCCAGGCCTCCCTGCCGAGGAGGTCTTTGCACGGCTCCGTCGTCGGTAGGTCTCGACGAGCGGCGGAACACCTCCGAAGGAGGGTCCCGCCGCAGAGCAGTTGACCCCAGAGTGCTACAGTCTCACCAATGACTGCACGAGAAGTCCTCGAGGCCGCTCTCGCTCTCCCGCAAGAGGACCGGGTACGACTCATCCACGAGCTCGAGGCCAGCCTGCACGTCGAGCTCGCCCCCGAGGTGCTCGCGATCCTCGACGAGCGCATCGCGCGAGCTCGCGCGGGTGAGGCCGGAATCCCGGCGGGGCAGGTTTTCGCCGAGGCTCGGCGTCGCTGACGCTCGCCCTCACGAGCTCCGACTTCACGTGCGCGCGAGCAACTCGGCGATCACGGTCTCCGCGTCTTCGCACCGTCCCGCATCGAGATCCGACATGCCCTCGTCCAGCGCCGCCTGCAGCTCTTTGCGCTCCTCAGCGTCCAGCTCGTCGCTGTCCACGATCACGTGCACCTCCGCGCCCTCGGGCAGCGTCGTCGGCTCGTCGAGCGTCAGTCGTCCGTTGCGGACACGGGCCTTCAACATCGGTTGCACGTGCCCACTCTACCACGCAGCAGCCACCTCGGCTGCGCTGCCCCGCTTGGCCTTGCCGGCTGGCGACGCCGCGCGCCGAGCTCGTGGGGGCGGCTCGCGCGCTCCTGCCTGCGCTTCCGCGCTTCCCTCATCTCAGATCAGATCCGGCAGCGCTCCGATTTCCAAGGCGCTGCCCAATCAGAGCGTTGCACCTGACGGCTCCTCAGTCGGCCCTC
>CAZXMG010000112.1:0-21737 GCA_964641275.1 uncultured Polyangiaceae bacterium
ACGATCTCTTTGAGCTTCTTGCGGCCGTCCTCGTCCTTGAGCTTGGCGCGCTGCCCGTTGATGTAGGGGCCCATCTCGTCCACCGTGACGGACGGCATCTCCTTGGGCTTGCTGGCCGAGCTCGTGCTGGTGGTGGCGGTGGTGGGCGCGCCGCTGGGCTTCGCGCTCGCCGAGCCGCCGGTCGCGCCGCCGCTGTCGCCGCAGGCCAACACGCCACTCAGCACCGCGCCACCGAGCAAGAGGTCCAGGCTTCGCATCGCGCGCAGTGTAGATCATGCGCCCCCGGCGAACTACTTCATCACCGCGCGCGTGGGGCGCGGCTATCGTGGCGCTGGTGACGAGGTGGAGGAAACTGGTGCTGATCGGCGTGGCGACGTTGCCAGTCGCAGCGCTGGGCATCGGCTTTCATCGTCACCAGACCACGGGCGGCGAGCTGCCTGGGCCCGCCCCGCTGCGCCCGCGCGCGGACTTCTTCACGAAGAACGCCGAGTGCGAGGCATGCCACCAAGAGATCGCCGCCGAGTGGCGGAGCTCGCGTCACCAGGCAGCCTTCAGCAACGCCGAGTTCCAGCTCGCGTTCAGCGCGGAGCCCACCGCGTTCTGCCGCGACTGCCACGCGCCCGAGAGCGCGACGTTCGCCTCGGCGCAGGCCGACGAGCTCGGCGTGGGTTGCATCACGTGTCACCTGCGCGGCGACGCGGTTCTGGCCGCGCCCAGCGACCGCTCGTTCCTGCACGCGCCTCACCGCCTCGAGCGCTCGGCCGCGTTCGCGGGCAGCGGGGGCTGCGCCGGCTGCCACGAGTTTTCGTTCGGCGATGACCACCGCCGAAGCGCTCCCCAGATGATGCAGCGCACGGTCAGCGAGCACCGCGCGAGCGGCGTCGCCGAGCGCTGCGCCGATTGTCACATGCCCCGTGGCTCGCACAGCTTCGCCTCCACGCGCGACCCGGAGGCGCACCGGCGCGCGCTGTCGATCCGCGCCGAGCGCACCAGCCCGACGGCGCTGGCCCTGTCGATCACCCCGCAGGGCGTTGGCCACGCGTACCCCACGGGCGACCTGTTTCGGCGCGTCGTGGTGCACGCCGAGGCCCGCGGCGACGACTACCAGCTGCGCGCCGAGAAGCGCGCGTTCCTGGCGCGCCGCTTCCAGGACCTGCCGGATGCGCAAGGCGAGCCCGTGCGCACCGAGGTGGAGGACACGCGCATCGAGGCCAAGCCTGACGGCTCCGCCACGCGCGTGGAGCTCGACCTGGGCCCCGCGGCCAAGGCCGCGCGCATCGTGTGGCGCGTGAGCTTGGAGCGTGTGCAAGCGCAGCACGATCACCGGGAGGAGCACGCCTTGGTGGCGGATCGAGTCGAGCTCGCGACGGGCGAGCTGGAGTAAGCTGCTCGGATCATGCGTCCGTTGCTGCTCGGCTCGCTGCTTTGCCTGTCCGTGGCCTGCGCCGATCCTGGAGACAAGTCTGCGCCCACCGCCGCGCAGGAGGGGGCGTTGGCGACGGTGGAGGCGACCGCGAGCGCCACCCCGGAGCCCGCGCCCGTCGACCGCTCCACCATCCCGACCCAGCCCGAGAAGCGGCCGCTCCACGTCGCGGCGTACCTGAAGCACCACGGCCAGTTCGCCTTCGGCGGGCAGTCCTCCAACGGCTTTCGCCTGTTCGCGTTCGCCGACCGCATGATCGTGGCCAAGGCGGGCGAGGTGTACACCTTCGATGGCGAGCGGCTGAAGCTCGATCCCAAGGCGGTGACGACCGAGAAGGTGGAGGGCAACACGCCCCTGCTCGGCGCCTACGAGATCGATCGGCTCGAGGGCCGCTGGCCCGATCTGTTGTGGGCGCGCGCGGAGTTCCACTCGTTCATGGGGCCGCGCCAGTTCAGCGACCGCACCGTCGAGTACCGCCGCGCGGACGGGAAGTGGACCGTCGAGAAGGAGCTCCCGCGCCGCGTGGCCGCGTGGAAAGGAGGAAGCTTTCTCGGGCTCACCGCGGGCAAGCTCGCGGTGGTGGCGGGCAGCGCGCCGCACGAGCTCGCACAGACGCGCGCGCCGGAGGGGGCGCCGGGCTGCACGCAAGGGGGCCCGCTGCTCACGCTCGAGGACGTCGCCACGCTCGAGGCAGGGGACGTGCTCGCGCTCGGCCGCCGCTGCGACGACCAGAAGCGCGCCGTGGAGTGGTGGAAGGCAGGCTCGACCACCAGCACGATCGCCGACCTGCCCGAGCACCCGCTCGACAACGAGCTCCAGAGCCATGGGCACCGCGTGCTCGCGCGCGGCGAGAGCGCGTTCGTGACGCTCTCGGCCAGGAGCGCGCCGTTCTACCTGTGGCGCTTGGATCGAGGCGTGTTCCGCCGCGTCGTCACCCACGACGTCGGCGCGGTCACGAGCTCGTTCCTCGCCGCGGACGGGACGTTCTTCGCCACGGTGGTCGGCCCGCGCGGGAGCCACAAGGACCCCAACGTGCTCGTGTCGGTCACCTCCGACCACCGCTACGTGCGCTTCATGACCGAGAAGGTGCTGCCGCTGGGCTCGGTCTGGGCCCACGACAAGGACACCGCGTACGTCGCGATCGAGCGCTCGTACGGAGACGAGGCGGTGCTGCTCTCCACGCAGCCCAAGAAGATCTTGGGCGACCCGCCCGCCGATCTCTTCCAGAAGGAGGCCGAGGTCTCGGCCGCGCCCTCGGAGACGTTCAAGGCGTTCACCGACCGCTGCCAGGCGCCGTTCGTGTTCTTGTACGACGTGGCAGCGTCCACGCCGAAGGGCTTCGACTTTCCCAAGACCAAGAAGGCGCTCAAGGCCTTCGCGGAGCGCACGACGGAGTCGCTGCTCGACTTCAGCTACCAAGGCAAGCGGCGCCTCGGCATCAAGGTGCCTTCGGGCGAGATCGGTCAGAAGCTGGTGGCGCACATGAAGAAGGAGATGCCGGAGGACGACCCCCGCTTGGTGTGCTTCGAAGCGCCGCTCGACGCGGTGGCGATCAAGCTGTGAGCGCAGGGCGGCCGTCCTCGATCTGTGCGCGCCTCCACGAGGGGCTGCGCGGCTCGCTGGCCACGTTCGAGGACCGCGCGGCGGGCGTCACGCTCGCGCTGCCGGAGATCCATGCGCGCGCGTGTGGCGTCGCGCATCAGCTCCTCGAGCGCGGGCTCGCCGGCCAGGCCTTGGTGATCGCGCACGAGCCCGGGCTCGACTGGGTGGTGAGCTTCTTGGGCGCGCTGTACGCAGGCGTGATCGCGGTGCCTGTGCCCATCAGCGCGCCCGCGCCCGAGCTCGCCTACCTGGTGGCGGATTCTCGCGCCGCAGCGGCCGTCGCATCCCCGTCGCTCGCGCCGCTGCTCCCCGCCGCGCTGCCGTTGCTCTCTTGGGCGACCGACGGCGCGCAGGCACCCACGGCGCCGGACCCGCCTCGCGAGGAGGCTGCCGGCCTCTTGCTCTACACCAGCGGCACCACCGGCCGGCCCAAGGGCGCCGTAATCACCCACGCCAACCTGTCTGCGCAGACGGCCGCGCTGCGCGAGGCTTGGCAGCTCGCCCCGAGCGACCAGCTGGTCCACGCGCTGCCCTTGCATCACCTGCACGGGGTGGTCGTGGCGTTGCTCAGCGCGCTCACCACGCCGCACGCCGTCGTGATGTTGCCACGCTTCGATCCTGCGGCCGTGCTCGCCGAGCTCGCCACAGCCACCGTGCTGATGACCGTGCCCACCATGGGCCAGCGCCTCCTGGACTACGTCGACCAGCAATCGGCAGCGCGTCGCGAGGAGCTCTCGGCGTCGGCTCGCAGGCTCAGGCTGCTCACCAGCGGGTCCGCCGCGCTGCCCGCCAAGCTCGCCGAGCGCTGGCGCGCCTTTGCCGGCGTCCTCCCGCTCGAGCGTTATGGCATGACCGAGATCGGCATGGCGCTCTCGAACCCGCTCGACCCCGCGGCGCGCAAGATCGGTCACGTGGGCGCGCCATTGCCGAGCGTCGAGGTGCGCATCGTCGACGACGCGGGTGCCGACGGCGACGGGCCCGGCGAGCTGTGGGTGCGAGGGCCGAGCGTCTTCGCCGGCTACCTGGGGCGCGAACAAGCCACGCGTGAGGCCTTCGCCGGCGATTGGTTCAAGACCGGCGACGTCGCCCAGCGCGTGGCGGACGGCGCGATTCGCCTGCTCGGCCGCAAGAGCAGCGACATCCTCAAGACCGGCGGCGAGAAGGTGTCCGCCCTCGAGATCGAGGAGGTGCTGCTCGGCTACGACGCCGTCGCAGAGGTCGCCGTCGTCGGGCTACCCGACGAGGAGTGGGGCGACCGCGTGGTCGCCGCCGTCGTCGCGCGACCGGGCCAAGAGGCGCAATGCACCACCGAACTCGTGCGCGCCTGGGCCAAACAAAGGCTGCCTCCCTACAAGGTGCCGCGCCAGGTGGTCGTGCTCGAGGCGCTACCGCGCAACGCCATGGGCAAGGTGCAGAAGTCGCTGATCGTGACGGAGCTCGGGGCCGTTGGGGCCAAGCGCGACCCGGTCTGAGCAGACTCGCCCCGTGCCCGGTCGACGCACGCTCGACAAGTGCGGTCGCGCCCCGAATGCCTGCCCGAGGCTCGGTGCGCTCGGGAGGGTGTCCCTGCCGAGCTGCATGGTGTTCCTCCCCAGTTAAGCACTGCTTGTTCAACACTGCTTAGTAAGCGCTGCTTAACTTCCAGCACCCACCACCACGGGCCACCGAGAGGACGCTCAATAGGGGAAGACGCCGACCATGCCGTCCCATTGCGAGCCGGGGCTGGCGTGGATCGACTGCGCGGCGTTGGCGGTGACGGGCAGGTTGCTCGAGTCGGTGACGCCCACGGCCAACAGGCGAACGCCGTCGCCGTCGACAGCGCGCACGGCGTCGCTCGCGCTGCCACCGAGGTAGCTCGCATAGGAGACGGTGGTGAGATCGCTGCTGAGCAGCGCCACCCAGCCGTCTTGCCCTCCCGACGCTGCGCCGCTGACCGCGTTGGCGGTGACCGGGAAATTGGTGGAGGTGGTGGACCCGCCCAGCGCCAGCGAGGTGCCCGCCAGCGCGGCGCCTTCGCAGAAGTCGTCGCCGTTGCCACCCAGGTAGGTGCCCGCGATCAAGGAGGCGGCCCCGGTCTGGTTGGTGTCGATCTTCACCACCGCGCAGTCGCTCGGGCCCTGACGGGATTGCGAGACCGTGCCCGCGGTGGTGGGCCAGTCGGTCGAGGTGGTGCCGGCCTTGACGAACACCACGCCCGGCGTGCCCGAGAGCACAAGCCCGTGGACGCCCGTGTCGTCGCCGCCGCTTCCGCCGATGTAGGTTGCGTACGAGATCGTCTGGCCATCGAGCGAGAGGCGCGCCAGGTATTGGTCGGTTCCGCCGTTGTGGCTGCTGTCGAAGCCGCCCACGGTCGCGTGGTTGGTGTCGTTGGTCCAGGCGGGCGTGTAGTAGATCCCTGCCGAGTCGACCGCCACCATGCCCTCGACCGCGCTGTCGCCGCTGCCGCCAACGTAGCGGTACCACTCGAGCGTGCTGCCGTCGGCCGAGAGCTTGCCGACCAGGCCGTCTTGCCCGCCCCCCGAGCTGTTGAGCAGGGCGGCGTTGTACTGAGGGTCGTTGACCGCGCCCACGAAACCATTGCCCAGGATGACGTTGTCATTCGCGTCGAGCGCGATCGTGCGCAGAAAGTCGCAGCCATTGGCGAAGCCCACGTAGGTGCACCAGCTCACCGTGCCGGTGGCCGCATCGAGTGCGCAGACCCCGGCGTCTTGCGTGCCGTAGGGGCCGCCGCACACGGGCTGGCTGTTGTTGAAGGTGGTGTCCCACGCGCCATTCGTCACCGGGAAGCCCGCGCTCGCGCGGCCTCCGATCACGATCTGCGAGCCGTCCGCGCTCACCTCGATGTCGTAGAAGCGATCGTATTGGGGACCGCCCAGGTAGCGGCACCAGCCGAACCCGCCATCGGCGTCGATGCGCCCGACGATGACGTCGTAGTTGCCCTGGTAGGTGCCGGCGCAGCTGCCCAAGTTGGGGCTCAACGTCCCGCCGACGAAGTACAGGTTGCCCGCCGCATCGAGCGCCGTGCCCCGCAGCTGGTCCTGATCGCTGCCGCCGAAGTAGCTCACGTACGGCTCCGGGCTCGGGGGACCGCCGCCCGCCCCGCCGGAGCCCCCCGCGCCGCCTGCGCCGCCAGCGCCACCCGCGGCCCCACTCCCACCGCTTCCACCCACGCCGCCAGCGCCATCGAGGCCACCGCCCGCGCCTGCGGCGCCTCCGCCATCCGCCCCGCCGCCCCCCGAGCTGGGCCCGCCACCTCCGCCGGTGCCGTCGTCGCCACACGCGGCGAGAGCGAGTGCCATCAGCGCCGGGCCCGCGGTGCGAAGCAAGAAGGTCATCCCAGCAGGCTAGCGCGTCGACCCTCGGTCGTTCTACCGGCAGCTGTCGGCCTCAGCGCATGCAGCGTGCTCGAGGCTGCACGGCGGCGCAGGCGAGCTCGTGACCCTCGACGTGATTGCCCGCACGCTACGCGTGGACGACGTGTTCGCGGCGGTCGAGAACGCCTGAGGAGGTGCGTTATCCTCCGCGCGGCGAGGATCGAATGCCCCGAAATGTTGCCACTCGAAGCGCGAAACCTCCGGGCAAGCGCGCCGCCGCCTCGGGCGCGCGCGACGAAGCCGTGCCCGCCGTCCAGGCGCTCGCGCGCGACGTCACGCGCCGGCCTCCCTTTGCGCCGCTGTTGCTCGAGGACGAGCAGGGAGAGCTTTGCACGCACGAGGCTGTCGGCTTGCGGCTTTCGACGCGCACCCAGGCGCGTGCCTTCGAGCAGGCCGCTGTCGGCGTGTTCGAGCGGCTGTTGAGCGCTCTTCCGCCTGGAGTCTGGACGTCGGCCGACATCGAGAGTCGCCATGACAGCAAGATCACGCCGAACGTCCGCTCCAAGATCCGCGCCGCGCTGGAGGCGGGCCGCTGGAAGAACGACGAGGCGTTCGTCCAGATCGCGGGGGACTCGAGCTTCGAGGGAGAGGCCTTCGCCGAGGAGGCGTTCGAGCTGATGCTCTCCCGGTTCTCCGACACGACGGACCTCCGCTTTCGCGCACCTGCCAGCTACGTCTGGAGCGTCGGCGCGGAGCCGTTCTTTCAGCTCATGCTGCAGATCGCCCGAGACCTCCCCTTCGAGTCTGGCGTGCTCGCGATGATGCCCCTCGGCAAGGCCGACAAGGTGCTGGCGGCTCGACCCCATTTGCATTCGGGAGAGACCAGCCCCGGAGTCACGCCGGGCATTGCGTGGGCTCACTTCTTGGGCCCAGAGACGGTCGCGAGCCTGGGTGGTGTGGAGGCGCTTCGCTCTGCTGTTCCCGACCAGGTCACCGTCGCGCCGCTCGATGGCGGGCGCGCGCTCGTGCGCACCATGGAGGCCCCGACGCCCACGCCGAGCGAGGACGAATTGGATCGGCTTCGCGCGCTCGCGAAGGTGCTCGCCCCGGTCACCGAGTTTGGCACGACCAACAAGCGCTTTGCCTGGGACGTCGCCGCTTGTGCGCGTCACGAGCTCGCCCTGCTCGGCTTCGACGCAGGCCTCGCGTGGCTCGAGCGGCGCGCGGCGGAGCGCAACACCTTGCGCGACCGTGCCTGGGTGGTGGAGGTCGCCATGGAGCTGGGTGCCTTCGACCGCGCGGACGCGGCGCTCACGGCGCTGCGCCGGGACTTTCCCGACGTTCAACCGCTCAGCCGAGGAGACAACCCGCTCGTCGCCAAGCTGGCCACGGCAGCCACGCGCTCAGGAAAGCATCCCGAGATCGCGAATCGGTGGGTGGACCACTTCCTCGAGCATCGACACGTGGCGCCTTTCGCGCTGTTTCCCGTCCCGTATGCCATCAGCCTCGCTGACCTCCTCGTGACGCTCGGCCGCTATGACGAGGCCTGCGCGGAGGCCGCTGTCGTCTTCACGCGCTACCCCAACAACAGCGAGCTCCCCGACCGGCTGGCGCGCCTCGCCCACTCGCTCGGGAAGGCGGATGACGCCGCGAGCTGGGCCCACCGCGTGCTCTCGGTCGTTCCCCCCCACGAGTACGACGCTGCGCTCGAGAGGTACCGGGACCTGTCCATCCTGTGACCGTCGACCCGCCGTCAGCTGTCGAGCACGTCGGCGATCGTCTTGGCGTCGACCGCGCGGTCGAGCCAACGACCGAGCAGATCCAGGTCGCGCGTCGCGAGGATGCGCGCCTCGGTCTCGGTGTCGACGACGATGCCGCGCCTGCCAAGGACCCGCAGCAGCGCCCTCGCCTCGCCCTCGAGCGTGCCCTCGGCTCTACCTTGGCGCACGCCCTCGTCCCGGCCCTTGGCCCGCTCCTCCGCAAAGATCATGTCCAGCGCGCGTCCCATGTGTCGTTCCTCCAACAGCTTTCGCATTGTAGCCCGAAGCTCGCTGCTCGCGAGCGCGTCCAAGAGCGGCAAGTACAGCTCGACGCGCCGCCGGTCGTGCGCACGCAGAATCGCCTCGACCACAGACACACCTCCGAGCGATCGAGGTGGCGGCCGCCGATTTCAGCGTGGCGGGCGTCAGATGGGATTGCGACGTCTGCCGACGAAGGCGACGACCGGGCGATGACGCGAGGTCCATCGCGAGGTTGTTTAGCGGCACCATCGCGCACGAGCAGCTCTGCTTTGTCTGGGGGGGCGTGGTAGGCTCGCGACCCTCGGGAGGACGCGTGCAGGACGGTTACCAGGTTGAGGCCGTGGCGTTTCCGTGTTTGGCGCGCGAGTCACCGTGAGCGAGCCTTTCGAGCTGTTGCTGGACGGCGTGGACGCCCCCCTGCTGGTCCTGGGCTTTCGTGGTCGCGAGGCGGTGAGCGCTTGCTACCGCTTCGATGTCGACGTGGCGTTGACCCATCCAGTCGAGCATGAGCTGCTCGGCTTGAGGTCGAGTCTTCGCGTCCTCACCAGCCGGGAGCCGCGAACCGTGCACGGCATCGTCAGCGCCATCCAGCGACGGTCGCGACGCGCCGACGGGCGGTCGGTTCTGCGGGTGCGGCTCGAGCCGCAGCTGGCGCGACTGAAGCATGCGTCGCATTGGCAGATCTTCCACGATGCGAGCGTGGTGCAGGTGGCAGACGCCGTTCTTGCGGCCCACCAGGTCGCTCGTGAGTGGCGCCTCTTGCGGCAGCCCCACGCGCGCCCGCATCGCGTTCAGCGGGGGGAGCGAGACCTGGCGTTCGTCGAGCGCATCTTGGCGGATGAGGGCATCTTCTTCTGGTTCGAGCAGGGCAGTCAGGGCGAGGTCGTGGTGCTTGCGGACGAGCCCGCCTCCTACCCGGCGTTGCCCCTCGCTGGAGTGCTGCCGCACAAGGGGAGCGACGCATTGCACGCTGGCAGCGATGACGTGTTGTTCGACCTGGTCGCCACCGAGCGCTTGCGCGCCCAGGGGTCTCGCGTGCAGCTGTTCGACTGGTCGCGCCCGCATCACGATGCGAGCGATCGTCATCGCCGAGCGCAGCCGCACGCTGCCCTCGAGCTCGATGAGCATGAGCACGCGTGCGAGGGGCTCGCGCGCACGCCCGCGCTGGCCATACGCCGCCTCGACGAAGCGCGCCGGGGGGCGTCCCGGGCGTCAGCCACCACGCTGTTCCCGCACGTCGCACCTGGCCATTGGTTCGGCGTCGATGAGCATTCGGAGGCAGCCCTCAACCGCGACTACGTCGTGATCGCGGTCCAGCACACTGGCCGGTCCCCGCGTGAGGGTGGCGGCGAGCGGGCGTACGAAGCGCTGCTCACGCTTGCTCCGCGAGACGTGCCGCTGCGTCCGCGGAGAAGGACCCAGCCGCTGGCCAAGGGGCTGGAGACGGCGACCGTCATGGGCCCGGTGCGTTCGACAACATTCACATCGCTCCGACCATGAGGATGCCGCCCGTCAAACGCGTCACCAGAGCGCGGGCCGTCACCTGGGGTGACCTCTTTGGGGACGTCGATCAGCGGCTGCCGAGCGAAGTGTCTCAGGAGATCTCTGAATCGGAGCGTAGCAAGTGGGGGTTGGACGACATCGCCATGGCGCCGATCTGTGCGCATGACTGCTTCCACATGCACTGGCGATGGTCAGACTTTGCGCGCGCGACGGACCTGCCCAATCTCGGGTGGGACGCCCATCGCCCGTACCAGCTTGCCGGCTGGCCACTGGTGCCACGCAATCAGCACGTCTTCCTCCGCAACCCGACGCCCGCGACGCTCTACTACCAGGCTGACGCGGGACCTGAGGTGGCGGCCGGGCAGTGGACGATCATCAACCACCATGGGGCCGCCTACCTGCTGGCGGCTGGGTCCGCCCTTGAAACTCCAGGCGCGCCCAGGACCTAGGGCTTGCGGAGCGTGGATACGGCGGTCCCGCCAGATTCACCGAAGCCGGCACCTCGTCGTCCACCATTCCGGCCTCGAAGTCTTGGGCGGTGTTCTACTGGAATTTGCGCTACCTCGCCGAGTTCGCGCAGGGGGGCACGCTCATTCCGAAGGAGCGCGTCGTCATCAATGACGTGGCGCGCGTGTTGAACGAGGACGCTCCGAAAAGGCGTGGCTGACTCGTGAACAGTCAAGCGCCCCGCGTTCGCCCTGGCGATGGCTTTCGAGTTCGCCGCCTTCCTAGCCGCTGCGACGCACACCCCACGAGAGTGCGGCCCTGATGAACAAGCAGCCTTCTTCGCCCTATCGAGCGCCCCCGCCCACGCTGGTCCCGACTCCCGGCCTGCTTCTCTTGCTGTTCGGTCTACGCGCGCCCGTCTCGCGGCGCAGCTACGTGATGGCGGGTGGCTGCCTGTTCCTGCTCAAGTACACGTTGGAGAGCCTGTACTTCTCGAGATTGCTGGGCCGCCCGCTGACTCCAGAGGAGTTCCTCGGTCCATTCTTCATAGGGCGCGCAGCGCTGGTGCAGCAGCTGAGCATCGGAGGCGGTTGGGTACTCTTGGGACTGCAGCTCCCGTTCTTGTGGATCGGTCTGACGATGAGCGTTCGGCGGGCGCTCATGGCAGGGCTGAGACCGTGGTGGGGGTTCTTGTTCCTGGTGCCATTGGTGAACTACCTCCTGATCGCTCTTTTGGTAGCGCTGCCCGACCGAGCAGCGAAGGCCAGCCCGGCAGAGTCGCCCGTTGAGAGCGACGTGTTGACGCGTCACAACACTGGCTTCTTGCGGGCGCTCCGCGCCGCGCTGTTTGGTGCGCTGTTCGGGTTGGGGATGGTGGGCGTGTGCGTCTACCAGTTCAGGAGCTATGGCGCAGTGCTCTTCATTGCGACGCCCATCATGGTAGGCTTCGTCTCTGCCGCAATTGCCACCAGGCTATCGCATTTAGACTCGTTGCCCGCACGACGCGAGCGGTGGCTGGCGCTTCAGGCCGCGATCATGTCGGCCGTATTGATTGTCGCCCTCGTGCTCTTGTCTGGCGTCGAGGGGGGGATGTGTCTGTTGATGGCCGTGATCCCTGGTTTACCCTGCCTCCTGGTCGGTGCGCTGGTGGGCATCCGGCTGGGCAAGGGCGCGGGCCACGTTGGCATGGTCCTCGATCGCAAGGACTTCGGCGCCATCGTTCTGTTCCCGCTCGCGGCGCTGGGGGAAGCGCAGGTCGCAGAGGCACCGGAGCTCGTGCGCACTTCGTCGGTGATCATCGAGGCTCCCCCCGAGGTGGTGTGGCGGCACGTGGTTCGCTTCGACCCGCTGCCTGAGCCGACGGAGGCGCTGTTCCGCGCCGGGATTGCCTACCCCAAGAGCGCGCGCATCGAAGGCGAAGGCGTGGGGGCCGTGCGCTACTGCGAGTTCTCGACCGGCGCATTCGTCGAGCCGATCACCTCGTGGGACGCACCGCACCGGCTCGCGTTCGACGTCACTGAGAACCCGCCTCCAATGCGCGAGCTTTCACCCTATGAGCTGGTGGATGCGCCGCATCTGAACGGCTTCATGCGCTCCAAGCGCGGGGAGTTTCGCCTCGTTCCGTTGGAGGGTGGGCGTACCCGGTTGGAGGGCACCACCGTCTACGCGCTGGAGATCTTTCCAAGCACGTATTGGCAGCTCTGGACCGACCACATCGTGGGCAAGATCCACCATCGCGTGCTCACCCACATCAAGGCAGAGGCGGAGGCCGAGCTGTGAGCAGGGTGGAGCTCGCACTGCGCAGGCGCGCTCGCCTTGCGAACGAGGCCGAAGCGTGCCGGTTGCTCTGGAGTTGGCTCGGTCCGCTCTCGTCGTCCGTGGGGGGATTGGTGTGGCTGTTGCCGCGCGGGGCCCACGAGGCGCTGAGCGTCGACAGGCTCCCCGACGTCTTGTTGCGCTCGGCGCTGGGGCGTTCACCGTTCGACGTCCCCACACATCGGATGCGCCTCTTCGCTGTCGGAGCCGATCTACAGGTGGTGTGCAGGTTGCGCGTGGGCCCCGCCGTGGAGGCGGGCGGCTGGGGCCTCACCCTGCAGGCGGGGCCCGGAGAGTGGGAGGAGGACGAGCTGGCGCAGGCGTTCGTCACGATCGCAGATGGCGGGACGCTCGACGAAGGATGGGTCGGCCCGCTCGCGCTGACCAGAGGTGCGGTCAATCTCGTCTGCTTCTCTCGTGCGCTTCCGGGTCGGCTGCCTGAGGCGGCACACGCGCGGTCCGTGTCGGGCGGGCTGCTTCTGTTTGCTGATCCCAACGCGGTGGACGAGGCCCCTCAGCAACGGGCTGTGCAGGCGCTGGCAGCGGCGCTCGACGGCCATCCAATCACGGCCGAACCGGCCAGCGCGCTGCCAAAGACCCGCGCCCAGGAAGTGGTGCAGCCGAGCTACCTGCGCGACGTTGCGCCAGCGCCGCCGGGCCCTGACGAAACGGCGATCACAGATGGCAGGGCGGTCCTCGAAGGGCTCAAGAACCGCGGGTTGCCATTCGATCTGAGCGCGCCGGTCGTGGCGCCCGCGCCCTCCGCCGCGGCCATCGACCAGAGCGGCGAGACGCACGAGATGGATGTGCGCGATGTCCGCGCGGCGCTGGTTGCGGAAGGCATCGCCATCGGTGCTCCGCAGCCTGCGGCACCCGCCACGACGCCTTCGGCCCCCGACGTCGATGAGACGGCCATGGTGGACAACCGCGCCATCCTCGCGGCGCTCGAGGCGCGTGGGCTGCCGTTTGACGCACAAGCCAAGCCCAAGACACCCTCTGCTGCCCAGGCCCCGGTGGACCAGAGCGGCGAGACCGCCGAGATGGACGTGCGCGATGTGCGGGAGGCCCTGGCGAAGCGCGGCGTCGCCGTCGGTCCAGCGATGTTGCCTCTCGAGCGGTTCGCAGAAATTCAAGCTCAGCTGGCCCGAGGAGGCGTCCAGGAGACCGTGCTGGGGCAAGCCGGGCTCTCGGCCGAGCAATGGCAGTCGATCGTCGCGCGCCAGGTGCAGGTGCTTCGCACCGACGTGCACGTGCGGCAGCGCTACGAGCAGCTCCTGGAGCAACTCATGAAAGGGCGAGTGCAATGAAGCCGGGCGCGAAGAAGGGCGACCAAGTGGTCGCAAGCGATCAGCACCTGGTGCAGGGCGCGGTCGTGGTCGTCACGTTCGCGGGCCCGCTCTCGGAGCGACTCAGCCCCGATGTCCTGTCGGACGACCGCTTCGTCGCGACCGTGGGGAGCGTGGCGGTCTCGGCGCCGCACGTGCCTCCTCCAGGCAAGTCGTTCGACAAGCCGCCCCACCATCGCGCCACGGTAGTGACCGGTAGCTCTACCGTGCTCGTCAACGGTCGCGCCTACGCGCGAGATGGTGACACCGCAGAGACCTGCAACGATCCGGCCGACCTGCCGATCGGCTCGGTAGAGGCGCAGGGAACGGTGCTGGTCGGCTGAGTAGGAGGCCACGGCACCGCCGGCCCACAACCTGGGCGATATCGTGCCGCCTGGCCAGCTCGCCGCGCGAGACGGCCGTCGACCCGGGGTCAGCTGTCGAGCACGTCGGCGAGCGTCTTGGCGTCGACCGCGCGGTCGAGCCAACGACCGAGCACCTCCAGGTCGCGCGTCGCGAGGATGCGCGCCTCAGTCTCGGTGTCGACGATGATGCCGCGCCTGCCAAGGACCCGCAGCAGCGCCCTCGCCTCTCCCTCGAGCGTGCCCTCGGCTCTGCCTTCACGCACGCCCTCGGCTCTGCCTTCGCGCACGCCCTCGGCTCTGCCTTCGCGCACGCCCTCGGCTCGCCCTTGGCGCACGCCGTCGAGCCTACCCTCGTCGCGGGCCTTGGCCCGCTCCTCCGCAAAGATCATGTCCAGCGCGCGTCCCATGTGTCGTTCCTCCAACAGCTGGTCGATTGTAGCCCGAAGCTCGCTGCTCGCGAGCGCGTTCAAGAGCGGCAGATAAAGCTCGACGCGCCGCCGGTCGTGCGCACGCAGGATCGCCTTGACCACGCGACACACCTCTGCTTCGTCGCTGGCGTCGGGCGCGCGATCGCGTGCTCCGATGCGGCTGATCGCACGCAGCACGCCGAGCGCGGGCTGCGCGATCGCGTCCTCGATCGAGGCAATGGCCGGCAAGTCGGAGGGGCCCATCGCGATCGCTCGGAGCACCAGGCTCGCGCCGATGTCGCGTGGCGTGCGCGCCCACGCGGCCACGCTGTCGTCGAACGTGAGCACCAGCAGCGTCACGGGCACGCGATGCCGCGCGTGCAGATGAGCGACGTACAGCGGCCAGGCATAGAGCTTCTCTGGGTCCGCATCGCGCTGGACCTCGACCACCACGAGCTGGCGCAGGCCCTCACTGTCGTCGCTGAGCTCGACGACGAGGTCAGCCCGACGCGCCAGTGGCACCGCCTCGGTCAGCTCCGAGTCGATCACGATCGCCTGCAAATCTGCCGCCCCGAAGGAGAGCACCGTCGACCCAGGCGCCAGCCGCAGCAGCTCGACCACGGTGGCTGGCGCATCGCGCAGCACGTCGAGCGGCGCTTCGTGGAGCAGCGAGACGTTGGACACGCTCCTGAGGTTGGCAAATGCTGCGCCCATCGCGTCGCGCTGGGAAAGCACCGAGATACGAGCGATCGAGGTGGCGGCCGCCGATTTCAGCGTGGCGGGCGCCAGCGGGAACGAGGCGGCTGCGGGGGAGATTGCAGAGGATCGCGAGCGCAGGTGGGGCGGACGGCTGCCCGAAGGATGCTACGCTCGACCTATGCATGCCCTCAAAGCACGCGTCGAAAAAGGTCGTCTCATCGTCAACGAGCCGACGACTCTGCCGGAAGGCGCGGTGGTGGATCTCGTCGTCCTGAGTGACGACGAAGAGGCCATGGAGCGTGAGCTCGGGCGGCGCATTGAACGCGCAGAAGCAGGGCCCCTGTCGACCATCGACGAGGTCATCGCCCGAGTGCAAGCGAGCAGGTGAACGTCAAAGCCTCTCTCGACGCGGAGGTAGATCTCGTCCGCATCGACACCTGGTGGCGCGAGAACCGTGACGCAGCGCCCGACCTCTTCTGGGAAGAGTTTCTGGCCGTGCGGTCAAGGCTGCAGAGCCTGCCCGTCACCGGTTCGGCGTTCAAGGTCGTCAAGGGACGCGCCGTGCGACGAACGCTGATGCCGAGGACACGCCACTACGTCTAGCACTACATCGTCGGGGAAGAGACTGTCGTGATCGTGGCCATCTGGGGAACCTCTCGCGGCGACGAGCCCCCGCTCGACGAGCGGTGAGGTCGACGCGTCGTCAGCTGTCGAGCACGTCGGCGTCTCTGAACGACAGCTCGCGTGGGGTAGAGTTCCAGCATGTCCCACGCCGAGCCCCCCATCGCCGCCGTGCCCCCGCTGTCTGTTTCGCAGCTGGCGGATGCCGAGCGGATGCAGCGGCTGCGCGACGGCTTCCAGGCCTTGGCCATGTTGGCTCCGACCGAGCTGGCGAGGTGGTTGGCGGCACGATGCGACCCCACGATGGTGATCGAGGCAGCACGGCGCGTCGAAATGCCCGCGCCCGCGGCGCCACCGCTCACGGCAGTGGGCGCGCCGCCCACGCTCGACGAAGTGGAAGATGCGAGCCGCGAAGCCCTTGCGATGAGCGTCCTGCGCAAGCTGCAGAGCTCGGCGCCCGCGGGCATGACGATCGAGCGCGTCGACACGAGCGCGCTCGATCGCGCGCGCAAGGCAGACCAGACCCGGCTCCCGTTTCCGGTCGTGCTCGACGCCAAGGGCCGGGCAGGACGCAAGCGACGCGAGCACATGTTGATCGGCCTCTCGCTGCCCCCACCCTCGGAGGACGGTCGCGACATGTGGCTCGAGATGGTCAAGGCGGTGGGGTGGTACGTCGATGTCTGCCGCATTCTCGCGAGGAGGGATGGCGCACCACCAGGCGGCGCGGATGACGAGGTCCACTTCTCCACCGTGCCCGTGTACGCATGGCATGGAAGCGGTCTGCTCGATCCCGAGGAGCTCGGTGGCCCGACCGCAACCGGGGAAAGCAGTCTCGCGCGCCTCCTCCTCGGCGCGTTTCCGCGCGTGGACACGAAGGCGGAGATCGAGGCCCGCCGGGCTCGGAATCGCGTCACCATCGCGCGGCGCAGGCGGGCCGACGCGAGCCGGCGAGAAGCCGCCGAACGGCGCCAACGTCTCTTCGGCGATCCGATGATCACGCCGGACCAGCTCGACGCCATGCGGCTCGAGATCGGCGAGGACGCGGAGTCCCACGGGTCGTTGCAGCTGACTTGGAGCAGCGTTCGCCTTTGGGAGCAGGAGGCGAGCCAGCTGGTCGAGGACCTGCCCCTCGAGCTGCTCGGCTTGGCGATGCTCGGCGCGCCAGGCCAGACCCCCCGCGAGGTGCTGCTCGACAGAGCGTTGTGGCGGCTGAGAAAGCTTCCCGATCGGCCGTCGTTCGAGCGTTGCTACCTCGCGCTCAGCGCCATGGCGGCGGTCTGGATTCCAAGCGACGAGCTCTTGCCCATCCTGCTGCGTGCACACAAGCGCTTCCTCGAGCGCAAGTCCTGACAGCTGTTCGGTCAGGGCCCGACGCATCGTCCATCGCGAAGCTGAGCAGCGGCAGGCGCGCGCGTGACCAGCTCTGCGTTGACCTCTGGCGTCGTGGTAGGCTCGCCTCGCTCGGGAGGACGTGTGCAGGACGGGGACACAGGCCTGTTGTGGGGGACGCCTTGGAGGGCGGTCGAGAGAGTCGCCGTCACCTCGGACTCCGAGACAGTGCTCGCGGAGCATACCGTCTCGGGAGAGCGCGCACACGTGAAGGTCGTGCCGCTCGACCTGGTCGAGGACCGAGAGACGGTAGAGGCGCGTCAGGCGCTCGGCGAGCGCGTGCGTCTCGAGGCCGACGCGCTGCGAGCGCTGCGCTGCGAGCGCGTGCCCGAGCTTCGCGACGCGGGGCTGACGCCGGATGGCCGCCCCTACTTCGCGATGGCCATCATGGAGGACGCCGAGCCGCTCGCGGCGCTATTGGCGGCGCGTGGCGCGCTGCCTGTTGGGGAGACGTGCGTCATCCTGCGCGACGTGCTCGCCGCGCTGGAGGCTGCGCACGCGCTCGGGCTCGTGCATCGCGACGTGAAGCCGAGCAACATCCTGGTCTCGCACGGTCGGGCTTGGCTCACCGACTTCGGCATCGCCAAGGTCGTGGGCGGACAGAGCCTGCGCGGCCTGGAACAAGCCACCACCGCTGGCAGAAAGCTCGGCTCACCGCGCTTTCTTTCGCCCGAGCAAGCGTTGGGAAAGCCAGTGGATGCGCGCACGGACCTGTATCAGGTCGGCTTGGTAGCGTTTCAATGTCTGGCCGGGGAGGGGCCGCACGATCGAGACGCTCGCGGGCCGAGCGGTTGGGCGAACACCCACGCGTTCAACACCGCGCCGCGCGTGAGGGAGCGAGCGGGTCAGGAGATCCCAGAAGCGCTCGACGAATGGGTGGCGACTGCGCTGCAGAAGCTGCCGAACAAGCGCTTTGCTTCGGCGACGGCGATGGCGACCGCGCTCGATGCGTGTCTGCCCGCGGAGGTGGATCCGCTCAAGACCGTCGAGCAACGCCCGATCGACCGCGAGCTCTTGGTGGAGAAGACTGCCCCACGCGCCGATCCCCCAACAGAGCCGATGTCCCCCGTGGATTTGGCCAAGCTCACGCGCGACCTGGCCAAGACCGGGGCAGAGCCCCCGTCAGCTCGTGCAGAGAAGGTTGCGACGACGGAGCCAGCTCGAACGGAGGAGAAGGCGACCCAGTCGACGAGCGAGCCACAGCGGCTGCGACCTTGGGTGCTCGTCCTGGCGGGCGCGCTGCTTGGCGCCGCGTTGCTCTGGGCGGTTCAGCGAGGGCTCGC
This sequence comes from uncultured Polyangiaceae bacterium, assembly GCA_964641275.1. Taxonomy (GTDB): domain Bacteria; phylum Myxococcota_A; class Polyangia; order Polyangiales; family Polyangiaceae; genus Xiheicaenibacterium. The sequence goes on from CAZXMG010000112.1 coordinate 18,215, forward strand.
TCCGTGAAGCAGGGCGCTGAGCGCACATCGCAGCTCGCGCCTGGCGCGGTGATCGGCGGATGGCGGATCGTCGCACCGCTCGCGGCGGGCGGCATGGGCGAGGTGCACATCGCCGAGTCCGTCCAACCGCCGACGAAGCGAGCCGCGATCAAGGTGCTGCTGGCTCACCAGGCCACCGCCGAGCGCCACCGCAAGCGGTTCTTGGAGGAGGTGCGCATCTTGCGGGCGCTGATCCACCCGAACGTGGTGCGCTTCTACGGCGCAGGCTTCATCGAGGGCGAAGGCCACCCCTACCTGGTCACCGAGCTGCTCGAGGGGTTGACGTTGCGAGAGCTGATCCAAGCAGAGGGGCGGCTGGGGATCGATGAGTGCCTCGACATCTGCGCGGAGGTCGCCGACGGCGTGCACGCGTTGCACGAACTCGGCATCCTTCATCGCGATCTCAAGCCCGCCAACATCTTCATTACCAAGTCGGGCGGCGTGAAGGTCCTCGACTTCGGCATCGCCAAGCCGTTTCAGGCCCACGCAGATCAGCAGCGGCTCGCGTCCTCGACGCACGAAGACATCGTCGTGGGCACCTGGGTCTACATGTCGCCAGAGCAGCTCCTGGGCGAGCGCCGGCTCGATCGGCAGAGTGACATCTTCGCGCTGGGCGCGATCTTGTACGAGTTGTTCGCGGGCCTCTCCCCCTGGGCCGACGACGATGGCACCCTCGATCACGACGTGGCGGCCCGACGCATTCTCGTGCTCGATCCGGTGCCGCTCCCTTCGCGGTTGAAGGACTTTCCGGATGAGGTGTGGGCGGTGGTTCGTCAGGCGATCCGCAAGCGCCCCGCCGAGCGCTTCAACACCATGGGCGAGCTGGCCGATCGGTTGCGCCGCGCGCGTGCGACGTTCCTCGCGGCTCGCGGCCTCCCCCAAGGCGGCGCCGCGCGCCTCGCCAGCTTGCGCGAGCCCAAGCCGCGTGCGCCCAAGCGCGGTCGCACCGTGCCGATGGGGGAGCGGAACAACGAATGGGCCGATCGGATCGAGAGCCCGCGCTCGCGGCCCGGGGTGCCCGCCACGCTGGACGACGCCGCCGACACGATCGTGGACAGTCCCCAGCCGCGCGTGGACCGGGTGACTGCGCGCAAGCCCGGCCGTCGCCCAACTCCGCGCTGGGAGAAGCTCCTGTGGGCTGGCATCGTCTTGATGTCAGTGCTCGTGGTGTTGCTGTTCGGATTCACGTACGAGCTATGGCGCCGCCGCAAGGCACAGGAGCTCGCGGCAAGTCAGCCACCACCGCAGGCGACGTCGAGCGCGCCCGCCGAGGTGGCTTCGGCACCGTCGGGGGAGTCTGCGCCTGCGAGCAGCAGCCCCGCTCCGCCTTCCGCCACGGCCTCCGCGCCGGTGTCGTCCGCGTCTGCAACCGTCTCTGCGCCTCCGAAGCTGAGCGCCACGCCTCGACCGACGTCGAAGCCAGCGAGCACAGCCACCGTTGCGCCGCCCGCCTCTGCGCCCGCCGCCGCCAGCACCGCACCTCCTTGCGTCAAGAAGTGTCCGGGCGGCCTCTTCTTCTGCTCCGAGCAGATGAAGGTGTGTGGGCCGTGAGGCAAAACTCTGGAGCATGGCCCGAGGGGGGCGAACTGCCACGAACGAGACGGCAGCGGTTCGAAGCGCTACGCTCGGAGCGGCCGGCGAGGACGATGAGCAAGCGCATGCCGAACACCATCGACGACGTCGCCCGCGCCAAGATGCAGGGCGCGTTGAAGAGCCCGGACCTCGCGGCGCGAGTGGGTCAAGTCGATCCGTCGGTGACCAACGTCGGCCGGCGACCCACCGGTGGTCATCCGGTGTTTCTCGACACCGCCGAGTTTCAGCTCGCACAAGAGATCTTCGATGGTCAGCGCGACCCCATGCAGGCGGACGACCCCCAAGCTGCCCCCGGGGCGCCCATGCAAAAGCAAGCCGTCGCGGTCACGCCGCCCGCCGGTCGTGCCCGCTGGATCGTCGTCGCGATCCTGTGTGTGCTCGCGCCGGTGGCGTTGTTCCTCGCGTTGCGTGCGCTCTTCGCGGAGCCCGTGCCACCTGTCGCCGCGACCGGCGCCGTGATCGCGAATGGCTCCGCGGCAGCGACAACCTCGGCGGCGCCGGCGCCCACGATCGAGGCCTCCGCTCCCGCACCGCCTTCGACGCCGGCGCCCAGCCTCGCTCCGCCCGAGAGCGCGGCTCCGTCGACGCGCCCGACGGCTCCGCCCACCGCGCGCACCAGCGCCGCACCCGCCACCACCACCGCGACGACCGCGACGACGACTGGACCCAAGCCCAGCTCGTCCCCGCCTCCCAGCGCCACCACCACCGTTCCTCCCTTGATGTTCTCGACCAAGCGACCATGACGCGAACCGCTCTCGCCCTGCTGGCCACGCTCTCGCTCGCGCTCGCCCCGCTCGAGGCGTCCGCGCAAGCCGCTGCGCCACCCAAGACCACCCAGCCCGCTGTGGGCGCAGACGAAGAGGCGCGCCGCTTGTTCGAGGAGGGAGAGAAGGCGTTCGCGGCCGGGCAGCTCGAGCGAGCCGAGAGCGCGTTCGAGGCCTCGCTCGAGCGATTCGTCAGCCACGACACCGCGGCCAACCTCGGCATCACCGAGATCGCCCGCGAGAAATGGCACGAGGCGGCTGCTCATCTCGACCTCGCGCTGCGCACGTTCCCCACCGCGGGCGACCCCAAGAACCGCGACAAGCTCAAGGAGCTGCTCACGCAGGCCAAGAGCAAGAGCGCCACGCTGAGCATCACCGTCAACGTGCAAGGCGCCACCGTGCTCGTGCAAGGAGAGCGCGCCGGGGTCGCGCCGCTCGACGGCGACGTGTACGCCAAGCCGGGGACCATTTCGATCGAGGCACAGGCGCCAGGCCACACCCCTGAAAAGGTCGCCGTCAGCGTCGAAGCTGGCCTGACCAAGAGCGTCGCGATCACGCTCAAGCCCACAGGTCAGACGAACGGTGGCGGTGGCGGCAAGGCCCTGTGGCCCACTTTGCTCCTCGCCGGCGTCGGTGCTGCCGGACTCGGCGCCGGGATCGGTCTCACGGTCGCCTCGATCGGCAAGTACGACGACGCCGAGGCGCTGTACGCGTCCTGCCAGCCCCTCGCTGCAAACTGCGTCGAGCAGGGCACGGCTGCCCTCGGCGACGCAGACACGTTCATGAACGCTGGCATTGCCATGTACGCCGTCGGCGGTGCTGCCCTGGTGGGCATGGCTATCTACCTCGCCATCCCAGAGAGCGACGGAGCCGTCGCCACATCACGCTTGGTACCTCGCCTCAGCCCCACGCACGCTGGCCTCCACTTCGACCTCAGCTTTTGAGACCGCCATGAACCGTCCTGCTCTCCGCCTGCTCGTCCTTGCTCTCGCCACGAGTGCGCTCGCCGCCTGCAACCGAGACTTCTGCGAAGAGTTCAACGGCGGCCCGTGTGAGCTGGGTGGGCAGGCGCCCGGCGGCGCGGGCGGTGACGGGGGCGTGGGCGGCGACGGGGGAGCGGGCCCCGG
>CAZXMG010000113.1:0-21323 GCA_964641275.1 uncultured Polyangiaceae bacterium
GCTGGTTGACCTCAACTGGTCACCCAACCGGACAACTCCTCTGACACAGGGGGATCCTGCGCGGAGCATGGTGCCGCCGACTGGAGCATGGTCGTCCTGCGCGGAGCATGGTGCCGCCGCCTGGAGCATGGTCATCCTGCGCGGAGCATGGTGCCCCCAACGCGCTTCCCGAAGGGTCGCTCCTGTCCGGGTTGTGCTCGGCGACAGGGGCCCCGGCGAGCTCCGCCGGCCCGCCCTGATCCGCTCTCTTTCGCGCCTCAGTTGCGGGCCGGGACCGCCTTGCCTTCGCTCGTGATCACCAGCCCGGCGATGCCCTTCTTGGTTTGGAACACGACGACGGCGCCGCGTTTGCCTGCGAAGCTCTGCGGCTCGCCGGTGCCCGGGCCCCCATGTTCGCTGTCGTCCATGACGAAGCGCGACGGCTCGTCGCCGCGCGTCAGCTTGAGCACGCCGTTGCTCATGCGCTCGAGCTTGGTGGGCTTGCCGCCGAGCTCCGCCGAGAGCCAGGTGGACCCGGGCGGTGGGAGGCGCGGGCGATCGGTGGCGAGCGCGAGGCTGCTCGCGTCGTCCTCGATTGGCGCCCCCGTCCACGCGCGGAACGCGCCGTAGCTCGAGTCGGTCGCGCTCTCGCCGAGCTTGGTCACGCCGTACACGATCGACTCCGTGCGGCCCTCGACCAAGCGGGTGCTCTGCGGCGAGACCGGCAGCGAGAGCGCTCCACATTTCACGGGCCTCTCGCCATCGGGATCGAGCTCGCACAGCCAGGGTGCGCCGGATTGAGCCCGGTACAGGAGCGCGGTGCGCTGCTCGCCGATGTTGGCCACCCCGCGCAGGCTGGGGACGCCGGGGACGAGCACCGCGAAGTCTGCCTCCATGAGCGGCGCGCCGCGCAGAGTCTTGGGAGGAGAGGTCTTGCTGCTGGCCTTGGGCTCGAGCCCAGCTCCGCGCGCGAGGTGGTCGACCTGACCGAGCTTGCTGGGGAGCGCAGCAGCGGAGCAACCTTGCTTGCAGCCGAGCTCGAGCTCCATCAGCCGCTTCACGGCCTCGCTCTTGTCGTCGCCGGGGAGGCTCTCGTAGAAGCTCAAGAGCTGCGGCTTGCAGCGCGAGGGCCAGTCGTCGCTCTCGACCGCCGCGATGCCGCGCATCCGGGTCTCGAGCGTCTCGCCGTCGTCGAGCGCGTCGCCGACGGCGCAGGTCCAGAGCTCCCCGTACGCCTGCTTGGCGTCGCCGGCGCTGTTCTTGCCGAGCACCACGATCAGCACGACGACGACCACCACCGCCGCGCCGACCGCCAGCGCGATCAGCGGCTTCTTGCCCGACCCCTTCATGCGAACGATCGCGGAGTCGGGAACGCTCGTGGGGCCGTTCGTGCTCATGGTTGGCCGAGCTCCTGCACGACGTAGTCGCCGCGTGCCTTGGGACTGTTGCGGAACAACACGGTCAGCCGCTCCGCCTCTTGCGGGCCGTCTTGGCTCAGCGCCGTCGGCGGCTCGCCGGTGCCCGCGAGGTAACAGGCGAGCTCGGCGACGGCGGGCGGGCCAGCCGGCGGCTGCTTGCGCGCGACCAGGCAAGAGCCCACGAATGCTTGGCCCACGAACAGCGCGGCGGCGAGGTTGCCGCGCGCCTTGTACGCGCGCGAAAGCTCGGCGCTGGCCAGGAGCTCGTCTCGGTTCTTGGTGCCCGGTGCCGCGCGGCTCAACCACTCCAGCGCCAGATCGGGCTCGCCGCTGATCAGCGCGACGCGTGCCGTCTCCACCAACAGGTCAGGGCAGTCGGGGCACTCGCTCACCAGCTCTCGGGCCGTGGCGAGCCCCGAGCTCCGCGCCATGCGCGCCTCGAGCTGCGCGCCCCAAGTGCGGACCTGCAACGACCTGCGCACGCCGTACTCCAGCGCTTGCGGAGAGCTCAAGGACACCTTCACCTTGCGCTCGCTCCCGAGCGGAAAGTCCACGTCGGGCGCTGGGCCCGTGGCGAGCGCCGACAACACGTGGTGGAGGGCCAGCATCGAGTCGGGGTGTGACTCTCCGGTGAGCGCCACCTGCATGCGCAGCGCGCTGATCAGATCGTCGTAGCCCTCGCCAGCGAAGCCGAGCTCCGGGTAGCGCTCGACCAAACGCAGATGGAGATCCCGCGCTTCGCGGAAGCGCAGGCTCTGGGCCGCTGCGCGCGCGCCGTTCACGAGCACGCTCGTCGCTTGATTGCCGCGCGCGATCTCGCTGGAGAACAGCGCGTCGTCGCTCACGAACTGAGCGCTGCGCGCGCGCGTCCCGAACACCAGGAGCAGCGAGCCGGCCAAGAGGCCCGCGACCATCGGCCGAAACCAGGTCTCGCGCTTGTGCAGGAGAGCGATCGCGAAGCCCAGCGCCAGCGCCAGCGTCGGCACGTACAGGAAGCGGTCGCTCATCCGGCTCTCCAAGCCGGACGGCACCAGGTTCGAAACCGGCAGCAGCGTGAGCAACAAAAGGAGCGCGGGCCGCGCGACCCACACCCGTTGCGCGAGCACTCCCGCGCCCACGATGGTGACGACGCCCACACCCGCCATGGCAGGCTCGTGCAACAGCTCGCTCGGCGAGCGAAAGCCGATCGGCCCCATCAGAAGCGACGCGTCGTGCAAGCGCAACATGCCGAGCGCGCCGTAGCCGACCGTCTCGAAGAACAGCTGGGCGCGGCTCAGGGGAGAGAGCCCCGCGAACATCGCCGCGCCTCCGCCGCTCAGGGGAAGCCACAGCGCGCGGAGCACCAGATACGAGCCGACCAGGCCACCCGTTGCCAAGAGCTCGGGCGCGCGGGCCAGCTGGCCCGGCGAGCTCCTGTCACCGCGCTGCTCGCGCTCGAACCACAGCTCGACCGCGATGACGATCGGCCCGATCACGAAGCTTTCCTTGCAGAGCAGCGCGAGCGCCACCCCCAACGCAGCACACGCGACGCCAGCGGCACCGCGCAGGCGCGCTCTCAGGGCGAGCCCGGCCAGCAAGAAGGTGAGGCCCATCGCGTCCCCGCGCCCGCTGATCCACGCGACGTTCTCGGCCTTCTGTGGGACCACTGCCCAAAGCAGGGTCGCGGCCAGGCAGACTGCGCCGATCTTCAACGCTCGGTCAGCCTCGAGCCAACGTCTGAGCGTGTACAGCACCAACACCGAGGCCGCCGCGTGCCACAGCAGGTTCTCGAGATGCAGCCCGACGTGCGGAGCGCCGGCGAAGAGGCGCGTGCCGATCCAGAACGATGCAGACACGAGCGGGCGGTAGTAGCTCGCCGAGCGCGCCCCTTCGCCGAACAGGGGCGTCGAGAAGGTCGAGCCCAGACTCGGCAGGTCGCGCGCGGCGCCCACGGTGAGCTCGTCGTCCCAGACCGCCACGCCCTCGAGCGCCGGCCCGAACGCCACGAAGATGCTCACCACGAGCAGGAGCGCGTGCACCCAAGGTCGATCCAACAGCACCAGAGCGTCCACGTCGCGGTCGTTGGCGGGCGCCATGCGACGGCGAGCCTATTCCGTTCCGTGGGAAGGTGCGCCGGCGCTTTTGTGGGCGGTCGAGCTGTGCGCTCGCATCCCACAGAGGGGCAGCTTTCCTCCTCGATTTTGAGCTGGCGCGAATCTTCCGCCGAGATCGGACGGCAAGACTCTCTACGATGAACGCTCTTGGAGGTCTCGCATGTCGATCATGAGGGCTCGTCGATTCGCTTACTTCATCCCGATGTTCGTGCTCGCCGCAGCCGCTTGCGGCGATGAAACCAGCAGCAACACCGGGGGTGGAGGGGAAGGCAGCGGGGGCTCGCCTCCGAACCTGACCGACTCCGACGGTGACACCATCACCGACGCGGACGAGGGTGACGGCGACGCCGATGGCGACGGCACCCCGAACTCGGGGGACTCCGACTCGGACGGCGACGGAATCCCCGACGCTGTGGAGGCTGGCGACGACGATCCCGCCACGCCGCCGGTGGACACCGACAGCGACGACACGCCCGACTTCCTCGACGACGACTCGGACAACAACGGCATCAGCGACGGGGACGACAGCCAAGAGGACTTCGACGGCGACGGCAAGCCGGACTTCGCCGACCTCGACGACGACGGCGACGGCATCTCGGACTCGATCGAGATCGCGGGCGACGGCAGCGACTGCGATGGCGACGGCGACGTCGACAGCGAAGAGGGCACGCCGGAGGCTCCCAAGGACTGCGACGGCGACGACAACCCCGACTACCAAGACGTCGACAGCGACGGCGACACCATCGGCGATCTGCACGAAGGCCAAGCAGACACCGACGGAGACGGGGTCCGCGACCGTTACGAGGACGACTCGGACGGCGACGGCATCTCGGACGCCGACGAGGCAGGAGACGCGGACGTCAACACCCCGCCGGTGGATTCGGACGCGGATGGCATCCCCGACTTTCGCGACCTCGACTCCGACAACGACGGCCTGACCGATGACGAAGAGCTCGGGCTCGGCACGGATCCGACCAACGTCGACTCCGACGGCGACGGCGTCAGCGATCTGATCGAGGACGTGGCCGGCACCGATCCCACCGACCCGGTCGACAACCCGCAGGCGAACGGCGACTTCGTCTTCATCATCCCCTACCAGGATCCCACCTCGCCGATGCAGGACACGGTGCGGTTCCGCACCAACATCCAGTTCGCCGACGTGTACTTCGCGTTCGACATCACCGGGTCCATGTCGGCCGAGCTGAACGCGCTGCAGACGAGCTTGCCCTCCATCGTCAACACGCTCAGCTGCCAGAACTTCGGCACCACCTGCGCGCTCGACGGTGACTGCGCTACGGATCAGATCTGCTTCCAGAGCGAGTGTGTGGCCGATCCGAACGTGGGCGCTGGCTGCATCCCGGACATGTGGACCGGGGTCGGCAGCTGGAACAACCTCAACACCTATCGCAACTTGATCTCGCTGCAGCCGGATCCAGCCATCACCGCGGCAGGCGTGCCCACGATGTTGGCGGGCGGAGCGGAAGCGCCGTTCCAGCCGTCTCACTGCATCGCCGATCCGGCGCTGTGCCCGGCGGCGGGCAACATGCAATGCGCCATGACGGGCGTGGGCTGCCCCGGCTTCCGCGACGAGGCCATCCGCATCTACGTCCAGATCACCGACGCCGACCAGCAGTGCTCGGGAGCGACCTGTGGGTCGTTCACCGCGGCGTCCGCGGGCGCGGCGCTGATCGCCTCCGACATCAAGTTCGTGTCGCTCTACGGCACGGACGACGCCGGCGGCGCCGGCACGCCCCAGAGCGTAGCGACGGACATCGCGCTCGCCTCGGGCACCGTCGACGCGATGGGGAATCCCTTCGTGTATCTGGCGGTCGATGCGGCGGTGGTGTCCAACACGGTGACGGCGATCTTGGCGCTCGCCAAGGGCAACGCGCTCAACACCACGATCGAGGCCAGCGACGACACCAGCGACGCGGTCGATGCCACGCAGTTCATCGACTATCTCGAGGTGAACGTCTCGGGGGTCGGCGAGTGCGAGGTGGTGACGCCCACCGCGGACACCGACGCAGACACGTTCGACGACGCGTTCCCCGCGCTCTTGCCGGGCAAGAAGGTGTGCTGGGACGTGCACCCGGTGCCGGTCAACACCACCGTCCCTGCGACTGAGGATCCGCAGATCTATCGTGCGATCCTCACGGTGCGCGGGGACGGCTCGCCGCTCGACAGCCGCGATGTCTACTTCCTGATCCCGCCGGAGAACGCCGTGATCGATCCTCCGCGCTGAGCTGCGCTTCGCTGGCAGGCAACCAGAATTGGACGCCGTCCACCTCGTGGACGTCGCCCCATCCCGGGCAACTGGCGAGCCAGTTGAAAAAAGCAGACGAGCGGCTCTTCAGCCAGTGGGCAGGGGAGCCGCTCTTCTCTTAAGATGCCGGTGCGGGGTGGGTATGGGCGAGAGTGTCTCGAGCGAGCTGGCGAGGTCCTGGCGGCGGGTTGAGCGCGCACCAGCAGGCGTGGAGCTGCCTTCGCCACGCGTGCGCGGGCAGACGTTCCGCACGCTGCTCGCCGCGGTGGGCAGCCTGGGCGTCTCGGTAGAGCGGGTGGTGGAAGAGCTGCCCGCGGACCTTGCCCGCCTCCTGCGTCAAGATCTGCTGACGGCGGCGTGGTACCCGCTGACCTCGTTCGTCGCGCTTCACGAGGCGGTGCAGCGAGTCGCGGGGCCGAGCCCGCAGCTGGCGCGAGAGCTCGGTCGCGTGGCGGCCCGCCTCGACGCGCGTGGCGCCTTTCAGTTCGTGCTCCGCTTCACGTCGCCGGAGCTCTTGGTGCGCCACTCGGGTCGGGTGCTCGGCCTGTACATCGAGGGCACGGAGCTCTCGATCAAGATGATGGGCCCAGGCCTGGCGCGTTTCCGCTTCACACGCGCACACGGCTACACCGAGTGGGTGTGGCAAGGTCACTACGGCACCATGGAAGAGCTCGTGCTGCTCGCCGGTGGCGAGGGGCCACGCGTGGTCGAGCTCGACCGGGGCGACGACTTCGCGCTGGGCGAGCTCAGCTGGGGCTAGCTGCCAGCTTCTCGAGGTTCTGCTCGATGGCCGCTGCGAGGCGCTCGAGCGACATGCGCCGTGGGCTCTCATCCCAAGCTCGACGTGCGCCGCCACGGCGAAGGATCGTCAGCAGCCAGTCAGCGTCTTCAGGGCCTGCTGCACGAGCACGACCGCGGCTTGTGCCGTGGGGGCGGTCGCGGAGAGGTGACCCATCTTGCGACCAGGCTTCGCGCCGGACTTGCCATAGAGGTGCACGCGCACCCCGGGCAGTCGCAGTGCGCGGTCGAACGCGGGCGTCTGCCCATCCACCCACAGGTCGCCGAGCAAATTCACGATCGCGGCCGGCCGCAGGCTGTCGACCGAACCGAGCGGGAGGTCGCAGATCGCGCGCACGTGCTGCTCGAACTGGCTGGTGGCCGAGCCTACGACACTGGCGTGGTAGCTGTTGTGTGGCCTCGGCGCGAGCTCGTTGACCAACAGCTCGCCGCCGACCACGAACAGCTCGATGCAGAGCAGGCCCTCGACCTCCAGCGCCTGGGCGATCGTGCGCGCGATCTCGCTGGCGCGTGTGGCGAGCGCCGGAGGAATGGGCGCGGGAAGCACCGACCACGCCAGGATCCGTGCTTCGTGGTGGTTCAGCGCCGGAGGGTAGATGGCGATATCCCCGGAGGGCGACCGCGCACACAACACCGAGATCTCTTGCTCGATCGCGAGCGCTCGCTCGACCACCACGGCCTGTGGGCCGAGCGCGGCGGCGGCTGGGCCAGCATCCTCGACACGTTCGGTCTGGAATTGCCCGCGCCCGTCGTAGCCTCCGCGGGCCAGCTTGACGAACGTGCGGCCGCCGAGCTCCTGCACCGCGCTCGCGATCTCTGCCTCGCCACGTGCCACGCGGAACTCGCCGAGCGGAAGGCGGTGCTTTTGCAGGAAGTGCTTTTGTCGTGCGCGGTCCTGGATCACCTCCAAGACCGGCCCGGCCGGTCGACAGGGGGTGCGCTCTGCGATTCGTGCGAGGCCGCTCACCGAGAGCTTCTCGATCTCCAGCGTCATCACATCGACCCGGGAGGCCAGGCTCACCATCGCGTCGTCGTCGTCGAACGCGGCGCACACGTGCTCATCCACCAGGAAACGCGCAGCGGGCTCGCGATCCGGATCCAGCGCGCGCACACGGTAGCCCATCTCGCGCGCGGCCATGGCGCTCATGCGGCCGAGTTGCCCGCCACCCAAGATGCCGATGGTCGACCCGGGCAGAATCGACATGTCACACCTCGCGATCAGCGAGCACCTCGGCGGTGCGGGCGTTGCGCCAGGCGCGCAGGCGCTCGCGCAGGTCCGGCCGGCTGATCGATACGATCTGCGCAGCCAGCAGCGCCGCGTTGGCCGCTCCCGGTTTGCCGATCGCAAGCGTCCCGACCGGGACGCCCTTGGGCATCTGCACGATGCTGAGCAGCGCGTCGACGCCGTTCAGGGCCGTGGCTGGCATGGGCACCCCCAGCACGGGCACCAACGTCTTGGCCGCCACCATGCCTGGCAGGTGCGCCGCGCCACCCGCGGCCGCGATGATCACCAAAAGCCCGCGCGCCTCCGCGCTCTCCGCGAACTCGAACATCCAGTCCGGCGTGCGGTGGGCCGACACGATGCTCACCTCGTGCGGCACCGCGAGCTCGCTCAAAAGCTCGATCGCTGGAGAGAGGTGCTCGAGATCGCTCCGGCTCCCCATGATCACCGCGACGCAGGGCGCTTCACTCACGCTTGCTATGTGCACTATGCTCGGCGGCCCAACAAGAGGCAGTTGCCATGACCACCGAGAAAGAAATCGTCGTCGCCGCCATCGACCAGCACAAGGGCTCCAACCGAGTGATGGCGCGCGCCCTCGCGGTGGCAGCGGACACTTACGGCGTGGTGCATCTCATGCACGTCGCCGAGCCCAACATCGCCAACGTCAAGCCGCCCGAGGACCTGAACGCCCCCGAGCTCACCGGCAACGACCTCACGAAGCTCAAGGAGTTCGTCGAGCACCGCCTGGCAGACTTCAAGAAGACGCGGCCCGACGCGCACGTCCCGACGGTCGAGATCCACACCGACACCGGAGATCCGGCAGAAAAAATCTGCGCGATCGCCGCCGACGTCGACGCCGACATGATCGTGATCGGCACCCACGGCCGCACCGGCATCAAGCGTTTGCTGATCGGATCGGTGGCGGAGAAGGTCGTGCGCCTCGCAGGTTGCCCGGTCTTGGTGGTGCGAGAGAAGAAGCACAAGGACGGCTGAGCGCCGCCGGCGCGCCAGCGTCAGCGCCGGCCGCTGGGGGTCGACCTGGACGCGCTGCGGTTGCGCTGCGAGACGTTCGTGGGCTCGCCCAGCACGGCGGTCTGCACCACACCGCCGGCGTCCCGGCGGAGGAACACGCGGCCCTCGCGGATGCGGTCGACGCTCCACTCCAGCATCGCACCGTCGGCGCCCTTCTCGAGCGCGCCGAGCCGGTCCCCGACCGTGAGCACCTCGGTCGCGCCGCTGCCGTCGCCGAGGATGGCGCTTGGCGGCCCGCTGCCCAGGACGGTGCCGACCACGCGCAGCGAGCGGGCGGGCTGATCGTGGAACGACACGTCACTGCGCTCGGGCGGAGGCGGGGGCGCGGCGTCGGTCGGAGGCTGGAACGGATCGCGCAGCGACTCGTCGACGTCCTGCTCCGCGAAGTCTGGCAATGCGCTGTCTGGTGCTGGGGACGCGGGTGTTGCCGCAGCAGCTTGGGGCTCGCTCGCGCTCCACTGGGCCGCCGGGGGCGGCGCGTCCGCATCACAACCAATCGCCACGACGCCCAGCCCGAGCAGCAGCACACGCTTCATACCGAGCATCGTGTCAGATGCTGACGAACGTGCAAAGTCAGCTCGGGGTTGAGCTGAAGCGCCCATCCTCTTCGCGCACCTTGCCCTCGCTGACCAGCTTCTCCAAATGAGCCAGGAGCGAGAGCCGAGCGATCGGGTAGACCTCGGGTCTCGTGTCGGCGTAGGCCACGGGCAAGAGCTCGTCCACGGTGCCGCCAGTCGACTCGACGGCCTTGAGCACCCAGGCCTCGCGCATGAGCCGGTGCGCCTGGTAGGCCCGGAACAACTTGGACGGATCCTGAATGGGCGCGCCGTGGGCCGGCAGCGCGACCTTGGCCTCGAGCCGCTCGAGCCGCTTGAGCTGGCGCATGTACTCCGCCATGTCGCCATCACCGGGCGCGATCAGGATCGTGCCGACGCTGGCCACCATGTCGCCCACGACCACCACGCCGAGCTCGGCCTCGAACAAGGTCAGGTGATCCGAGGCGTGACCCGGCGTGTGCAGCACCTGCCACTTCTGGGGCAGCGGTCCGTCGAGCACCAGCTCGTCGCCCTCTGCCAGCGTGCGCTCCACCTGCACGTTGGCGAGCACGGCGGTGCGCTCGTGCGCCCACAGGGGCAAGCCGAGCTCTTCTTTGAAGAAGCGCGCTCCGCCGACGTGATCGGGGTGGTGGTGGGTGGCGAGCAACGCGAGCACACGCCGCCCGCCAGAGAGCAGGCCGCGCGCCCACGCCAGCCACTCGCGCGCCTCGTCCTCGTAGGGCGTGGCAGGCTCGACCAAGATCAGCTCGCGCTCACCGAGCGCGTAGCTGTTGGTGTGAGTGGCCGGCGCCAGCGTCGGCGTGAGCGCCGCGAGGCGCTCGACGCCGGCCGCGACGGCCTCGCTCGAGGCTATCGCTCGACGACGAGCGCGAGCGCCTCACCGCCTCCGATACACAGCGTGGCGAGGCCGCGCTTCTTGCCCTGATCCTTGAGCGCGAACAGCAACGTGGTGAGGATGCGCGCGCCGCTCGCACCGATCGGGTGCCCGAGCGAGACGGCTCCGCCGCGCACGTTGACCGTGGCCGGGTCCAGGTTACACAGCTTGTTGCAAGCCAAGGTGACCACCGCGAAGGCCTCGTTGATCTCGTAGAGATCGATGTCTTTGGTGGTGAGGCCGAGCTTCTTGGTGGTGCTCTCGATCGCCTTGGCGGGGGCGGTCGTGAACCACTCGGGGGCCTGGGCCGCGCCGCCGTAGCCGACGATGCGCCCGAGCGGGCTGAGGTTGTGCTTCTTGACGGCCTCTTCGCTGGCGAGCACGAGCGCGCTGGCGCCGTCGTTGATGCTGGAGGCGTTGGCGGCGGTGATGGTGCCGTCCTTGGAGAACGCGGGCTTGAGCGAAGCGAACTTGTCTGGCTTGCCTCCCGGCGGCCCCTCGTCGTCGCTCACGACCACTGCGTCGCCGCGCTTCTGCGGCACGCTCACCGGCACGATCTCGTTCTTGAACAGGCCTTCCTTTTGCGCGGAGAGCGCGCGGCGGAAGCTCTCCTTGGCGAAGTCGTCCTGCTGCTCGCGACTGAAGCCGTGCTCCTTGGCGCACTTGTCGCCGGCATTGCCCATGTGAAAGTCCCCGTACGGGTCCCACAGGCCGTCGTGGATCATGCCGTCCACGATCTTGCCGTGGCCCATGCGGTAGCCGTTGCGGGCTTGCGGCAGGTAGTAGGGCACGTTCGACATCGACTCCATGCCACCGGACACGACGATCTCCGCGTCACCCATGCCGATGCTCTTGGCGCCGAAGATCACGGCTTGCAGGCCCGAGCCGCACACCTTGCCGACGGTGGTCGCAGGCACGCTGTCCGGCAAGCCGGCGTAGATCATGGCCTGGCGCGCGGGGGCTTGGCCCACCCCGGCGGAGAGCACGTTGCCCATGAACACCTCGCCCACCTGGTCGGCGGCGACGTTGGCGCGCTCGAGCGCGGCCTTGATGGTGGCGGCGCCGAGCTGGGGCGCCGTCATTCCGGAGAGCGCACCCTGGAAGGCTCCGATGGGGGTGCGGACGGCGCTGACGATGTAAACGGGGCGGGGGAGTGACATGAGCGTACCTCTCCAGGCTCGTTAGCGCCGGCCGCCCGACCCGGCAAGGGGAGCGCAACACAACGCACGGTTCTCGCCTGTGCTACACCGCGGATCGGTTGGAGACCCTGTCCAAGCTGCGAGCCTTCTTGGCGCTGCTCCCGCGCGCGGCCCGCTTGGCGATCCACTCGTCGCGCACCGGGGTCGCGCTGCTGGTGGTGCTCACGCTGCTTGCCGCGTTCGTCCCGCCGGCGATCGCCTGGGTGGGCAAGTCGATCGTCGACGCGGTGTCTGTCCGCGACCGCCTCGAGGCCGAGAAGTGGGTGCTGGTCGAGGTGGTGCTGGTGGCGCTCGCGCTGCTGTTGACGCGCGCGACGCAGCTCACGCGTCAGACGCTGGGCGCCCGGCTGGGCCACGAAGTCAACGTGCGCATCCTGGACAAGGCGCTCACGCTCGATCTGTCGGACTTCGAGGACTCCACCTTCTACGACAGCCTCACTCGCGCCCGCCGGGAAGCCTCCAGCCGCCCGCTGCTCGTGATCAGCGAGGCGTTCGACGTGGCGCGTGGGGCGCTCACGCTCTCGGGCTACGCCGCGCTGCTGTTCGCGTACAGCCCGCTTGCTTGCTTGGCGTTGGCGGTCGCCAGCCTGCCTGCCACCATCGCCGAGCGGCACTTCGGCAAGATGGCGTTCCGCATGCGCAACTGGCGCAGCCCGGAGACGCGCAAGCTGTTCTACCTCGAGCGCGTGCTCGCGAGCGACGATCACGCCAAGGAGGTCAAGCTACTCGGGGTGGGGCCCGCACTCTTGTCACGTTACCGCGAGCTCGGGGACCGCATCGTGGCCGAGGACGCCGGCTTGTCGCGCAGGCGGTTCGTGTGGGGAACCAGCCTCGCGCTGCTCGCGACGCTGGTCTACTACGGCGTGTACCTGACGATGGTGCTGGCGGCCGCGGCGGGCTCGATCTCGCTGGGCGAGATGACCCTGTACGCAGTGGCCTTTCGCCAAGGGCAGCAGAGCTTCGAGACGATCTTGGCCAGCCTCGGGTCGATGCACGAGCACACGCTCTACCTGTCCAACCTGTTCGGGTATCTCGACCGTCCCGTGACCGCACGCGCGGCAAAGGCGGCGGGCGACTTGAGCCTGGAAGGCAAGCTCCACCTCCGGCTCGAGGACGTGTCGTTCCGTTACCCGGGCTCGGAGCGCTGGGCGCTCCGGCACATCACGCTCGACGTCGCGCCCGAGCGCAGCTTGGCGATTGTGGGCTTCAACGGCGCGGGCAAGACCACGCTGGTCAAGCTGCTGCTCGGCCTGTACCGACCGACCGAGGGGCGCGTGACCCTGAACGGCGTGGACGTGACCGAGCTCCCGGAGCGCGAGCGGCTCGCGGCGTTCTCGGTCGTGTTCCAGGACTTCGCGCGCTACCAGCTCTCGCTGCGGGAGAACGTCGGCTTCGGCAGCGTGGATCACCTGGAGGATGAGGCTCGCATCGAACGGGCGGTGGATCGCGGCGGGGCGCAGGAGCTGGTCGACAAGCTGTCGGCTCGCCTCGACACCCAGCTCGGCAAGCTGTTCGAGAAGGGCGTCGAGCTGTCTGGTGGTGAGTGGCAGAAGATCGCGCTGGCACGCTCGTTCGCGCGCGAAGAGGCCAAGGTGCTGATCTTGGACGAGCCTACCGCGGCGCTCGACGCGCAGGCCGAACACGCCATCTTCGAGCGCTTCCGCGAGCTGACGCGCGGGCGCACCTCGATCTTGATCTCGCACCGCTTCCCCACCGTACGCATGGCCGACCGCATCGTGGTGCTCGAGCACGGGGAGCTCCGAGAGTCTGGAACACACGAGGAGCTGCTCTCGCGTGGCGAGACCTACGCCAAGCTGTTCGAGCTGCAGGCTGCGGGTTACCGCTGAGCAGGCTCGCGCTCAGGGTTGAAACGCGGCCGCACCGACCTCGAGCGTGGCCTCGGCGTCGCTGTCGATCGTGACGGTGTCGAGCTCCAACGCACCCGCCAGGCCGCCGGCGAAACCCACGGTGCGCGTTGCGGGATCGATGGCCAAGGCCGTGGGCGTGAACGTGCCCGAGACCGCAAAGACCTTGCTCCACAGGTGCGCGAGCGCGCCGTCGAGCTTGACCAGGAAGGGTGCTGGGTCGCCCTGTGGCCGCGCCAGCACGCCACCGCCGAAGTCCGCGCTCTCGAGGGTGCCGGTCAGCGCGACGTGGCCCAGCGAGTCCACGCGCAACGCGGCGACAGTGGTGTTGCCCGTGTCATCGAAGCGTGCGCCGAGCAGCGCGGCGCCGTCCGTGCCGTCGAGCTTGCCCACGAACGCGTCCGAGCTCGCGTCGGGGACCTGCAGCGTGCCGCCCAGCTCGAGCGTGCCGAACATGTGCCCGCCGAGGAGCACGTCGCCGGTGGGATCGACGCCCACGCCGGAGATCCGCTGGACGCCAGTGCCCCCGAAGCTCGTCGCCCACACGGGTGTCCCTTGCCCATCGAGCTTCGCGACGTAGAGATCCAGATCGCCGGGAGCAGAGAGCGTCTGGCCCGCGAGCGAGAAGCTCCCCTGAAACGCTCCTGCGATCACCACCTCGCCCGCGGGGCCGAGCGCGAGCGAAGGCGCCGGATCGTCCAGCGTGGCGTCTCCGAGGCTGACCGCCCACTCTCCTTGCCCATCCACGCCGCTGAGCTTGGCCACGAACACGTCGAGGTTGGCTGAGCCGCTCGTCAGCGCGGCGCCGCCTCCGAAGTCCAGCGTTCCGCTGAACCGGCCCGCGATCAGCACGTCGCCGTTCGCGTCGACCGCGACCGCGGTCACCCGCTGCGAGGCGGCGTCGCCGGCGGAGATGGCCCACAGATCCGCACCGGCGGCGTCGCGTCGCGCCACGAACACGTCGTCCTCGCCCTGGCTCACGAAGCCACCCCCAAGGTTCATGTTTCCGCGAAACCCGCCCGCGTAGGTCATGGCGCCGTCGGCGCCCACGGCGAGCGCGACGGGCGACGCTTCGCTGCCCGCGAGATCGATGTCGCTCCATCCGGAGGTGCCGTTGGGCAACACGTGGACCAAGAAGATGTAAGGGTTGTTGCCGCCGAGGTAGCCGTCGATGTCGAAGAACAGGTTGCCCTCGAACGTACCGGCGACCACGAGCGAGCCGTCGGGCGCGAACGCCGCCGAGTGCGCGGTGCTGCTGCCTTCCGTGTCGTAGGACACCGCCCACGAGAGCTCGCTGCAGGACACGCCGTCGCAGTCCTCGTCGCCGGGCAACGTGCAGTCGTCCGTCACCGCGGGGAGCACCTGCCCCTCGCACGCTCCGAACGTGCCATCGGGCCCACACGTGCGCTCCCCATCCTGGCACACGCCGACGAACGCCGTCTCGGTGGGCCCGTCGTAGCAGCCCACGACCTCAGCGGGAGTGCACGAATCGTTGCCTCCGGTCGTGGTCGTGGCGCCTGCGCCACCTCCGGCTCCCGCACCTCCCGCGCCTCCTGTCGCCGCGTCGTCGCCGCAGGCGGCGCTGGTGAGGAGCGCAGCGAGCGCCGTCGCGCGCGCGAAGCTCACGGCGCGAAGCGCGCCACCAGCACGTCGTCCGTCGCGGTGATCACACCCAAGCCCAGATCCAGCTCCCCCACGAGGTTCCCCGTCACGCATAGCTCCTCCGATGTTGGGTCGGTCGCCACGTCAGCGAACAAGAGCTGCGCGTTCGCGCTGCTCAGCGCCTTGCTCCAAGTGTGCTCGCCGGCGCTCGTGAGCTTGACGAGCCAAGCGGCGTCGGTGGCGCCCTCGGCCAGCGGCAGAGAGCCCCCGCCGAAATCTGCGGCCCCGTTCATCGACCCGGCGATGACGATGTCTCCGCTCGCATCGACCCGGACGGAGCGCGGCCGCGTGTCCCCGGAGTCGGACCAGGCCTGGCTCCACGACGCGTCGCCGGTGTCGCCTGCGAGCCGTACCACGAAGGCGTCCTCGGTGGCGTCGACGGTCTGAAGAGGCGAAAGAGCGCCTGCGGTCAGCGAGCCCTTGAAGCTTCCCACGACCACCACCTCTCCGCCCGCGTCGATCGCGATGCCGGACAGCTCCTGCGTACCGGTGCCCTCGAGCTGCGTGGCCCAACGCACGATCAGGTCGTCGTTGATCTCGTCGTGCTCGTAGCTGAAGGCGTAGACCACGGGCGTCGCGGACGACAGCATAACCAGGTCGGATCCGATCAAGTCGCCCGCGTAGATGCCCGCGACCACGGTGACGTCGTCTGCGCCCACGGCGACGAACAGCCCCGTGTCCTCGTGATCGGACGTTCCGTGAGCGGTCGCCCACAGCGCGCTGCCGTCTGCGTCGAGCCTGGCGATGAACGTGTCGGCCGTCTCCGACAGATTCAGCAGGCTCGCGCCCGGACCAAAGCTCAACGCGTCGCGGTACGCCCCCGCAACGGCGATGGAGTCGTTCGAGCCGATGGCGACGCTGGTGGCGACGCAGCGCTCGCCGAACGCGTTGCTCCACTGATGGGCGCCGCCGGCGTCGAACTTCGCCACGAACACGTTGCCGAACACGTTGGCCGCGGTCAGGTCCTCGCCTCCCAACGACAACGCTCCGGTGAACGCGCCGACCATGACCACGGAGCCTCCGGAGTCGACGGCGATCTTGGGAGGGGCCGTTTGATCTTGGGAGTTGCCGAAGCGCTGGCTCCAGAGGTGCTCGCCCGTGGCGGAGAAGCTGGCCAAGAACATGTCGCGCTCGCCCGCCGCGGTCAGCGTGGACCCGCCGAAGTTGACCGCGCCGCTGAACAAGCCGGCGACGACCACGTCGCCGCTCTCCGCGACCGCCACGCTCGTTCCCTGCGCGCTCCCGGTCGCGCTGCCGAAGCTGTCGGCCCAGATCAGCCCGGCGCAGCCACAAGGGCCGAAGGCGCTGCCGTCCTGCAGGCAGGTGCGGGTGGCGTCATCGCAGGCCGCGGCGTCGACCGCTGGGTCCGCGACACACTCCTCGACGGCCAACGGCTCGCAGGTCTGCGCAGCGCCGCCGCCCTCGCCTGCCGGGGCGGGAAACTCCAGTACGAAGATGCAGCCCGACAGCTGCGCCACACCCGCGGCGCAAGCGAGGCCGAGGGCCACCCAGCGCGCAGGCGCAGTCGAGAGGCTCGCCATGCCAGGGATGTTACTGGGATTCGCTCGACTGGCTCGGGCGAATCGGCGAGCCCCATGGTCAGCGGCGCGGATGCGACCTGCGCCAAAGCAGACTGGCCACCACGAGCGCCCACGCGAATCCTGCGCGGATCCCCCCGTTCACCACGACGAACTCCTGGCCTGGCCCAAACGTGCCGCCGGCCGTGATGTCGTAGATGCGCGTGAAAGGGGACTCGATTTGCGCGGCCCAGAGCTTCTCCCAGCGCGCGAAGAGCAGCGTGGTCTGTGGGGGCAAGGTTGCGAACGTGGGCGCGGAAGAGACGGAACCGCCGGCCGACACATCTTTGATCAGCCCGTTTGGCATGGCCGCCAGTAGTGCCCCTCCAAGTGTCGCGAAGCTCTGCGTGTTGCCTTCGACGAACGCGTCCGGGCTCGACGGCTGGAAACTGTCATCCAGCAAGTGGATGCCCGTGGCTGAGCTCGACACTGGGCTCGACATGGTGAGCAGCTCGCCTGTGGATGAGCGCTGAAACGAATCGCCGATGACGTTCGCGGCGAAGGCAGGCTGCGCTGCGTAGTCGCCGCCAACGGCTACGTCGAACACTTCGAGGCCTGGTCCGTCACTGTATCTTGCCGCCCAGGTGGCACCGCTCGGCTCGCAGGTGACGCCCATGGTCCACCCGAGTCCCCATGCGTAGGCGACCCACGCCCCCGTCTCGATGGAGCGAATGTCGTGCTCGGGGTACCCCGCCATCACCACCAGCACCCTTCCGTCCGGCTTGCGGCAAAGTGAGAGCGGCTCCTTGGAGCGGTCGACGAGGAAAGGCGCCCTCCCCGTCTGATCACCGCCTGCGTGCACCTCGAAGAGGCCTTCGGAAGTCGCGACGATCATGTCTCCTGGCTGCACTTGGGCCGAGGCCAACATGGGAGTCGAACACCAGCTTGCGGCGACGGCCGTGACCAACAAGCCCCGCACGGAGCGTTGAACGCGAAGCATGGATCCGAGCTACGCGAGGTGCCCAGCGCAGTCCGGAGACATCGGTAGACATCTGCCCGTTCGATTCGGGCGGCATCGTGCGCCGGGCCTAGCGAGCGCCCGTCTGCGGCGCCTTGACGCGGTAGAGATCGAGTGAGCCCGCGCGATCCGAGCTGAAGTAGAGGTGCCCGTCAGCGCTCCAGAACGGCGTCGCCGAGCGCGTGTTGCCCTGCGTGATCTGCGTCAGCGAGCTGCCGTCGCGTGTGATCACGAACAGCTGCAGCTCGACGTTGCGCGAGCGTGCGCGCTCTTGGTAGCCGCGGTTCGAGGCGAACACGATGCGCGCGCCGTCGGGGGAGAAGGCCGGCGTGTCGCAGTCGAAGGGGCCGCGCGTGATCTGCTTGGGCTGGCCCTGGCCATCGCTGCCGATCAGGAACAGGTGATTGAACCCACCCTCCGTGCGCACGAACACGATCTCCTTGCCGTCCGGGCTGAACCTGGGCGCGCGGCCCTCGCCGATGGGTGTGAGCGTCTTGCCGTCCACGCTGGCGACGGCGACGCCCCGACCACCTTGCAGGCTGCGCATGCTCAGCGCGATCTTGCTCCCGTCCGAGGACACGTCGAGCTCGCTCGGCTCGGGCGCGCGGTCGCCGCTCAGCACCATCGTCACCGGAGCGTCCACCGCGAGCGACGCTGCGCGCACGACCGAGAGCGGCCCTGTGGCGTTGGTCACGTACAAGAAGCCGGAGCGGTCGGGTAGCAGCACCGGTCGGCTGGCCGCGCGCACCGGCTCCGTCAGCTCCTGGCGCTCGAGGCCGGAAGGCTTCCGTGTCAGCGCCACGACACGCTGAGAGGTGAGCTTGCGGTCCGGGCCGATGCCCTCGTAGCGCTCGGCCTGGAACAGCGTGAGCGCGCCGTCGGCCGCGACGTGGGGGAAGATCTCGTCCGCTTGCTCGTTGGTGAGCCGCTCGGCCTCCTCGGCTGGGGTCACGATCAGCGGGGCCGGCGCCGGCGCCGTCGGCCGCGGTGCCACATGCACCTCGGAGCTGGTCGTGCCGTTGCAGCCGAGCCACATCCACAAGGAAAGCCACGCGAAGGGCCGCACGCTCTGCGTTATAGCAAGCAGCCTCGAGCTTCGGTGGCGAACGTTGCGCTCAGCCCGGGCGCGTGCGGCTCATGATCGTCGCGCCTCTTGGCAGGTCGCGCGCTGCGATCGATTCAGAGCGTTTCGGTGGAGCTGGACGTGTACGCGCTCAGGCGGCCATCTTCAGCTCGGACTCGCGCAGCGCGCTGGCGAGCAGCTTGCGGCCGCGGTGCAGGCGGCTCATCACCGTGCCGACGGGCACCCCCATGCGGTCGGCGGCGTCCTTGTAGCTGAGCTCCTCGAGGTCGACGAGCTCCACGGCGCGGCGGAACGAGTCGGGCAGACACGCCAGCTCCGCCGCCAACGCAGGCGTGAGGCGGCTCATCTCCGGGCCGCTGTCTTGGCTGGTCCACGCGCACGGATCGGTGGTCAGCGAGCCGAGCGCGCGTTGCTCGCGGCGGCAGCGGCGGCAGCGGGTGATGAACACGCTGAACAAGATCTGGAAGAGCCAGGCTCGGGCGTTCGTTCCCGGGATGAAGTGCGACTCGAAGCGCATCGCCCGCTCCACCGTGTCTTGCACCAGGTCCTCGGCCACGGCTCCGTTGCGCGACAGGCGCAGCGCTCGGGCGTACAGCTCGGGGCTCAAGGCCACGAGCGCGGCGCGGAGCTCGGACACGGGGCGAGGGCGGTGAGCAGAGGCGGGGGCGGCAGCGACGGCGACGAGCATGGTGGGCGATTCCTCCTGAGCCCTCGCCTTCGCAAGCCGGGTGCCACCTCGTCTAGCGGCTCAAATCGTTGAAATGACTCTGGGAGCTGGGGAAGCCACCTGTTTCTGACCGGCCGCACCGGTGTGTCTGGTTTGCCGCACGCGGGGTCTCTGGGCCGCCGCTGGCGCTACCCTCGGGCCCTGGCGCTTGGGATGGGCAGGGTGTCCTCGCGGTCGTGCAGTCGCGCGGCGAGGAGCCGCAACATCTCCTCGAGCCCAGGCCCCGCAAGCACCAGGTCCACTGGTGTGTTCGTCGCGCGGGGCACGATCGGGAGCACACGCGCGCTCAAGCACCCACGCGCGAGCGTGTTTGCTAGCGCTTCTTCTTGGGCTTGGGGGCGGGGGGAGCCTCCTTGTCCGGCGCAGGATCGTCGGAGGGCTTCTCTGGGTCCTCGTCCGTGGGCTTGGGTTTGGCCGTCGCCTTGGAGGCACTGGCTTCGGGCTTGGCTGCTGTGGCGGCTCGTGCGGCGAGGGTGCGCGAGATCTCACGCACGCCGTAGAACACACCGCCCCAGAAGGGCAGGAAGAACACCAGGAAGAAGCCGTTCGCCTGATCGAACCAGAAGTAGAGCGCCTTGAGCGCGAGCGCGAGGACGCTGGAGCCGAGCGCGGCTTTGACGAGCGCGCGCGCTCGCTGCGCGCTCGCGAGCTTACCGCGCGCCAGGTTGATGCCGCTGCCGACGAGCACGATCGACCACGGCACGGCGAGCAGCGTGTTCTCGTTGTGGTAGCCGACCTGATGGTCGGTGAACGCCCACGCGGCCAAGAAGAACCAGCCGAAGAAGCCCCACACCAGGCCGAACACGCTGAGCGCGATGCCGAACCCGATGCGCGCGCCACGCGCCTTCTCTGCCCAGCGGCCCAACCCTGCCATGGCGCCGCCGATGGCCAAGCCGGTGAGCAGTGAGTAGGGCCACCAGGTCGGCGGGTCCGCGGGCGGGGGGATGCGGTTCTCGGCCGGCAGGAGCAGGCGCTCGTCCTTGACCAGCGGGCGTTCGCTGCCGTCTTCGTTGAGCAGGGTGACGGAGCGCAGCGTCTTCTGCAGCTCCATGGGGATGAAGGCCTCTTCCCACAGCGTGACGGGCTGATCGATCAGGTTGCCCATCACGAAGTTCAGGATCACGTACTCGGCGGGCAGGTCGGCAGTGAGCCGCAACGTGTGCTGGCGATAGGTGAGGCGCGCGGGCGCGGTGGCCGCCGCCTTGACCCTGCCTCCCGTCACGCGATCGATCATGTCGCGTACGCGCGTGGAGCAGTTGTCGCGGTAGTAGTCGTACTTGTAGTAGCGGTTCTCGACCTTGGCGTTCTCCTCGAGCAAGCGCGCGAGCTCTCGCTTCTGCTCGGCCGAAAGGTCCAGCTCCTGCACGTCGATGCTGCGGTTCTCGCGTTTGTAGCCGCGAATCGTGCCGGGGTAGGTCGACACGTCCAGCCAGTACATGAAGCGACCGAGGAAGAACTTGGGGATCAGCTTGGGATCCCCGAACGTGAACATGCCGTAGTTGTAGACGCGGTCGCGCATCATCAGGTTGCGCGTGCCCTCGTCGTGGATCCAGATCGCGTTGTGGCCGAACTTGTAGAACGGGTGGTCGCCAGGGCTGAACGTGAGCACGTACACACGCAGCTGATCGCTCGGGGGCGGCGGGGCAGGCGCTGGTGCGGGCGGGGCAGGCGGCGCGGCCACAGGGGCGCTGCTCGGCGCCGGCGAGGCGGTCTCGACCGGCGGCGGCGAGCCTGACACCGCCGGGCCGCCCTCTGGCTGCGCGAGCCCGAGGTGCGCCGGCAACGCCGCTGCGAGCGCCAGCAAGAACGACGCGAACAGCAGCGCGAGCGAGACGTGGGGGCGGAGCCGGCGGAGCATGTGCCGGCGCAGTCTAGCCTTTGTCCGAGCGCTCCTTGCAACGCCAGCGTTGCGTTGGCGGTTTCCAGGTGCAGGGTGTCCGGCGGTGGGGACCATGCTCCGGCGGTGGGGACCATGCTCCGGCGGTGGGGACCATGCTCCGGCGGTGGGGACCATG